>CALDMO010000001.1 GCA_937915375.1 uncultured Marvinbryantia sp.
CCTATAATTGAGTCTTAGGAGGACCCTGTTATATCCATTTAACTAACGAGACAAAATGCCATTTCCCCTTGAAAACACGCGGTTTTCCGGCTTTTTGGTAATGGCAACCTTTATTTAATTATCAGCTTTTTTCAAGCTGTTAATTACTATTATTTTTCATGTTGGTGACATCAAAGCACTCCCCTTTTAGGGTAACACCTTCGTGTCAATTTTTACTCTTCTTAACTAGATTTGAACCCAAAAGTTTTTTCAGGAAGTGATAACCTTGGTTCCTCCTTAGGAGGCTATTGTTATATCCGTTTAACTATAGGAACAAATGAGAATATTTATCTCACATCTACTATCATACCGTTTTTTGCCCGATCTGGCAACTGTTTTATTTATTTTAATCTGGAAAATTAATTTTTCCCTGCAGCCAGACTTCTCCCTTAAATCGTCTTCCAATCGCCGGATCCCCAAGCAAATCAGCTTCGTTAATACATACATCCATCATCATATCATTACATTTCAAAAAAAGCTGATAGATATATTCCTTTGTCTTTATATTACGGATTTTTTTATAGGACTGGATTTCCCCCATCAACTGATAACGGTCGCATTCCATTCCATAAGGCATAAAAAATGTATCCACAATACTGAACACATCTTCACGCAATATACGTCTGGAAATCATATCATAGGTATCGATATCCTCCAGAGTGAGGCTCTCAATCGCGCTTTCATCACCGTTTTTTGCCGCTGCAATCAAATGGCTTCTATTGCTGACGGATTCCATATCCAAAAGATCTTGCTGAGGCTGTTTTAAAATCGGCAGCAAAATCTTACCGTCTGTAGACAACCCGTTAAAAGTCACACTGATATTACTGCTATCCAAACGGCTTCTGGAAGCTTCCTTACGGTATTTTGCTGCATTTGAAACATAAAAAATAATAGAAGTTGCAATACGGACATCTTCGCAAACACCTGCAAAGGAATCCTTTTCCCCATGTTTTTCCACAATTATATCCGCATAACTGCTTATCGTACCTGTTTCAAAATAAGGAAAATAATAATCGCGGTGAAAACCATTTTTATCCATTTCTCCACAGACAGTTAATCCACATCCAGGTGCAAATTCCTTACGGTATTCCACAAACGCATTTCCAGTTTCCACACGGACAGCGTCACGGGCATCGCAGGAGGTGCAAACCTCCTGCAGTAATTCCTCAATTGCCCGTCTATCTGTTATATTACTAAAACCAATTGCACGCAAAAAACTATGCATTCAAAATTCTCCTTATAAATCAATGCTTCGGCACAATTTTCTCCACACCGCCCATGTACATCTGCAGTGCTTTCGGAATATTCACGCTTCCATCCTCATTTAAGTTGTTTTCCAAGAATGCAATCAACATACGCGGCGGTGCAACAACTGTATTATTCAATGTATGTGCCAAATATTTTTTGCCATCTTCACCTTTTACACGGATCTGCAGACGACGCGCCTGTGCATCACCAAGATTAGAACAGCTTCCTACTTCAAAATATTTCTTCTGACGCGGAGACCATGCTTCCACATCACAGGATTTTACCTTCAAATCCGCCAGATCCCCAGAGCAGCATTCCAGCGTACGCACCGGAATATCCAGAGAGCGGAACAAATCTACCGTATTCTGCCAAAGCTTTTCATACCACATCATACTCTCTTCCGGTTTGCAGACAACAATCATTTCCTGTTTTTCAAACTGATGAATACGGTAAACACCGCGCTCCTCAATGCCGTGCGCTCCTTTTTCCTTACGGAAACACGGAGAATAACTGGTCAGTGTTTTCGGCAGTTCCGCTTCCGGTGTGATTGTATCAATAAATTTTCCGATCATAGAATGTTCACTGGTACCAATCAAATAAAGATCTTCGCCCTCAATCTTATACATCATAGATTCCATTTCCGCAAAGCTCATAACACCAGTCACTACGTTGCTTCGAATCATAAACGGCGGAATGCAGTAAGTAAATCCTCTGTCGATCATAAAATCTCTTGCATAAGAAATTACCGCGGAATGGATTCTGGCAATGTCACCCATCAAGTAATAAAATCCGTTTCCAGCTACTTTACCGGCTGCATCCATATCAATGCCGTCAAATCTTTCCATAATATCGGTATGATAAGGAATTTCAAAATCCGGAACAACCGGTTCACCGAATTTTTCAATTTCCACATTTTCACTGTCATCTTTTCCAATCGGAACAGACGGATCAATAATATTCGGTATCACCATCATAATCTTTTTAATTTTCTCTTCTACTTCTTTTTCTTCTTCAGTAAGAGCAGCCACTCTGTCAGCCTGTGCAGAAACCTGTTTCTTTACTTCCTCTGCTTCCTCTTTTTTTCCCTGCCCCATCAGAGCGCCAATCTGTTTAGAAAGTTTATTACGATTTGCGCGAAGTCCTTCTACTTCATTTTTGATATCACGATTTTTCTTGTCCAGTTCAATTACCTCATCTACCATTTCCAGCTTCTGATCCTGAAACTTATTACGGATATTCTGTTTTACAATCTCCGGATTTTCTCTTAAAAATTTAATATCTAACATTTTTCTTCCCTCTCTTATTTTCTATAGTTTAAAGTTCTTACAGGTTTTAATACCAATTTACATAATTATTTTTCATATGTAGAGTTTACATAAATTTTTATCTGTTCTATATATTTTTTATGTTAATTGTTAATCCACATACATATTTACTGCCTGACGAAGTGCTTCTTTTTCTTCTTCACCAAGAACAATATACGATTCACCCTTTACAATCTCCTTAATATACGTGTAACATCCTTCTCGGCTGTGAATCGCATTAATTACAAATCCACTGTTTTCCTGGTCTAACATTGCTAAAGCAAAACTGAGTTTTCCACCCATTTCTTTAAAAGCATCGTATTTTACAATCGCAGTCTTATTTAACGTATGTGTCTGAATTTCCTGCAGCTGACGAATCTGCTCCATATGATTTTTACTGGATTCAATTAGCATATCAATATCACTCATATTACGGAGAATCGTTTTTTCCAATGATACGCCATCTTTTCCCTTCATGAAACTCTTATATTTCATCATAAAACGATTCATTTTAAATGAATTTTTAATCTGAAGAATCAAAAGTATCACAATCACGACCATCATCAGTATCATAATAATACCCGGGTCAATAATTAAGTTGTTCAATATTGAATTTTCCATATCATCAGCCCCTTACTATTTGATTGTTTCCATCATTTCTACGATTCTTTCCAACTCCTCATTAGAATAATATTCGATGGTAATCTTTCCTTTGTTATTCGCTTTATGGTCAATAACAACTTTTGTTCCAAGTATTGCCTTAATTTTTTCTTCTATATCCTTATAAATAAAACTATTTACTTTTTGAGGCTTTTCTTTTTCTGTCTTTTGATTTTGAAGTGATTTTACCAGTTTTTCTGTTTCTCTTACACTCAGCTTACAATCAAAAATATGTCCAGCCGTTGTATACTGTAATTCTTTATCCTCTAAAGCAAGCAAAGCCCGGGCATGTCCTGTAGAAATCATATCATCAATGACCATCTGCTGCACACGTTCATCCAACTTCAATAAACGCATAGAGTTTGTTACAGCAGTTCGGCTTTTTGAAACACGTTCCGCTACTTCATCTTGTTTTAAGTGAAATTCCTCCAAAAGGTGTTTGAATGCCATTGCTTCTTCAATTGGATTTAGGTCCTCTCTCTGAATATTTTCAATCAAAGAAATTTCCATAACTTCCTGCGGTGTATATTCCTTGATAATGACCGGAACTGTCTTTAAACCTGCCTGTTTTGCGGCTCTCCAACGCCGTTCACCAGCTATAATTTCATAATGATTATCCTTTTTCTGTACAATTAACGGTTGTATAACACCAAACTGTTTGATAGAATCTGCCAGTTCAATGAGCGAATCCTCATCAAAGTTTTTACGTGGCTGTTTTCTGTTTGGTTCGATCTCAACAATTCGTAATGTCTGTACACCCTCTTTTGGCACTAAAGCTTTTTCTTCAAAAACTTTTTTTTCTTTTGCAGTTTCCTTTTCCAAAATCGTTGTTTTTTTTCTGGCTTCCGGTATCAAGGCATCCAAACCTTTTCCAAGACCAGTTTTTTTTGCTACCATTCTTCCACTCCTCTGTTCATCACTTCTTCTGCTAACAGACGATAACTTTCCGCTCCAGCAGACTTTGCATCATACAGATTTATCGGCATTCCATAACTTGGAGCCTCTGCTAAACGGACATTTCTGGGAATAATTGTTTTATAAATAGTCTGCTCCAGATTATTCTTCACATTTTCTACCACTTGAAGTGATAAATTAGTACGCGCATCATACATGGTAAACACAATACCTTCAATCTCTAAATCAGGATTTAATCTGTCTTTTACAAGATTTATGGTATGTATCAACTGAGATAAACCTTCTAACGCATAATATTCACATTGAATTGGAACAATCACAGTGTCTGCTGCACACATTGAATTAATCGTTAATATATTCAATGAAGGCGGGCAATCTATAATAACAAAATCATATTCACTGCGAATTTCTTCTAATGCTTTTTGCAGAATAAATTCCTTTTCCTGTTCACCAATCAATTCTATTTCCACTGCTGCCAAATTAATATTAGATGTTATAATTTCTAGATTTTCCGCAACACTCTTTTGTAAGCAATCCCTTACTTTTGTTTCCCCTAATAAAAGTTCATAAACAGTGTTTTCTATCTCATCTTTATCAACACCTAATCCGCTCGTCATATTTCCCTGCGGATCCATATCTATAGCAAGCACTTTTTTTCCTGCCTCTGCAAGACAGGCGGAAAGATTAATAGCGGTAGTCGTCTTTCCGACACCACCTTTTTGATTGGCAACTACGATAATTCTTCCCATTTTCTTTTCCTCCGTAAATTGCTTTTATCAGTATAACATATTTTTTCTTTTAATTCTATATGTTTCACGTGAAACATTCAATAAGAAATCTATAATTTTTTAGTCTTCCTGATGAACTACTTTATATAAAAATATTATTTGCTTTATAACCAATCATCTAGCAAAATCAAAAATAATCCATTAAATGTTTCACGTGAAACATTTATAAATATGTTTAAAAACATCATAAAATCTTTCTTGTATAAACATTGATTTTCGTTTATACTAATATAAGAATCTATCATTATCGTATATTAGTATTAGCAGGGGGTAAATGCAATGAAAGAAAGATTAAAAAAACTTATGAAACTTGCAATCTGGACATCTGTTTTGATGTATCTTGCAAATAAATTTATTGAATCATCTGCTGATATTCATCATCTGATGAAAACATCAAAGGGGGATTTTTATCACTGGCGACACGGAAACATTTTTTACACAGTCACCGGATGTGGTTCTCCTATTTTGTTAATCCACGATTTGAACCCGGCAGCTTCGCAAAAAGAATGGTCAGAGGTGATAGAATCTCTTTCCGAGAACCATACCGTTTATGCTATTGATTTATTAGGATGTGGTCGCTCTGAAAAACCGAATATTACCTATACTACTTATCTTTATATAGAATTAATCTCTGATTTTATTAAAGATATCATTGATGAACGTACGGACATTATTGCAACAGGAAAATCAGGTTCCTTTGTCATTATGACTGCAAAACTATACCCAGAACTGTTAGAAAATATTCATCTGGTAAACCCAGACAGTTTAGATACGTTAAAGCATATTCCAGACACATTCTCCAAAATTGCTAAATCTATTTTAAGCTGTCCTCTACTTGGTGTTTCTGTTTACTATTTGCTCACAAACAGAAACCAGTTAGAATATGATTTCTGTGAAAAATATTTATACAATCCATTCCACAGTTCTTCCAAAATGATTGATACCTATTATGAATCTGCCCATTTAAGCAGAGGGAACGGCAGATTTTTGTCTGCAAGTTTGATTGGAAACTATTTGAACTTTGATATACGTTTTGCGTTATCGAATATAGATAAAAATATAAACTTGACTTTCGGAAATGAACTTAATGACGCGGAAGAAATTGCTGAAGAGTATGCAAAATATAATGAAAATATATCCTGCAGCTTTATAGACAAAACAAAGATGCTTCCACATCTGGAAGCACCTGAAAAATTTATGAAGATTATCAACATTATGTAATTACTATTATTGAATTGGTTCCCTGGAAGGCATTCCTGCTTTCCGGGGATATTTTTTATCCGTTTTTTTCACCTTTTTCATTTTCACCAATGTACGCTCCCCGGTATCTAATAACTCAAACTTACAAATATTTTCTACTTTTCCACCTAAAACTGAAATTGCCTTCTCTGCATTGTGGATTTCTTCTTCTGCTTTTACGGACTTATAGGATACAAATGAACCGCCTATTTTAATATAGGGTATACAATATTCACTGAGAGAAGCCAAATTTGCAACTGCTCTGGAAACAGAAAGATCAAACTGTTCTCTATACTTCACATCTTTTGCAAAATCTTCGGCCCGACCATGAATTGCTTCTATATTCTTTAATTGTAATTCTTCGATTACGCTGTTTAAAAATTTTATACGCTTTCCTAACGAATCCAAAAGCACCACTTTCAAATGAGGAAAAGCTATTTTTAAAGGAATTCCCGGAAAACCAGCTCCTGTCCCAATATCAATCATGCTAATTACTTTTGTCATATCCATTGTCTTTGCAATTGACAGACTGTCAAAAAAATGCTTTTTCAACACTTCGCTGTATTCTGTAATCGCAGTCAGATTCATGAAGGAATTCCACTCTACAAGCAGTTCATAATACCTTTGAAACTGCTTCATTTGTAAATCAGTCAATGTTATGTTAACTGATTTGCAATCTTTGCAAAATTGTATCATATCATAATTACTCATTTTATTTTCAACCTTCTATTTATTCCTTTTCAGCAAAACTACTATATTTCATGTTTCATCCAAAAGTTTTATTCAAAAATTGCTAACATATTCAGACATTTACCCACGTCGCAACTGTTCCATATAAATTAACAAAACAGAAATATCTGCCGGAGAAACACCGGAAATTCTTGACGCCTGTCCAATTGAAACCGGACGAAATTTTTCTAATTTCTGCTGAGCCTCTATACGGAGTCCATGAATATCATTATAACAAATATTCTCTGGAATCATTTTATTTTCCAATTTTTTAAAATGTTCCACCTGTTTTTTCTGACGGGTAATATAACCATCATACTTAATATTAATATTTACTTGTTCCGACACGCCTCGTAAAAGCTCCGGTCTTTCCGGGTCAAGTTCTCCCAGCATTTCATAATCAAGCTCCGGTCTGCGCATCAGCTCTCCCAGTGTCGTGCCTGTTTTCAAAGGCGTACTGTTATGTGCCTCAAGAAATTCCTGTACCTTTGCGGAAGCGCCAATATTCAAGTGTTCCACACGCTTGATTTCTTTTTCAATCTGTTCTTGCTTTTCCAAAAGAACCTGATATACCTCATCCGAAATTAACCCAACCCGATGTCCAAGCGGAGTCAGACGCAGATCCGCATTATCCTGCCGCAAAAGCAGCCGATATTCTGACCGTGATGTCATCATTCGATACGGCTCTTTATTTTCTTTTGTCACTAAATCATCAATTAACACTCCAATATAAGACTCCGACCGATCAAATACAATCTGTTCTTTATCCAACAACTTCATAGAAGCATTAATTCCGGCTGCCAGCCCCTGTGCCGCTGCTTCCTCATAACCGGAGCTTCCGTTAAACTGCCCGCCGGAAAACAGACCTTGAATTTCTTTAAATTCCAGAGTCGGATAAAGCTGACGCGGATCAATACAATCGTATTCAATTGCGTAAGCATTGCGCACAATTTCCGCATTTTCCAGTCCAGGAACGGAACGATACATCTGCATCTGTACATCTTCCGGAAGCGAACTGGACATTCCTCCCACATACATTTCATTTGTATAACGCCCTTCCGGCTCAATAAATACCTGATGACGATTTTTATCAGCGAATTTTACCACCTTATCCTCAATGGATGGACAGTAACGCGGGCCAGTTCCCTCAATCATACCGGAATAAAGCGGAGACCGGTCAAGATTATCCCGAATAATCTCATGAGTTTTCTCATTTGTATACGTCAGCCAGCAAGAAATCTGATTGATCTGTACATCCTTCGGATCTGTGGAAAAAGAAAACGGTACAATTTTTTCATCGCCAAACTGTTCTTCCATTTTTGAAAAATCAATAGAACGTCTGTCAATACGCGCCGGCGTACCTGTTTTAAAGCGATACATTTTAATCCCATTTGCTTTTAATGAATCGGTCAGATAATTCGCTGCCTGCAGTCCGTTCGGACCTGTATAATTACTGATATCACCGTAAATACAGCGTGCTTTCAAATAAGTACCAGTACACAAAATACAGGCTCTGCAATGATAAACAGCACCAGAAAACGTTTTCACACCTGTCAGAATACCGCCGTCAACCATAATTTCCGTCACTTCAGCCTGTTTAATCGTCAGGTGCTCTGTATTTTCCAAAACACGGCGCATACGATCACTATAACTCTTTTTATCCGCCTGTGCGCGAAGCGAATGCACTGCAGGGCCTTTTGACTTATTCAGCATCTTGGACTGAATAAAAGTTGCGTCAATATTTTTCCCCATCTCACCGCCTAGTGCATCAATTTCCCTTACTAAATGTCCTTTTGAACTACCGCCAATATTCGGATTACAGGGCATCAGAGCAATACTGTCCACACTTACCGTAAACATCACCGTCTCCAATCCCAATCTTGCACAGGCAAGCGCTGCCTCACAGCCTGCATGTCCTGCACCGACTACTACAACATCTGTATTTCTTTCTATATGATTCATATCTTATCCTCTATTTTCCCATACAAAATCTGCCGAAAATCTCATTCACCAAATCCTCACCAACAGATTCTCCTGTAATACTTCCAAGTTCTTCATAAGCGCTCATCAAATCTATAGAGAAAAAATCCTCCGGCATACTCATTTCAATGCTTTCCTGTACCTTACAAAGACTTGCTAAAGCATTTTCCAGAGCTGTTTTCTGCCTCATATTTGTAATATAGATTTCATCGTTAAAAGAAATCTTCCCATTATAAAACAGATCTTTAATAGTATTTTCCAATAAATCCAGACCAGTTTCTTCTTTTGCTGAAATGGGAATGATCGGTTTATCTGTTTTCTCTTTTATCATACCTTCTGTCGTTATCGACTGCAAATCTATTTTATTCAAAAGAATAATCGTTTTTCGATCCTTGATTATATCAAGAATCTGTTCATCATTTTCATCAAATACGGAAGAACTATCCACAACATAGAGGATTAAATCCGCATCTTTTGCACTTGTTTTCGCTTTTTTTACACCTATTTTTTCTACCGTATCGTCCGTCTCCCGAATCCCGGCCGTATCAATAATATTCAAACTGATTCCGTGAATCGTAATTTGCTCCTCCAGCGTGTCTCTGGTTGTTCCGGCAATATCGGTTACAATCGCTCTTTCTTCACCCAAAAGTAAATTTAACAGAGAAGATTTTCCGGCATTCGGTTTGCCAACAATCACCGTTTTGATTCCCTCACGCATCCGTTTTCCATTTTCAGAAGATGCAATGAGCTTTTTTAAAATTTCCTTCATATCAGAAACTTTATCCTCTAGCTCCTGTGGATAACCTTCCAGACTAATATGTTCCGGATCATCCAAAGCCGATTCAATAAAAGCAATCTCATAAATAATTCTGCTGCGCAGCTCCTGAATCACCTTCAAAACAGATCCCCGCAGCTGACTGACCGAGCTTTTTAAAGCGTATTCATTTTTCGCTTGAATCACATCAATAACTGCTTCTGCCTGCGAAAGATCGATTCTGCCATTCAAGAAAGCGCGTTTCGTAAATTCTCCCGGCTCTGCAGGTCTGGCACCGCATTTCACCGCAAGCTCTAAAATACGTTTCATGGCATATACGCCTCCGTGACAATTGATTTCCACAGTATCCTCCGCAGTAAAGCTTCTCGGAGCATGCATCAGCATCACAAGAACTTCATCAACGGTATCCTCTCCATCCGCGATAAACCCATACTGAATAGTATGAGAAGGCATATCAGACAAACGTTTTCCTGTCTTTGACACATACATCTTATCAGCTATCGTAAATGCTTCATCACCGCTGATTCTCACAATTCCGATACCGGAACTTGTCATTCCTGTGGAAATCGCTGCTATTGTATCTGTTTTTATCATATTTCAAAGCCTTTCTGTTAATAAAATATAATCTGAAAATTTATTTTGAAAGTCTAAAATTATTTTCTACTATCAACAAAGTTTCTTCTATTGTTCTTTTTTCATCCCTTAAAATCACGTTAAAACCAGAATTTAAAAAATCATTGTACTTTTCTTTAGAATTTATTCTTTTTAAACATTCTCTAAAATTTTCCATTGCTTTATCGGGATTATCTTCTTCTAATAGTAATCTATATAAAAATTGTTTTTCTTTATCAGGACGATCAAAAAAGCGATTCACTGAAATTTCGGGATCTGCAAGCATGATTATTACATGATCTCTATCCGATATTTGTTTCAATACCTCAACAGGAATATTGGTATCTACAAATATTTTTTTACCTTGTTTATCCAATTTCTCTAATATCTTTAATTCTAAAATTGTACATTCTCTTGTACAACCATTTATCCAATTCTCATATTCATCAGGAGTTCTTTTAATAAAATCACTCCAATCCTTCAAATCTCTTGTATATGTTAAACATGGGAACTCTTCACTACTTAAATTACCAATCAACTCTTCTTGATAATTTTCTTCACAAGCGATTCCATCATATTTTTCCGCCAATAATTTCACCATTGTTGATTTTCCAGCATATGCTGTGCCATTTATATAATAAACATTACTAAACCTCATATACCTTTCTCCTATATTACAAGGAAACAGCACCATTATACCACATGGTGCTGTTTCTTGAAACTACTGTCTGTTATTTTTCTTTAAGGTAACAACCACTTTACGATACGGTTCTTCACCCTCGCTGTGTGTTGTCACATATGGATCATTCTGAAGTGCAGAATGAATCACTCTTCTCTCATACGGATTCATCGGCTCTAAAAATACCGGTCTTCTGGTTCTCTTTACTTTAAATGCAATATTTTTTGCCAGTTTTTCAAGAGTTTCCTTTCTGCGGCTTCTGTAATTTTCTGTATCCACTTTTACACGAATGTATCCGGATCTGTCCTTATTTACTACAAGACTTGTCAGATACTGCAGAGAATCCAGTGTCTGTCCGCGTTTACCGATTAAGATACCCATATCTTCTCCGGAAAGTTCCACATTCAAAACTTCATCCGTATAATCCGGTTGTATCTCTACTTCCATTTCAATTGAAGCAAATACATCCTTTAAGAATTTTACTGCTCTTGCTTTTGCTTCTTCCTGTTCTTCCGGTGTCAAAACAACAGCTTTACGTTCAACTTTTTCTTCTTTTTCCGTATTTTCTTCTGTTACAGGAACTGCAGGAGCTTCCTCTTTTGAGATTTCTTCTTTTACTTCTTTAATTTCCTTAAAGTCTTTTTTAACTTCTTTTTTGAATTCTTTCTTTTCTTTCTTAACTTCTTTTTTCTCTGCCTTTTTGAAAGAAGCTTCTTCTTTGGATTCTTCTATTAAAATATCTTCAACAGCAACTTTTTTTCTCGCTTTAATCACAGCTTTTTTACTGCCAAAACCAAGAAATCCGGTTGATCCTTCTTCAATTACTTCATACTCAATATTATCACGAAATGTCTCTAACTGAAGAGATGCTTCCAGGATTGCGTCTTTCACCGTTTTTGCGGTAACTGTAATATAATCCATAACAAAACCTCCCTTATTTCTTTTTCATATTCTTCTCATTATACTGCTGAACCATTCTTGCTTTTGCTGCAATACTTCCAGGTTTCGCAGAAGTATTCTTGTAGTATTCCGTAGAATCCTTAATACTCTGAAGACGTTTTTCTCTTTCTGCCTGCTTTTCGGCTTCTGATTTCACATCATTTTGATGTTCTTTCATATTTTTCAGATTTGCCTGCGCCTGCATACTGATCTGTTCCGGACGAAGTCCCTGTTTCGCACGCTTTTCATTATATTTTTCCAGATTCTTTTTAATCATCTCATCAACATCCAGTTTATCAATCTTCTTATTGACAATAATCTGAATGATACATCTGACTACGGAACCAGCTACCCAGTAAATACCAATACCTGCGGAAAATGAGAAACAGAAAAATACGGACATTAAAGGCATCCAGGTATTCATCATCTTCATTGTAGTAGCCATGGTATTATTTTCCTGACCATTCTGCTCCGTCGTGGCCTGCGGCATCAGCTTTGTGTTCAGCCACTGTGTCAGACCTGCGAGAACCGGAATTGCAATTGCCACAATTAACGGAATAATCGCTTTATCTGCCCAGCTTGTCTGAATAATAGACATCGGTGAATCTGAAATATTAATTGTTAAAAAGCTGTTGATATGCTCTGTTTTATCTGCTGTTGCCAGAATAATCTCCTCTAAATCCGGGAACTTTTCCGCAAGCTGCGTCCAGTTTTCCGGACGGAAATTATAAAGAATATCAACAATCTTATTATCTGCTGTTGCAAAATCTACTTTTGAAAAATCTACTCTTGCCTGTTGGATTTGTGTCGCAAAAGATTCTATGAAAATTTTCTGCGCACCTGCTGTTGCCTGCAGTTTATCCACAAGATTCTGATATACGTCATATACTTTTCCAACATATGCCGGAATTTTCCACACAACCTGATACATCGCAAACAGAATCGGCATCTGAATCAGCATTGTACCGCAGGTACCCATCATAGATACGCCGTACTTCGCATAAATCGCTCTCTGTTCTTCCATCATCTTCATCTGAGAAGCCTGATCTGTTTTTCCTTTGTATTTTTTCTGCAGAGCCATAACTTCCGGCTGCATATATCCCTGCAGTTTCGCTGATTTCTGCTGCTTGATAGTGAGCGGCAAAATCGCCAGGTTTACCAGAAACGTAAACAGTACAATACAAATACCGATATTTTCGATACGAAATGCACTGTCAAGTCCAATATAGATTGCATTGATAAAAATACCAAGCAATGTTGCAACCGGTCCGATAATAAACCAGTTATTTTTTGTCAGTAACATTGATTTCAATCTTTTTTCCTCCTAAAAGATATGAATTTCTCCGGAACCGGATCGATTCCTCCATGCGAAAAAGGATTACATCTCAAAATTCGCCAGAAAGCCAGGATACTTCCTTTAATTGCTCCGTGCTTTTCAATCGCTTCTATTCCATAATTAGAGCAGGTTGGATAATACGGACAATGATATCTCTTCATTGGAGACAAATATTTCTGATAAAACCGAATTATAAGAATCAATAGCTTTTTCATGTTCTTTCCTGTTCAGTTGTCTGCAGCACATTCTGTAATTTTGCGAGATGCAAAAGTGCACTCTCGATTTCTGCATAGCCCTTTTCTTTTGCTGCCGGCCTTACGATAACTACAAAATCAAATCCACACTGAAACTTTTCTTCATTGAGACGGTAACTTTCTCTTACCAGTCTTGTCATTCGATGTCTTACTACACTATTCCCGACCTTTTTGCTTACAGATATTCCCAGGCGATTCCTGGTTCCAGCATTCTGTAACGCATACATAATTAAAAATTTGTTTGCATAAGATTTTCCCTGATGATAAACTGTCTGAAAATCCTTATTTTTCTTTAATGATTCTGAAAATACCATATTTTAAATATCCTAATATGATGAAAAAGAATCTCGCAAGCGAGATTCTTTCCTACCACATTTTGCGCTTATGCGGACAATACTTTTCTTCCTTTTGCTCTTCTAGCAGCAAGTACTTTTCTGCCACCTGCAGTTTTCATTCTTGCTCTAAATCCATGAACTCTGGATCTGGAAATCTTTTTCGGCTGAAATGTCATTTTTGCCATTATTCTGCACCTCCTTCTTTCTTACCAACTCACCCTATATTTATTAAAGATTGGTACTTATTCCTTCGGTCAGGTAAAAACATCATTTCAATTATATTCATAAAAACCTTTACCGTCAAGTAATTTCGTTTATTTTTTCACTTTTTTTGGGTTAACGTAATGTTATCCACATTTTGGGGATAACTTGTTTATAACTTTCCTTTTTCATGTGTACAAGTACCTAATAACTTTCCAAATCCGCATAATTTCCCTATTTTTTTATGTGTATAATGAATTTTTTTTATACACATTTCGACTACTCCTTTGTTGATTACCATTTTATATTATGTAAATTAAAAGAGACCTCTGAAAATTTTCATTGATAAAAATGATAATTTGGTTTAGAATTAACATAGAGTTTTTATGTTCAAAAGGAGATTTTTTATGAATATCATAAAAGAAAAATGGGAGGAAATTTTAGATTTTGTACGCATAGAGCACGAATTAACGCCAGTTTCTTTTAATACCTGGCTGAAACCTCTCAAAGTACACAGCTTTGAAAACGGCTTGCTTTATATTCTGGTTCCGGACAAGCAGCAGACAGCCGTCAGTTATATCAGTAAAAAATATCTTCTTCCTATTAAAGTAGCAATTGACGAAATCACGGGAATAGACTGTGAAATTGAATTTATTTTAATGGAAGATATCAAGCGCAAAGAGGTACAGAAACCGGATACGCAAAAAATGAACTTAAATATTGAAAAAGCAAATCTAAATCCGCGCTATACCTTTGATACATTTGTCGTTGGAAAAAATAATAATTTTGCGCATGCAGCGTCACTTGCAGTAGCGGAATCTCCTGGAGAAATTTATAATCCGTTGTTTATTTACGGAGGGGTAGGTCTCGGAAAAACACATCTGATGCATTCCATTGCTCACTTTGTATTAGAAAGGAATGCAGAAACAAAGGTTCTCTATGTCACAAGTGAAACCTTTACAAACGAAGTTATCGAAAATATCCGAAGCGGTAACAACGCGGCAATGTCTAAATTCCGTGAAAAATACCGTAGTATTGACGTACTTTTAATTGATGATATTCAATTTATTATAGGTAAGGAATCTACGCAGGAAGAATTTTTCCATACCTTTAACGATCTGCACAGCGCTGGTAAACAGATCATCATTTCTTCCGATAAACCGCCAAAAGAAATGTCCACACTTGAGGAGCGTTTAAAATCCCGCTTTGAGTGGGGTCTGATTGCTGATATTTCTTCACCGGATTACGAAACACGTATGGCAATCTTAAGAAAAAGAGAAGAACTGGACGGATATAAGATTGATGATGAAGTTATTCAGTATATTGCCACAAATGTAAAATCCAATATTCGTGAACTGGAAGGTGCTTTAAATATTGTCGTTGCTTACGGTAATCTAAATAAAATAGAAATAAACCTGGATGTCGCAAAGGAAGCGTTAAAAAATATTATCTCTCCGGATGAAAAGAAAATCGTCACTCCAGAGTTAATTATCAACACTGTTTGCGAACATTTCCACATAAGTAAGGAAGATATCTACGGCAGCAAACGTAATTCTGAAATTGTACAGCCGCGTCAAATAGCCATGTATTTATGCAGAGAAATGACCCAAACACAGTTTAAAGAGATTGGAAGTATCATGGGCGGACGCGATCATTCCACAGTTATCCACGGATATGATAAAATAGCTTATGAACTTAAGAACAATGAAAATATGAAAAATACGATTGAGGTTCTCATCAAGAAAATTAATCCGTAATTCATACACATCAAATTCACAGTAAATAATCGTAAAATTTAGTGTTATACACAGCGTTTTACATTTAAATTTTCCTTTATTTTCAAGGCCTGTGGGACTTATACACGAATCCACAGCCCCTACGGCTATTACGACGAATCTTTTTTACTTTATATATTTACCTATACCGTACATTTTTTGAAAAATTCACTACTGATTCTTAACGGTAACTAACTTAGAAACAATTGTAACATATACAGCATTTTCAAAAACATACATTCACATGAAAGGAGCACTGCAATGAAAATCGTCTGTCAAAAATCAGAATTACTAAAAAGCGTAAACATTGTTATGAAGGCTGTTCCTTCAAAAACAACAATGCCGATTCTGGAATGCATCCTGATTAATGCTTCTGGATCAGAAATAAAATTTACCGCTAATGATATGGAACTTGGAATTGAAACAATAGTAGAAGGTGAGATTCAGGAGAAAGGCACTATTGCAATTGACGCAAGACTTTTTTCTGAAATTATTCGTAAACTTCCAGATAATGAAGTTGTAATAAAAACAGATGATAAATATCAAGCATCTATTACCTGCGAAAAAGCAAAATTTTCTATTTCCGGAAAACAAAGTGACGATTATCCATATCTTCCGTTTGTAGAAAAAGATAATTCCATTTGTATTTCTCAGTTTACCTTAAAAGAAGTGATCAAACAGACCATTTTCTCGATTGCTCAAAATGAAAACAATCGTATGATGACAGGCGAATTATTTGAAATCAACGAAAATATTTTAAAAGTAGTTTCTTTAGATGGACATCGTATCTCTATTCGTAAAATTGAATTAAAAGAAAACTATGAACATAGAAAAGTCGTTGTTCCAGGTAAAACACTGATTGAAATCAGTAAAATCCTTTCCGGTGAAACAGAAGATATGGTAAATATTTACTTTACAAAAAACCATATTCTTTTTGAATTTGATAATACAATTGCTGTTTCTCGTCTGATCGAGGGAGATTATTTTCGTATTGAACAAATGCTTTCCAGCGATTATGAAACAAAAATCAAAATTAACAAAAAAGAATTTTTAAATTGTATTGACAGAGCGACGCTACTGATAAAAGAAGGCGATAAAAAACCAATCATCATTGGGATTGATGATGCAACAATGGAACTTAAGATTAATTCTCAGATCGGTTCCATGAACGAACAAATTTTTATTGAAAAAGAGGGTAAAGATATTCTGATTGGTTTTAATCCGAGATTTTTAATCGATGCACTGCGTGTTATTGATGATGAGACAATTACCATTTATCTTGTAAATCCAAAAGCTCCATGTTTTATCAAAGATGACGCAGAAAATTATATCTACTTGATTTTACCGGTAAACTTTAATGTATAGTGTTTTCTAAAAAACATATAAATGAATAAATATACAGATTTAAAAATAAAATAATTTATGTGATATTTTTAGATGTATAAATATGCATTTGAAAATAGTGCAGTATTTTTATTGATGCTGATATCAAAAGATTTCTAATGAACATGGCTGAATTTTTATTGCATCAGAAAGAAGGAAAAATAATGGAAATTATCAAGCTCAGAGATGAGTATATTAAACTTGGTCAGGCTTTAAAAGCCGCGGGATTTGTTGATTCTGGCGTGGAAGCAAAATTCGTAATTCAAGACGGAGAAGTGACTGTTAATGGATCAACAGAATTGCAGCGTGGCAAAAAGCTTTATGACGGAGATATTGTGGAATTTGAAGGAAATCAGATTAAAATTGAAAAATAAATGGAGTGGCATAGATGATTGTTGAATCCATAAAACTGGAAAAATTCCGCAATTATAAATCATTGAACTTAAAGCTGGACAAGGGTACTAATATTTTTTACGGAGATAACGCACAGGGAAAAACAAATATTTTGGAATCTGTTTATCTTTGCGGAACAACGAAATCTCATCGGGGAAGTAAAGACCGGGAAGTGATTCAGTTTGAGGAAAACGAATCTCATATTCGTATGAATCTGCAAAGAGACGGTGCTCCAATAGAAGTAGATATGCATCTGAAAAAAAATAGACCAAAAGGGATTGCTATCAACGGTGTACCGATTCGGAAAGCCAGTGAATTATTTGGTATTGCAAATTTTGTGTTTTTTTCTCCTGAGGATCTAAATATTATTAAAAACGGTCCAGCGGAACGAAGGCATTTTATTGATATGGAGCTTTGTCAGTTGAATAAAGTGTATCTGTATCATTTATCGAACTATAATAAAGTGGTAAATCAGAGAAACAGGCTCCTAAAAGAAATTTCTTTTCATCCGGGTGCCGATATCATGGATACGCTCGATATTTGGGATATCCAAATGAAGGAATATGGGAAAAAAATAATTGAAGAGCGGAGAAAATTTATCAGGCGTTTGAACGAAATTATTTTTTCCATTCACAAACATCTTTCAGGAGAGAAAGAAGAAATTGAGATTGTTTATGAAGAAAATGTTTCTCTTGAAGAATTTGAAGAAGTTTTAAAAAGAAACAGAGAACGGGATCTGCGGATGAAGGTATCTATGACTGGTCCTCATCGTGATGATATCTGTTTCAAAATCCAGGGAGTGGATATCCGAAAGTTCGGTTCACAG
The DNA here is from genome assembly GCA_937915375.1 of uncultured Marvinbryantia sp. Taxonomy (GTDB): domain Bacteria; phylum Bacillota; class Clostridia; order Lachnospirales; family Lachnospiraceae; genus Marvinbryantia. The sequence continues at coordinate 18,411 of CALDMO010000001.1, forward strand.
GGACAGCAGCGGACAGCGGCATTATCGCTGAAGCTTTCTGAAATAGAACTCGTGAAACAGGAGATAGGGGATACGCCGATTCTTCTGTTGGATGACGTTTTGTCTGAACTTGACAGTAACCGGCAAAAATACTTACTGGAGAGTATCCATGATATTCAGACCATGATTACCTGTACCGGTTTGGATGATTTTGTAGAAAATCAATTTAAGATTAACAAGGTGTTTCATGTTGTAGAAGGTCAGGTTTTTGATGGGAATTAAGGAGGATATAGAATGAGTACAGAAACAAATCAGGAATATGGCGCTGACCAGATTCAGATTCTGGAAGGTCTGGAAGCAGTTCGTAAAAGACCGGGCATGTATATTGGCAGTACGTCTATTCGCGGTTTGCATCATCTTGTTTATGAAATCGTAGACAATGCTGTTGACGAGGCTTTGGCAGGATATTGTAATACGATTGATGTTACGATTAATGAGGATAATTCCATTACGGTTATTGATAATGGCCGCGGTATTCCAGTAGGAATTAATCATAAAGCGGGAATTCCGGCAGTAGAGGTTGTATTTACAATTCTGCATGCCGGCGGTAAATTCGGCGGCGGCGGATACAAGGTATCAGGCGGACTTCACGGAGTAGGTGCGTCTGTTGTAAACGCGCTTTCAGAGTGGTTGGAAGTAACGATTTACAACGATGGAAAAATTTACAGACAACGGTATGAGCGTGGTCGTACAATTTATAAATTAAAAGTAATTGGTGAATGTGAACCTGAAAAAACTGGAACAATGGTTACGTTCCTGCCGGATAAAGAAATTTTTGAAGAAACGGTTTTTGACTTTAATACCTTAAAACAGCGTCTGCGTGAGATGGCATTTTTGACAAAGAATGTTAAGATCATCCTGCGTGATAAACGCGTTGAGAGTGAAGTAGAAAAGGTGTTCCATTACGAAGGCGGGATCAAGGAATTTATCACTTACTTAAACAAAGGGAAAACACCGCTTTACCCGGATATTATTTACTGTGAAGGAACAAAGGATGATGTTTATGTAGAAGTTTCTATGCAGCATAATGATTCTTATACAGAAGGATCTTATAGTTTTGTAAATAATATTACAACACCGGAAGGCGGTACGCATCTGACCGGTTTTAAGAATGCTCTTACGAAAACGTTTAATGCGTATGCAAAAGCAAATAAGCTGATCAAAGAAAATGAAAGCTTAAATGGAGAGGATATCCGTGAGGGTCTGACAGCGATCATCAGTATTAAGATTGGAGAACCGCAGTTTGAAGGACAGACAAAACAGAAACTTGGCAACAGTGAAGCAAGAGGCGCGGTGGATAGTATCGTTTCTGAGCAACTGATGATTTATTTGGAACAGCATCCGCAGGTTGCAAAAATTATTCTTGAAAAATCGATTATGGCACAGCGTGCCAGAGAGGCAGCCAGAAAAGCAAGAGATTTAACAAGAAGAAAATCTGCGCTTGATGGACTTTCTTTGCCGGGAAAATTGGCGGATTGTTCTGATAAAGATCCAAAAAATTGTGAAATTTATATTGTAGAGGGAGACTCTGCGGGAGGTTCTGCAAAAACGGCCAGAAGCCGCGCTACTCAGGCGATTTTGCCGCTGCGTGGAAAAATTCTCAATGTAGAAAAAGCAAGACTGGATCGTATTTATGCAAATGCGGAGATCAAGGCAATGATTACAGCGTTTGGCACTGGTATCCATGAGGATTTTGATATCAGTAAGCTTCGCTATCATAAGATTATAATTATGACAGATGCTGATGTTGACGGGGCGCATATCAGTACGTTACTTTTGACGTTTATTTATCGTTTTATGCCGGATTTGATCAAAGAAGGTTATGTTTATCTGGCGCAGCCGCCTCTTTATAAGCTGGAGAAAAATAAAAAAGTCTGGTATGCGTATTCGGATGAAGAACTTGATTCTATTTTGCAGGAAGTCGGACGTGATCAGAATAATAAGATCCAGCGTTATAAAGGTCTGGGTGAAATGGATGCCGAACAGTTATGGGAAACCACAATGGACCCGGAACGTCGTGTTCTTCTGCGTGTGAAGATGGATGATGAGGCAACCTCAGAACTTGATCTGACATTTACAACACTGATGGGAGATCAGGTAGAGCCGCGCCGTGAATTTATCGAAGAAAACGCGAAGAAGGTAAAGAATCTTGATATTTAGGAGGGGAAAGCGTGGAAGATAATATTTTTGATAAAGTTCATGAAGTCGATTTGAAAGAGACTATGGAAAAATCTTACATTGATTATGCGATGAGCGTTATCGCTTCCCGTGCGCTTCCTGATGTAAGAGACGGATTAAAGCCGGTGCAGAGGCGTGTTCTCTATTCGATGATTGAGCTGAATAATGGTCCTGACAAACCACATCGTAAATGTGCGCGTATTGTCGGTGATACGATGGGTAAATATCATCCGCATGGAGACAGTTCTATTTATGGAGCGCTTGTTAATATGGCACAGGAGTGGTCCACCAGATATCCGCTGGTAGATGGTCACGGAAATTTCGGTTCTGTAGATGGCGACGGCGCTGCGGCAATGCGATATACAGAAGCGAGACTTAGTAAAATTTCGATGGAGCTTCTGGCAGATATTAATAAAAATACCGTAGACTTTGCGCCGAACTTTGATGAGACAGAAAAAGAACCGGTAGTTTTGCCGTCCAGATTTCCAAATCTTCTGGTAAACGGAACATCTGGTATTGCCGTTGGTATGGCGACAAATATTCCGCCGCATAATCTCCGCGAAACAATTGCGGCAGTAGTAAAGATTATTGAAAATCGTGTGGAAGAAGACAGAGATACCGATATTGAGGAAATTCTGAAGATTGTAAAAGGTCCGGATTTTCCGACAGGCGCGCAGATTTTAGGAACGCGGGGAATTGAAGAATCTTATCGTACCGGACGTGGTAAAATCCGTGTGCGTGCGATAACAAATATTGAGACAATGGCAAATGGAAAGAGCCGTATTATTGTTACGGAACTTCCATATATGGTAAATAAGGCAAGGCTGATTGAAAAAATTGCTGATCTTGTAAAAGAAAAGAAAATTGACGGTATTACTGCGCTGACAGATGAATCTAGCCGTGAAGGTATGCGCATTAATATTGAGCTGCGTCGTGATGTTAATGCGAATGTTATTTTGAATCAATTGTACAAACATACACAACTACAGGATACATTTGGCGTAATCATGCTGGCGTTGGTGAATGGACAGCCAAAGGTTATGAACATCATGGAGATGCTTCATTACTACCTGAAACATCAGGAGGAGGTTGTCACAAGACGTACAAAATATGAGTTAAATAAAGCAGAAGAACGCGCACATATTTTAAAAGGTCTTTTGATCGCTCTTGATCATATTGACGAAGTAATCAAGATTATTCGTGCTTCAAGGAGTACTCCGCTTGCCAAGGAAGCGTTAATGGAGCGTTTTGAATTTACCGATGCGCAGGCACAGGCAATCGTAGATATGCGTTTGCGTGCGTTGACCGGTTTGGAACGCGAAAAATTGGAAAATGAGTATGCGGAACTGATGGAAAAAATCAAAGAATATAAAGCAATTCTTGGAGATGAAAAATTGCTTCTCGGTGTAATTAAACAGGAAATCCAGATGATCAGCGATAAATACGGTGATGATAGAAGAACTTCGATTGGATTTGACGAATTTGATATTTCCATGGAAGATATGATTCCGAATGAAAGTACTGTAATCGCTATGACAAAGCTTGGATATATTAAACGCATGACGCCGGATAATTTCAAAAGTCAGAATCGCGGCGGCAAAGGCATCAAGGGAATGCAGACGATCGAGGATGATTATATCGAAGAACTATTGATGACAAGTACACATCATTTTATGATGTTCTTTACAAATCTTGGCAAGGTATATCGTTTGAAAGCATATGAGATTCCGGAAGCAGGAAGAACAGCCAGAGGAACAGCGATCATTAATCTGCTGCAGCTTTCGCCGGAGGAAAAGATTACTGCAGTGATTCCGGTGAAAGAATATAAAGAAGATGAATATCTGGTGATGGCAACGCGCAGAGGTATTGTAAAGAAAACACCGATGGTAGATTATGCAAATGTGCGTAAGACAGGATTAGGTGCAATTAATCTGCGTGACGATGACGAGTTGATCGAAGTAAAATTCACTGACAGTGAACAGGATATCTTTTTGGTGACAAAATATGGACAGTGTATTCGTTTCCATGAATCAGATGTCAGAAGTACCGGACGTCTTTCTATGGGTGTGATTGGTATTAATCTGACAGACGGAGACGAGGTTGTTGGTATGCAGCTTCATAGCCAGGGACAGTATCTGCTTACTGTTTCAGAAAAGGGTATGGGTAAACTGACCGAGATCAATGAATTTACTGCGCAAAATCGTGGTGGAAAAGGTATTAAGTGCTACAAGATCATGGAAAAAACCGGTGAAGTAGTCGGTGTGAAGATCGTAGACAGAGAAAATGAAATTATGATGATCAATACAGAGGGGGTCATCATTCAGATGGCCTGTGAAGACATTTCTGTACTTGGAAGAGTGACTTCTGGTGTAAAATTGATGAATCTGGAAGAAAATGTTTCTGTTGCAAGTGTTGCAAAGGTAAGAGAAAGCAAAGAAACAGAGGATTCTGAAAAACAGGAAGAGGCACAGGAGTAAAAAAATGGATTACAGTGTCAAAAGGTTTAAAATCACCCGTGTCTGCGAAAAGGTGAGAGAATGATCTTGGGACACTGTAATCTTATATTGCAACTCAGGAGGAAAATATGAATTTACGCAGAATCGCCGCTGTATGGGCTTCAAAATTGACAGCAAAGATATGCAAAATGCTTGGAAAACAGGGAGTTACCTGGGCAGGTAAGATTGCTCTTTCCATTGATCCGAAGATTTTATCAGAATTGGCGTCAGATGTCAGAGAAAAAATATTTGTTGTCTGCGGTACAAACGGAAAAACCACTACGAATAATTTATTGTGTTCTGCGCTGGAAGCACAAAATAAAAAAGTGGTTTGTAATCATACCGGGTCCAATATGCTGAATGGCTGTGTTTCTTCTTTTGTTTTGCATGCAAAATGGAATGGCAAACTTGATGCGGATTATGCTTGTATTGAGGTAGATGAAGCGTCTACACTTCGTATTTTTCCGCATTTTAAACCGGATTTTATGGTACTTACGAATCTTTTCCGAGATCAGCTTGATCGTTACGGTGAGATTGATATTACAATGAACCTTTTGCGCGATGCTATGCATATGGCGCCGGATATGAAAGTAATTGTCAATGCAGATGATGCGCTTTCTGTTTCCGTGACACAGGAAAGTGGAAATCCTTATGTGACATATGGGATTAAAGATAAAGTATACGAAGAATCAATCAATGAAATAAAAGAAGGACGTTTCTGTAAAAAGTGCGGCGCAAAAATGAATTATAATTTTTATCATTTCAGCCAGCTGGGAGATTATTTTTGCAGTCATTGTGATTTTAAACGTCCGGAAATTAAATATAATGCTTCTAACATTCAAACGGGAACAACACTTTCGTTTGATGTGGATAAAAATCATATTACAGCAAATTATCGTGGATTTTATAATGTTTATAACATTCTTGCTGTATATGCAGCTATCAAAGAAGCAGATATAGAGATGAAAAATTTTCAGCAGGTGCTTGATAATTACAATCCGGAAAATGGTCGTAATGAGCATTTTTCTATTAAAGGAACAGAGGTAATTCTTAATTTGGCCAAAAATCCGGCTGGATTCAATCAGAATATTTCAGCGGTTATGGAAGATGAAAGTCTGAAAGATCTGATTATATTGATCAATGATAATGATCAGGACGGTATAGATGTTTCCTGGTTATGGGATGTTGATTTTGATCGTTTCAAGAATAAGAATATTAATTCTATTACGGTGAGCGGTATCCGATGCTATGATATGCGCCTGAGACTGAAGTATGTAGATATTTCGACGAAGTTGGAGCCGGATATTGAAAAAGCAATTCGTGAACGTCTTGCGAACGGATGCAAGAATCTTTATGTACTGGTAAATTATACGGGACTTTACAGTACGCATGATATTTTAAAGAAGCTTGAAGCAGAATCCTGAAAAAGAAGGAAGGATTTACTGGGAGGTTAGTATGAAGCTTACAATCGGTCATTTATATCCGGATTTATTAAATTTGTATGGTGACAGAGGAAATATTCAGTGTATGATGAAACGCTGTGAGTGGCGTGGCATCGAGGCAGAAACGATTTCTTTTGAAAGTGATGATGAAATTGATTTTTCTAAACTGGATATTGTATTACTCGGAGGCGGTTCTGACCGGGAGCAGATGTTGGTTTGCAAAAAATTAAAAAAAATTCGGGATAACTTTCGGAATTATGTGGAAAACAATGGCGTTGTGATTGCTGTTTGTGGAGGATTTCAGCTTTTGGGAAACTATTATGCAGCAGCAGACGGAGTGATGGAAGGTCTCGGTATTGTTGATATTGAAACAAACAGCGGTAAAGATTATCGTCTGATTGATAATATCATGTTAGAAAGCGAATTGTGTTCCATGCCTGTTGTCGGTTTTGAAAACCATGCCGGGCGTACGAATATCAAAAATTGCCGACCATTTGGAAAAGTCATTTATGGAAGCGGAAATGACGGTGAAAGCGGATATGAAGGAATCATTTATAAAAATGTGATCGGTACATATCTGCACGGACCGCTTCTTCCAAAAAATCCGCAGATCTGCGATTATCTGATTCAAAAAGCTCTGGAGAGAAAATATCAGAAAGAAATTGTGCTTCAGCCATTAGATGATAAAGAAGAAATTGAAGCAAATACGTATATTTATGAAAGATTTAAAGGGAAAGTCAGCAGACCGCAGGATCAGGAGCAGCTGGTATAGAAAATCAGCAATCTTTAAAATGTATTTTAGCTTGATTAGGAGAAAACAACATGAAACGAATTATCATAATGGTGCTCCGGAATATCCTTTTTGTACCCTGGTGGGCATTTCAACTCTTGTGGTATTCAAGAGAAAAGGATAAGCATACAGAAATGCAGAAATATGCTCTTCTGAGAAAGATTGTCCGTGGGGCAAACAAAGGAGGAAGAGTAACAATCCAATCTGATGGGCAGGAAAATATACCGAAAGAAAATGGATTTATCATGTATCCGAATCATCAGGGAATGTATGATGTCCTTTCTTTGATTGAAAGCTGTGATAAACCGATATCCGTTGTGATGAAAAAAGAAGTACGAAATATTCCTCTTGTCAGTCAAGTCAGACGGATTATGCAGGCAGAGGTTATGGATAGGGAAAATGTCAGACAGTCTTTGCAGGTAATTATAAATGTTACTAAAAAAGTGTTAAATGGAAAAAATTTTGTGATTTTTCCGGAGGGAACCAGATCTAAAAATGGAAATCGGCTTCTGCAATTTAAATCTGGCAGTTTTAAAGCAGCTGTAAAAGCAAAAGCTCCGATTGTACCGGTGGCGTTGATCGATTCTTTTTTACCGTTTGATTCACATTCTGTGAAACCAGTTACAGTACAGGTGCATTTTCTGCCACCGCTCTATTATGAAGAGTACAAAGATTTGAAAACAGTAGAAATTGCCGCTATTGTAAAAGGAAGAATTGAAAATAAGATAGCTGAATGTATGCAGGACAAGTAAATCTTGTTCTGCATACATTATATTCCTACAATATATAGTATATGTAGAAAATGATGTAAAAATCATTTAAAATACGTAATTTTTAGTGTTGACAAACGGGTTTTCCTCTTATATAATAACTAAAGCGTCACCGATAGACGCGGAACTGAATAACGAAAATAAGTAATTCAGAGTCAGGAGAAATACTCAAGAGGCTGAAGAGGCGCCCCTGCTAAGGGTGTAGGTCGTTTACGCGGCGCGAGGGTTCAAATCCCTCTTTCTCCGTTATTTTGATTCGAAATTAAATTCAAATCAAAATAAATAGCATACTTCGTATGTTATAGAAGTTCAACTAAAAAAGATTTAAAAAAATCAAAAAAAGTAGTTGACAAACAGGATAAAAAGTGTTATCCTATCAAAGCTGTCACAAAGCGACAGTAACGACTACAAAAAAAGATTTAAAAAAATCAAAAAAAGTAGTTGACAAATGATCCGCCAAGTGGTATGATATAAAAGTTACTGCGGGAGCGGAACACAGATAAGAACCTTGATAATTGAACAGTGATACAACCTT
>CALDMO010000002.1 GCA_937915375.1 uncultured Marvinbryantia sp.
TATCCTTGACATTACTTTTAAGGTGAAGTGTTACCAATCATTGACACCTATACAGTACGGCAGTGTGGTTTTGAAACGTCGGTCTTGCGTATAGAAATGATAAATGCTATACTATAAATGGACTGCGGACATTTGCATGAGCAGTGTCCGCAGTTTTTGGTTGTATAAAAATTTTTTGCAATGATTTATAGAAAGAATGAGAAAGTAATGATAGAAACAATTCTGGCGGATATGACAGAACAGATAGATGCGGCAGCCTTGCAGCAGGCGGGAGAAATCCTGCGCAGCGGCGGTCTGGTGGCGTTCCCGACGGAAACGGTATATGGACTGGGGGCGGATGCCTTAAATGCAGAATCTTCACGTAAAATTTATGCGGCAAAGGGAAGGCCGTCGGACAATCCTCTGATTGTTCATATCGCAAAGACTGAAGATTTATATCGGATTGCTGCTGAGGTGCCAAAGGCAGCCGAAAAACTGGCGGAAAAATTTTGGCCGGGTCCGTTGACGATGATTTTCAAAAAGGCGGATTGTGTTCCGTACGCGACGACTGGCGGGCTGGATACCGTGGCGGTGCGGATGCCCGACAATGAGATTGCTTTAAAATTGATTTCAGCGGGAGGCGGTTATGTGGCTGCGCCGAGCGCGAACACATCCGGAAGACCCAGCCCAACGACGGCACAGCATGTAGCGGAAGATATGAGCGACAGGATTGAGATGATTCTGGACGGTGGAAGTGTGGGAATTGGTGTGGAATCTACAATCGTAGATCTGAGTGAGGATGTACCGATGATCCTTCGCCCCGGTTATATTAATCGCGAGATGCTGGAAGAAGTGATCGGTGAGGTGAGGCTCGACCCGGCACTTTTGAGTGTGGACGCAACGGTAAGGCCGAAGGCTCCGGGTATGAAGTACCGTCACTATGCGCCGAAGGCTGATATGATTATTGTGGAAGGTCAGACAGAGGATGTGATCTGTGAGATCAACCACAGGATAGAGGAAGAGAGAAAAGCCGGAGGAAAACCGGGCGTGATCGCGTCGGAGGAAACAAAGGATCAATATGTGGGTGCGGTCGTGAAATCTATGGGCAGCCGTAAAGATGAGCTGAGTATTTCCAGACATTTGTACAGTGTGCTGCGTGCGTTCGATGAAGAAGGCGTAAGCCGTATTTTTTCTGAGTCGTTCGATACACCGATGCTTGGTACGGCGATTATGAATCGCCTGGAAAAAGCTGCCGGACATCAAATTCTGGAAGTGTAGGGGGAAGTTTATGAAACAATATGATAAACTGACGTTTGTCAGTCACAGCGATACCTGCCGCGGACCGATGGCGGAAGCGCTGATTCAGGACAAACTGCTGTTGGAGGATATTCTGATTGATTCTAAGGGAATGATTGTGCTCTTTCCAGAGCCGGTGAATCAGAAGGCACAGGAGGTCCTGAAGGAGAGAGGGATTTCTGTGGAAACGCATGAAGCAGCGCAGCTGACGGCCGATGATTTTGATGAGCGAACGCTGATTTTGACGATGGAAGAGGGACAGAAGACGAAGCTTCTCGATGAATATGGAGAGAATGCGCTGAATGTATACACATTGGCAGAATATTGCGGAATGAGCGGAGATGTTTACAATCCGCTGGGAAAGGATATTCCGGAATACAGACACTGTCTGCAGATTTTAAGAGAGCTGACCGCAAAGACGGCGGCGGTGATAAAGGAGGAAAACGAATGATAGCGATTGGATGTGATCAGGCAGGATATGCTTTGAAACAGGAAATTATCAAACATTTGGAAGAAAGAGGCCTTGCATATGAGGATTTTGGCTGCTACAGTACAGACCCGGTAGATTATCCGGTATATGGTAAAAAGGTGGCGCATGCGATTGTGGAAGGAAAATGCGAGCGGGGCATTTTGATTTGCGGAACCGGTATCGGTATTTCTATCGCTGCTAATAAAGTGAAAGGAATCCGTGCGGCGCTTTGTACGGACTGTTTTACGGCGGAAGCGACGAGACTGCACAACGATGCTAATATCCTTGCGCTCGGCGGGCGCGTAGTCGGAACGGGACTGGCACTTAAGATTGTTGATACGTTTTTGGATACTCCGTTTTCCGGAGCAGAACGTCACGCACGAAGAGTCTCTATGATAGAGGAGGAATAAACATGTCGAAAGTAATCGTTTTTGATCATCCGCTGATTCAGCATAAGGTGGGAATTATCCGCAGGACCGAGACCGGATCCCGTGATTTCCGAAATATGATCAGCGAAATTGCCATGCTGATGTGTTATGAGGCAACGAGAGATCTGAAACTTCAGGATATTGAGATTGAAACGCCGATCTGCAAAACAACAGTGAAGCAGCTGCAGGGAAAGAAACTGGCGGTGGTGCCGATCCTGCGCGCTGGCTTGGGTATGGTGGAAGGAATGCTTTCGATTATTCCGGCGGCAAAGGTGGGGCATATCGGCCTGTACCGTGATCCGGAGACCTTAAATCCTGTGGAATATTATTGCAAGCTTCCGGGCGACTGCGCGGAGCGTGATGTGTTTGTAGTAGACCCTATGCTGGCGACCGGAGGCTCCGCAGTGGCGGCAATCCAGATGCTGAAAGACAAGGGTGTAAAAAATATCCGCTTTATGTGCATTATCGCTGCGCCGGAGGGTATCGAGGCAATGCAGAAGGCACATCCTGACGTAGATATCTATATCGGTGCAAAAGACGATCATTTGAACGATCATGGTTATATTGTGCCGGGACTTGGGGATGCGGGTGACCGTATTTTCGGAACGAAATAATAAAAATAAAGTATTGGCTAACGAGGAGAGAAAATGGCAAAGGAAAAGAAATTAGTAGAAGCGATTACTTCTATGGAAGAAGATTTCGCGCAGTGGTATACAGATGTTGTAAAAAAAGCAGAGTTGATCGACTATACCAGCGTAAAGGGCTGTATGGTTATTAAACCGTCCGGATACGCAATCTGGGAAAATATTCAGCATGAACTGGACAGACGCTTTAAGGAGACCGGTGTGGAGAATGTTTATCTGCCGATGTTTATTCCGGAAAGTCTGCTTCAGAAAGAAAAAGATCATGTAGAAGGATTTGCTCCGGAGGTAGCATGGGTAACACACGGCGGTCTTGAGCCGCTGCAGGAAAGAATGTGTGTGCGTCCGACTTCTGAAACATTGTTCTGCGATTTTTACGCGAATGATGTGCATTCTTACCGTGATCTTCCAAAGGTATATAATCAGTGGTGTTCTGTAGTACGCTGGGAAAAGACGACAAGACCATTTCTGCGCTCTCGCGAATTCTTATGGCAGGAGGGACATACTGCGCACGCAACTGCAGAGGAAGCAGAAGAGAGAACGATCCAGATGCTGAACGTGTACGCAGATTTCTGTGAGCAGGTTCTGGCGATCCCGGTTATTAAAGGTAAAAAGACAGACAAAGAAAAATTTGCGGGTGCGGAGGCAACGTATACGATTGAGTCTCTGATGCATGACGGAAAAGCGCTGCAGTCCGGTACCAGTCATAATTTCGGTGATGGATTTGCGAAAGCGTTTGGCATTCAGTTTGCGGATAAAGATAATACTTTAAAATATGTACATCAGACTTCCTGGGGGATGACAACGCGTATGATCGGCGCGATTATCATGGTACATGGTGATAACAGCGGTTTGGTTCTGCCGCCGAGAATTGCTCCGGTGCAGGCGATGGTAATTCCGATCCAGATGCAGAAAGAAGGCGTTCTGGATAAAGCGCAGGAAGTAAAAGAGGCATTGGCCAAAGCAGGTATCCGTGTGAAGCTGGATGACGCGGACAGAAGTCCGGGTTGGAAATTCTCCGAGCAGGAAATGCGCGGTATTCCGGTTCGCATTGAGCTGGGACCGAAGGATATCGCTGCCGGTCAGGCAGTGATCGTGCGCCGTGATACCAGAGAAAAGATTGTGGCATCGATGGATGAGCTGACGGCAAAGGTCGCAGAGGTTCTGGATACGATGCAGTCAGATATGCTGGAACGGGCAAGAGCGCACCGTGAAGAGCATACTTATACAGCAACTACACTGGATGAGTTTAAGAAGATTGCTGAGAATAAACCGGGATTTATCAAGGCAATGTGGTGCGGCGATCAGGTCTGTGAGGATGCCTTAAAGGAAGAAGCGGGAGTGACTTCTCGTTGTATGCCGTTTGAACAGGAAGAAATTACCTGTAACTGTATCTACTGCGGAAAACCGGCGAAAAAGATGGTGTACTGGGGTAAAGCTTATTAATGAAAAAATAGGTTGACAAGACAGACCTCAAAGGGTATTATTATTCTTAAAATTGCTAACGCTTTACAAAGATAAAGCAAAGCGGCAAAGGAGGAGAAAAAGTATGAAGAAATTCAGAAAAACAGTGTGTGGACTCGCAGCAGCGGCTGTGGCAGCGGCTTCCATGTCTATGATGGCGGCAGCAGAGGAGGGAACTTTTAAAATCGGCAGTATCGGTCCGATGACCGGTGCGGCAGCTGTATACGGAAATGCAGTTATGAATTCCATCCAGATCGCGGTTGACGAGATCAACGAAGCGGGTGGTGTAAACGGCGCAAAGCTGGAGTTCAATCCGCAGGATGATGAGAACGATTCTGAAAAGTCTGTAAATGCGTACAATACGCTGAAGGACTGGGGTATGCAGATGTTGCTTGGTACTGTTACTTCTGCTCCGTGTATCGCGGTAGAGGCAGAGGCGATGAACGATAATATGTTTCTTTTAACACCGTCCGGCACAGCGGTTGACTGTATTACCGGCGATAACGCCTTCCGCGTATGTTTTGCAGATCCGGCACAGGGTACCGCATCCGCGAAATTTATTGGTGAAAGAAAATTGGCGGAAAAGATAGCCGTGATCTATGATAGTTCTGATCCGTATTCTTCTGGTATGTATGGTGCTTTTCAGGCAGAGGCAGCAAACCAGCCGTTTGAGATTGTAGCGGCAGAAGCGTTTACGGCTGACAATAAGACAGATTTTTCCGTACAGCTTCAGAAGGCTAAGGATGCCGGCGCTGATATGGTTTATGTTCCGTTTTATTATAATGAAATTGCGCTGGTACTGAAACAGGCGGCTGACATGGGCTTTGAGCCGACTTGGTTTGGTGTAGACGGTATGGACGGTATTCTTTCGATGGAAGGATTTGACACTGCTCTGGCAGAGGATGCTATGTTGCTGACACCGTTCAGTGCAACTGCTGAGGATGAAAAGACGCAGGCTTTTGTTGCAAAATATCAGGAACTGTATGGTGAAATTCCGAATCAGTTTGGAGCGGACGCATACGATGGCGTATATATCATCAAGGCAGCGCTTGAGAAAGCGGGCGCTACACCGGATATGGAAGCAAGTGAGCTGTGTGACGCTTTAAAAACGGCAATGCAGGAGATTACTTTTGATGGTATTACCGGAAAAGGTATTACCTGGGAAGCAAACGGTGAGCCGACAAAAGATCCGATTGCGGTACAGATCAAAAACGGTGTTTACGAGATTATGGAGTAACAGGGAAGTACTGGAAAGACCCGACAGGGGGTTGCTGGGGCAACCCCCTGTTTTAGTAATCAGAGGATGAGGTGAATTATGAGTTTTTTATCTTATTTTATTAACGGAATCAGCCTCGGCAGTGTATATGCTATAATTGCATTAGGCTATACGATGGTTTACGGTATCGCAAAGATGCTGAACTTTGCTCACGGAGATGTCATTATGGTGGGCGGATATGTGTCGCTGATGCTGACAATGAGCATGGGCGCAAATCCGTTGGTTTCGGTATTGGCAGCGATTGTGGTATGTACAGTGCTGGGGGTTGCGATTGAGGCAATTGCTTATCGTCCGCTTCGCGGTGCAGCTTCTCCGTTGGCAGTTTTGATTACGGCCATCGGTGTCAGCTATTTTTTACAAAATGTGGTGCTGCTGATTTTTGGTTCCAGCCCGAAGAGTTTTCAGTCCGTTGTCACAATTCCGGATCTAAAGTTAGCAGACGGTGCGCTGATGATTTCCGGTGAAACGATTGTTACAATTGTCAGTTGTATTGTAATCATGACCGTGCTGACGTTGTTTGTTAATAAGACAAAACCGGGACAGGCAATGCTGGCGGTTTCCGAGGATAAAGGTGCGGCACAGCTGATGGGAATCAATGTAAACGGTACGATCGCGCTTACATTTGCGATCGGTTCCGGACTTGCGGCGATCGCAGGTGTACTGCTTTGTTCCGCTTACCCGTCTCTTTCTCCGTACACAGGTTCTATGCCGGGAATCAAAGCGTTTGTGGCGGCAGTATTCGGCGGTATCGGCTCCATTCCGGGCGCGATGATCGGCGGTATTTTGCTCGGTGTAATCGAGATTCTCGGAAAAGCGTATATTTCCTCACAGCTTGCGGATGCGATTGTGTTTGCAGTCCTGATCATTGTACTTCTTGTGAAGCCTACCGGACTGTTTGGAAAACAGATTCAGGAGAAAGTGTAGGTGGATGGCATGAAAAAGAAAACATTTAAAAATAACCTGATTACATATGTAATTGTTGTTGTGGCGTGGCTTTTGGTGGAGATATTGCGCGGCAGCGGAAATCTCTCCAGCTTGATGCAGGGGCTGTTGATTCCGTTATGCGTATATTCGATCTTGGCAATCTCATTAAATCTGGTTGTCGGTATTTCCGGCGAACTGAGTCTGGGACACGCAGGTTTTATGTGTGTGGGCGCTTTTGCCAGCGCGTTTTTTTCCAAGTGTATGCAGAATGTGATCACGGTGGGTTCCGTGAGATTTATACTGGCAATATTTGTGGGTGCGGCGTTTGCGGCAGTTTTCGGAATTCTAATTGGTATCCCGGTACTTCGCTTGCGCGGAGACTATTTGGCAATCGTAACCTTGGCGTTTGGAGAGATTATAAAAAATGTGATCAATATTTTCTATATTGGTAAAGACAGCAACGGCTTTCATTTTTCCACGAAGGATCAGTTCTCTCTCGGAATGGAAGCGGATGGTGTTATGATCTTAAACGGACCGCAGGGAATTTCCGGCACGCCGAAGGACGCTACATTCTTTATAGGTGTGGTATTGGTGCTGCTGACGCTGTTTATTGTATTGAATCTGATTCATTCCCGCGACGGGCGCGCGATTATGGCGATCCGTGACAATCGGATTGCGGCGGAGTCAATCGGTATTAACGTGACAAAATACAAGCTGATGGCTTTTTCTGTTTCCGCTGCGCTGGCAGGTGTGGGCGGCGCGCTTTATGCGCATAATCTGGCCTCTTTGCAGGCTTCAAAGTTTAATTTTAATACTTCTATTCTCGTGCTGGTATTTGTCGTACTGGGCGGAATCGGAAATATCCGTGGTTCTGTAATTGCGGCGGTTGTTCTGACGGCGCTGCCGGAGATGCTGCGCGGGCTGTCGGATTACCGTATGTTGATTTATGCGATCGTTCTGATTGTGATGATGCTCTTTAACTGGGCGCCGAAGGCTCTGGAGTGGCGGGAACGTTATCTGGGAGGCTTTGTCAAGAAACTGAAGAAGGAGGGCAGATAAGATGGAAACGATGCTGGAAGTAAAAAATCTTGGAATTTCTTTTGGCGGTCTGCGGGCGGTGCATGGATTTGATCTTTGCATTGGCAAAAAAGAGCTGTACGGTCTGATCGGACCGAATGGAGCCGGAAAGACGACTGTCTTTAATCTGCTGACTGGCGTTTATAAGCCGGATGAAGGTATTGTGAAATTAGATGGTACAGATATTACCGGAAAATCTACGGTGGAGATTAACAGAGCCGGTATTGCCAGAACCTTTCAGAATATCAGACTGTTTAAGCAGCTGACCGTGTTGGATAATGTAAAGGCAGGTCTGCATAATCATCATAGATACGGTACGCTTGCAGGAATATTTCGGTTGCCGTCTTATCGCAGAGAAGAGAAGGCGATGGACGAAAAAGCGATGGAGCTGCTGGAGGTGTTTGGCTTGGCAGGAGAAGCGGAGCAGCTGGCGGCTAATTTGCCTTATGGCAAGCAGCGAAAGCTGGAAATTGCCCGTGCAATGGCGACAGAACCGAAACTGCTGCTGTTGGATGAGCCGGCAGCTGGCATGAATCCGAATGAGACGGCAGAATTGATGGAGACGATTCATTTTGTCAGAGATCATTTTGAAATGACGATTCTGCTGATTGAGCATGATATGAAGCTGGTATCCGGTATCTGTGAAGAACTGACAGTTCTGAGTTTCGGAGAAGTGCTGTGTCAGGGGAAAACGGCGGATGTGTTAAGCGATCCGCAGGTAATTACTGCATATCTCGGAGAATAAGGAGGAAGGAACAATGGCAATGCTTGAGGTAAAGGACCTTGAGGTTTATTATGGTGTGATCCAGGCAATCAAAGGGATTTCCTTCGAGGTAAATGAGGGAGAGGTAATTGCCTTAATCGGTGCGAACGGAGCCGGAAAAACGACGACGCTGCATACGATCACAGGATTATTAAAGCCGCATAAGGGCAGTGTACTGTTTGAGGGGCAGGACATTACTAAGATTCCGGCACACAAGATTGTATCGCTGGGAATGGCGCATGTGCCGGAAGGACGGCGTGTGTTTGCGCAGTTTTCTGTGCTGCAGAATTTGAAGATGGGTGCGTATACCAGAACAGATAAAAATGAGATTGAAGAATCTCTGGAGATGGTTTATAAGAGATTCCCACGTTTGGAGGAACGAAAAAACCAGATGGCAGGTACGCTTTCCGGCGGTGAGCAGCAGATGCTGGCGATGGGGCGGGCTCTGATGTCCAAACCGAAGATCATTTTGATGGATGAGCCGTCGATGGGACTGTCTCCGATTCTGGTAAATGAGATTTTTGATATTATTCAGAGCGTCAGCGCCAGCGGTACGACAGTGCTTCTGGTAGAACAGAATGCCAAGAAAGCGTTGTCGATCGCGGATCGCGCTTATGTGCTGGAGACTGGAAAAATCGTTCTGGACGGCGATGCGAAAGAGCTGATGAATGATGATTCTATCAAGAAAGCATATCTTGGAGAGTAAAGCTGTGCTCAGACAGAAATTTGGAAGCATAAGGAGAAATTGATTATTGCTTGGGAGGATCACTATGGATCATATTATAGTAACGATTGCGCGCCAGTACGGCAGCGGCGGAAAAACAGTGGGACATATGTTTGCGCAGAAAAACAATATCCCGTGTTATGGAAGAGATATCCTGCGCATGGCTTCGGATGAGAGCGGTATCAATGAAGCGCTGTTCGGACAGGTGGATGAAAAACTCAGAAGCGGGCTGCTGAGCGGTATTTCCAAAAAGATTTACCGGATTGGAGATCTTATTGCTCCGTCCAGCAGCGAATTCACATCGCCGCAGAACCTGTTTAATTATCAGGCAAAGGTGATCCGTGAGCTGGCAGAACAGGGACCGTGTGTTTTCATTGGCCGCTGCGCGGATTTTGTATTGAAGGATCGTGATAATGTAGTTAGCGTGTTTGTGCACGCGCCTGAAGATTATTGCCTGGAGCGGGCGAGAGAGCGCACAGCGGAAAACGTCGGAGATCTCTCAAAATACATTGCGAAAAAGGATAAGTACCGCGGGGATTTTTACCGCTATTATACCGGCCATGAGTGGAACGATGCCAGAAACTATGACTTATGCCTGAATAGCAGCCGCTTGGGATTTGATGGCTGTGTAGAGGCGATTGAAAAGTATATTGAAGTGAGATTCGGGAAATAAAAATGACCGTCAGGGAAACACATCAGATTTTATGATTTGTGGATCCCTGGCGGTTTTGCGTTTATGTTACCGTAAATTTTCCGGACCGAAGCCAAGCGGCAGCAGTTCATTTAAAGTGTATGTCTGATAGTCTGTTTCATTTGCGGCAAGAATCACCTGAAATGTATCCGGATTGCAGAATTCGCGCATCACCTGACGGCATACGCCGCACGGTGCGCAGATTTCACACTGCTCTCTGGGGAGATCTTTTTTTCCGCCGACAATAGCGATCGCCTCAAAGTCACGAACACCATCGTAAACAGCTTTGAAAAAGGCAGTGCGTTCTGCGCAGTTGGTAGGCGTAAATGAGGCATTTTCAATGTTGCATCCCTGGTAGATCGTACCGTTTTTTGCAAGCAGGGCTGCACCCACCGCGAAATTAGAATATGGTACGTAGGCTTTTTCGCGTGCGTCAAAGGCGAGTTTTATTAACTTCAATTCCATTTCTTTGTTCATATTGAATCCTCCGTTTCGTGATGTCGTGCGGTAGTTTGAGAAGTTCTTATTCGCAAAATGCAGATGTAGGAAATCTGCTTTATATAATATAAGTTTAGTTGATGATGTGCACAGATTCAAGGTAATTATCAATAGAAGTTGAAAATATATAGCACTTATGTGATTCGTTAAAATAAAATGTTGAAAATGAAACATGAATAAGATATAATGGAAGGTTTTCTATCTTTTGTTGCTGCTGTCGCGGCTGGTGTAGTTTGCCACTACATCATCAAATGGTTAGACGGCAGTGAATAACCGGCAATTAGCCTGCGGAGTTAGTCCTTTCCGATTGCCAAAATAGGAACAGAAAAGCCCAGAGCTGCAACTCTGGGCTTTTTGCTTTTCCGTCATTGATGGAAAATTCTATCTTTTATTTGCCTATTGGCATTATAGCATATGCGATTTTGTTTTGCAATATGCATTTTAGCATTTCGTTATTTCCATAAATCTGTGTTTGTTAATCCAATATCGCTTGCCTTAAAAGTAGGTTCTTTTCCGGCCATTTTCTGTTCCTCGTAGTTTTTGAGCGCCCTGCAGGCAATGTCACGCAACAGAAAAATCGCGATGATATTGACGATAGCCATACAGCCCATTGTAATATCAGCGATATTCCAGATCAGGGAAAAATCAGCCTGCGCGCCAAGAAAAATAGCGACAATACAGGTGATACGGAAAAGAAACAGCAGAATCTTGTTGTCTTTGATAAAAAGGATATTGGATTCTGCATAGTAGTAGTTTCCAATCAGGCTGCTGAAGGCAAAAGCGAAAATGGAAATAGTGATAAAGTGAATTCCCCAGGAGCCGACAGTGGAGCTGATCGCTGCCTGTACATACGGAATACCGTCCAGTACATTTGCCTCCCCCTGAATACCGGATACCAGCAGCATCATAGCGGTGCTGGAGCAGATCAGCAGGGTGTCGATAAATACAGAGATGACCTGCACCAGTCCTTGTTTTACCGGGTGAGGAACATCAGCAGAGGCAGAAGCATTCGGCGCGCTTCCCATACCGGCCTCGTTGGAAAAGAGACCGCGTTTGATACCGATAACGATGGCGCTTCCGGCCATGCCTCCGGCAAAAGCCCGGAAATTGAAAGCATTTTCTAAAATTACTGTAAAAATACGCGGCAGATCTTTGATGTGCAGCAGCATTGCGACAACGCTGATCAGAATATAAGCGATCGCCATGACAGGCACCAGCACGGAAGTAATAAAGCCGATGCGATGCGCGCCGCCCCAGATTACAAATGCGGTTGAGGCAGCCAGAATGAGACCGACGATCATTGGAAAAATCGTTGATGAGTAATTCGGAATATAATATGCCAAGGAAGAAGACATATTGAAAGACTGAAGACCGTTAAAGCCATAGGCAAAACAGATGATCAGCAGTACGGAAAACAAAATTCCCATTGGACGGCTGCCGAGTGCGCGTTCCATATAATAAGAAGGGCCGCCGCGGAACTGACCGTCTTTTTTTACTTTATAAATCTGTGCCAGCGTACTTTCTACAAATGAGGAAGCGCCGCCGATGACAGCCATCAGCCACATCCAGAACACTGCGCCGGATCCGCCGGCCGCGATTGCGGTTGCGATACCGGCAATATTTCCGGTGCCGACACGGGAGGCGGTAGAGATCATTAGCGCCTGAAATGAGGACATTTTGGTGTGTCCGTTTTCATCTGCTTCTGCTTTTTTCAGAAGTCCTCTTAGACCGTCGCCGATAAGACGTATCTGTACAAAGCGCGTGCGGATGGTGAAATAGATTCCTACACCGACAAGCAGAATGATCAGTATGTAGGTGTACATAAAGTCATTAATACTGGTTAGTATTTTGTTGAATTGCATGCAGTTGATCCTTTCTTAAATAAAATATTGATTTTGATACAGAGTGACTTTGGTATTCTGTCAGGGAAAAACAGTGAAAATTTATAATGATACTAAAAGATCGTGTAACATAAATCGTGCTTATGAAACACATACTGGTTTATTATAACATAGGAAATTGGGATTCGTAAAGAACAGAAATGCTTTGATAAAACAGAAAAATGTACAGAAATATTATGGGATGTAGATTATATAAAAAAGGACAGGATAACGCCCCAATTTACGTATCTTTGATTGATTTTTGAGAGCAATGCGTGAATCAGGGCATTATCAATATCAAGTTAGTTGTTTTTATATTTCGTCTATATTTAGATCTGTTTTCGGTTTTCTTCGCGTCAGCAGCCATCCGGCGCACAGCGCAGTCAGCGGCGCAACTGTTACAAGTCCCATGCTGCCGACAACGGTGTCGAGGATTTCCGCGGAGACATATTTGTAGTTGAGAATGTTATAAATCGGGGTGCCCTGTGCCATAAATACCATCAGCAGTGTGACATAACCGCCGGAGTAGGCGAGCAGCAGGGTAGTCGTCATGGTTCCCATAGCGGCACGCCCGACATTCATGCCGGAACGGGCGGCTTCTTTCCAACTAATTTCCGGTTTTTTGCAGATAACCTCGTAAACTGCGGAGGTGATGTCTACGGACAGATCCATTACAGCGCCGGAGGAACCGATAAAAATACTTGCCATGAAAATCTGTGTGAGATTCAGGTGGTTGTAGCCGCTGTAAAGCAGGCTTTCCGAATAGGGCATGATCGCGCCGTGAATTTTGAAAATATCTGTAAAAAGTGCGCCAGTGACTGCAGTTACCAGAAGTCCGGCCATAGAACCACAGACGGCTGCGGCTGTTCGGCGTTCAAAGCCATAAACCAGCGAAATGATCACAACTGTCAGAATACAGGTAATCAGAAAGCCGATCAGCACCGGCTGGCAGCCTTTTAAATAGAGCGGCACAAGAACTTTCCAAATCATCAATACAGTAACCGCAAAGGAGAGAATGGCGCGTATACCTGTTTTTCCTGCAACGGCGATCAGTATCAGTACAAAAAGGGCGCCGAGTACAATTTCTTTCGTGATACGGTAGTGGTCGATCATGTTTACAGAGAGAATTTCATTATCGTTGTAGCTGATCACGACCTGTGCCAGTTCGCCAACCTGAAAGAGTTTGTCGTTTTCCAGAGAACCGTTGAGCAGATTGAAGGCTTCCGCTTCCTGTCCTTTGAAACGGCCGCCCTTGAAGAGAACAGTACAGGTCTGTTCACCGCTTCGTACAAGTCCGGTGTCAATAATGCGATCATTGTTCACTGCTATTACTTTGGCAGCGCATCGGTCTGTTCCCTGGTAAATTACCGCGTCTTCGAAGCCGGTCGGAAGAAAAAGCAGCAGAATGAGTAAAAACAGCGAGACCAGGACGGAAGCCTGGCCGCACATTTTTTGTTTTAAAGAAGGGATTGAGATTTTTTTTGTCATCATGGTTTACTGCACATTCAAAAGTTGTGCCATTTTTGTGTAGATTTCTGTATTATCATAGTATCCGTTAAACAGTTCCTGTCCGTTGCCCTGTGCAAGTACGGCAACCGGAAGACCGGTATGCGCATAAGAGGAGAAGTTGATACCGCTCTTGTTGTTCAGGATGTGAGTGATTGTGACAGAAAGTGGTTCATAGCTGCCGTACAGCAGGTATTCTTCCTGACCGATTTCTTCTTCGCCGGTTCTTGACATTGTTGTTTCATATGCGGCTTTCAGTTTATTGTATTCGTACTCTGTCATAACCAGAGAACCGGTATTATCGGATTCCGGATGCATATTCGGATCATCCATCTGCGCTGCATCTTCTGTCTGACCTTCTGCCGGCGGAAGAAGTCCAAACAGTTCTGTGATATCTGCCATTACGGTGTCAAAATCTGTGCCTTCCTCTTTGTATTTTGTCACATAGTCAGAATCGTATTTTGCATAAGAAATCTTTTGATTCGAAAGATTTGTAAGGAAAGTGTCATAATCAGTTCCTGCGTAGCCGATCGTCAGACCGCCGGTTTCGTGGTCTCCTGTTACAAGGATCAGTGTTTCTTCCGGGTGTTCATTGTAGAATTCAACCGCTTTCGCAACAGCTGCATCCAGCGCTATAGTGTCAGAAACAGTGGAGCCTGCGTCGTTTGCGTGACATGCCCAGTCGATTTTACCGCCTTCTACCATCATGAAAAAGCCGTTGTCATTGTCGAGCATTTCGATACCCTTGTCTACATAATCAGCTAATGCCCATTCCTCGTCTGCACGATCGTTTTCGTAGGAAATGGAATCGGAATCAGCCAGAGTTTCTGCGATAACAATCGCTTTTCCGTCTTCCGCTGTCAATGCCTCTGCTTCCGCCTGTGTTTTTACTACTTTGTAGCCTGCGTTTTCCGCTGCAGTATAGATATCTTCTTGGTCCTCCTCTTTTCCGGTGGGAGAGATCAATGCTCCGCCTGCAAAATAGTCGAAATTACTGTTTACCATTTCGGCTGCGATTTCATAGTAGCTGTTGCGGCTTACCTGATGTGCGTAAAAAGCAGCCGGTGTTGCGTGGTTCAAGTTTACGGAAGAGATTACACCAACCTTGTAGTCCTTTTGTTCTTTTAGTTTTTCCGCAATTGTTTCATAAGAAACTGTACCTGTTTCATCTACGTTAATGGAACCGCTGTAGGTTTTATATCCCGTTGCGATAGAAGTCGCCGTGGAAGCGGAATCTGGGCAGAAGGAAGTGGAATCAAAAGTTGTTGCGGAACCGGCTACCGGAAAGGTCTGCATGGTCAGCGTTTTCGGACCGGAGAGAATGTCAGATTCCGCATCCTGTTCCATTGCTCCGAGGTAATCGCTTGTTGTCTGAATCTGAGGATAACTCATACCGTCTCCGATGAAAAGGAATACATATTTCAGTGGGTTCGCCGCTTCTGTTTCTGCGGCTGCTTCTGTAACTGCCGCTTCCGTTGCTTCTTCTGCGGATACGGTCATTGGTGCGATTGTGGTTGCTGTCATGGCAGCAGTTAAAAGCAGCGCTGCCTGTTTGCCTGTTTTTTTCATTTTCTTCATAATTTCTCCTTTAAATATTACGGATGTTGTTTATTTACGAGAATCATTTTGCAGGTCTAAAGTAAAATCCACAATCATAAAAAGGTAAAAAAACCGTAAAGTCGGAGTAAAAATATGGCAGATCAGAAACTGGAAAATCTGTTGAACCTTGCTTTGGAGGCCACGCCAAAGGAAAGGGAACGTTCACCGGAGCTGGAGGTGGGATTTGAGCCTGGTACGCGGACGTGGGAATTGATCGTAAAATATTCTGGAAACATTGAGCGTTTGCGAACGGAAACGATTCAGATAGAAGTACTGTCGCGTGGTTATGCGATTGTCAGACTGCCGGAAACGCAGATTGATATGTTTTCCTCTCAGCCGGAAATTGAATATATAGAAAAGCCGAAGCGTTTATTTTTTGCTGCTGCACAGGGAAAGGCGTCGTCCTGTATAAGTGGACTGCAGAGTGCGGATGTGAGAATTCCGGGAGTGGAAAGACCGCTCCTGGGAGATGGCGTTCTAGTGGCAGTGATTGATTCTGGAGTAGATTATACACATCCGGAATTTTTAAATGCGGACGGAACAACACGGATTTTATATTATTGGGATCAGAGCTTGCTGGGCAATCCGCCGCAAGGGTTTGAAACTGGTATGGAATATAATAAGAAACAGATCGACGCGGCTCTGCGTTTGAAAGAGCCGCTGCCGTCGCGGGATTTTAGCGGACATGGAACAGCGGTTATGGGGATTGCGGCGGGGAACAGCGGTGTTGCCCCCCAAAGTGCGATTCTTGCGGTAAAGCTAGGAAATCCGCTTTCTGATAGTTTTCCGCGTACAACAGAGTTGATGCGCGCGCTTGCTTACACTTACCAAAAGGCAGAAGAACTGCGTTTACCTGTGGTGATTAATCTGAGTTTTGGAACGGTATATGGACCGCATAATGGAACAAGTCTGTTGGAAACGTATATCACGCAGCTGGCGGATCGTTGGAAATCGGTGATTGTGATCGGCACGGGAAATGAAGGAGCGGCTGCCGGACATACATCGGGAGAATGGGAAACGTCTATAGAAGAAGTGGAGCTGGCAGTGGGAGCGTTTGAAACGGGATTAAGTGTTCAGCTGTGGAAATCCTATGCTGATGAATTTGATATTACATTGATTCATCCGGGAGGCGGGAAAATCGGACCGATTTCTGAACAGCTTGGTACGGCCAGGTATCAGATCGGCGGCACAGAGCTGCTGATTTTTTATGGAAAACCAAGTCCGTACCGTGTTTCTCAGGAGATCTTTTTTGATTTTTTACCGAGGGAAACCTACGTGGACGGGGGAATCTGGAAATTTCGTTTTACGCCGCGCAAAATTGTGGATGGCCGTTATGATATGTGGCTGCCGGGTAACGCGGCGCTGGGGAGAGACACGCGTTTTTACCGTTCGAATCCTGATAATACGCTGACAATCCCCTCGTCTGCAAGGGGTGTGGTGGCAGTGGGGGCATATAATTCGGCAAGTCTTACTTATGCACCGTTTTCCGGGCGCGGCACGCAGTCGGCAGCGCCGTATCCGTCGGGAATTTTTCTGCAAAAGCCGGATCTGGCGGCGCCGGGAGTGGATATCCGCAGCGCGGCAGTCGGCGGTGGCTACGCGCCTGTCACCGGAACCTCTTTTGCCGCGCCGTTTGTGACCGGTGCGGCAGCTATGCTGATGCAGTGGGGGATCACCGACGGAAATGATCCTTTTCTGTACGGCGAAAAGATACGCGCTTATTTGATTCGCGGTGCACAGCCTCTGCCGGGAAGGGAAAGCTATCCGAATCCGCGAGTGGGGTATGGCGTGCTGTGTGTGAAGGAGAGCTTGCCGTTTTAAAAATAAAAGGGATTTTCCAAACGCCAGATTTAAAACTTCACAGGAAAATTAAAATTGTAGATTATTTATGATTTTCTAAAAAATGTTGGATATAGGGAAGAGCCGCCCCAATAGTTATGTTGTGCTTTGGCATTTTACTGATTTGAATAAAATCAGATTCCTCTGGAAAAGGCGTGATTTTTTTGATTTCTTCGTAAAGAAAAGTCAAATCTGTTTCTGTCAAATAAGGAACAAGATATCCGCCGAGGATGAAGGTTTTATCATATATTAAATGAAGAAGATTGATTGCTTTCGCTAAATGTTTTAAAAAATTTTGCCATCTGTTATTATATGGAGAGATATTTGCTCTTACCATTTCAAAAAAGATGTTTATATCTTCATCAGGCTCTAAAAGTGAATTCAAAGAACAGAAAGTTTCCATGCAGCCTTTTTTCCCGCAATAACATAATTTGCCATTTGGATTCATCTCGATATGTTCTACAGTGGCGCTATGTCCATGATTCCCTCGTATTATTTTTCTGTTTACAATTATCGATGCGCCAAGATGTTTGCTGATTGAAAGATAAAAGGCATCTGCTAAATCTGGCGATGCCCATAATTCCGCAATAGCGGCACTGTCAGCATCGTGAATAAAACTGCAGGGATAGGGAAGATATTTGGTGAAAGCATTTATAGAAAGCCCTGTACAATCAAGTATCTTTCCATATAAAACAGTTTGAGAATCGGGAGAAATTAATCCTTGCATTGCAAATCCGATCCCGAGCACCTGTTCATCCTTAATGCGCAGAGAATCTTTGAATGTCAGAATTATTTTACAGACATTTTCAAAGTAAGCTTCGGCGTTTTTATAAGGTATTTCGTGTACCAAACGTTTTATAGATTCCCCGTACAAGTTTATGGCAATTATTTTGATTTCCTTTTTTAGAATTTCTACTCCTATACTGACTTTATAGTCTTCCACAATTTTATAAGCGGAAGCTTTTCTTCCTACAAATTCTGTATCAATTTGTCCATCTTTTATTATCATGCCGTCTTCTTCTAATTCTGTTAATTTTGTGGTGACTGTAGGACGGCTTAAATGTAAGTCATAGGCGATATCCATTTGTGAAACATTTTTCTTGTTGTAAATATATTGATAGATTAAATTCCGGTTATTAATTTTGATTTGTTTTGGTGTAATGCTTTTTTCTATCATTAGTATCACTCATTTCGTAAATTTATTTTATAAAATATAATTTCTAATTAATTATAACAAGAAAAATACAATCTAACTATTGAGCAAAATGAATAATAAATATAGAAATAGATTGTAAAAGATTACGGATTGACTAATTATTAGTTATGACATATTATGTAATTATAATTTGATAAATGACTTTACAAAATAAACGCAATGAAAGGAGAACGGTTATGGGAATTATTGAAAAAATGAGATTGGATGGAAAAAAGGGGTTTGTAACCGGTGCGGCAAGAGGAATCGGAAAATGTACGGCAACGGCATTTGCAGAAGCCGGCGCGGATGTAGCCATTGTTGATCTGGACTTTGAAGAAGCACAGAAAACAGCGAAAGAAATAGAAGGAAAGACAGGAAGAAAGGTAATTGCAATTAAGACTGATTGTACCAATAAAGAACAAGTAGATGCCATGGTAGAGCAGGTTGTAAAGGAATTAGGCGGATTGGATTTTTGTCATAATAATGCAGGAATCTGTATCAATGCTCCGGCAGAAGAAATGACATACGAGCAGTGGAAAAAAGTGCTTGATATTAATTTGAACGGAATATTTTTAACTGACATAGCTGCGGGAAAATATATGCTGACCCATGGAGGCGGCTCTATTATCAATACGGCGTCTATGTCGGCGCATATTGTAAATGTACCCCAACCGCAGTGCGCATATAACGCATCGAAGGCGGGCGTGATCCAGTTGACAAAATCATTGGCGATTGAATGGGCGAAAAGAGGAGTTAGAGTAAATAGTATCAGTCCGGGATATATCGGAACAGAATTGACATTAAATTCACCTACATTGATTCCGCTTATCGAAAAATGGAATGAAATGGCTCCGATGGGAAGAATGGGAAAGCCAGAAGAATTAGAAGCTATTTGTGTATATCTTGCGGGAGATACAAGCAGCTTTACAACAGGTTCTGATTTTGTTATTGATGGTGCATTTACTTGTTTCTGATGAGGGAAACATTGCAGATAATCCTTTTTGAAAATATGAATGGTATGTGTTAGAATACAATAAAATGCGGATTTATATTTTTAAAAATGTAAAAGGAGATCGGCTATATGGCAAATAGGGCAGATGCAAATCAGATTACAAGAGAATATTTTGATTCTTTACTGGTGGAAACACGATATATGGACGCAAAACTTCCGAGTACGAAAATGAGGCTTTGGGGAGAAGAATTTGAGACACCGATTATGACAGCAGCATTGTCACATCTTGGAAGTGTCTGTGAAAACGGGATGGCAAAGCTGGCGGAAGCGGCAAAAATGGCAGGAGCTGTTTACTGGTGTGGGATGGGTGATGAGTCTGAACTGGAGTCGATCACAGCGACTGGGGCAAAGACAGTAAAGATTATCAAACCATATGAAAATAATGATGATATTTTTCGTAAAATAGAACATGCGGTAAAGGCCGGCGTGTTCGCGGTCGGTATGGATATTGATCATTCCTTTAATGGAAGCGGCGGTTATGACTGTGTGCTGGGCTATAAGATGAGAGCGAAAAGTACGCAGGAAATCAGAGCGTTTGTGGAAGCGTCACCGGTTCCGTTTGTTGTAAAAGGAGTACTGAGTGTACAGGATGCCCGCAAGTGTATGGAAGCGGGTGTCAGCGGTATTGTTGTTTCTCATCACCACGGGATCATGGATTACTCAATACCGCCGCTGATGGCATTAGAAAAAATTGTCAAAGCAGTGGACGGCCGGATGGAAATCTTTGTAGACTGCGGCATAGAAAGCGGAATGGATGCTTTTAAAGCGCTTGCGCTTGGCGCGAAAGCAGTTTCCGTTGGACGCGATTTGATGAAACCGTTAAAGGACGGAAGTGAAAGCGCGGCAATGCGGATTCGTGAATTAAATGGACAGTTAGCTTCTGTGATGGCAAGAACCTGTGCAGAGACATTAGGGGATATTGATTCCACGGTGATCTGGCGCAGAAATTTTTAAGCAGGCAAAGTTAAATTTCTACAGTGAAAACACAGGATATAAGATATTGAAGAATCCAGCTGTTTGTGGTAGAATGATAACTGTATTAGACTGGTTAGAAATAAAAATGAAGATAAAGGAGAATGACTATGAAGATTTCACCATTGCAGAAGGCAAGATATGAGTATGTTCCGAAGCTTCCGGGAATGCTCAGAAACGGTATCGCAGAGATCTGTGTAAAAGAAGGCGCTGCAACACAGAGTGTTGCAGATCAGGAAAAGATTGCAGAACTTTTCCCGAATACTTACGGAAAACCGGAAATTACATTTGAGAAAGGTCAGAATACATCTGTACAGAAGAAACAGATTGTCGGCGTGATCCTTTCTGGTGGACAGGCTCCGGGCGGACATAATGTAGTAAGCGGTCTGTATGATGCGCTGAAAGCAACCAATAAAGAGAATGTGCTTCTTGGCTTTAAAGGCGGTCCGAGCGGACTTCTGGAAGACAACTTTATTGAAATGACAGACGAGTATATTGACAAATTCAGAAATACAGGCGGATTTGATATCATTGGATCCGGCAGAACAAAACTGGAAACACAGGAACAGTTTGCAGTTGCGGCAGAAGTTTGTAAAAAACATGGTATCACAGCTATCGTTATTATCGGTGGAGATGATTCCAATACAAATGCCTGCACACTGGCTGAATATATGGCGGCTCACAACACAGGCGTTCAGGTAATCGGCTGCCCGAAGACCATCGACGGCGACCTGAAGAATGAAGACATTGAATGTTCTTTTGGTTTCGATACAGCAACCAAGACTTACAGTGAGCTGATCGGAAATATCGAAAGAGATGCAAATTCCGCGAAAAAATACTGGCATTTCATTAAAGTAATGGGACGTTCTGCTTCTCATGTAGCGTTGGAGTGTGCGCTGGAAACACAGCCGAATATCTGTCTGATCGGTGAAGAAGTGGCAGCAAAGAAAATGTCTCTGTCTGAAATCGCAGATTATATCGCTGATTCCGTAGAAAAGAGAGCGGCGAACGGCAATAACTTTGGTGTTGCGATCATCCCGGAAGGTATCGTTGAATTTGTACCGGAATTCTCTACTTTGATCGCTGAAATCAACGAACTTCTTGCAGGAAGCAAGACAGAAGCATTTAATGCGCTTCCGTCCTGGGATGCAAAATATGAATTCATCAAAGAAGGACTTACCAAAGAGTCTATGGCGGTATTTGAAATTCTTCCGCAGGGAATCCAGCAGCAGCTTTTCCTGGAAAGAGACCCGCATGGAAATGTTCAGGTATCTCTGATCGAATCTGAAAAATTATTCTCTGCATTGGTTGCAGATAAACTGGCTCAGAGAAAAGCTGCCGGCACATACAAAGGAAAATTCGGCGTACAGCATCACTTCTTCGGTTACGAAGGAAGATGTGCATTCCCGTCCAACTTTGACGCAGACTACTGCTATTCTCTTGGATACAATGCATTTATGCTGATCCAGTATGGCTTTAACGGATATCTTTCCAAAGTTTCCAACCTGTCCAAACCGGCAGAAGAGTGGGTTGCAGGTGGTATGCCGATCACCAAGATGATGAACATGGAAAGAAGAAACGGAGAAGACAAACCGGTTATCAGAAAAGCGCTGACAGAGCTTGACGGCGCTCCGTTTAAATATTTTGCAGCACACAGAGATGAATGGGCAGTAGAAACCGCATTCCTGTTCCCGGGCGCGATCCAGTATTACGGACCGGCTTCTGTATGCGATCTTACAACCAGAACACTTGCACTGGAAAAAGGCGAAGAAATCTAAGGATTTTGGAGAACGGTTCAACAAAGAAGGCTGAACCAGTAAGTGTGTGATATTTTGTGAGACATCGGAATTATATTCCGGTGTCTCTTTGTATTTTGGCGTAAATTCAATGAGTGCGCGACTCTTTCCTTGCACTGCGGCAGTATAGTGTGATACAATATTGTATTATGTTGAAAAGCAGGAAAGAGAAAGGAAGAGAAAGTGGAGTTAATAGCAAAGATCAATAGTATAGTAAATGAATTCGTCTGGGGTATTCCGGCGATGGTCTGCATTGTTGGTGTTGGTTTGTGGCTTACTTTTGGTACGTGGTTTCTGCAGTTCCGTAAGTTTGGTCACGCGATGAAAGCAACCATAGGACGAATGTTTCATAAAAAAGAGGCAGCGGATGGTTCCGTAACGCCGTTTCAGGCAGTTTGTACGGCGCTTGCGGCGACGGTCGGCACCGGAAATATTGCCGGTGTGGCCGGAGCGGTTGCAATCGGCGGACCGGGAGCGGTTTTTTGGATGTGGTGCAGCGCGCTGCTGGGGATGTGTACAAAGTTTGCGGAAGTAACCTTAGCGGTGCATTTCCGCGAGAAAAATAAAAATGGCGACTGGGTCGGCGGACCGATGTATTATATTAAGAACGGCCTGAAGAAAAACTGGCATTTTCTGGCATATCTCTATGCGGGACTTGGTGTTTTGACCGTATTTGGTACCGGAAATGCCACACAGGTAAATGCGATCACGACGGCGGTTGATACTGCTTTGATAAATTATAATTTGATCTCTCCTGACGCGGTCGCGAATCTGAATCTTGGCATCGGCATTTTTATAGCGGTTCTGGTTGGGCTTGTTTTGGTCGGCGGTGTAAAACGTATCGGTAACGTAACAGAAAAACTGGTTCCGTTTATGGCGCTGCTGTATGTGATTTTGGCGGCAGGTTTGATCGTATTGAGGATCGACCGTGTGCCGGAAGTATTTGCAAGTATTTTTGAAGGCGCGTTTAATCCGAAGGCTGTAACCGGCGGCGTAGTAGGAAGCATGTTTATCAGTATGAAGAACGGTGTTTCCCGCGGTATTTTTTCAAATGAGGCAGGTCTTGGTACCGGTTCGATCGCCCATGCCGCTTCAGATATAAAAAATCCGGTGCAGCAGGGTTATTTCGGTATTTTTGAAGTATTTACCGATACGATTGTCATCTGTACGCTGACAGCGCTGGCAGTTTTAATCGGCAATGAGAGCATTACATATGGCGCAGCGGCAGGCGCAGAACTGACGATTAAAGGATTTACGAATGTTTACGGCGGTTGGGTATCGATTTTGACAGCTGTGGCGATGTGCAGTTTTGCTTTTTCTACGATTATTGGATGGGGACTGTACGGAACCAGATGTATGGAGTTTCTTTTCGGAACAAAAGTAAACAAGCCGTTTATGCTAGTGTATGCATTGGTGGCGATTGTCGGCTCAACGTTGGAAATTGGGCTTTTGTGGAGTCTTGCGGAAACGTTTAACGGTATGATGGTGATCCCGAACTTGATTGCGTTGTTCCTGCTTTCTGGAACATTGTTTAAAATTGTAAAAGAAAAGGTATAAAAATAAAAATCAGGGGGTGGAATGGGATTCTGTCATTCCACCCTCGGAACAAATATAAAGGAGAAATCAGATATGAAAAAACCAGTATTAGCAGTTATGGCAGCAGGCATGGGCAGTCGTTATGGCGGTCTGAAACAGATCGATCCGGTGGACGCGCAGGGACATATCATCATGGATTTTTCGATTTTTGACGCAGCGCGCGCAGGTTTTGAAAAAGTAGTGTTTATTATTAAAAAAGAAAATGAAGCAGATTTTCGTGCGGCGATCGGTGACCGTCTGAGTAATTTTATGGAGGTTTCCTATGTATATCAGGATCTGAATAATATTCCGGAGGGTTATACAGTGCCGGAAGGACGTGTAAAACCATGGGGAACGGGACATGCGGTATTGAGCTGCATAAATGAAATTGACGGTCCGTTTGCGGTGATTAATGCGGATGATTATTATGGAAGCCATGCATTTAAAATGGCGTATGATTTTCTGACAAGTGAGAGTGATGACGCGGACAAGTATCATTATATGATGGTGGGATATCGTCTGGAAAATACGTTAACGGATAATGGACATGTGGCGCGCGGCATTTGCGTGATGGATGAAAATGGCTATCTGCAGACGATCAATGAGCGTACACATATTGAGAAGAGAGGCGCAGGCGCTGCTTACACCGAGGATGACGGTGCAACCTGGACAAAGCTTTCTCTGGATGATACTGTTTCTATGAATATGTGGGGATTTTCCGCAAGTCTGTTAAAAGAACTTCGTGATCGTTTTGCAGCATTTTTGGATGAAAATCTGGAAAAGAATCCGCTTAAATGCGAGTATTTCCTGCCGTTTGTGGTAGACGAACTGTTAGGCGAGGGAAAAGCAGATGTAAAGGTGCTGAAATCCATGGATAAATGGTATGGAGTGACTTACAAGGAAGATAAACCGGTCGTTGTGGCGGCAATTCAGAAATTGAAAGACGATGGGCTTTATCCGCAGCATCTGTGGGAGGAAACCCACGAAAATTAGGCTTTAGGATGTTTTGACGGATGCTCTATAAACAGAGACTAATTTGAGAGAAAACACAACAGATTGTTATTTTAATGCTGGCAGGAAGCATTTTGCTCCTGCCGGCGTATGAATATTGCAGCAGTAAAATTATTTTTTTTCTACAGGGATCCAAATTTCACAAAAACAGTCAGAAGAATTTTCTTCCGGATAAAATTCGAAATCAACATCATCCAGCATATTGTATTCTGAACCTGGTAAAAATTCTTTAAAAATCCTGTACCACGTTTTGCCAATACAATCGCCGTCTGTTCCGATACATTTAAATACGGCCCAAAGCGTAGGTGCAACTTCCCAAACGCAAAATCCTTCTGGAATACTTCCGCCGTCGTATACCATAGTTAAAGTGTGTTTCCTCCTGAGAGATAGGAGCACATATGCCATAGGTATCGTGAATTTTTGAATGTTTTCTCAATATTTCAAAGGTATTATCCGCGCCGCATTGCTTCCAGAAATCTGGTATTTCTGTATTTCCCGCTTCTGAAATCGACTCATTACGGAAAGCTTTTACTTTTGCCAATAACGGAAAGCTTTCTCTTTCTACAATTCTATAATCCATAGCCCTTCCTCCTTCTAAATGGATTTTTATTACGAGGCGGCTGAAGGATCGCAGTTTAGCTCCTGAACGCTTTGCCAGATTGGGTGTAATACCATGAAACCTTGTAAATGCTTTCGTAAAACTTTCGGGCGTTTCATAACCATACTTATAAGCAATGTCGATTACTTTTTTGTTTGACAGGATTAATTCCTGACCTGCCAGTGAAAGTCTGCGGCTGCGAATATATTCATTTGCCGTTATTCCGGTAACCATGCTGAAAAGTCTGTGAAAATGATAGTTTGACATATATAACTGCCGAGCGACATCTTCGTAACTGATTTTATCCAACAAGTGGTTTTCCATATAATCGATTGCTTTTTGTATGCTTTGAATACAATCCATCATTGCTCATCTCTTTGCATTTACAGTATAAGGAATTGCCGGAGTATTGTCCTGTCCGGGTTTGCGCGGTTTTGTCTGTTCTGTTTTTAAAACTGATCTGCTACCGGTATCGTTATCGGTACAGGGAACCAGTCGGACGGAGCGCCGCCGATGTAGGACGGACGCAGGAGTGCAGACGGTGCAAAAATCTTTTCCTGTAATTCCAGAGACGTATATTTTTCATAAATCGAAGAAATATTTTTTGCGGCTGAAGTACCTGACGCATTGACGTCGATATTTTGGGATGCCGCAACGGTTGCAGCCGTGTTATCTTCGCAAAAGCTGATTTCTCCGTTTTCACAGCAGATCCTGATTGGTTTTCCGTCTATGCATAAATGGCTGCAGCCGTCCGAAATGCGGCCGGACACCAGTTTTTTTAAGGTTAAAAATGTCGGGAGAGTTTTGTACCAGTTATAAACCTTATAATTTTCGCCGGATGTGAGACGGACATCTTCTGCAAACGTATCCAGAGTGCGCATCAGAGCGCGGTCCCACGGAGAGACAAGAACGGTGATTTCATTGTCAGCTTCCGTTTGCATCCGACATTTCAGGATCGGTTTGTAGTGAGCCGGATTTTTTACGGTCAGTTCTGCGATTACATTTTTGCAGGCAGTAAAATAACCTGCAAAGCTGCCGTTTTTCATAGCTGCATATAGACGATGACCATAACTGCGCAGGATATCAAACAGCTGTTCCGGCGCTCTCTCTGCGCGTACCGGTGACATTTGATACAGCGCATAAATTTCTCCAAGACGCGCGTCATTTGCGTCTGTGATTTCCTCGATTGTAAATCCATCTGTGGAAACATCATTTAAAGCATGACGGAGATTGCGGATTTCTACGGAATAACTCATATGTAAGCCGCCTTTTGTATATCCGAAATACTGGTAACGTTGACGCTGACCGCCAAGAATTGCCAGATCAATGTCTTTCTTTCGCATCCAGGAATCTACCATTGCCATCAGTTTTTTCATGTGACCTTCTCCGCGGGCGTATGGATGTACGGAGACGGAGCCGATAAAGCCGCAGTTTAAAGTATGTCCGGCAATATGCAGGGAAAACGGCAGCAGGGCGACCACGGCGCGGATATGCTCCTGTGCATCCAGAGCCAGAAAGTGAATAGCTTGGCTTTCACGGCCATCACCATATTCTTTTGGAAGCATGCATTTAAAATCAGACGGTGCGTACGCATGACTGAATACATAGTTGATAAAATCAATATAGTTTTCGCGGTCGGAAGGACCGGCGACGCGGTATGTAAATTCCATTTTTATGTTCATTCCTTTCGATTGGTTTTCTATCAAACTCATTTTTTTAAAATACTAATCTATACTAATATCATATAGCAGATGGTCCCGTACGCAATCGACAGCGATATTTGCCGTTTTCATAGATGTATGAGTATGGACACGGCGATGGAGATCAGTTTAGGAAGTCTGTGTGTGTCGGTCAGAATAGAAACATTTTCAGGCAGTAAACCATCAGTATACCGAAGATGGCTGCAGGGAGCGCTTTACTGAGATATTGTATATATTTTGGTGTCGGGCGCTTTTCGTTAAAATCAAAAATAGGAATCGTATTACATAGTATTTAGAATAGCATTTGCAAAATAGATACGTCAAGCGCCGGTAGGCTGCAAAAGGCAATTTTCTGCGTACTGCGCAGATCGTTTGACAAAGTTATTGAAAGATAGTTGAAATATGATATGATAAAGATATATGTGCCTTTTTGTATGGTGATGATAAAATTCAGTCAGGGGAGGAAGCGGCAGTGAAAAAGACGATGCAGATAAAAGAAAGAGAACCGCAGTATATTGTGAGTACGGGGGTCGCATTTGCACAGGTGGATGCATGGTTTGGTCATAACGTGCAGAATTTATATATGGATATTATTTATACAGAAGAGGAAAAAAAGCGTCCGTGCATTGTCTGGATCTGCGGCGGCGCGTGGCAGCAGATGAATCGCAGCGCACATCTGGTTTATTTGAGTGAACTGGCAAAACAGGGATTTGTGGTGGCAAGTGTACAGTATCGTACCAGTAATGAAGTGCGTTTTCCTGCACAGCTCGAGGATGTAAAGGCGGCTGTCCGTTATCTGCGCGCGCATGCAAAGCGTTATGGTATTGACGGTGAAAAAATCGGCGTGATGGGTGAATCGGCAGGAGGACATTTGGCTGCAATGGTTGCTCTCACTGGTGATAAAAAGGAATTTGATGTTGGTGATTATCTGGAATATTCCAGTGCAGTGCAGGCGGCAGTTCCGTGGTATGTTCCGGCGGATTTTGAGACGTTTCCGCGCGATGCGGTTACAAGTGCAGCAGCGCCGGAATCCCTTTTAATCGGTGCGGATATACTGACAAATAAAATGCTTGCGAAAAAGGCATCGCCTGTTTGCTATGCGGCAAAAGATGCGCCGCCGATGATGCTGCTTCATGGTACAGATGATCATACAGTTCCGTTTGCACAGGGGGAAGAATTGTATGACGCGTTGGAAAAGGTTGGTGCAGAGGTGACACTTGTTGCTGTTGAAGGCGCGGATCACGCGGATATTCACTTTTTCCAAAAGGAATTGTGGGATTTGATTGCCGCATTTTTTAAAGAAAAACTGGCATAAAGAAGGGACTATAGATTGGAGAGCGTAGGATGAAAAGAAGGCAGTATAAGTCAATTCTGGCAGCGGCAGTGATGGCATGTGTTCTGACCGGCTGCGGTCCGTCTGGTCCGTCGGAACTGGAGATGGCAAGAGACGCCGGAATCGCAGCGATGGAGCAAGCGGATTATGAGGGAGCGGTTGCTTCCTTCGAACGTGCGTACAGCCTGTGTGATGAGAAAATGCCGCAGACCAAAACGGATATCAGCCTGTATCAGGCGGCCTGTCAATATAAGCTGGGCAATTTTGAAGAGGTAAAGAATGTCTGCAGCAGAGCACTGCTTACTGTAGAAAATGCGGATGCTTACTATATGCGCGGCGCGGCATTTTTAAAGCTTGGGGAGATGGATGCGGCAAAGGCGGATTTTGATCAGGTGGCGTTGCTGGCACCGGATGATTATGAGATGTTTTTGAATATTTATCGCCAGTATGAAGCATTGAATCAGTCCGCGCTGGGTGATATTTATCTGCAGCAGGCACTGAATAATGATAATGTAGAGATGGAAGACTATTTTCAGAAGGGGCGGATCTATTATTATCTTGGCGATTATGCAAAGGCACAGGAAATGCTGGCAAGACCGGCAGAGGCCAAGCATAAAGAAGCTATGATACTGATGGGAAAGGTATATTTAAAACTGGATGACAGTGCGCATGCCAGAAATGTATATCAGCAGTTTATGGAATCATATAAAAAAGATGCGGCAGGATACAGCGGTGCGGCATT
The DNA here is from genome assembly GCA_937915375.1 of uncultured Marvinbryantia sp. Classification (GTDB taxonomy): domain Bacteria; phylum Bacillota; class Clostridia; order Lachnospirales; family Lachnospiraceae; genus Marvinbryantia. The sequence continues at coordinate 28,989 of CALDMO010000002.1, forward strand.
GTGCGAGATTGCGGACGGTAATTATGATGCCGCGTTGACAGCAGTGGAATCCGGGCTTGCGTTAGAGGGAAATGAAGAGGCAAAACGAGATCTTCTCTATAATCAGATTGTTGCCTATGAAGGAAAACGTGACTTTGAAACGGCAAAGCAGCTGGCGGCGCAGTTTGTGGAGCAGTATCCGGATGACGAGGAAGGTAAAAAAGAATACGATTTTCTCAGTACGCGATAAGGAGAGTATATGACAGGATTTGAAATGGAAAGCAGACAGGAACATGTTATTTTACTTGGGGTCAGTCTGCAGGACGGAGACGATACAGAGCAATCATTAGATGAACTGGAGGAATTGGCAAAGACGGCCGGAGCAGTGACGGTTGGAAGAGTAATTCAGAATCGAGAAGCAATCCATCCGGGTACCTATATCGGCAAAGGAAAAATAGAGGAAGTGCAAATACTGGCGGAGGAACTGGGGGCAGATGCGGTAATCTGTGATGATGAGCTTTCTCCGGCACAGCTGCGCAATCTGCAGCAGGAACTGGACATGAAGGTGATGGATCGTACTCTGATCATCCTCGATATTTTCGCGGCGCGGGCATCGACCAGTGAAGGAAAGATTCAGGTAGAACTGGCGCAGCTGAAGTATCGTCAGGCCAGATTGGTAGGACTGCGTGACTCGTTATCCCGTCTGGGCGGCGGTATCGGTACAAGAGGTCCAGGTGAGAAAAAACTGGAGATGGACCGTCGATTGATCAAAAATCGGATCGCGCAGCTGAACCGTGAACTGGCAGAAGTAAAACGTCACCGTGAAGTGACGAGAAGCAGACGCAGCCGTCAGTCTACAGAAGTTGCGGCAATTGTCGGTTATACAAATGCGGGAAAGTCAACACTGTTAAATACGATGACCGGTGCGGATGTACTGGAGGAAGACAAACTGTTTGCAACGCTTGACCCGACGACGCGCGTACTTGCGTTAGAGTCTGGTCAGGAGGTGCTTTTGACAGATACGGTTGGATTTATCCGAAAATTGCCGCATCACTTGATAGAGGCTTTTCGCAGTACATTGGAGGAGGCGAAATATGCGGATATTATTCTGCATGTGGTGGATGCTTCTAATCCGCAGGCAGAACAACAGATGCTGGTGGTATATGAAACGCTGTCCAACTTAGGCGTGACGGACAAAAAAATCGTTACCTTATTTAATAAGCAGGATCAGGTGCCGCAAGGACAGGAGATCATGCGTGACCGTAAGGCAGATAAGACACTTTATATTTCTGCAAAGACAGGGGAAGGCCTGGAAGAGCTGAAGAATCTGCTGGAGGAAATGGTGAATGAAAAGAACGTTCTGATTGAACGCTTGTATGACTACAGTGAGGCTGGACGCATTCAGATTATTCGCAAACAGGGGCAGCTTTTGGAGGAAGAATATCGCGACGACGGTATTTACGTAAAAGCATATGTACCGATGGAAATATATGGCGCAGTAACGCCGTAAATATGGAATTTATTTGGGTAATGTCGGTGATTTGTACATTTGACCGTAAAGCTTGTAAAATCGTCTGGCAAAAGCCAAAATTGTCTTGACAAGGGAAAATGTCGGGAATATAATGGCAAATGTAGCTACAATTCTTTATTTTTTATGGAGGTACCGAAATGAATAAGGGTACAGTTAAATGGTTTAACGCAGAAAAGGGTTATGGATTTATCACAGGCGAAGACGGAGCAGATGTATTCGTACACTTCTCAGCTATCCAGGGTGAAGGATTCAAATCTCTGGAAGAAGGTCAGGCTGTTTCTTACGATTTAACAGAAGGCGCTCGCGGAATGCAGGCTGCTAACGTTGTTAAATTATAAATAACAGAGTAATCTATCTTATTTGAGCGTAAAAACAGAAAAACTCGCCGGAAGGCGAGTTTTTTTCTAGTATTTTTTATGTAAAATATAGGTATGTAGGTTTTCTGGATCCGTGAATATTAATATCATCATTGCATGTGAAAAGGTATTTATAAGGTGGATAAAAGAATGAAGATTTCAATTGTTTATGTAAGCCAGAGTGGAAATACAGAAGCTGCTGCGGAATATATTGAAGAAGGAATTTTAGCAAGATTTCCGTTTGCGCAGGTAAAATTAATGTCTATTCGGGATGATGAAGTCGATTATGAATTTTTGCAGCAAAGTGAAGCCGTGATTTTTGGAACGCCGGTATACTGTGCTGGAATGAGCTGGGAATTAAAGAAATGGTTTGATTCGAATGTACGATTAGATTTAAGCGGAAAATTGGGTGCGGCATTTGTAACAGCACAGTCTCCGATAGGAGGAGTTGATATGGCTATTATGGATATTGTCAGAAATATGATGTTAAAGAAAATGCTGGTATTTTCTGGAGCCGGTAAAAAGACAACAAATAGATTTCAGTTAGGTGCTGTTGGAATCGTTGAAACAATGGATAAGGAAGCAGAGCAGTTTCAGATATTTGGAGAAAACATTGTAGAAAAAGTGATTTCTTTAATGGTAAAATAATAGGCAGTGGAGCAAAGGAATTATCCAATAACGAATTTGAGTAAAACATGTCTGACGGAGAAGAATAAAATGAAGATCATTTATGAAGATGCACATATTATAGTCTGCAAAAAACCAGCCGGTTTGGCGGTGCAGAATGCCTCTTTTGGAAAGAAGGATCTGGAAAGTATGGTGCGCACACATCTGGCGGAAACCGGAGGCAGAGCGAATCCGTATCTGGGAATCATACACCGTCTTGATCAGCCGGTACAGGGATTGGTGGTGTTTGCGAAAACGCCGAAAGCGGCGGCGGATTTAAGCCGTCAGGTACAAAACGGGACAATGAAAAAGGAATATCTGGCGGTTGTATGTGGAAAGCTGCCGCAGATGGATGGAACACTGGAACACTATCTGAAAAAAGATCTGAAAAAGAATGCCTCGGCAGTTGTTTCCAAAGACACATCGGGAGCAAAAAAAGCTGTGCTTGATTATCAGGTTTTAAGAGAAGAGAACGGCAGACAGTTAGTGAAGATTCGCCTGCATACCGGACGCCATCATCAGATTCGCGTGCAGATGGCAGCAGCAGGTGCACCGCTTTACGGCGACCATAAATATAATCCGAATTCAGAAGGACAGGACGGACTTGCGCTGTGTGCAAATCATCTGGTATTAAAACATCCGATAAGAGGAAAAATGGTGGAATTTTTCTGTGAACCGGCAGAAGGATTTCCGATAAATTGAATTTTTATCTTTCTTTTCGGAGATACTATCCTCCAACCGGAAAAAGTACGGATACAGCGGAGGATGGCGGATGCGGATATCATTTAAAAACAGTATGACAATAGTGGGAATTACACTGGCAGTATTTCTGGGAATGAAATATGTTCTGCCGGTAGTAGTTCCTTTTTTGCTTGCCTGGGGACTGGTTTGGCTGCTTTTGCCGCCGGCTGTCTGGATGGAAAAAAAACTTCATATTAAAAAAATATGGGGAGGCGGTATTTTATTGACGCTTCTGATCGCAGTGCTGGGAGTTGGGCTGTATTTTTTAGGCAGCCAGCTTTTTCTGCAGATCGGTAATTTAATGACAAATATGGACAGCTACATGGGGCGGGCGGAAGTATTTGTAGATAACTGTTGCCAAATGATCGAGAAAAATACCGGGATCCATGCTGCAACGGTACAGAGATTTATTTATGATAACATGGAGCTTTTAGAAGAACGGGTTCAGGTTTATACGGTGCCGGATGTGTTGAAAAATTCCCTTGCGTATCTGATGGGATTTGTGAAATGGCTGGGAGTTGTGCTGATTGTGTTTGTCTCGTTTATGATGATTTTAAAAGATTATGATGAAATGCGTGAAGCACTCTATAAATATGGCATTTCTGAGCGGATTAAAAAAATTTCATCTGCTATGCAGTCTTTAGGCGGCGCATGGCTGCGGGCACAGGCGCTGATCATTCTTTTGGTCATGGTGATCTGTACGGCTGGATTGTGGCTGCTTGGCTATCCGTATGCGCTTTTGATGGGCATTGTGGTCGGACTGCTGGATGCGCTTCCCTTTATCGGCACCGGAACGGTTCTGATTCCCTGGGCTTTGTTTATGATGTTCACCGGAGATTTCTGGTATGGAGTTTGTCTGGTGCTGATTTTTTTGGCGGCAAATACGATGCGCGAATATTTGGAGCCGAAACTGATCGGCGACCGGATTGGCGTGTATCCAATCGTGATGGTAGCAGCGGTTTATATCGGACTTTATGTGTATGGAATCTCTGGCGTGGTACTGGGACCGGTCAGTCTGATGCTGATTATTGAAATTTGGAGGGAAGTAAGAGTGGATTGAAACAGTATGATTACTTGGATAAATAATTTGGAAAGTTACACAAAAAGACGGAATTTATAGGGAAAATAACTGGACATTTTTTCTTATGTATAATAAAATGGATACAAATGGAGACAAGGAGGCATGGCATTGAATTTTAAAAAAGATGTGTATCGGAATCTGGCAATGATTACACAGATAGGCATCAGTATGCTGGCTCCTGTTATTTTGTGTGTGTTTATCGGTTACGAGCTGGATGAGCATTTTGGCTGGCAGACAGTGCTGCCTCTTTTGATCCTTGGGATTTTAGCGGGCTGCAGAAACTGTTGGAAGCTGATGCAGGAGCTTGCGCCGAAGGACAAAAAGTCTGAAAAAGGAGGAAAAAGCGATGAAAGATAATTTTTTCCGAAATATGTCACAGACATTGAAAGAACTTCTGATCGGTATTGGCGTGTGGGGAGTTCTTTTTGCTATTTTATTTTTGTTCGGAAGACAAGATATTATTTTCTTCGCAAGCCTTCTGGTTGGAATCCTGGCAGCAGCGTGTATGGCGCTTCATATGAATTATTTTGTGGAGACTGCGATAGAGCTGGATCAGGAAAGTGCCGGAAAACGTATGGCAAAAGGTGCGGCAATCCGTATGGGAGCTGTGATTTTGCTGATCATCGCGACAGTAATGTTAAAGGGAAACGCTGTAGCGGTCTTTTTCGGACTTCTGACTTTAAAAGGAGGGGCATACACACAGCCTCTGATACACAAAATAATCTGCAGAATCTAAAGAAAGGAAGAAGGAAGGTGAGAGTGTGGGAAGCATTGGTTTAAACGGAAGCTTTCTGCTGGCAGCGGAAAAAGAAGTTGACTTTATGATCCACGGCCTGATCAAGTATCATTTGTTTGGACAGGAACTCTGGATTACGACAACACACGTCAGTGTGCTGATTGTCATGGCGGTACTTCTGGTTTTTGCGATTGCCGCAAACCGCACGATGAAACGCGCAGCCGAAGTGCCGGGCGGTTTTCAGAATGTAGTAGAGCTTGTCGTGGAAATGCTCGACAAAATGGTAGCCGGAAGTATGGGAAAATATGCCGGCAAATTTGTGAACTATATCAGCGCGCTGTTTTTGTTTATTTTTGTCAGCAACATATCGGGTCTTTTCGGTCTGAGACCGCCGACTGCGGACTACGGTGTGACGCTGCCGCTTGGTTTGATCACGTTTGGTATTATCCAGTACAATAATATCAAATATAACAAGGCTGGCGCATTTACAGGACTGTTTCAGCCCCTGCCGTTCCTGTTCCCGATCAATCTGATCGGAGAGATCGCAGTGCCTTTTTCATTGTCGCTGCGTCTGTTTGGAAACATTTTGTCCGGAACGGTTATGATGTCCCTGATCTATCAGCTGCTGTCAAAGTTTGCGGTAGGCTGGCCGGGCATCCTGCATATTTATTTTGATATCTTTTCCGGCGCGATTCAGACATATGTATTCTGTATGCTGACAATGGTATTTACCGTTGACAAGATGCCGGGTGAAGAATAAGGTTTCATTAAAATTTATGATTTTATTAAAGTAGGAGGAAACAAAAATGATTACAAACGAAGGATTAATTTTAGCATGTTCTGCAATTGGCGCTGGACTGGCAATGATCGCCGGTGTAGGTCCTGGTATCGGTCAGGGTATTGCAGCAGGTTATGGTGCAAATGCTGTAGGAAGAAATCCGGGCGCAAAATCGGATATCACTTCTACCATGCTTCTTGGTCAGGCGGTAGCGGAAACGACAGGTCTGTATGGTCTGGCTATCGCATTTATTCTGCTGTTTGCAAATCCGCTGCTTGGGAAGTTATAAGCAGCTGTATAAAAAGTAAAGCAGCCGCAGTTCCGCGAGGTGTTTTGCACGAAGTGCGAAGCCAGAGGTATACAGCGCAAGACAGAGTCTGTGTGCACCGCGAAGCGGATATGCGAGTGAAGCGAGAATACCATATTAAGGAGGCGAAACCTTGGACAGATTGTTTAATCTGGACGCGCAGCTTCTTTCCGATGCCGTGCTTCTGATGATTGCTATGCTGGTGATGTTCACTTTCCTTTCCTATCTGCTGTTTAACCCGGCAAGGGATTTCTTGAAAAAGCGTCAGGAAAAGATTAAAAATGACATCGACAGCGCAAATGCAGATAAAGAAGCGTCAAAGGCGCTCAAAGAAGATTACGAGGCCAGAATTAAAAATATCAATAAAGAGGCGGATGAGATTTTAAGCCAGGCAAGACAGAAAGCGCTTGTCAATGCGGAAGATATCAAAGCCGAAGCAAATGCGGAGGCAGCGCGTATCATCGCAAGAGCGCAGGCACAGATCGAGCTTGACAAAAAGAAAGCTGCCGACGATATGAAGAAAGAAATGATTTCCATTGCTTCGCTCATGGCAGGTAAGGTAGTGGCGGCGTCCATCGATACAGAGGTGCAGGATACGCTGCTGGAAGAGACCTTAAAGGAAATAGGTGATGATACATGGCAAAGTTAGTTTCCAAAACATACGGCGATGCCCTGTTCAGCCTTGCCACCGAGGAAAACAGTGTGGATGCCATGACGCAGGAAGTAATTGAGGTCCAGACAGCATTTTCGGAACATCCGGAACTGCTGACAATTCTGAAAAACCCGGATATCGGCAAAAGTGAAAAGACGGAGCTGGTGGAACGGATTTTCAAAGGCCGTATCTCAGATAATCTGGTGGGCTTTTTAAGAATTATTGTGACAAAGCAGAGGCAAAATGACCTTGCCGCAATTCTGGATTATTATCTTGCAAAGGTAAAAGAATATAAAAAGATCGGCGTGGCGAAAGTCACGACACCGATGGAGCTTTCCGATGTCTGGAAAGCAAAGATTGAACAGAAACTGCTGGATACCACGAAATATGTCAAGATGGAGATGTCTTATCAGGTGGATCCGTCTCTGATCGGCGGAATGGTGATCCGCATCGGTGACACTGTTGTGGACAGCAGTATATCCAATAAGTTAACAGAAATCAGCCGTGGGCTGATGCACACACCGCTGAAAGAGCAGGCGTGACGAAATACGAAGAAAGGAAAAGAACCTCATGAATTTAAGACCAGAGGAAATCAGTTCTGTAATTAAGGACGAAATAAAAAAATATTCCTCCAAAATGTCTGTTTCTAATGTGGGAACGGTCATGCAGGTGTCGGACGGTATCGCTCGTATTCATGGTCTTGAGAGCGCAATGCAGGGTGAACTTCTCCAGTTTCCGGGTGAAGTGGAAGGCATGGTGCTCAACCTGGAAGAAGACAATGTCGGAGCCGTTCTTTTAAGTGATGCTTCCGGCATCAGCGAAGGCGATACAGTAAAGACAACGGGACGCGTGGTTTCCGTACCGGTAGGTGACGGAATGCTGGGACGTGTTGTAAATGCTCTCGGACATCCGATTGATGGAAAAGGCCCGATCGCTTCTGATAAAACAAGAGAGATCGAGCGTGTGGCACCGGGTGTTATTACCAGAAAATCTGTAGACACACCGCTGCAGACCGGTATCAAGGCGATCGACTCTATGGTGCCGATCGGACGCGGACAGCGTGAGCTGATCATCGGGGACAGACAGACCGGAAAAACCGCCATTGCGATTGATACCATTATCAATCAGAAGGGGCAGAATGTAAAATGTATTTATGTGGCGATCGGTCAGAAATCTTCTACCGTTGCCAATATTGTGAAAACACTGGAAGAATACGGCGCAATGGATTATACGACTATCGTAGCGTCTACTGCCAGCGAGCTTGCGCCGCTTCAGTATATTGCTCCGTATACCGGATGTGCGATTGGTGAAGAATGGATGGAAAATGGAGACGATGTATTGATCGTTTATGATGACCTTTCCAAACATGCAACCGCTTACCGTACCCTTTCCTTGCTGCTGAGACGTCCGCCAGGACGTGAGGCATATCCGGGAGATGTTTTCTACCTGCACTCCAGACTGCTGGAGCGTGCGGCAAGATTATCTGATGAGTTGGGCGGCGGTTCTTTAACGGCGCTTCCGATCATCGAAACACAGGCGGGCGACGTTTCCGCATATATTCCGACGAATGTTATTTCCATTACAGACGGACAGATTTATCTGGAAACGGAGATGTTCAACGCAGGTTTCCGTCCGGCGGTAAATGCAGGTCTTTCTGTATCCCGTGTGGGTGGCTCCGCGCAGATTAAGGCGATGAAAAAGATTGCGGCGCCGATCCGTGTCGAACTGGCACAGTACCGTGAGCTGGCGGCATTTTCTCAGTTTGGCTCCGAACTGGATGCCGACACCAAGGAAAAACTGGCACAGGGCGAGCGTATTAAGGAAATGCTGAAACAGACGCAGTATGCGCCGATGCCGGTAGCGTACCAGGTTATGATTATTTATGCGGCAACCAAGAAATATCTGCTGGATGTTGCAGTGGAAGATATTATTCCGTTCCAGAACGCGTTATTTGAATTGGTACAGACGAAATATCCGGAAATTGCGAAAGCAATCGACGAGACCAAAGAGATGTCCGAAGAGACGGAAAAACTTTTGATTGCTGCGATTGAAGAGTGCAAGAAAGACTTTGTAAAGTAAAGGGGTGATACCATATGGCTTCCATGAGAGATATACAGAGGCGTAAAAGCAGTGTGGCGAGTATCGGACAGATTACGAAAGCCATGAAGCTGGTATCCACCGTAAAACTGCAGAAAACAAGAGCAAGGGCAGAGCAGGCAAAGCCGTACTTTGAAAAAATGTACGAGACAGTTACCAGCATTTTGTCCCGTTCGGGAAGTGTGAATCACAGACTGTTAAAAGGTCACGGTCAGGGACGGCGCGGTATTATTGTGATTACGTCTAACCGCGGACTGGCTGGCGGTTACAATTCCAATGTGACAAAGCTGGTGACAGAGAGCGGTTTTGAAAAAAGTGATGTTGAATTGCTGACGATCGGACGAAAGGGAAAGGATTTCCTGGAAAAAAGAGGATATGAGGTGGCGCATGATTACAGTGATGTCATCAATAATCCGCTGTTCTCCGATGCAAAAGAGATCAGTGAGCTGGCGCTTCAGCGATATACCAGCGGTGAGATCAGAGAAATCTACATTGCCTATACCGCATTTAAAAATACAGTCGTGCATGAACCAAAGCTGTTGAAGCTCCTTCCACTGGAGGTTTCCGAGGAGGATATTGCCAAAAAGAGAGCACAGCAGCAGGAAGAGAAGAATTCTGCAGACAAGATTCCGATGAATTATGAGCCGGAAGAGGACGAAGCGCTTGATATCATTATTCCGAAATATCTAACGAGTATTATTTTCGGAGCGATGGTAGAATCGGTTGCCAGTGAAAATGGTGCCCGTATGCAGGCGATGGATGCCGCGACCAGCAACGCAGAGGAAATGATTGATAAACTGTCGCTGCAGTATAACAGAGCCCGTCAGGGATCGATTACGCAGGAGCTGACAGAGATTATTGCCGGTGCGGAGGCAATCAGCTGACGCACCAGCGGATAGGAGTAGAAAAGAGGATGTCAGAAAAAGTAACAGGCAAAATCACTCAGGTTATCGGTGCCGTTCTTGATATCAAGTTTCCGGAAGGAAAACTGCCTAACATCTATGATGCCGTGCATATCACAAGAAAAAACGGTGAGACCCTGGTAGTGGAAGTTGCCCAGCATTTGGGTGACGATACCGTGAAATGTATTGCCATGGGACCGACAGACGGTCTGGTGCGCGGCATGGATGCGGTTTCCACCGGAGCGCCGATTTCTGTGCCGGTAGGGGAGAAGACGCTTGGGCGTATTTTCAACGTAATCGGCAACCCGATTGATAATAAAGAAGCGCCGGCAGACGTAACCTATATGCCGATCCACAGAGAGGCGCCAAGCTTTGAAGAACAGGCTACATCCACAGAAATGTTGGAGACGGGTATCAAAGTTGTCGATCTTCTCTGCCCATATCAGAAGGGTGGAAAGATTGGTTTGTTCGGCGGCGCCGGTGTAGGAAAAACTGTTTTGATTCAGGAGCTGATCCGTAACATTGCGACCGAGCATGGCGGATATTCCGTATTTACCGGCGTTGGAGAACGTACCCGTGAGGGTAACGATCTTTACCACGAAATGACGGAGTCCGGCGTTATTAATAAAACGACTATGGTATTCGGTCAGATGAATGAACCACCCGGAGCGCGTATGCGTGTCGGCCTTACCGGTCTTACGATGGCGGAGTATTTCCGTGATGAAGGCGGCAAAGACGTACTTTTGTTCATCGACAATATTTTCCGTTTCACACAGGCAGGATCTGAGGTTTCCGCGCTTCTTGGCCGTATGCCTTCTGCGGTTGGTTATCAGCCGACGCTGCAGACGGAGATGGGCGCGCTGCAGGAACGTATTACATCAACAAAACACGGTTCTATCACATCTGTTCAGGCAGTATATGTGCCGGCCGATGACCTTACTGACCCGGCTCCGGCAACAACGTTTGCCCATTTGGATGCGACCACTGTTTTGTCCCGTTCCATCGTAGAGCTGGGAATTTATCCGGCAGTTGATCCGTTGGAGTCTACTTCCCGTATTCTCGATCCGCGTGTCGTAGGAGAAGAACACTACAAAGTAGCTCGCGGTGTGCAGGAAATTTTGCAGAAATACAAAGAACTGCAGGATATTATCGCAATTCTTGGTATGGATGAGCTTTCCGAGGAAGAAAAACTGGTGGTAAGCCGTGCAAGAAAGGTGCAGAGATTCCTGTCACAGCCGTTCTATGTGGCGCAGCAGTTCACCGGAACGGAAGGACGTTATGTGCCAATTGCCGAGACAATTCGTGGTTTCCGTGAAATTCTGGAAGGTAAACATGATGACATTCCGGAAAGTTATTTCCTGAATGCCGGAAGTATTGATGACGTAATTGCACGTGTGAAGTAGGTGAGCGTATGGCAGAGGATAGATTGTTTGACCTGAGCATTGTTTCTCCGGAACGTGTTTTTTACAGAGGGAAAGTGAGCATGGTGGAGCTGAGTACCAGTGAAGGCGATGTGGGTATTTATAAAAATCATATCCCGATGACTTTCCTGCTTGTACCGGGCATTGTGACTATCACGGAAGAGGGCGGACAGAGAGAAGCTGCGATTCACAGCGGATTTATGGAAGTTCTGCAGGATAAGGTAACAATCCTGGCGGAGATTGCCGAGTGGCCGGATGAGATTGATAAAAACCGCGCGGAAGAGGCAAAGGTGCGTGCGGAACGCCGTCTGCAGACAAAGGATCCGATGGTGAACCTGAATCGTGCGGAAATGGCGCTGCGAAAGGCGACGGTGCGTCTGGAACTGGCAGATTATGCGAAGAAATAAATAAAAAGAAGTGCCTGAAATTGTCGATGCAGACAGTCAGGCACTTTTTTATATAGATGAAACTTACCTATTTTTTACAAAAGAACGGTGTTGAATTTTACTTTTGACTGCTAATATAAACGATGTCATGACGGAGGATACAAAACACAGCAAAATATACAGAATCTTTTGAAAATTATGGAAAAATGTAATGAAATCACAGAGTAAATATGCTATATTGATGCTGTAACTATAAACAAAAGGCAGATAGGTTAAAAACCAGAAAATTAAAGGAGGATCTATTATGAGGAAGAGAAATCATGTAATGTTGTTTTTCCTGGCGTCCGCAGTAATGCTTGGCAGTGTTCCGGCATTCGCGGAAGAAACTTCCGGGACAAAAGAAATCCAGCTTCTTGCAACCAGTGACCTTCATGGAAAATTTGCGCCGTATGATTATGCTGTAAATGAAGAAAGTACATCTGGCAGTATGGCACAGATCCAGACCATTGTAAATGAGCTCCGTACCGATAATACGATCCTTGTGGATGTCGGGGATACGATTCAGGGCAATTCAGCGGATTTATTTCTTGAGGACGAAGTACATCCGATGATTCAGGCAATGAATTATATGAAATACGATGCTTGGATTCTGGGAAATCATGAATTTAATTACGGAATCGATACCCTGAAACATATTATGGAAGGTGCGAAGATGCCGGTTTTGAATGGCAATGTTTATGACGGAGAAGGGAAGCTTCTGACAGAAAACGCTTATACCATTATTGAAAAGGACGGCGTGAAGATTGCCCTGATCGGTATGGTGACGCCGAATATCACCCGATGGGACGCAGCAAATCTGGAAGGATATGAGGTGACGGATCCGGTAGAAGAGACAAAGAAGATTATTGAGGAAATTGGTGACCAGGCAGATATCTTTGTTGCTGCAGAGCATATGGGAGAATCTAATGAATACGAAGTGGCAAACTCAGGAGTGGTAGATCTGGCAAATGCATGTCCGGAATTAGATGTAATCCTTGCGGCACATGAGCATAAACTGGTGGAAGGAACGGAAGTAAATGGGGTTCTGATTGTGGAAAACCAGGATGCAGGCAAAACATTGGCACAGGTTAAACTGACAGTGGAAGAGCAGGAGGACGGTTCCTTTGAAGTGACAGACAAGACTTCGGCAAGCTATACGGCAGCAGATTATGAAGCCGACAGCGGGTTTATAGAAGAGTTGACAGATGCGGATACACGTGCGAAGGAAGATGCCAATACGGTGATCGGAACGCTGACAGGCGGCCCTCTTGCTCCGGAATCCGAAATCAACGGAATTGCGCAGGCAAAATTACAGGAATCTCCGCTGATCGATTTGATTAACGAAGTACAGATGTATTATACTGGTGCGGACGTATCGGCAGCGGCACTCTTTAATGATGCAGCTAATATGCAGGATGGCGATATTCGCAAATGCGACCTTTCTCTCATTTACAAATATGCAAATACTTTGTATAAGATGGAAATGACTGGTGCGCAGCTGAAAAAATATATGGAATGGTCTGCAAGTTATTATAATACGTTTAAAGACGGTGACTTGACGATTTCTTTCAATGAAGAAATCCCGGGATTCAATTATGATATTTTCAGCGGTGTAAATTATGAGATTGATATCTCGAAGGAACCGGGAGAGCGTATTCAAAATTTGACACGTCCGGATGGAACAGAAATTGCAGAAGACGATGTATTGATTGTAGCAGTAAATAATTACCGTGCATCTTCACAGCTCACTACATATGGCGAAATTTATAAGGAAGGTGAAGAGCTTCCGAAGATCCTGGAAATTGATGTAAAGGGAGATATCGGCGGTGTCCGTGAGTTGATCGGTGATTACATTGTGAATGTAAAAGGCGGTGCTTTAGAGGCTCCTGCTTTGAGCGGAAACTGGAAACTGACCGGATACAGCTGGGATGAAGAACTGCATGAAAAAGCAGCGCAGCTGATCAATGAAGGCAAACTGGAACTGCCGGCAGATGAAAGCGGTCGCAATACGAATGTCAGATCTATTACAGAAGCGGATCTGGAAGGAATAGAATAAGAAACGTGATTTGAAACTTTTTAGAGGTACAGGAACACAGCGTTCCTGTACCTCTATTTGTGATTTTGGATAGATAAACAGATAAAACTTGTAAAAAATAGGTAAAACAACTAATGATACAAATAGAGCAACTGATGATATTGAACGATACGCACAAAATAATTAAAATGAGAATAAAGAAAGAGAAGAATTGAGGTGACAAAATGAAATTAACATTTTTAGGAACAGGAGCCGGAGAAGGGTATCCGGGATATTGGTGTGAGTGTCCACATTGTACCTATGCAAGAAAGCACAGAGGGAAAAATCTACGAACAAATAGCTGTTTGGCAATTGATGAAGAACTTTTAATTGATATTGGTCCATCTAGCTTTGATAATGCAGTTCGTTTTGGCGTTAATTTGACACAGATTAAAACTTTGCTTATTACGCATCCGCATGAAGATCACTTATATCCTCAGAATCTTTTCTGGAGATATACAGATGAGATACTTTTGGAAAAGAGTTACATGGAACAAATGAAGTGTGGAGGGCCGCGGTTTACAGATATACAGGAATTAAATGTTTATGGAAATAAGTACACAATCGAAGTATTGAAGCATTCCTTTAAAGAGGATCAAAGTCGTAAAATGGTGTTCAATGAAGTCTTAGAAGGAAAGGAATTCGAGACGAACGGATATTGGATTATGCCGGTTCGGGGAAATCATGGAATTGAAAAGGGATTTGCGCATAGTTATATGATTCGAAAAGAGAATAAAACGATATTGTATGCGCTCGATACAGGCACATATGATGATGATCAGTTTCAACTAATAAAAAGATTTCAATATGATCTTATCATCATGGAGGGAACGACAGGATTAAATGAGCAATATGGAGGACATATGTGTTTACAAAATAATATTCAGATACGAGATGAATTGGATAAATGTGGATGTTTGCGGCACAACAGTAGATTTATCTTAACACATATGTCTCCGCATTGGTGTCCGCCTCATGACTGGTATGAGTCTATTGTGGAATCAGAAGGGATGGAATTAGCATATGACGGCATGCAGATTGAAATCTAAAAGACAGAAAGGAACGTTCGTAAGCAATTTACGCAGATTTTGGCCGGCCTATGTTATGATTTTACCGGTTATCGTCTGGTATCTTATTTTTGCATATTTGCCAATGGGCGGTTTGGTTATTGCATTTAAAAAGTTTAGTGTGATAAGAGGGATAGCAGATAGTCCATGGGTAGGTCTTGATAATTTTGTAAAGTTATTTCGGACACCATCATTTTTGCAGTCGGTAAAAAATACATTAATTATTAGTGTACTGAATTTGTTGATTTGTTTTCCGATACCGATTTTGTTTGCTATTTTGCTGAATGAAATTAGACAATTAAGATTTAAAAAATTTGTGCAGACAGTAAGCTATCTTCCGCATTTTATTTCCTGGTCAGTTGTTGGCGGTATGGTTTATATGATATTATCTCCAAGCACAGGCGTAGTTAGTTCGGTTGTACGGGCGCTGGGGGGAACACCCCAGAATTACATAGGACTAAAAGAATATTTCAGACCGATTGTAGTCGGCACTGGAATTTGGAAAAGCATGGGATGGTCTGCTATTATATATGTAGCTGCGATTACGTCAGTTGATGAGCAGCTATATGAAGCGGCAAGACTTGACGGAGCAGGAAGATTCAGAAGAATTTGGCATGTTACATTACCGGGAATACGGGCAATTATTGCAATACAGCTGATTCTTACCGTAGGACAGATTCTGAATGTTTCTTTTGATCAGATATTTATTTTAATTACAGATATGACATTGGAAGTGGGAGAAACGATAGATTATTATATTTATCGAATGGGTTTGGGTTCCTCTAATAATTTCAGTCTGGCTACTGCCTCAGGAATGTTTAAATCTGTGATAGGTCTGGTATTGGTACTTGGAACAAACTACATATCGAAGAAACTGACAGATGGGGAGGGGATTTGGTAATGAAAAAATTGAAAGTAAAAGAACCTCACGATATAGCATTTACCATTATTAATACTACTATTATGTTATTTGTGATAGCTGTGACGCTGTATCCTTTCTGGTATGTACTTGTTGGATCCTTTTCAAGTGTGGGACATCTGGTCGAAAACGGTTTTGTGCTATGGCCGGACGGATTTCATTTCGATGCATACAAGCAGGTTTTTCGAAACGATTTGATTCCAACGGCATATAAAAATACTATTCTCGTGACAGTAATAGGAACAATCATAAGTATGGTATTAACAATACTTGGAGCATATGTATTGTCTATTAAAAATCTGCCGGGAAAAAAAGGTCTTACCATATTTTTTGTTTTGACAATGTTGTTTAATGGTGGATTGGTTCCTACCTATCTTGTTGTAAGTGAATTAAAATTGATTGATTCTTTACTGGCATTGATCTTACCGACAGCAATCAGTACTTATAATATGGTGCTTATGAGAAATTTCTTTCAAAGCGTGCCGAATGAGTTGTACGAAACCGCCTGTATTGACGGCGAATCAATGATAGGATATCTGGTACATATTTTGTTGCCGCTTTCCAAAGCATCTATTGCGACGATTGTCATGTTTTACGCGGTTGCGTATTGGAATGATTATTTTAAGAGCCTTATTTATATTCGTGACAGTGCGCTTTGGCCAATGCAGACGGTTCTGCGTCAAGCATTACAGACAGCGCAATTTAATACAATGATGTATGAGGATGCTGCGCAGTCACTTTCAACAGAAACATTAAAAGATGCCATGATTGTGGTAAGTGTTCTGCCGATTCTTTGTATCTATCCATTTGTACAGAAATATTTTGTGAAAGGTGTTATGGTTGGTTCTTTAAAGGGATAACGAATCAGTAACTATGCATGACAGAGTCATGTGATAAATAAAGGAGGACAAAATGAAACGTTTAGTATCTTTGGCAATGGTATCAGTATTAACATGTGCGTCTTTTGGAGCACCGGTATCTGCGGAAAGTGAGGATGTCGTAACATTGGATGTGTTTTATGCAAGTACACGTCCAATGAATGAGGCGACGGATCTCACAAAACAATACATCCGTGATGCACTGGGAATTGATGTGAATTTGATTCAGGGGGATGCAGCGAATTTTAATCAGCAGTTAGCGCTGTATATTTCATCTGGGGACATGCCGGATCTGGTGTTGTGTGATTATAGTGTTTGGATGGATTATGCAAAAACAGGCGCCTGGGCAGATCTTTCTCCTTATCTTAGTGAGGAGTACACAGATTTAATGAATTTTGTTGGAGAAGACTGGTCTTATATGACGATGGAGGATGAAATTTATGGAATTCCGAATGAATTGAAAGTTCCGTCCAGTCATGTGACTTATATTCGCCAGGATTGGTTAGATAATCTGGGACTGGAAATTCCCAAAAGTTTGGATGAGTTTACAGAAGTCATGCGCCAGTTCACATTTAATGATCCGGATGGAAATGGTAAGGACGATACCTATGGATTGAGTGCGGCTGGGTATACGTATCTGTCATTTTTGATGGGAGCATTTGGAGCTTCTACAGAACGAGATTATTTTTTGAATGAGGATGGAACTATTACGGATAATGCAATCAGTGAGGAATATAAAGCAGCATTGGCATATCTCAGAGATATTTACAGTGAAGGCTTGATTGATCCGGAGCTATTTACTTGTACGTATGAACAGGCAATGGCAAAGTGGGGACGTGGAGAAATGGGAATTCTTTCTGCATGGTGGAGTCACGGAATGAATGCATATTCCAGATTTGATTTTGGCTCTCTTCAGCCGGACGCAATAGTAAAACCGATACTTCCTCCGGTAGGAGAAGATGGAAAAAGCGGAAATCTTTATTCTGCGCCGTTCTCTCAGGTAGTAGGTATCAGTTATCTTTGCAGTGAGGAAGAAATTGAAGCAGCAATGAAATATATGAATTTCCAGGCTAGTGATTATGGCTTCCGTGTTTTACAGTATGGTGTAGAAGGTGAGTTTTTTGAATGGGATGAAGAAACGAATCAGACAACATGGTATTGGGGATTGAGTGATAATAAATCAAAATCTGGAAAATATGAAACGACGGATATGGAAGTATACAAAATTCTTTTCCATGAAGATTTGAGTGCCCAGACATTCCGCCTTGCAGATACAGATGAATATAATCTGCTTGCAGACAGTTCTGATATGAGATATACGGAACCATATCGGGAAGATTTATTCAGTATGTTTTTGACGGATGAGTATGTGGAAAATCATACAGAACTGGATGATTATTTTACACAGAATATGCTGGCCTTTATTATGGGTGAAAAAGATCTGGATACAGAGTGGGATGCTTATGTAAGCGAATATCTGGGTCTGGGCGGTGAAGTTGAACGCCAGTCACAGTTGGAAGCATATAATGAAAGCTTTGGAACGGATTATACGTTTGCAAATTAATCATTTTATTAAAATTGAAACTTAAAGAAAACAAATGGAGACAATCAATGGAAAGCGAGGGGATTGATTGTCTCCATTATTCAAAATGAAATTACTTTTGAAAAGAATAAATCCAGAGTATAATAGTTTTGAAAATATTCTGGATATGAGGTAAATGTACATGATGAAAAGGACAGCCAAAAGAAAAGTGACAATCAGAGGAACGGTCAGAGTACTGACTGCAGCAGTTATTATACCGACGTTCTTTTTATCTGCATTTTTATATAGATCCTTTTACACGAAATATTATGAAACAGTTTTATCGGCTAATGAAGCTGTTTTAAACGCAATATCGGTTGCGATTGAAGACAATCAAAAGATCGTGGAGCATTTTATTGAAATGCTGAGTTATGATAAAGGTCTGCTTACACTTTTAAGAGCAAAAGAAAACGCATACAGTGAGGTAGTTCAGCAGGTTTTTGAAATTCAGGAACTGATTGCAGAGAGGGAAACCATGTTATCTGGTCTGGGAGGAGACATTGTTATTTTTTCCGATGATGACGCTGTACCGACGAGTTATTGGTATGTGCTTCCGACAGATAGCGCGAATGGAATGGAAGGATATCAGAGATTTCTGATGAGCGGACAGAGAGGATGCTGGACAGGAGAAGAACAAATGTATCCGGAGGATACTGTGGTATCAAAAAACAATAGGCAATTGAGGCTGAGCTATTATAGAGTGATTGCAGACAGTATGTCTGGTTCTGGACGCTTGGGCGTGATTAAATGTGGAGTAGATAAGAAAAAATTTTTAGAGGCAGTGTCAACAACAGAAGTTGACGGAGAGTTATTTGTTATTCAAAATAATAAAATAATTTATGGAAAAACAATGGAACAGGATATTTCAGCCTTATGTTTAAGCAGTGGCAATACACGGCAGGATATAAATGGGAAAATTTATATTACACATCCAATCCGAGCGTTGAATATGAACATTGTGATTGGATTAGACAAAGGAATGATTACGCATCAGGCATTGGTTTATGGACTGCCGCAATTATTGATTATTTTAGGAACCGGGGTTGTTATGATTCTGGCAAGCAGAAGATTTACACATTCTATTTATAGACGAATTGATCAAATTGTAGAGGTAGCTCAGAATGTAAAAAGTAATTATATGGAAGTAATACTGCCAGATTCAGATGATGATGATATTAGTGCTTTAGTCGATGCGTTAAACACATTGATTCAACAAATTCGCAGTAATGCACAGGCACGTATTGAACACGAAAAAAAAGAAAAAAGTGCATTAAGATTGGCTTTTCAGTATCAGATGAATCCACATTTTTTGTTTAATACACTTAACTGGATGCAAATGAGCGTAGAACTGGGAACAGAGTCTGAGAAGATATCAGAAGGAATCGTTATATTAGGACGTTTGCTGCGATATAATTTGAACGGAGAAGCATATGCGCCAATTTGTCAGGAGATAGAAAGAACAGAGGATTATATTCGCTTGATGAATATGAGAAAAAATGATGCAATTTCGCTCCGTGTAACCTTGAAAAATGTGGATTTAAATCAACCACTTATGAGATTTATGCTTCAGCCATTATGTGAAAATGCGATTCAACATGGGCTTATAGCAGGGCAACAGCTTCATATAAATATAGACATTAGCAAAAGGGGTACGGAATATGTCATCAGTGTAAAGAATGACGGAACAATGATAGAAGCGGAAATGATAGAGGAAATTATGAGAAAGGTTCGGCACGGACAGGGAGAAAATGGTGTAGGATTGGCCAATATATACGCCAGAATTAAATTATTATATGGAGAAAGTTCAAATTTGGTGATGGAGTCAGAGAAAGAAGAGACAAAAATTGTTTTATTGCTGAAGGAAACAGATGTTTTAAAGATTTACGAGGAGGTGCAATAATGCGTGTACTCATTGTAGATGATGATAGAATAAATTGTCTTGGGATAAAAAAATGGATTGAAGATATGGGATTGTCTGGTGTGAACCATATAGAGGTAGCCTATTGTGCGGAAGACGCTTTGGAATATGCAAAGTTTCATCGTATCAATATTTTGATTACAGATATTCAGATGGGAGCTATGAATGGCTTAGATTTGGTTGAAAATATAAAAGCGTATAGTCCCAATGTTGTATCTCTGATTATTACCGCATATGCAAGGTTTCCTTATGCACATCGGGCCATACAGTTAGGGGTGAAAAGTTTTTTACTAAAACCTTTTGGAAAAGAGGAATTACAATCTGTATTGTAGCAAGCAATGGCAGAAATAAAACTGACAGATATTGGTTCGAATACAGAAAATCCGATTCAGTGGGCAAAATTTTATATCCAGGAGCATATCAGTTCAGAATTGAATATGGCAGTGATAGCAAACGAATTGAATTTAAGCTATACATATTTTAGTAAATTATTTCGTCAAGAAATAGGAAAAAGTTTTTCTGCTTATGTTGCAGAAATAAAAATGCAAAGGGCAGGAGAAATGTTGAAAAGCGGGACAAGTATTGCAGAAATATCAGAGTATCTTGGATATGGAACGCAGCAAAATTTCAGTCGGGCATTTAATAATTACTGGGGATGCAGCCCAAACAGCTATCGAAAGAAAAAAGAGGGAGAAGGAGAAAAGAAAATATGATTGCGAATTACCATACGCATACGTGGCGTTGTATGCATGCAGTAGGAAGAGAACGGGAATATGTGGAAAATGCGATTAATGGGGGTATAAAAATTCTTGGTTTTTCAGATCATACACCAATGCCATATTCGGATG
This sequence comes from uncultured Marvinbryantia sp., assembly GCA_937915375.1. Taxonomy (GTDB): domain Bacteria; phylum Bacillota; class Clostridia; order Lachnospirales; family Lachnospiraceae; genus Marvinbryantia. Next base: position 49,947 of record CALDMO010000002.1, read on the forward strand.
GATATGTTAGTAAGGTGAAGATGAGACTAGATCAGCTTGAAGACTATGTAGATACGGTTTTACAGATGAAAAGTGAGTATAGAAAGGACATAGAGATTCATTTGGGATTGGAGGTTGAATATTATCCAAAATATTTTGAGGAATTATTGAGAATAACAGGACAGTATCCGATTGAATATTTTTTGCTTGGACAGCATTTTTTGGGAAATGAAATCGAAGAGCCTTTCAATGGAGAACAAACAACAGATGATAAGAGACTGGAAAGATATTGCAAGCAATCAGAAGAAGCGCTAAGAACTGGGTGTTTTACTTATTTTGCACATCCGGATTTGTTAAATTATACTGGTGATCGGAAAACATATGATAAGTATATGCGGAGAATCTGTTATTTGGCGAAAGAATTGGATATTCCTCTTGAACTAAACTTTCTTGGTATATGTGATCAAAGACATTATCCGAATCCGGAATTCTGGAAAATTGTGGGTGAGGTAGGAAATAAAGTGATATTTGGTGCCGATGCGCATCAACCGGATAAGGTCTGGAATCCGCAAGCACTTTTAAGTGCTCAGACAATTGTGCAGAAGTATAATTTGAACTTGATACAAACAGTTGACCTACAAAATCCAAAGATGTAATTAGTAGATTTATACAGAAGTTTATGAATCGATATCAAAAAGGTATCAAGAGCCAGGAAGTTTGCTTATGTGGCATTCTGGCTCTTAATTTACTATTCAATTTCATTATATAAATATGCATTTAAAATATTCTGCGGTGCATCATAGTAAAAACTGCTGTTAAAATCTTCAATCTTATCTGTAACAAAGGAATGATACGCTTCAAATAGAGCATCTATAATCTCGATGTTTTTCTCTCTGGCAATACCTAGTATTAGGCGTTTGTAGACTTTGCCAATATCCCAATGGCTGGGAAGTGCGTATTTGGCGGAGGCAATATTATCAAAAGAGCCTTCGGAAATATTACAGGTTTGAATAAAATCATCACTAACACGATCTATATTATCGCTGTGATAGACATCTGCCAGATCATAAATTTTTGAAACAGAGGACTTGCCAAGTTGATCAACAATATAAACACGATGGTTTTTTGTTTTTCTTCCGATATATTCAATCAGACTGCAGGTAAAAAATAAGTCGTTTTCTTTGTGCGATTCACGTCCTGTCATTTTACAACCTCCTCGCCGGATACAAATTCCAAACATTTCAATGCATTGGCTGTACAGAAATTAATCTGATGGGTTGGGTATTTGAAACGAGCCATTACCCAAAACTGGTCTCGTGTAAGAATACCATCAATATAGTCTGAGATATAGTTGTAAATCTGATCATTTGCCATAGCACCAATCACAATATCGTAATCATGCGGAATCCCGTGACGGCAATCAATAATAAAGTCAAGCCATTCTTCAGACATTTCTTTAAATTCCAGAATTTTAAGATGATTGTTCATACGAACGGTATAAGTATTGAGTGTTGGCGTATCATACCGTTTTGCCCAGCGTTCTGCCTGTTCGCGGATAACTGTACAGTAAAATCCGGGACCAAAATCTTTTGTATTTCTGCCTTTTATAATTGCCGGATGTTTTATGGTCATATAGCTGCCATGATATACGGTCATTTTACCCATATCAACACCTCCAAGTTAAAATCTGCTTTTAGTATAAAACGTTATACTGAAATTAGCAATTCTTTTCCTACTTTTCCCCCGAAAGTACGATCGTAAATGTTGCTCCGCCGCCCGGAGTGTCGGTCAGCAGGAGCTTACCGCGGTGCAGGCGGACGATTTCTTTGGCAATGCAAAGACCGAGTCCAAAATGATCTTTGGACTGGTGGGCATCGTCCATGCGGTAAAAACGCTCGAAGATAACGCGTTTTTGTGCATCAGGGATGCCCGGGCCGTTGTCGGAGACGCTCAGCTCAAAGCGTCCCGGCTGGGTGCGCAGACCTAAAGTAATCGTACTATTTTCAGGTGTGTAGGAGAGCGCATTATCAATCAGGATTGCCAAAAGCTGGGAAATTCGCTGTTCGTCACACGGACAGGGAGCAATCATATCGTCCGGTAGATTGATCAGAAGACGGTGCTGTTTACTGCGAGCAATCGGTTCATATTTTTCAAATGTTTGAATAAGCAGAGTATCCAGTTCGGCAAAGTGAGGGTAAATGCTCCAACTGCTGTTGTCGGCATTTGCAAGCATTAGCATGTCATTAATCAAACGTGACATGCGTTTGCCTTCATTTTCGATTGTGTCGGCAAAACGTTGCGCTTCTGTGATTGCTGTATTTTTAGGTGCAGAGCAGCCGATGTTACCGGTTATTCCTGCATCTGCGATTTGTGTATCCGATTCAGCCAGAGACATTCGCAGCGCAGAAAAGGAGATTGAAATGTGCTGGGTAGTACAGGGATATATAAATGAAGGAAAAATGTTGGGACTTGAGCAGGGCAAACAGGAAGAGGCGGCGTTAAACGCGAAAATGCTTTTTAAAAACGGAGCATCAATGGAACTGGTGGCAGCCAGTATTCAGTCACTTACTGCGGAAAAACTACAGCAGATCTATGGGGAAGTGCAGGCGGAAAAAGCGTAAAAGGTTTTAAAGAGATAGGATGACTCAATCCTTTACCATATTTTGGCGGCATAATGAAAATATCTTGACAAACATACTAATGGTATGATAAAAACATACTAACAGTATGTTTGCGCAAAGAGAGGTACTGGAAATGGCAAGAAACAAACACCCGGAGGAAACGGTGAATCTAATTCTTGAGGTCGCCTTTCAATTATTTTTGGAAAAAGGATATGAGCGGACTTCCATTCAGGATATTATCGATCATCTGGGAGGACTAAGCAAAGGGGCGATTTATCACCACTTTAAGTCTAAGGAAGAAATTTTAGATGCGGTGACAAACCGCATGATGGGCAGTTCAAATGCGATGCTGGCACAGATTCGTGATCAGGAAGGACTGACAGGCAAAGAAAAGCTGCAAAAGCTGTTCCGTGCCTCCCTTCTGCGGCCGGAACATGATAACCTGTTTTCAATGGCACCGGAGTTTGGAGATAACTCCAAGTTGGTATACAGTATTTTTCGGGACACTATTAAGGTAGTGACGCCGGAATATATCCTGCCGATTATTGAACAGGGGCTTGCGGACGGTTCGATTCAGACCGATTATCCGGAAGAACTGGCGGAACTGATGGTGTTTGCAGCAAATGTTTGGATGAATCCGATGATGTTTCACGACACACCGCAGAAATCTGGACGAAAGTTTCGCTTATTTGGTCAAATGATGAAAGGGTTTGGTCTTGATATCGTTGACGAAGAGCTGGAAGCGCGTATTCAGGAATTGACAGCGATTTATAATGAACATGCTCTTGCCAAGTGAGAGCAGACAACAGAACTGTAACTGTTCAGGAGAAAGGAAGTTTACCATAAAGTAATTTTCTGGACAGTTACAAAATTTTTAATCTGATACATACCGTCAGTCGGTATGAAAAGGAGGAAATAATGAAAGAAAAACAATTTTCAAAAGATTTTGTTCTTGTAGTGATTGGACAGATTATTTCTCTGTTTGGAAATGCGACGATTCGTTTTGCGCTGCCGCTGTATCTGCTTAACCAGACCGGTTCCTCGGCAATCTATGGAATCGTAACAGCAGGAGCGTTTATTCCAACGATTCTGCTGTCGCCGGTAGGCGGTATGATCGCTGATCGAGTAAACAAACGGAATATTATGGTGATACTTGATTTTTTTACAGCAATGGTAGTAGCTGGGTTTACACTGTTGCTAGAGGCAGGGAATCTGGTTTTGTTCCTTACGGTGACGCTGATGATCCTATATGGAATTGCAGGCGCGTATCAGCCGGCGGTGCAGGCAAGTATTCCTTCTTTGGTAAGGCAGGAGCAAATTATGGCTGCGAATTCAATTACCAATACGATCAGCTCCTTCGCGTCTTTGTTAGGTCCGGTGTTCGGTGGAATTTTGTACAGTGCATATGGATTAAAGCCGGTGCTTTGGGTATGTACAGTCTGTTTTACGGTTTCAGCAATAATGGAGATTTTTATTCGTATTCCGTATCAGAAACAAGAGCGGAAAAGCAGTATCCGGCAGGTGATACGCTCAGATTTTTCTGAGAGCATTCAGTTTATCCGCAAGGAGAAGCCGATCATTGGCAAGGTTGTATTGACGGCATGCGGGATTAATTTGTTTTTATCTTCCATGATTATGGTGGCGATGCCGTATTTGATTACAGAAGTTTTAGCGTTTGAAACGGCACAGGCAAACTGTTTTTACGGCTATGCGACAGGTGTAATGGGAGCGGGAGGTCTGGCGGGCGGCATATGCGCCGGGATTTTTGCGAAAAAGCTGCATATGAAAAAGGCTGGAAAGCTGCTTCTTTTGTGTGCGTTTTTTATATGCCCGATGGGGATTGTCCAAGTACTTTCTGTATCTGCAATGACGAACTATCTGGTGCTCACCGTGTGCTGCTTTTTTGTAATGCTGTGCGCGACAGTCTTTACTGTGCAGGTGATGTCGTTTGTACAGACGGAAACACCGCAGCATTTGATTGGAAAAGTGATTGCGGTAATTCTGACAGTTTCGATGTGCGCGCAGCCGCTTGGGAACGCTGTTTATGGGATGCTGTTTGAATGGTGCAGAGGATATGAGTATGTGGTGCTTTTCCTGGCAGGAATCGTGTCCGCGGTGATTGCCGGATGGCTGATGCGTATGTTTAAGGAAGAAGTCACCATTCTTTAAATAGCCATGTAATCTTAAAGTTATTCTCTTCCGGCCGGAAGAGTGTAATCCAGTCCTGTGCAGATAAAGAATGATCAGAAAATATTTCCTGTTTTACTGGACGCACACAGTCGCGGAACGCTGTCTGCGGAAAGAACCAGGTATAAGATGCGAATGCGAGAAAGGCGCAGAGTAGCGAACAAACATATTTTTTATATTGTTTTTTCATGAAAAAACCTCCCAACATCTGAAAACTATATTTCCAGTGTTGACAGGTTTTTTCTTTGTTATACATGATTTTTACAGTAAACTGTGCTGAATTGCAGCAGATATATCATATCTGTTACTTATGAATGATCGTGTGAGATCAGACCAAACGCCTTGGAAAATTCCATTACTACAACCGGAACAAGGGACAGTGCAATACCGATCAGATAGAGACGTACCGGAAGCAGCGTCAGACCGAATGCGATTCTCAGCGGAGTCAGCAGCACAAGTGCGATCATAGCGATAGAAGTCAGGCAGGCCCAGTTCAGCTTGTGATTGGTGAAAAGTCCAATTTTAAATAAGGAGTGATTGGAGCGCATATTAAACGCCTGAACCACCTGAGAGAGCGCCAGCACCAGAAATGCCAGAGTCTGACCGCCAGCGGTTGAACCATAAGTGTTTTCTCCAATCCGGAATGCAAGTAGTGTGAGTGCTGCAAACATAATACCCTGCAGGACTACACGTATTCCCAGACCATGGGCGAAGATACCTTCGTTTTTCGGCTTCGGTTTTTTATCCATGACATCTTTTTCTACAGCCTCCATACCGAGCGCGATTGCCGGAAGGCTATCTGTTACAAGATTGATCCATAAAAGCTGCATGGAGAGAAGCGGCGTTTTATGCCAGAGGAGCATTGCAGTAAATACGGTAATAACCTCACCGATATTCGTACCGAGCAAAAAGCCGACTACTTTTCGTATATTTGCGTAGATGCCGCGTCCCTCATGGACAGCGTCTACAATAGTTGCAAAGTTATCGTCTGTCAGGGTCATATCAGCAGCTCCCTTGGCGACGTCTGTACCAGTGATTCCCATCGCGCAGCCGATATCAGCTGCTTTTAATGCCGGAGCGTCGTTAACTCCGTCACCGGTCATAGAAACGACTTGATCTTTTTTCTGCCATGCCTTGACGATACGGATTTTATTTTCCGGAGATACGCGGGCATAAACAGAAATATGTTCTACCCGACGGTCGAGTTCAGCTTCATCCATAGCGTCAAGTTGTGCGCCGGTAATGGCAAGATCGCCTTCCTCTAAAATTCCGAGCTCTTTGGCAATCGCGGATGCGGTTACTACATGGTCACCGGTGATCATGATCGGCTTGATACCAGCTCTGCGGCAGACTTCCACAGCCGCTTTTGCTTCTGGTCGAGGCGGATCGATCATGCCGACCAGACCAAGCAGAGTCAGTCCGTTTTCCAGTTCTTCTGAGGAAGGAGAAACAGGGACGGTATCAATTTCTTTGTAGGCGATGGCCAGCACACGCAGTGCCTGGGCACTCATTTCTTCCGTTTTTATTTTGGCATTTTCCAGATCGCCTGCGACGCAGCGCGGGAGCATCATATCACAGGCACCTTTGACAATGACGATGTATTTTCCGTCAATCTGGTTGACGGTAGACATCAGCTTACGGTCGGAATCGAAAGGCAGAGAAGCCAGACGCGGATATTTTTCGTTCAGCATCTCTTTCGGGAAACCGTTTTTGTGTGCGGCCAGAATGATGGAAGTCTCCGTCGGATCACCGATATGCTGTTCTTCTCCGTCATGAAAAACAACGGATCCATCACAGCAGAGTGTTCCGTAACAAAGGAGTTTTTGTACTGCTTCACTGTTATGGTCGGTAATAGCTTCCAGTGTATCGCTGCCGTCCAGCCAGGCTTTGACCAGTGTCATGCGGTTCTGTGTTAAGGTACCTGTTTTATCCGAACAGATAATAGAAGCGCTGCCAAGCGTTTCCACTGCCGGAAGACGGCGGATCAGGGCATTTTTCTTTACCATGCGCTGTACACCGATGGAGAGCACGATTGTGACAATTGCCGGAAGTCCTTCCGGGATTGCCGAAACAGCCAAAGAAACTGCAGTCATAAAGATTTCCATTGCTGGAATGCCGTTCATCAGACCGACGACAAAGATGACCGCACAGGCAGCCAGAGCCAGAAAACCAAGATACTTTCCGAGCTGTGCCAGTTTTTTCTGCAGTGGAGTCTGTGTTTCTTCCTCGCCCTCCAGCAGATTGGCAATTTTGCCCATCTCTGTGTGCATACCGGTGGAGGTGACAATAGCGGAGGCAGTTCCGTAAGTAACGCTGCAGCCGGAGAAGACCATATTGCTGCGGTCGCCGAGCGGAGCATTTTCTGTAATTTCCATATCCGCATCCTTTTCGGAAGGAACGGATTCTCCGGTCAGTGCGGATTCTTCACATTTCAGGCTGACACTTTGGAGAAGACGCGCGTCAGCCGGGATGAAATCGCCTGCTTCCAGCCGGATAAGATCGCCGGGAACAAGTTCGGTCGCATCAATGACAGACTCTGTACCGTCGCGGATCACACGGGCATGGGGAGCGGAAAGGTTTTTTAGGGCATCCAGTGCTTTTTCAGCTTTGCTTTCCTGAAGCATTCCCATGACGGCGTTTAGGATAACGATCAAAAGGATCAGAACAGGTTCAAAAAACTCCATGGGATCGCCTTCAATACAGGCGATTACAAAAGAGACGGCCGCGGCGGCGATCAGAATCAGGATCATAACATCCTTAAACTGGTCGAGAAAACGGGCCAGATTGGTTTTCTTTTTCTTTTCCTGCAGTTTGTTGGGACCGTACTGGGCAAGAAGTTGAGATGCCTGTGCCGAAGAAAGTCCTTTCTGCGGGTCAGAAGATAATTTCTGAATGATTGTTTCTCGGGATTCGCTGTGAAATGACAATCGTAATTCCTCCTTTTTCTGTGAAGTTAGCGATGCCGGAAATTTTATAATCTGGGCATCCTGTAAATGATCATTATACGAAGTTACGAACTGCAATTCAACGGGTGAAATCTAAAAAAGTATGAAATAAAAATAAACTCCGTGCAGGATAGAGATTCTATCCCGTACGGAGTCTGATATTACTGGGCGTTTTTCTTGTTAAATGCCGCGCGTTTGCGCATGGTCGGATCGAGAATTTTCTTACGGATACGCAGACTTTCCGGCGTTACTTCCAAAAGCTCATCAGAATCGATGAACTCCAGCGCTTCTTCCAGACTGAGAACTTTCGGTGTCGTCAGCTTCAGCGCGTCGTCAGAACCGGAAGCACGCGTATTTGTCAGATGCTTGGTTTTGCAGACGTTCAGTTCGATATCATCTGTTTTGCCGTTCTGACCAATAACCATACCAGAGTAGACTTTTTCTCCGGCGCCGATAAATAAGGTGCCGCGCTCCTGAGCGTTGAACAGACCGTAGGTAACAGATTCGCCGGTTTCAAAAGCGATCAGGGAACCCTGCTTGCGGTACTGGATGTCGCCTTTATATGGGCCGTATCCGTCAAATATGGTATTCATGATACCGTTTCCTTTTGTATCGGTCATGAATTCGCCGCGGTAGCCGATCAGGCCGCGGGATGGAATGGAGAATTCCAGTCTGGTATAACCGCCGCTTGCCGGGCTCATTCCCTGCAGCTCACCCTTACGGGTGCTGAGTTTATTGATGACTGTTCCGGAAAATTCTTCCGGTACATCGATATAAGCGATTTCCATAGGCTCAAGTTTATGGCCGCGTTCGTCTTCCTTATAAATGACCTCTGCCTTGCTGACTGCAAACTCATAACCTTCACGGCGCATATTTTCAATCAGAACAGAAAGATGCAGCTCGCCTCGTCCGGAAACTTTAAAGCAGTCCATATCATCGGTTTCCTCTACGCGAAGACTGACATCGGTATTCAGTTCACGGAACAGACGATCGCGCAGATGGCGGGAAGTTACATATTTTCCTTCCTGTCCGGCTAACGGACTGTCGTTTACCAGAAAGTTCATAGAGATTGTCGGCTCGGAAATCTTCTGGAACGGGATGGCGTCTACATGTTCCGGAGAACAGAGAGTGTCACCGATGTGCAGATCCGCGATACCGGAAATTGCTACGATCGAGCCGGTGCCGGCTTCGGAGACATCCACTTTATTCAGGCCGTCGAATTCATACAGCTTACTGATTTTTACTTTTTTCTGTTTGTCCGGTTCATGATGGTTGACAAGAATCACATCCTGATTAACACGGATGGTACCGTTGTCTACTTTGCCGACACCGATACGGCCGACATATTCGTTATAATCGATCGTACTGATCAGAATTTGTGTCGGGGCGCTTTCATTACCCTGCGGAGCAGGAATGTAGTCAATAATTGTCTCGAAAAGGGGCGTCATATCGCGATGTTCTTCGGAAAGCTCCAGAACAGCATAGCCCGATTTTGCGGAAGCATACACGAACGGACAGTCAAGCTGCTCATCGGACGCGTCCAGATCCATGAACAGTTCCAGGATTTCATCGATGACTTCGGCAGGTCTTGCTTCCGGTCGGTCAATTTTATTAATGCAGACGATAACCGGAAGGGAAAGTTCCAGAGCTTTTCGCAGTACAAATTTTGTCTGCGGCATGGAACCTTCAAAGGCGTCTACGACAAGGATTACGCCATCTACCATTTTCAGAACACGTTCCACCTCGCCGCCGAAATCAGCGTGGCCCGGTGTATCGATAATATTGATTTTGTAATCTTTATAGTAAACAGCGGTATTTTTGGAGAGAATCGTGATGCCGCGTTCACGTTCAATGTCGTTGGAGTCCATAACGCGCTCGGCAACGGCCTGATTTTCACGAAATACACCGCTCTGTTTTAATAACTCGTCTACTAATGTAGTTTTGCCGTGGTCAACGTGAGCGATAATGGCAATGTTACGGATATTTTCTCTTTTCATAAATCTTCCTCTTTATAAATTTTATAAATATTTTGATCAAAAGATACCTTACGGATTGCTTTGCATCTGGTGTTTTTGCCTCTGCATTTTGTTTCGACTGCAACGAAACGCGTGTCATCGGCATGCGGCAATCAGGCATCATTCGATAATCTTCACCGGGATTATTCTACCACAATCTCTCGATTTTACAAGGGTTTTTCTGTATCAAAGGGCATGGATACTGAAAAAAACATCATATTTTGTCAAAATGTTTTCCTGATTATTTCGCATAAAAAAAGAAATGACGGAATAGACATAAGTGTACAGAGAAATACCATCTGAAGTGATTCAGAACGAAGAAGGGAGAAAGCAATACATATGTCAGACAAAATTATTGAAAACAATCAGGTATCTATTATAGGAGAAATTGTTTCAGAGTTCCAGTTCAGTCATGAGGTCTTTGGGGAGGGCTTTTATGTTGTGGACGTACAGGTAAAACGTCTCAGTGAATCTGCCGACTGCATTCCGGTAATGATTTCCGAAAGATTGATCGATGTGACGCAGGATTATCGCGGCGAGTTCATTCGTGTTACCGGACAGTTCCGTTCTTATAACCGTCATGAAGAAAAGAAAAACCGCCTGGTGCTTTCCGTGTTTGCACGTGAGGCAGTCTTTACCGAGGAAGAGCCGGATAAGGTGAAAACAAATCAGATATTTTTAGATGGCTATATCTGCAAACAGCCGGTTTACAGAAAAACACCGCTTGGCAGAGAGATTTCTGACATGCTGGTGGCAGTCAATCGTCCGTATGGAAAATCGGACTATATCCCATGTATCTGCTGGGGAAGAAACGCCAGATTTACTTCTAATTTTGAAGTGGGAGGCCATGTGCAGATTTGGGGCAGAATCCAGAGCCGTGAATATGTGAAAAGGATCGAGGGGGATGAAACGGAAAAACGCGTTGCCTATGAAGTCTCTGTCAGCAAGCTGGAATGGATTGGCTAGAGGTGAATCTGCACGTTGAAGCGTTGCAATTTCTCAGAAACTGTGTTAAACTGCACTTACTTTAAGCTGATGGGGAAAATGTTTCAGTGAGCAAAGGAAACGGAAGTGCAGTTGCATATGATGAGAGGTAGTGTATGAAAAAGGGAATTACACATATATTTTGTGGCGAGGGGAAGGGAAAAACGCCCGCAGCAATCGGAATGGGGATCCAGGCCGCTATCGCCGGCAAACGGGTGATCATCATTGAATTTCTCAAAGGCCGCTATGACGGCCGGAGCGAGTTTATTCAAAGACTGGAACCGGATGTTAAACTGTTTCGCTTTGAGCGTTCCGATACAGGTTTTGACAGCCTGACAGAACAGGAACGTCAGGAAGAATGCCAGAATATTAAGAACGGACTTAATTTTGCCAAAAAAGTACTCAGCACGCAGGGATGTGATGTACTGATTTTGGATGAACTGATCGGGCTCCCGGCTGCAGGGATTATTTCCTGGGAGGAAACCCGCAGTTTGATGCAGCTCAGAGAAGATGAAATGAACTTGATTATTACCGGAAACGAACAGGGCAGAGAACTGTGGGATTTAGCGGATGAGGTGACGGTGATGCAGTCAATTACACATGAAAAACTGTGATTGACAAGGTTTTTTATTGATGGTATGATTATTTCAGATGCAGGGCAGGTCGAGGGTCGGCCTCGCCCTGTTTGTGTTTACTGACAACAATTATTTTACATATAAATAAGGAGGAGAGAGCATGGCTATATTTACAGGGGCAGGTGTAGCGATCGTTACACCGATGAAAGAAAACGGCGAGGTTCATTTCGAAAAGTTGGGCGAGCTTCTGGAATATCAGATTGCGAACAGTACAGATGCCATTATTATTTGCGGCACTACGGGAGAATCATCCACACTGACCCATGAGGAACACATGGAAGTGATCAAATATGCGATTGATAAAGTTAATAAACGCATCCCGGTGATTGCAGGAACCGGTTCTAACTGCACAGAAACAGCGGTTATGATGTCAAAACAGGCAGAGGAATACGGCGCGGACGGCCTCCTGTTGGTGACTCCGTACTATAATAAGGCGACGCAGAAAGGACTGATCCGCCATTATACAACCATAGCGGAAGCGGTAAACATTCCGATTATCCTGTATAATGTGCCTGGCAGAACTGGCTGCAATATCCAGCCGGAAACCGCAGTTGCGCTGGCAAAAAATGTAAAGAATATTGTAGCGATCAAAGAGGCCTCCGGAAATATTGCCCAGGTTGCAAAGCTGATGAGCCTGGCGGACGGCTGTATCGATCTTTATTCGGGAGAGGACGGACAGGTGGTTCCGGCGCTGTCTCTTGGCGGAAAGGGCGTTATTTCTGTGCTTTCCAATATTGCACCGAAGGAAACACATGATCTTGTACAGTTTTATCTGGATGGAAAAACGAAAGAGAGCTGTGAATTGCAGCTTCGCGCGATTCCGTTGGTAGAGGCACTGTTTTGTGAAGTAAATCCGATTCCGGTAAAAACAGCTCTGAACCTGATGGGATTTGAAGTGGGCCCGCTGCGCGGACCGCTTTGTGAAATGGAAGAGGCAAATGTAGAAAAGCTGGTAAAAGCCATGAAGGATTTTGGTATTCAGCTGGCATAGAGGAGATAAAAATGGTAAAAATAATCATGCATGGATGCAACGGTCATATGGGACAGGTGATTTCCGGACTGATTGCACAGGATAAAGATGCCGAGATTGTGGCAGGAATCGATCTTGCCGATGTGCGCGACAACGGTTATCCGGGATTTACAGACATTAACAAATGCGATGTGGAAGCGGATGTGATGATCGACTTCTCATCTTTTAAGGCGGCGGACGGCGTTCTGGATTATTGCTGTGAAAGAAAACTGCCGCTGGTTCTCTGCACCACAGGTCTTACACCGGAACAGCTTGAGAAGGTAAACAGTTACAGCAAGGATGTGGCCATCCTGCGTTCCGCGAATATGTCGCTTGGAGTAAATGTTTTGCTGAAGCTGCTGCAGGATGCGGCAAAAGTGTTGGCAGGCGCAGGATTTGATATGGAAATTGTGGAAAAACATCATCGCCTGAAATGTGACGCTCCGAGCGGTACGGCTTTAGCGCTGGCAGATTCCTTAAACGAGGCGCTGGATGGAAAATATCATTATGTATATGACCGTAGCCAGGTACATCAGCCGCGTGAGGATCTGGAAATTGGCATTTCCGCGGTACGGGGAGGTACGATTGTCGGGGATCATGATGTGATTTTTGCGGGTCCGGATGAGGTAGTGACATTCAGCCACAGAGCTTATTCGAAAGGCGTGTTCGGCAAAGGCGCGGTAGAGGCGGCGAAGTTCCTTGCCGGCAAAGGCGCAGGGCTGTATGATATGCAGGATGTGATCAAGGCATAACCAAAAACCTTATAAAATACTTAAATTAGTAGAAAAAAGTCTGAAAAAGAAGTGCGTTTTCTTGACTTTTTTGATACTAAAAGTATATAGTAAGGACGGAAAGTGAATGTGTCTCGGCACATTCCCGCGCTGAGCGCGGTCGCCTGCAATATATGGTTACTCTTTGGGTGACAGCACAGGGGAATATGAACAATTAGGAGGAATGACCATGAAGAAAGCTACATTATTTTTACTGGCACTTTCTGTGTCTGTAATGTTATCCGGCTGTAAAAAAGCACCGGCAGAGACAGAGGCGCAGACCGAACCGCCTACTGAGACAACGGAGCAAATGACGGAAACAGAAGCGCAGACCGAACCGCCTACTGAGAAAGAAGACAGCATGAACCGCACAAGACGGCTGAAAGGGCTGGTGAAATCTTCGGATGCTAATACACTGACGATTCAGACAGAGCGCGGCAAGGAACTGAAATTTAAAGTCACCGGAGCAGATATTCAGGTAGCGGGCGGAATTACGACGGGCAGCAATGTCACCGTTGTTTATAAAGGAAAGATCAGCGGAGACGATACTTCCGGCGCAACGGTACAGATGGTAATGAATCTGGGTGAAGGCGAAACCCCGGTTACAGAGGGTGAGCCGATGACAGAGTCCGCAGAGGCAGATCCGAATGCGGGTGCCGGAACGATCGGCGGCACGATCGAAGACTTGACGATTGACCGTATGGTAATTGTGGCTGATGACGGAGAGGCTTATTACTTTGCCATGAGTGGCACGGAAGTAAATCTGATGAATGGATTAAAGCAGGGGAATTACGTAACGGTTGATTATGAAGGGGATATTTATGGACCGAATCTTGTGAACGCGACAAAGGTTGCTGACAACAATCCGGCCAAAGGCGAGCAGGCAGTAATCGCCGGACCGTCTCCGGAGGAAGGTTGTTCTTATTTGAACGCCACCGTACAGGATTACAGCATGACTACAATCACCGTTATGACGGATACGGGAGAAGAACTTACGTTTGATACGACAGACGCGACACATTGTTATATTAACGGCATTATGGCGGGCAATTATGTCACGATTGAATATACAGGCGAACTGAGCGGCAGTGACACCACGGGTGTGACTGTGAAAGCGGTATATGATTATACGGATGAGAATGCGGGAGCGGCAGATATACCGGCAGCAGATAACAGCGCGGCAGATACAGCTGCAGCGACGGATGATGCCGGCATGGGCTCAGATGGGGATTCTGTAGCGGATGCTCCGGAGAGTGAAACGAACGATCAGGCGGTATAGATAAAAAGCGGGCAGCGCCTGCGGTAAATAAGAATAGGTGGAGGCGCTGCTGCAAGAAATCAAGGGAAGTTTTCTGATTTGCAGCAGCGCTTTATCATTGTTTTGTAAAAGATAGTTTGAGGGTTACATGGAGGAAAAGATGAGCAAGATAGCAATTATTACAGACAGTAATAGCGGGATTACGCAGGCAGAGGCGAAGGAACTGGGAATCTTCGTATTGCCGATGCCGTTTTTTATTGACGGAGAGCAGTATTTGGAGGATATTAATCTGGCGCAGGAAGAGTTCTACAAAAGATTGTCGGAAGATGCGCAGATCAGTACATCCCAGCCGTCGCCGGGCGCTGTGCTTGATTTGTGGAAGCAGGTGTTAGAAGAGTATGATGAGATTATACATATCCCGATGTCAAGAGGTCTTTCCGCTTCCTGTGAAACAGCAATGGCATTGGCACAGGAGTATGAAGGGAAAGTATATGTGGTAAATAATCAGCGTATTTCCGTGACACAGCGACAGTCTGTGTTGGACGCTATGCTTTTGGCGCAGAGGGGAAAAACAGCTGCGGAAATTAAAAAGATTCTCGAAGAGATGAAATTGGATGCAAGTATTTATCTGACGCTGGAGACGCTTAAATACCTGAAAAAAGGCGGACGTATCACACCGGCTGCTGCAGCGATTGGTACAATTTTAAATCTAAAGCCGGTACTGCAGATTCAGGGGGAAAAGCTGGACGCGTTTGCCAAGGCGAGAGGAAAAGCAAAGGCAAAGAAAATCATACTGGAAGCAGTTCATAAGGATTTGGACGAGCGTTTTGCGGCAGAAGTGGCAGCGGGAGAAATGGTGATTAGCGCGGCATACGGCGGCAATTATGAAGAGGCGCAGGAGTGGCTGCGGGAAATTAAGGAAAGTTTTCCGGGATGGGATTGCTATATGGCGCCGATTTCTCTAAGTGTTGCCTGTCATATTGGAAACGGTGTTCTGGCGTTGACTTGTCAGAAAAAAGTGATTTAAGAATACGGTGATTTACAGATAAATATCTGACCATGAAATAAACGGCGAAGCCTTCAGAGAAAATGAAGTGTTCCGCCGTTTGTACTTTTTTTAATGAAACGCAATCTGTTTATTTTCATAATGCGGCTCGCTGGTCAGCTGAATAGAAAGCTTCTGAAAAGTTTTGATATCGACTGGAGAGAGCATTACGGATGTGTGTACCTGACATCCGGCCAGTTTTGGAATTTGTTCCAGAGCCAAAAGGGCCGTTTTGCTGCGGGAAGCGCTGATGGACAAAGCAATCAGCACCTCATCTGTATGCAGACGAGGGTTTTTACTGCCGAGGTAAGAAGTCTTAAGACGCTGGAGCGGCTCGATGGCAGAAGGAGAGATTACGTGTTTTTCGTGACTGATCCCTGCCAGATCCTTTAAAGCGTTCAGCAAAAGCGCAGCAGAAGCGCCCAGAAGTTCAGAGGTTTTTCCGGTAACGATCCGACCGTCCGGCAATTCCAGCGCTGCCGCCGGCCCGCCGGTTTTTTCACTGCAGGAAAGCGCGGCAGTGACAACGCGCCGGTCTTCTTTTGTGGTTCCGGCCTGCTTCATGATCAATTCGATTTTGTAGGCTTCTTCTTCCGTTCCGGTACCGGCTGCCAAAGCATTGAGCGCATGGTAATAACGGCGTATGATTTCCTGACGGGATGCTTCGCAGCAGATGGCATCGTCGCAGATACAATTTCCTACCATATTGACGCCCATGTCAGTCGGAGATTTATACGGGCTCTCTCCGGCGATTTTTTCAAACATGGCGTTTAATACCGGAAAGATTTCCACATCACGGTTGTAGTTGACTGCTGTTTTTCCGTAGGCTTCCAGATGGAAAGGATCGATCATGTTTACGTCGTTCAGATCGGCGGTCGCTGCCTCATAGGCCAGATTGACCGGATGTTTTAAGGGAATGTTCCAGATGGGGAACGTTTCAAATTTGGCATAACCGGCACGGATACCGCGTTTGTATTCGTGATACAGCTGAGAGAGACAGGTTGCCATTTTTCCGCTGCCAGGTCCTGGTGCAGTTACAACGACGAGAGGACGGGTTGTTTCAATGTAATCATTTTTCCCATATCCTTCGTCGCTGACGATCAGCTGAGTATTACTTGGATAACCGGGGATGATATAGTGAGTATAGACTTTGATGCCGAGTTTTTGCAGGCGACTGCGGAACAGGTCGGCAGCGCTCTGTCCGGAATATTGAGTGATCACAACGCTTCCTACGTATAAGCCGCGTTCCTCAAACAGATTGATCAGACGGAGTACGTCGGAATCATAGGTAATGCCGAGATCGCCGCGCACTTTGTTTTTTTCAATATCACCGGCGCTGATCACGATGACGATTTCCGCTTGGTCGGCGAGCTGCATCAGCATTCGCAGCTTGCTGTCCGGTTCAAAACCCGGAAGTACCCGGGCAGCGTGATAATCGTCATAAAGTTTGCCGCCGAATTCCAGATACAGCTTGTTGCCAAACTGACTGATGCGGTTTTTAATATGTTCTGACTGCATGGTCAGATATTTTTCATTGTCAAATCCGATTTTCATAATTACAATTTCCTTTATTTATTATGATACAGAGCGTATAAGATGGCTCTGAAAAAATAAACTACAGATACCATCATATATCAAACGAAGGTGTTTTACCAGAAGTTTTTGCGAAATTTTTAGAAATATTTAATAAACGGAAGAATCTTTTTTCAAAGAGTATATTGATTTATTTGTTCAAAATCTTTATACTAATTAAGAATGATAAGATACAAAGAAGGGGCAAAGGAGATGCTCTAAGGAGGACAAAAATGGAAAATAACCAAAACCAGAATCAAAACAAGGATCCTGGAAACGGTTCCAACAATAATCAAAATAAATCTCCGAAAAACAGTCAGACGATAGCGATACTTCTTATCGTGACAGTGATCACGCTGATTGTGATGGGATTGTTTAATAGTCTGATGAAGGGAACCACAAACCAGGAAATTTCCTATAATAAATTTATGAAAATGATTGAAAATGATGAGATTAAGAAAGTGGAGTTTCAGAGCGGTCAGTATGTGATCACCCCGAAATCCCAGCCGCTGCGCGGACTTGATTTCACATACTACACCGGAAATGTAGACGATCCGGAGTTGGTAGATAAGCTACTGAGTGCAGGCATTGAGTTTAAAAAAGAGATCCCGGATGTGATGTCAGGATTGATTTTTAACATTCTCAGTTTTATTCTTCCGTTGCTTTTGATTTGGGGGCTGATGGCGCTCCTGATGCGTAAGATGGGCGGCGGAAACGGCGTAATGGGTATCGGTAAAAATAAAGCCAGAGTATACGCGCAGAAGGAAACCGGTGTTACCTTTAAGGATGTGGCAGGACAGGACGAGGCGAAAGAGTCGCTGCAGGAAGTAGTAGAGTTTCTGGAACATCCGGACCGTTATTCCAAGATCGGCGCAAAGCTGCCGAAAGGCGCGCTTCTTGTGGGACCTCCTGGTACTGGTAAAACGCTGTTGGCCAAAGCGGTGGCAGGAGAAGCACATGCACCGTTTTTCTCGCTGTCAGGTTCTGACTTTGTAGAAATGTTCGTCGGTGTCGGGGCATCACGTGTACGTGAGTTGTTTGAAGAGGCTAAGAAAAACGCGCCGTGTATTATTTTTATTGATGAGATTGACGCAATCGGTAAAAGTCGTGACAGCCGTTACGGAGGCGGAAACGATGAGCGTGAACAGACACTGAATCAGCTGCTTGCGGAGATGGATGGATTTGACAGTGCTTCCGGTCTTTTGATTCTGGCGGCTACTAACCGTCCGGAGGTGCTTGATCAGGCGCTGCTTCGTCCGGGACGTTTTGACAGGCGCGTAGTTGTTGACAAACCGGATCTGCAGGGACGAATCGATGTCCTGAAGGTTCATGCGAAAAATGTCAATATGGATGAGACTGTTGATCTGGAGGCTATTGCGTTGGCAACATCGGGTGCGGTTGGCTCAGATCTTGCGAATATGATCAATGAAGCGGCGATTCTGGCTGTGAAAAATGGCAGAAACGCAGTGAATCAGGCAGACCTGTTTGAATCTGTAGAAGTGGTTCTGGTTGGTAAGGAAAAGAAAAATAAAATTCTCAGCAAGGAAGAACGTAAGATTGTCTCCTATCATGAGGTGGGCCATGCGCTTGTCAGCGCGTTGCAGAAGGATTCTGAACCAGTACAGAAGATTACCATTGTGCCACGTACCATGGGGGCTCTTGGCTATGTTATGAATGTGCCGGAGGAAGAAAAATACCTCAATACGGAGGCTGAAATCCGCGCAAGGATCGTGGAATGTGTTGCTGGCCGTGCGGCAGAACAGATCGTATTCAACAGCGTGACGACAGGTGCGGCAAACGATATTGAGCAGGCCACCAGGATGGCGCGCGCTATGATCACGCAGTACGGTATGTCTGAAAAATTCGGTATGGTAGGTCTGGAATCTCCGGCTAATCAGTATTTGGATGGACGCAATGTTCTGAACTGCAGTGATGTGACTGCGGCAGAAATTGATAAAGAAGTGATGGCGGTGATCAAGGATGCTTATCAGGAGGCGCTGCGCCTGCTGAACGAGCACAGAAAAGCGCTTGACCGCATTGCGGACTTCCTGATTGAGAAAGAAACCATTACCGGTAAAGAATTTATGGAAATTTTCCATCAAGTAGAGGCAGAAGATGTGATCGAAATGCCGATGCAGGAAGAAACGAAAACAGAAGAGTAATAAATATCCCCGGTCAGACGACCGGGGAATTTTTATGCCTATTCATCCCATCCGTCGTAGAAGCGGATGGTAGCACTGATATTGCGTACGAATTCACCGTCTTTTAATGTCAGATCTTCTGGATCGGAAACACTGGGAAGTTCCGGCATCTCTTCTTCAAGCTCCAGAGAAATCCATTCAACCGCGGCTTCATTTGCATTGTCGAGTGCTTCGTCAAGCGTGTCGCCGACTGCGCAGCAATCCTGCAAATCGGGGAAATAACCTTCATAATTGCCGGATTCTGTTTTGTGAAAAATTGCGGGATAAATAAATTTCATTCATTGTACCTCTCTTTATTTTTTAAGATTCCAATTAAATTGCATTGTAGTTTTTTATTATAAATAGGAATTTTGGCAAAAGCAATCCTTCATTGCGTTTTTTTCTCAAATTAGTTATAATTTCTTTTATAAGTAATCTACCAAAAGAGAGAAAGTTATTTCTCGTGGAAAGGATAAAATATGAGATCATATGGCTATCAATATACCATTGACCATTCAGTGACGATTCGTCCGCTGGAGGAAATTTCCGGTTTTCCGGTTTGTCCTGGCATGTATGATATAAACGGCGCGAGCGCGCTGCCGGTTGGCGTTAATTTTACAATACACACGCATGGGGGTACCTCTTGTGAGTTGCTTTTGTTTCACAGAGGAGAGGAAGAACCATATGCGGTACTGCCGTTTCCGGAAGCATATAAAATTGGTGATGTCTATTCTATGATTGTGTTCAAGCTGGATATCGAAGATTTTGAATATGCCTATCGCGTGGACGGTCCTTATGATCCGAAAAAAGGGCTTCTTTTTGATAAAAGGAATATTCTGCTTGACCCTTATGCGAAAGCTGTGACCGGACAGCATTTCTGGGGGGTGACACAGGACAAGCGTTATCATGCGCGTGTGGTGAGAGACGTTTTTGACTGGGGGATCGTGCCGCAGTCAAAGAGAGAAATCAGCGATCTGATTATTTATGAACTGCATGTGCGTGGCTTTACGCAGCATGAGTCCTCCGGTGTCGAGCATCGCGGCACTTTTGCCGGGCTGAAAGAAAAGATTTCTTATTTGAAGGAACTTGGTATTAATGCGGTGGAACTGATGCCCATTTTTGAATTCGATGAAAACCGCGGATTTCGTGAGGTGGATGGACAAAAGCTGATTGATTACTGGGGATATAATTCCGTAGGATTTTTTGCGCCAAACAGTAGTTATGCCGCTTCAGAGGAATATAATTATGAGGGAACCGAGCTGCGTGAACTGATTAAAGAACTGCACGATAATGATATTGAAGTAATTCTTGATGTTGTATTTAATCATACGGCAGAGGGCAACGAGCGGGGACCGATTTTCAGCTTCAAGGGTTTTGATAATAATATTTACTATATGCTGACGCCGGATGGAAATTATTATAATTTCAGCGGCTGCGGCAATACCTTGAACTGCAATCACCCGGTAATTCGTCAGATGATCCTGGAATGTCTGCGCTACTGGACAGTCAGCTATCGTGTAGACGGATTCCGGTTTGATCTGGCGAGTATCTTGGGAAGAAACAGAGATGGTTCGCCATCGAATAATCCGCCGCTTTTGGAAATGTTGGCGTGCGATCCGATTTTGCGCAATGTTAAGCTGATCGCGGAAGCATGGGATGCTGGGGGAATGTATCAGGTAGGCAGTTTTCCGGCAGGAGGACGCTGGGCAGAATGGAACGGGCGTTACCGCGACGCAATACGCGGATTTTTGAAGGGAGAAAACTGGAGAGCATGGGACGCGGCATGGAGCGTTGGAGGTTCCAGTGATCTGTACGGCAAATGTCAGGCGGATTCGCAGGGAGAGTACAACGGCTATAATTCCTCGATCAATTTTCTGACATGTCATGATGGGTTTACCCTGTATGATCTGTATTCTTATAATGAGAAGCATAATTGGAATAATGGCTGGGGAAATACAGACGGTTCAGATAATAATTTGAGCTGGAACTGCGGGTATGAGGGAGAGACGGAAGACCAGGAAACGTTAAAACTCCGTTACCGTATGATTCGTAATGCCTGTGCAGTGCTGATGTGCAGCCGCGGTACGCCGATGTTCCTGGCGGGAGATGAATTTGGCAACACCCAGTACGGGAACAATAACAGCTACTGTCAGGATAATGAAATTTCTTGGCTGGATTGGAGACTGTTAGAAAAGAATCGCAGTTTGTTTGAATTCTTTAAATATATGATCGCTTTTAGAAAAGAGCATCAGGTGATTGGCAAAAAACTGCCGGATGCGGTATGCGGCAGGGATGGTGTGATCGTACATGATGTGAATGCGGAAAAACTGTCGATTCCGCAGGATGCAAGAGTGTTTTCTGTTAGTTTTGCCGGTTATGATGTTCGTAAAAATCGAGATGATCTGGTTTATCTTTCGATTAATACCTATTGGGAGGACGTGCGTGTTACATTGCCGCGTTTGCAGGGAAATTTGGCGTGGTTTTTGAGCGTAGACACCTATGGGGACGAAAACGGGCGCTATTGTTATCCGTTTGGACAGGAAAAAATGATAAATGGAGAATATGTGCTTCGTCCGCGTACAACGGCGGTTTTTTATGCGCGCCGCATGAATGGAGAGAAAAGATGAAAGAATATGAAGTGGTTTGGGAAATTTTTAATCTGTGTTCTAACAATCAGATGCGTGATGTTTTCATAGAAGAAATTGAGACAACAGATCCGGAAATTTATGTGAAGCAAAAATTTGCCGGAAAAGAAGTGACCTATGAGAAAACGGTATTGGAAAATGGCACGATCGTTTTTGATATCATG
The DNA here is from genome assembly GCA_937915375.1 of uncultured Marvinbryantia sp. GTDB lineage: Bacteria > Bacillota > Clostridia > Lachnospirales > Lachnospiraceae > Marvinbryantia. The sequence continues at coordinate 71,956 of CALDMO010000002.1, forward strand.
ACCTCGCAGATTAAACAGCGAATGTCGTTTACAGAATTTTAAGATGCAGAATTCTTTTGACTTTCACATCATTAAAAAAGAAAAGAGGCGTACAGATGGATGAATTATTTGCGGTATATCAAAAACAGGGAATCAGCGAAACATTATTAAAAGAGATTGCCTGTTTTCGAGCGGCGCACCCGGTAGCAGAGCAGGCAAAAAATCGTGTGGCAAAACCGGATATTATTTTTTACGGAAAAGAAATTTTCGAGATGGCGGCGACGGCGCTGCTGCAGGGAGAGAATATTCTGCTTTCCGGTACAAAAGCTACGGGGAAGAATGTTCTGGCAGAAAATTTGGCCTGGGTATTCGGCCGCCCGGTTTACAATATATCGTTTAACATTAATACTGACAGCACTTCATTGGTGGGAACGGATACTTTCCGCAATAACGAGGTCTGCCTGCGCCGCGGACCGGTATATGACTGTGCAGATTATGGAGGGTTCGGTATTTTTGATGAGATTAATATGGCGAAAAATGATGCGGTTTCTGTATTGCATGCGGTGTTAGATTATCGACGTATCCTGGATGTGCCCGGTTATGATCGGCTTGCACTCCATGAGGCAGCACGATTTATCGGAACTATGAATTACGGCTATGCCGGAACGAAGGAACTGAACGAAGCGTTAGTATCTCGTTTTATGGTTATCGATATGCCGGAGATTGATGGCGACACGTTGATGAAGATTTTACTAGATTTGTTTCCGGATGCGAAGCAGGCGGGGCTTTCGCAGCTCTGCGGCTTTTTCACAGATTTGCAGCTCAAAGCGTCGCACAATGAGATTTCTACGAAAGCGCTTGATCTGCGCGGTTTGATTGGAGCAATCAAAACAATCCGTGCCGGACTTGACCCTGAAAAAGCGCTGCGAATGGGAATGGTAAACAAATGCTTTGACGCGTTTGAACGAGAGATTATCGAAGATATCGTAGAGACGCGCATTCCGGAAGGGTGGAGCGCGTCGGAGGTTTTTTGAGAACGAGAGGTACCTTTGTGGAAACAGAAAAATCTCTATATAATATAGAAGAAAATCAAATGGAAATCGAAAACCGTATCCGCAATCTGATGTGGACGGTGAGCGGCGATTATACGCTGGATGTAAAGCCGGATGTGGAATCGTTTGTCAGAAATAAATATATTTCTCTTTATGATGCCATTAAGCAGGGCGGTTTTGCAAAATATTATGATACAAATGCATTAGCGATGTATCTGCTGAAAAAAATTTATTACGGTGCGGAGGAATCTTCTCTGATGAGGCTTGCTCAGCTGTGTGTGGATGAGGCGGTTTACCCGAAGATTTCCAAGGAACGTCCGGGTGTGGCAGGTGTGCGTAAAAAAGCGTTTGAGGCGATGCTGGAGCATGATTTTCACCGTATGGGGCAGTCTTTTTGCGGCCGCATAAAGATTTCTATGCTGCGTGATTTTTTAAATGGAAAGACAACAGATGAACAGCGCATCCAGAGTGTAAAGGATGCGCTTTATCAGATGCAGACGGTGGATGATACGATGGAGATCATCCGTATGGTGGATCATCTGTACAATCAGACGATTGATCCGGCGTTTGTGCGTAAGCATGGTGATCTGGACTATGTGCTGGCGCTGGAGACAGAAGAACTTGTCCGGGAAAGCTGGCAGGAGTTCCTTGATGAAGATATGTATGAGTCAGTGATGGAACAGTTTCTGGAGGATATGGGCAGGCAGGTTTCTACACTGGACGAATATCAGGATGATGGAACAGAAAAAAAGCGTCAGGGACGCAGCATTGTGGTTCTGGACGAAAAAGCGCTTGCCAAAATGCATACGTATATGGAATTGAACTTCGGCCGTTCTTATATGTCGAAAGAAGAGGCACAATGCCTGAATCGCCGTCTGTGCATCGGGGCACACGCAGACTGCAGTCTTTACTACACAGACGGGATTCTGACCAATCCGGTGTTGTCTAACGCGCAATATGTGAATGCGAAAAAGCAGGCGGAGCGCAACCGGCTTTTATATCATAACAGTAAAAGTATGGTAAGACACAATATAGATGTGATGACAGCCAGTCTGAAGCGTTCACTGCAGCTGCGTGCCCAGCAGGATATTGTTCCAAGCGATCACGGAACGATTGTGCCGAATCGGCTCTGGAGGATCGGCCGCGCGGACACAGAAAAAATATTTAACCGTATTATCCGACAGAATCATTCGGATTTTGTGGTAGATGTGCTGATGGATGCCAGCGGTTCTCAGCGCGACCGTCAGAGTCAGGTAGCTCTGCAGGCGTTTATTATCAGCCGTGCGCTGAGTAATGTGGGGATACCGCATCGCGTGATGGGATACTGTACTTTCTGGGATTATACGGTGATGCAGCGGTATCGGGAATATGACGCGGTCGCGCAGGAGGATGATAAGATCTTCAGCTATACAACCTCGGCGAATAACCGTGATGGGCTGGCGCTGCGTGCGGCAGTTGATTCTCTGAAAAAAAGAGAGGAGGAGAATAAAATTCTTGTGGTACTCAGCGACGGCAGACCGAATGATGTGATCGTTAATCGGCCCGGCAGTAAAAATCCGCGTATTTACTGCGGCGATTATGCGGTGCAGGATACGGCGCTGGAGGTACGCAAGATACGTGGCGAGGGAATTTGCGTACTGGGAGTATTTGCCGGAAAGGAAAAGGATCTGGCGGCGGAAAAGAAAATATTCGGCAGGGATTTTGCTTATATCCGTGACATCCGTAATTTTTCGACGGTTGTGATCCGTTATCTGCAGAGATTACTTGATTTGTAACAAAATTGTGACAAAATAGAAAATATTACATGTATGTAATGAGCCTAAAAATATTTCTCATAAAAAAATCCTGTAAATACAATGATTTCCATAGGATATGGACCTGTTTGTAAAGAAAAACAAAAAAGTTTTGAAATAGTGTTGACACGAAATGTAATACATGTTAAGATGTCAGCGTAATAAATTTAATAAATTTGTAATAAGTGTGGTTCACATATATGGAGGTTGGAGAAGTAATGAGTAATAAGGGAATGAAAAATCATGTAAGAAGAGCGGCGGCATGTTTTCTGGCAGGAAGTATGGCGCTTACCGTTTGCGGTGTTTCAGCATCTGCAACGGGCACTTCACTTGTAGGTGTTGGTACATCTGTGACAGAGGATGAGATCAGCACAGCGTCCGAAACAGAGGTTACAGCAGAGGAGACAGAGGCGGCTCCGGAGGAAACGGAAGCGGCTGCAGAAGAAACAATTACGGAAGAATCCGCTCCGGCAGAGGAAGTGCCTGCAGAGGCACCGGCTGCGCCGGCAGAAAATCTTGTCGGTACAGTAGCAGTTTCTCAGCTTGGCGGTGAAACATATATTAATATTAGATCTAATCCGAGCACGGATGCAGAGATCGTTGGTAAGCTTTATAACAACAATGCGGCGACTATTCTGGCAGATGACGGCGAATGGCTTTATATCCAGTCTGGAAACTGCGAGGGATATGTTGCAAAATATCTGATGACTACCGGTTCTGCGGCAGCGGAGGTTGCGCAGGAAATCGGTACTCCGGTTGCACAGGTAAATGTAGAAGGGCTGATGGTTCGTTCGGATGCGTCTGAGGATGCAGAAGTGCTTGATATGGTTACACAGGATCAGGTAGTGTATCTGGAAGAAGATCTGGGCGGCTGGGCAAAGGTTACGACAGAGAACGGTGTATCCGGTTATGTAAGTGCAGATTATGTAAGTTATGCTACTTATCTTCCGCAGGCAGAATCAGCAGAAGAGGAAGCAGCAAGACTGGCGGCAGAGGAACAGGCTTATCTGGACTATTTGGCAGAACAGGAACGCTTATACTTAGAGGCAATGGCAGCAGAACAGGCTGCATGGGAAGCACAGAATCAGGCATGGATTGAATATCTGGAGAGCCAGGGAATGTATGCAGATGATGCACAGACGAATGCAGATCAGGCTTACGCAGACCAGGCTTACGCAGATCAGATGGCAGCTGATGCGCAGGCAAATGCAGACGCAGCTTACAATTCCGGTGATGCGGATGCGGCAGCACAGGCACAGGCTGAGGCAGACAGACTGGCAGCAGAAGCACAGGCAGCAGCAGATGCAGCAGCACAGGCACAGGCCGAAGCAGACGCGGCAGCACAGGCAGAATACGAAGCAGCGACACAGGTATTGCAGGAAAATGGTGTAGATCCGTCTACCATCGGTGATGGAAGCACATCTGATTTAAGACAGCAGGTTGTTGATTATGCATTGCAGTTCGTAGGTAATCCGTACGTATGGGGCGGTACCAGTCTTACAAACGGAGCAGACTGTTCTGGATTTACACAGTCCGTTCTGGCAGACAATGGTATCAATGTAAGCCGTACAGCTGGACAGCAGGGACAGGGTGGAACGTCCGTAGATCTGTCAAACATCCAGCCGGGTGATCTTCTCTTCTACGAAGGAAGCGGCGATTACGGTATTGGACATGTATCTATGTACATCGGCGGTGGCCAGGTTGTACATGCAAGCAATTCTACAGATGGTATTATCGTATCTGACATAAATTACAGAACTCCGAGCTACGCAAAGAGTTATCTGGACTAATAAGAACGGCAGGGGCCGCTGCGAAAGCAGCGGTCTTTTTCATGATACAGGAAGATTTTTACTTTTCTGTATCATGAAACACTTCGCAGGTACATTCTTTATTTTATATGCGCTTGCAATTCCGGCATAAATACGATATTATTTGAGTGGAAATTTATACGGATACGTGAAAGAATGTGTAAGGTATAAATGGAATGAGGAGAAACGGCGGTGATTTAGTGACCGCACAGGATGGAGGACATATGAGCGAATTTGTAAATGCGGCAGAGATATTTGGAGAAAACGTATTTAACGACAAGGTTATGCAGGAAAGACTTCCGAAAAAAGTGTACCGTGAGCTTCACAAGACACTTGACGAAGGAAAAGAACTGGATGCCATGACGGCAGAAGTTGTTGCCGGGGCAATGAAGCAATGGGCGCTGGAAAAGGGCGCTACCCATTATACACACTGGTTCCAGCCGCTTACCGGGTTTACGGCAGAAAAACATGACGCATTTATCACAGCGCCGTCAGCGGATGGTTCTATTCAACTGGAGTTTTCAGGAAAAGAGCTGATCGAGGGTGAACCGGATGCATCTTCGTTTCCGTCCGGAGGACTGCGTGCAACCTTTGAGGCTCGCGGCTATACGACTTGGGATTGTACATCGCCGGCATTTGTAAGACAGGATGACGCTGGTGCGATCCTCTGCATTCCGACTGCATTTTGTTCTTATACAGGTGAGGCGCTGGACCAGAAAACTCCGCTGCTGCGTTCGATGGAGGCAGTGCAGATGCAGACTCTGCGTTTGCTGCGCTTGTTTGGAAATACAACCTCCAGAAAAGTAAAACCGTCTGTGGGTGTGGAACAGGAGTATTTTATCGTAGACCGTTCCAAATATTTAAAACGAAAAGATCTGATTTTTACTGGGCGTACTCTGTTCGGCGCTATGCCGCCGAAGGGACAGGAACTGGACGATCATTATTTCGGCGTGATCCGTCCGCGTATTGCGGCATTTATGAGAGATGTTAATACAGAACTGTGGAAACTGGGCGTTTCTGCAAAGACACAGCATAATGAGGTGGCTCCGGCACAGCATGAACTGGCGCCGATTTATGCGGAGTGCAATGTGGCTGCTGATCACAACCAGATTATCATGGAAACTTTAAAGCGTGTGGCGGAAAAACACGGTCTTCAGTGCCTGCTTCATGAAAAACCGTTTGCAGGTGTGAATGGTTCCGGCAAGCACAACAACTGGTCTTTAACTACGGATGACGGTATTAATCTGCTTGATCCGGGCAAGACGCCGCACGACAATATTCAGTTTTTGTTGATCCTGACTTGTATTTTGAGAGCGGTAGACCGCCATGCGGACCTGCTGCGTGAGTCTGCGGCGGACGTAGGAAATGATCACCGTCTTGGTGCTAATGAAGCGCCTCCGGCAATTATTTCTGTATTTCTCGGTGATCAGCTTGAGGACGTGTTGGCACAGCTGATAAGTACCGGAGAAGCAACTCGCAGTATTAAGGGCGGTACGCTGCATACCGGTGTAAAAACGCTTCCGGATTTTAAAAAGGATGCGACAGACCGCAACCGTACTTCGCCGTTTGCATTCACAGGAAATAAATTTGAGTTCCGTATGGTTGGATCAAGGGACTCTGTTGCAGAGTGCAATGTTGTGATTAATACGATTGTTGCGGAAGCATTTTCTGAGGCATGCGATTATATTGAAGCTTCTGATAATGTTCCGGCGGCCATTCACGATCTGATCAAGCAGTACGCAAGCGAGCATGAACGAATCGTGTTCAATGGAAACGGCTATTCGCAGGAATGGGTAGAAGAGGCAGAGCGCAGAGGGCTGCCCAATATTACTTCTATGGTGGATGCGATCCCGGCGCTTGAGACAGAAAAAGCGATCCACTTGTTTGAAAAATTTGGCGTCTTTACAGAAGCCGAGCTGAAATCACGTGCGGAGATCCAGTACGAGGGATATGCAAAGGCTCTGAATATTGAGGCGCGCGCGATGATCGATATCGCCAGCAAACATATCATTCCGGCGGTGCTGCGCTATGCGAGAACACTTTCGGATACCGTAAATACTATGAAAATGGCAGAGGTTGACGTGACGGTGCCGATGGAATTGCTCCGTCAGACCGGAAGCCTTTTGGCGGAAGCCAAAGCAGCGCTGACAAAACTGGAAAAAGTAACGGATCAGGCGGCAAAAATGCCGGAAGGCAGAGAGCAGGCAGTATATTTCCGTGATGAAGTAGCAACTGCGATGGAAGCGCTGCGCACGCCGGTCGATCAGTTGGAAATGATTGTTGATAAAGAGGAATGGCCGATGCCGTCCTATGGAGATCTTTTATTTGAGGTGTAAAAATCGTTGTAAGAGCAAAAGGACAGATTTCAACCCTTGACGGTATTAGAAATAAGCATTATACTTTATTATAACTGCGGCACTTTCAGAAAATAGGCCGCAAAAGAGAACAGGAGGTCAGAAAAATGGCAGTAACGAAAGAGATGTTAATCGGAGAAGTCCTTCAGTTAGATCCGAATATGGCGGCAGTATTAATGGGAAGCGGCATGCACTGTGTTGGATGCCCGTCTTCACAGATGGAATCTTTAGAAGAAGCAGCAATGGTGCATGGGATTCCGGCAGATCTGTTAGTGGCAAGACTGAATGCATATCTGGAAAGTGTCGGCAAATAAATTGCGGATGAGATAGGAGAATGAAAAGCGGCGTGCATATGTGCGCCGCTTTTTTTCTAATATACCTTGCGCGCATCGCAAGAATAGGCTATACTAAAAGTTAATTGTGAATATGGTCTACTTCGCATGATCATATAGAACGTATACGAAAGGAGCGAAAACAATGGATTTAGTTACAGTAAGACAAATATATAGAGATAAGGAAACATATCTGAATCAGGAGATTACAGTCGGCGGCTGGGTGCGCAGCATTCGCGATTCTAAGACATTCGGTTTTTTGGTTCTTCACGATGGCACGTTTTTTGAGACACTGCAGGTTGTTTTTCATGATGGAATGGACAACTTTCAGGAAATCTGCAAGCTTAATGTCGGAGCTGCCGTTATTGTAAAAGGTACTCTGGTGGCGACACCGCAGGCAAAACAGCCGTTTGAGATTCAGGCGACATCTGTTGAGGTAGAAGGACCGTCCGCACCGGATTATCCGCTGCAGAAAAAACGTCACAGCGTGGAGTTTCTGCGTACCATTTCCCATCTGCGTCCGCGTACTAACATGTTTCAGGCGACATTCCGTGTGCGTTCTCTGATCGCTTACGCGATTCATAAATTCTTCCAGGAACGGGATTTTGTGTATGTGCATACACCGCTTATCACCGGAAGCGACTGCGAGGGCGCGGGAGAAATGTTCCAGGTGACGACACTGGATCTGAACAATCCGCCGCGTACGGAGGACGGTAAGATTGATTTTTCTAAGGACTTCTTTGGAAAACCGACCAATCTGACTGTCAGCGGACAGTTAAATGGCGAGACTTTCGCACAGGCGTTCCGCAATATTTACACATTCGGACCGACTTTCCGAGCTGAAAATTCCAATACCACTCGTCATGCGGCGGAATTCTGGATGATCGAGCCGGAGATTGCGTTCGCGGATTTGAAAGACAATATGCTGTTGGCAGAGCAGATGCTGAAATATATCATCCGCTATCTGATGGAAAACGCGCCGGAAGAAATGGCATTCTTTAATAATTTTGTGGATAAAGGATTGATTGAGCGTCTGAACAGTGTAGCGTCTTCTGACTTCGGTCATGTGACTTACACAGAGGCAATTGAAATTCTTGAGAAAAATAATGATAAATTTGAATATAAGGTAAGCTGGGGATGCGATCTGCAGACGGAGCATGAACGTTACCTGACAGAAGAAGTGTTTAAACGTCCGATTTTTGTAACAGATTACCCGAAGGAAATAAAAGCATTCTATATGAAGATGAATGACGACGGAAAGACAGTTGCCGCTATGGACTGTTTGGTTCCGGGTATTGGGGAAATCATCGGCGGAAGCCAGAGAGAGGACGATTACGACAAGCTGCTTGCGCGTATCAAAGAACTGGGGTTGAACGAGGAAGATTATAAGTTCTATCTTGATCTGAGAAAATACGGTTCTACCAGACATGCAGGCTTTGGTTTGGGCTTTGAAAGATGCGTAATGTATATGACGGGTATGGGTAACATCCGTGATGCGATTCCGTTCCCGAGAACAGTAGGAAACTGCGAATTATAGGAGATTAGGATGGCAGGGAAAATACTGATTGTCGATGACGAACGCGAGATCGCGGACGTCATCGGCTTATATCTGAAAAATGAAAATTTTGAAGTGATTAAGTGTTATAACGGACAAGATGCGCTGGCGGCGGTTGACAGTGAGAAACCGGATCTGGCAATCCTGGACGTGATGCTGCCGGATATTGACGGTTTTACGATTCTGCAGAAGATTCGTGAGACGTACACGTTTCCGGTTATTATGCTGACAGCCAAAACCGAATACATGGACAAGATCAACGGTCTGACTCTCGGCGCGGATGACTATATTGAAAAACCGTTTAATCCGCTGGAGCTAATTGCCCGTGTAAAAGCGCAGCTGCGCCGTTCCACGAAATACAACGAGAGCGGCAAGACACAGGAGGACATTATTGATTTTGGCGGCCTTCTGATGAACCGAAGTACGCATGAATGTACGTTTAATGAGAGTGAGCTGACATTGACACCGATTGAGTTTGATATTTTGTGGATTCTCTGCGAAAATCGAGGACAGGTGATCAGTTCGGAACAGCTTTTTGAACAGGTTTGGCACGAAAAATACTACAAACAGAGCAACAATACAGTCATGGTACATATCCGCCATTTAAGAGAAAAAATGGGTAAGACAGGATTTATCAAGACGGTTTGGGGAGTCGGATACAAAGTTGAAAAGTAGTTATAAAAAGCTAAAACGGACAATTCTCATCAGGACCGGGCTGGTCGCTTTGCTGGCGCTGGTCGTGGGCTATGGGATTGTCCATTTTTTCATTGACGGCATTTTTCAGGATATGTTCACGGACATGATGATGTGGATTTTTACGAACCTGAACATGGATGTGGATATGGCGGATCAAATGTATGGCCGTATTTTTATGGATAATAAAGCTGCCTTTTTGTGTGTCGGTTTTGTTCTGCTGTTTTTATTATTTTATAATATTCTGATAAAATGGCTGCTTCACTATCTGGAAAATGTGGAGAAAGCTATCGACAGCGTGCGCGATGATAAGGAAGAGCCGGTGCGTATGGCAAAGGAACTGCAGCCGATTTCCGATAAGCTGAATTCCTTAAAACGGACGCTGAAACGTAAAGAGCGCGCACGTCTGGAAAGTGAGCAGAAGAAAAACGATTTGGTGGTATATCTGGCACATGATCTGAAAACACCGCTGACCTCGATTATTGCCTATTTGACAATGCTGGATGCTCAGAAGGATATGCCGGAAGAGGATCGAACCAAATATACACATATTTCACTGGAAAAGGCGCAGCGTTTGGGTGAACTGATCAATGAGTTCTTTGAAATTACAAGGTTTAATCTGCAGGATATTGTATTAGAAAAAGAAAAGCTGGACATTTCACTGATGCTGGAGCAGCTGGCGGATGAGAGCTATGGTGTGCTGGCAGAAAAATATATGACTTGTAAGGTCAGTACGGATGAAAATCTGCTGGTAGACGGTGATCCGGATAAACTGGCACGAGTGTTTGACAATTTGCTACGTAATGCGGTGGCGTATAGTTTTACGGATACGGAGATTGATATTCAGGCGCATCAGGAGGAAGATATGATCGTTGTTACCTTCCGCAACGAAGGACATCATATTCCGGAGCAGAAACTGAAATCTATTTTTGAAAAGTTTTATCGCGCGGATAATGCCAGAAGCAGTAAAACCGGCGGCGCGGGGCTGGGACTTTCCATTGCGAAAAGGATTGTGGAGCTGCACGGCGGTACGATTGAGGCGGCGAGTGATCGTCAGTTTACCACGTTTACGGTAAAGCTTCCATCACTTTTAATTACAGAGGCGAAAAAGCGCGGACGCAGTATAAAAAAGAAATAGTAAGAAGGAGAGTGAGAGATGGCAAGAAATAATAGAAGAAGGGTGCAAAAGAAAAAAAAGGGCGGCGTGGGAAATGTGATCAGTACGATTGTGATTGTGCTGGCGCTAGTGGTGTTTTTATACGCTGGCTACCGTCTGGTAAGTATCTATCTGGATTATAAAGCGGGCACGGATGAATATAATGCGCTGGAAGAGTTTGCGAACGGCGATAAAGTGACCGGAGGATTTATAGAGGGAGAGATGGCGGCGAACGATACAATGGGAGACGAGTGGGGAGACGCCTCTCTGCAAGAAAATATCGGAGGGCTTCGCTTTGAGGATATGGAAAATCCGATTGATTTTGCGGCTTTGCAGGCAATTAACGAGGATGTGATCGGCTGGATTGAGGTGGAAGCGCTTGATATTAATTATCCTATTGTAGTCGGTGATGACAATGATTATTATTTGCATCGGACTTTCCGGCAGCAGGACAATTTTGCAGGATCTATTTTTATGGATTATCTATGCAGACCGGACTTTTCGGGACGTAACACGATTATTTACGGTCACAATATGAAAAACGGCTCTATGTTTGGTATGTTGCACGAATTCCGCAAACAGGAGACTTACGATAAAAGTCCGTATTTCTGGATTTATACGAAAGACAGGATTTATAAATATGAGATCTTTTCGTGCGCGGAGGTGGGAACCTACAGTGAGATTTATCAGATTGATTTTGCTTCATCGGAGCAGTTCCAGAATTTTATTGATGTAGCGAAATCACGTTCGGTTGTGGCAACGAATGCGGATGTTTCTCTGAACGATACGGTGGTGACGTTATCTACCTGTACCGGAAATACAGAAACGCGGTTTGTTGTGCAGGGAAAACGTGTGCGAACCTTTAACGCCGTAGAGAAGGCGGGCGGTTATGGAGAAATGGAGATAGAATAATGGAAGAAAAGACAGCGCTTTTAAAAGAGTGGATGGCAGAGAGTACGAATGTTGTGTTTTTTGGCGGTGCGGGTGTTTCGACGGAGAGCGGGATTCCGGATTTCCGAAGCGTAGACGGGCTGTATCATCAGGAATATGATTATTCGCCGGAGACAATTTTAAGTCATACATTTTTTGTGAATCACACAGAGGAATTTTACTGCTTTTACCGAAAAAAGATGATTTGTCCGCAGGCAAAGCCGAATATGGCGCATATCCGTCTGGCACAGTGGGAACAGAAAGGCTATGTGCGTGCCGTGATCACACAAAATATTGACGGTCTGCATCAGATGGCGGGAAGTAAAGAAGTGTTGGAACTGCATGGGAGCGTGCATCGCAATTATTGTACGCGCTGTCATAAGTTTTATGACGCGGAGTATATCAGAAACGGAAAAGGTATCCCGCGCTGTGAGTGCGGCAGTATTATTAAGCCGGATGTGGTTCTCTATGAGGAAGGGTTAGACAATGAGACGATCAGTAAATCTGTGCGTTATATTTCGCAGGCGGACATACTGATCATCGGCGGAACTTCGCTGGTAGTATATCCGGCGGCAGGACTGATTGATTATTTTAGCGGAAAGCATCTGGTTGTTATCAATAAGAGCACGACATCAAGAGACGCGCAGGCAGATCTGGTGATTGACGGCAGTATCGGCAGGGTATTTGAGCAGATTGAATTGTAAGAGCGTATAATCAGAGAGATTGCGACGTTGGAGATGGATTCACTATGGAAAGCATGCAGCTGCAGGAGGAACGATGGAAAAATATAATTATGAGGTAGGAGATATTGTAAAGCTGAAAAAGCCGCATCCCTGCGGAAGTCATGAGTGGGAGATTCTGCGTGTCGGCGCAGATTTCCGGTTGAAATGTCAGGGCTGCGGACATCAGGTGATGGTACCGAGAAAACTTGTCGAGAAAAACACAAAAGAGTTAAGGAAATAAGAAGTTTATGTGGAAAAATACCAGAGAAAAAAGGGGTATGGCGCAGGGAAGGAACAGAAAGAAAAAACAACGCAGAAAACACAGGTTGGTTCTTGTGATGATTTTGCTACTTGCGGCAGGCGGTGTATTTTACATGAAAATTTTGGAAAACAGGACAGTGCCGTCGTTTTCAAAATGGGTTTCTGAGGAAGACTATCCGGAAAGTCTGGTTGCGTTTGCAAAGAAATATCCGCAGGCAGAGGAATTTGTACGAAATTATCCGAAAAAGAAGGATCTTCACAGACCGATTGATATATCCGGTGAAGTGACAAAAGGTGTGGTGCCGCTGTTTTTACAGTGGGACGAGAGATGGGGATATGAGCGGTACGGTGATGATTTTCTTGGTGTAAATGGCTGCGGACCGACTACTTTATCGATGGTTTACTGCGGACTTACGGGGGATTCTTCGTGGAATCCTTATGAGGTGGCGAAAATGGCGGACGCGAATGGATATTATGTGAGTGGAGTCGGCTCATCTTGGGATTTGATGAATGCCGGCGCACAGAAGCTTGGACTGACGGTACACGAAGTTGGTTACAGCGAAGAGGAGATTCTGAATGCATTGAAATCTGGGCTGACGTTGGTCTGCTCTATGGGACCGGGGGACTTTACTTATACCGGGCATTTTGTTGCTCTGATCGGGATTGATTCAGACGGAAAGATCATTGTGAGAGACTGCAATAGTCCTGTAAACAGTGAGAAAACGTGGGGGATTTCAGAACTGATGCCGCAGATTGCCGGGGTATGGGGTTATAGTTATGAAAATGTTTGAGAATTTTTGGGAAAAGACTTGAAATGATACGGGACATATGCTATCATAAGATTTCGTGATATATTTTAATTCCTTGCTCCTTAGGCCGGACGCGCAGGCGGACGGAAAGTGAGAAGGGGCCAAAGTCCATAAGGAGGTGCAAACAAATGAACAAGTATGAATTAGCAGTTGTTGTCAATGCAAAAATTGAGGACGACGAAAGAACCGCTACCATTGAGAAGGTAAAAGAGTACATTACTCGTTACAATGGTACCATCACGAATGTGGATGAATGGGGTAAGAAAAAACTTGCTTACGAAATTCAGAAAATGAGCGAAGGCTATTACTACTTTATTCAGTTCGATGCAGACGCAGATTGCCCGGCAGAGCTGGAAAGACATGTTCGTATTATGGAAAACGTTCTCAGATATTTGTGTGTTAGACAGGACGCATAGATAGAATCAAGGAGATCAAAATGAACAAGGTCATTTTAATGGGTCGTTTGACCAGAGACCCGGAGGTGCGTTATTCCGCAGGGGAAAACGCCACTGCAGTTGCCAGATATACTTTGGCAGTTGACAGAAGATTCCGCCGTGACAGCGATGCTTCCGCTGATTTTATTGGCTGTGTTGCATTTGGCAGAAGCGCGGAGTTTGCAGAAAAGTATTTTCGTCAGGGTCTGAAAGTAGTTGTCACCGGTCGTATTCAGACTGGCAGCTACACAAATAGAGACGGCGTGAAAGTATATACTACAGACGTTGTGGTTGAGGATCAGGAATTTGCTGAGAGTAAAAATGCTTCCAGCGCTCCGATGATGGGAGGCGGCTTTGACAGCGTACCGTCACCGGCGCCTGCAAGACCGATGCCGAGCGCAGCGTCAGGCGATGGCTTCATGAACATACCGGATGGTATTGACGAGGAGCTGCCGTTTAATTAGGACATGCCGATCAACCGTATGTACGGTTTACGAATTGAATGAGTAGATAGGAGGTAAGAACGATGGCTTACAATAAAACCGATAGAGGCGATTCTCCGATGAAGAGAAGAGGCGGACGCAGAAGAAAAAAAGTTTGCGTATTCTGCGGTAAAGAAAACAACGAAATCGATTACAAGGATGTAGCAAAACTGAAAAAATATGTATCTGAAAGAGGAAAAATCCTTCCGAGAAGAATTACAGGTACATGTGCAAAACATCAGAGAGCGTTGACAGTAGCAATCAAACGTGCTCGTCATATCGCGCTGATGCCGTATGTTCAGGACTAATTTTAAATCCTTCGCAAATGTAAATGCAGGCACTCGCTTTTTAGCGGGTGCTTTTTAAATGTTTTTTCTTGCATTTTTATACATTGTATGGTATTCTGTCAATACATGAATGGAAAACTGTTCTTTATGATGCAGGTTAGAGTTTGTTCATGCAAATATATTGCCCACCATTTTTGGTTAAGCCCATACGGACAGGCGGGGCAGCTGCCGCGGGTGGCGAAAGGCCACGATACATTTTATTGATTGAGTTCAAAGCTCAAATTTTATAAGTTGATTACTTCATAATCGAAAACCATCACTTGTGAAACGGTCAATAAGAGTAGCACAGTTCAGTATTTGCTGTATAGGCTCGGGAATAGTTTTTGGAAAGAGAGGCGGCTGCGCAAGCAGTGCGCAGGGTTAATTAAAACTATGGATGATTTAAACAGGTGATATATTATCATCTGTTTTTTTTATGGAATTGGAAAGTAAGAACTTTTTGATATCATAAAAAACGTTTCGTGGGAGGCACATTCTTTTTTGTAATTTTGTCGGTAGAAAGGATAGGAACAGGAAAAGCTCATGGATATGAATGCACAAAAACATGCTCCGGTTTACGAAGCATTGGAAAAATTAAGAAAAAAGAGAGTCGTTCCGTTTGATGTGCCGGGTCATAAACG
Organism: uncultured Marvinbryantia sp.; assembly: GCA_937915375.1. Classification (GTDB taxonomy): domain Bacteria; phylum Bacillota; class Clostridia; order Lachnospirales; family Lachnospiraceae; genus Marvinbryantia. Next base: position 87,283 of record CALDMO010000002.1, read on the forward strand.
AGGCCGCGGTAATCCGGAACTAAAAGAATTGCTGGGAGAAAAATGTGTCAGTCTCGACGTCAATTCTATGAAGCCGCTCGATAATCTTTGTCATCCGATGTCGGTTATTAAGGAAGCGGAGGAATTGGCAGCAGAAGCGTTTGGCGCGGATCATGCTTTTTTTATGGTTGGAGGAACGACTTCTTCCGTACAGAGTATGGTATTAACGGCCTGTAAGGCAGGAGATAAGATCATCCTGCCGCGAAATGTACATAAAAGCGTGATCAACGCGCTAGTACTGTGCGGGGCTATTCCGGTGTATGTAAATCCGGAGGTTGATAAAAAGCTGGGGATTTCTTTGGGAATGGAGCTCTCAGAGGTGGAAAAAGCAATTCTTGAAAATCCGGATGCGGTGTGTGTACTGGTCAACAATCCGACTTATTATGGTATCTGCTCCGATCTGCGTGGCATTGTAAAGCTGGCGCATGCCCATAATATGCTGGTGTTGGTGGATGAGGCACACGGCACGCATCTGTATTTTGGAAAAGGACTTCCGGTAAACGCAATGGCGGCCGGCGCGGATATGGCTTCAGTTTCCATGCATAAATCCGGCGGAAGCCTGACGCAGAGTTCGCTTTTGTTGACGAATAAGACGGTGAGTTGGGAATATGTCAGCCAGATCATCAATCTGACACAGACGACAAGCGCGTCATATCTGCTGCTTTCCAGCCTTGATATTTCCAGAAGAAATCTGGCGCTTCGCGGAGAGGCTTCTTTTGCGAAGGTGCGTGAGATGGCAGAGTATGCGCGGGAGGAGATTAACGATATCGGCGGTTATTACGCATACGGAAAGGAAATGATCAACGGAAAAAGTGTTTTTGATTTTGATGTGACGAAACTTTCTGTTTATACGAGAGATATTGGGCTGGCGGGCATTGAGGTCTACGATTTGCTGCGTGATGAGTATGATATCCAGATTGAGTTCGGAGATATAGCGAATATATTAGCGTATATTTCGATTGGAGATCGTATCCAGGATATTGAGCGCCTGGTAGGGGCATTGACAGATATTAAGCGTCTGTATTCCAGAGATCCATCTCAGATGCTGGCGACAGAATACATTGCGCCGACGGTGTGTGTATCGCCGCAGAAGGCATTTTACGCGGACAAAATTTCACTGCCGATCCGCAGGACAGCAGGACGTATCTGCAGTGAGTTTGTCATGTGCTATCCGCCGGGAATTCCGATTCTGGCGCCGGGAGAGATGATTACGGATAAGATTATTGAATATATTATTTACGCGAAAGAAAAGGGATGCTCTATGCAGGGAACGCAGGATCCATATGTGGAGCATTTGATGGTGCTGGCGGAGTAAGGAGGAAGTTTGATGGAGCTTTGGTTTTCGGATTACCATACGGATCGGGTGAAAATCTCGGTGAAGGTGGAGAAGCAGCTGTTTGGAGCACAGACAGAATATCAGCGTTTGGATGTGTTTGAATCCGAGGAGTTCGGGCGGTTTATCAGTTCGGATGGCAGCATTGTATTTTCAGAAAAAGATGAGTTTACCTATGACGAAATGATTGTGCATGTACCGATGGCGGTGCATCCAAACGTGGAAAAGGTGCTGGTGATCGGCGGCGGTGACGGAGGTGTGGCGCGCGAATTGGCACAGTATAAAGAAATTAAACAGATCGATGTGGTGGAATCGGACGAGGTGTTTGTGGATGTCTGTAAAAAATACTTTCCGGATAATGCCTGCGGTCTGGAGGATGAGCGTGTAACGGTTTATTACCGCGATGGCCTGCGTTTTCTGCGTAATAAGCAGGAGGAGTATGATTTGATTATTAATGATGCGATTGATCCGCTCGGCCATACGGCTGGACTTTTCACAAAGGAATTTTACGGCAACTGTTACCGGGCGCTGCGCGCGGACGGTATTATGGTGTATCAGCATGGCAGTCCGTTTTATGATGAGGACGAGGATACCTGCCGCGCTATGCATCGCAAGGCGAGCCGCAGTTTTCCAATCAGCAGAGTATATCAGGCGCATATTCCGACTTGTTCATCCGGATACTGGCTGTTTGGCTTTGCATCTAAAAAATACCATCCGCTGAAAGATTTTGACGCAGAGCGGTGGAATGAGCGCAATATACAAACTTGGTACTATACGACGAATCTCCACAAAGGCGCGTTTATGCTGCCGAAATATGTGGAGGATATGTTAGAAGAGGAAGAAAAATAATAGATAAAAGAGGAGGAACATTATGGCAAAATTATTAATTATCGGATGCGGCGGCGTTGCAGGAGTGGCAATTCACAAATGTTGTCAGAACAGTAAAACATTCACAGAAATCTGTATTGCCAGTCGTACGAAAGAAAAATGTGATGCGTTGAAAGAAAAATTGCAGGGAACAACAGATACCGTCATTGCAACTGCGAAAGTGAATGCGGACAGTAAAGATGAGCTGGTCGCGCTGATTAGAGAGTATCAGCCGGATGCTGTGCTGAATGTAGCTCTGCCGTATCAGGATCTGACAATCATGGATGCCTGTCTGGAGTGTAAGGTAGACTATATCGATACCGCAAACTACGAACCGGAAGATACCGATGATCCGGCATGGCGCGCGGTTTATGAAAAACGTTGTAAGGAACTTGGTTTCACTGCTTATTTTGATTATTCCTGGCAGTGGGCATATCAGGAGAAATTTAAAGAGGCGGGGATTACCGCGCTTTTGGGAACCGGCTTTGATCCGGGCGTGACAAGTGTATTTACCGCTTATGCGCTGAAGCATTATTTTGATGAAATAGATACGATTGATATTCTGGACTGCAACGGCGGCGATCACGGTTATCCGTTTGCAACCAATTTTAATCCGGAGATTAATCTGCGTGAGGTGTCGGCGAATGGTTCCTATTGGGAAAACGGACATTGGGTAGAGACAGAGCCTATGGAGATCAAGCGTGAGTATGATTTTGCGCAGGTCGGTAAAAAGGACATGTATCTGCTGCACCATGAAGAGATTGAATCTCTTGCGAAAAATATTCCGGGTGTAAAGCGTATCCGTTTCTTTATGACATTTGGGCAGAGTTATCTGACACATATGAAATGTCTGGAAAATGTTGGCATGCTTTCTACTACTCCGGTAATGTATGAGGGGCGTGAGATTGTTCCAATCCAGTTCTTAAAAGAATTGCTGCCGGATCCGGCTTCTCTGGGACCGAGAACTGTTGGAAAGACGAATATTGGCTGCATCTACACCGGTAAAAAAGATGGTAAGGAGAGAAGTATTTATATTTATAATGTATGTGACCATCAAGAGTGCTATCGTGAGGTGGGTTCTCAGGCAATCTCTTATACAACAGGCGTTCCGGCGATGATCGGCGCCTCCATGATCGTGAACAAAATCTGGGATCGCGACGGCGTGTTTACAGTGGAGGAATTTGATCCGGATCCATATATGGAAATGTTGAATGAATATGGGCTGCCGTGGGTAGTGGAAGAAAATCCGGTACTGATTCCGTAGGGGGCGCGCATGTTTGAGAATTTGCGGACACCGTGTTATGTGGTGGATGAAAAGAAGCTAAGGCAGAATCTTGAAATTCTGCGGGAGATACAGGAACGGTCCGGATGCCGGATTCTGCTGGCACAGAAGGCGTTTTCGATGTTTCGGGTGTATCCGGTGATCGGGGAATATCTGTGCGGAACGACGGCCAGCGGGATTTATGAGGCGCGTCTCGGATACGAAGAGATGGGTAAGGAAAATCATGTGTTTGCGCCTGCGTATAAGGAAGAACACATGAAAGAGCTGGTACAGATCTGCGACCATATTGTTTTTAATTCGTTTGCGCAGTATGAGAAATATCGTGAACTGTGCGGAAAGGTCAGTGTCGGTATCCGTGTGAATCCAAAATGCTCTACGCAGGGGGAGCACGCAATTTACGATCCGTGTGCGAATGGCTCGCGGCTTGGTGTGACAAGGGAACAGTTCCGTGAAGAGCTGGCATTTCCGTGTGTTTTCAAAGAAGGGGAGCGGGGAATTGAAGGACTGCATTTTCATACACTCTGTGAGCAGAATGCGGATGCTCTCATTACTACTTTCAAGGCTTTTGAAGAACAGTTCAAAGAATTTCTGCCACGTTTGAAATGGCTGAACATGGGAGGCGGTCATCATATTACACGCGCTGATTATGACAGAGAAGCCTTGATAAAACTGATCTGTTATATTCGCAGCACGTATGATGTGGAGGTATATTTGGAGCCGGGAGAGGCAATCGCTTTAAATGCGGGTTATCTGGTGACAGAAGTAATGGATATCGTACACAATGACATGGATATTTTAATCTTGGATGCGTCTGCGGCCTGTCACATGCCGGATGTGCTGGAAATGCCTTACCGTCCGCCGCTGCGCGGAGGTTTTGAAGCAGGAGAAAAACCGTATACCTATCGTCTTTCTTCTTTGACTTGTCTGGCGGGGGATGTGATCGGAGATTACAGTTTTGAACGAGAAATCAAGATTGGCGACCGCTTGATTTTTGAGGATATGGCAATCTATTCAATGGTAAAAAATAATACCTTTAATGGAATTCCGCTGCCGGATCTGGTGCTGCTTTGTGAGGATGGGAGCACCGAATTGGTGAAACAGTTTGGATATGAAGATTTCAAGATGCGTTTGTCATAGCGTCTTAAATGCAAAGGAGCAATTATGGGAAAAGAATCAACACCTGCCCAGGATGGTTTTTATATGCCGGGAGAGTTTGAACCGCACGAAGGCTGTATTATGATCTGGCCGTCCAGACCTGGATCATGGCCGTATGAGGCGAAGGCGGCAAGGATGGCATTTAAAGAGGTAATCTGTGCGATTGCAAAAAGTGAACATGTTTATGTGGCGACAGGCGCGGAAATGTTGATATCTGCACATGAAATGTTGGATGAAGTGGATAACGTGACAATTTTTCCGGCCGAAACAGATGATGCCTGGGCGCGTGATATTGCACCGACCTACGTGATACACAGAAAAGAATCTTTCCAAAAAGGAGAGACCGCAGACAGTAATTTGCGTTGTGTTAACTGGGAATTTAATGCCTGGGGAGGTTCCTATAACGGCTTATACGCTTCGTGGGAAAAGGACAATGCTTTTGCGAAAAGCGTTGCGGCTATGCAGGGCACGCTTGTTTATGATGCGGCGCCGTTTGTACTGGAGGGGGGCTCGATCCACAGTGACGGTGAGGGAACGATTCTGGTTACTGAGGCTTGTCTGTTAAGCCCGGGGCGAAATCCGCAGATGGGAAAAGAAAAGATAACAGAAATACTCTGCATGTATTTGGGAGCAGAAAAAGTAATCTGGCTTCCTCGCGGTATTTATATGGATGAAACGGATGAGCATGTAGATAATGTTTGTGCGTTTGTGCGGCCGGGAGAAGTAGTGCTTGCCTGGACAGATAACGAAAATGATCCACAGTATGCGCTTTCTAAGGCTTGTTTGGATGTTCTGGAAACAGAACTGGACGCGCGCGGAAGAAAATTGAAGGTGCATAAACTGCCGATACCGGATGTGCCCATCTGTATCCGTGAGGAAGATCTGCAGGGATATGTATTTGAAGATGGCGAAGATACGCGCGAAGTTGGTGAACGGTTGGCGGCTTCGTATGTGAATTTCTATTTTTCTAACGGTGCGGTTGTTATGCCTGTTTTTGGAGGGGAAAATGAGGCGAGTGACAGAAGAGCGCAGGAAATTCTCAAAAAGCTCTGTCCAAAGCGTGAAGTGATCACGGTTTATGCGAAAGACATCCTGCTGGGCGGCGGAAATATCCACTGCATTACACAGCAGATTCCGCGGAGCGGACAGGGCAGACAGAGACAGTGAGGAAAAAATATTTCCAGCGTATAAACAGGAATTAAAATGGCAATACATGAAAGGAAAACGAGCGAGGAGGGGATTCCATGAGAAGAATAACGGCAGCGGCGATTCAGATGAAATGCAGTGCCGTATTGGAGGAAAATCTGCAGAAAGCGGAAAGAATGGTGCGCGCGGCGGCAGCGGATGGTGCAAATATCATTCTGCTTCCGGAATTATTTGAGCGCGAATACTTCTGTCAGCAGAGACGATATGAATTTTATAACTATGCGTATCCGGTGATGGAGCATCCGGCAGTTTTGCTGGGAATGCGTTTGACGAAAGAATTGGATGTGGTACTTCCGGTGAGCTTTTTCGAACGTGACGGCAACGTATTTTACAATTCGCTTGCTTATATTGACGCGGATGGTAAGTTTCTTGGAATTTACCGTAAAACGCATATTCCAGACGACCATTTTTATCAGGAAAAGTTTTATTTTACGCCGGGGAATACCGGTTTTCGGGTAGTTGATACGAAATATGGACGCATTGGCGCGGGAATTTGCTGGGATCAGTGGTTTCCGGAGACTGCGCGTTCGCTTGCGCTGGCAGGCGCGGAACTTATCTTCTATCCGACGGCAATCGGTTCAGAACCGATTCTTGCCTGCGACAGTATGCCGCATTGGCAGAGAGTGATGCAGGGACATGCGGCGGCCAATTTAGTGCCGGTGATTGCAGCAAACCGAATTGGTACAGAGACAGTAGCGCCGTGTGAGGAAAATGCAAACCAGAATTCTGCGTTGACTTTTTACGGATCCTCTTTTTTGACGGATGAGACGGGAGAGATTTTGAGATCCGCATCCCGTGACAAAGAAGAAATTTTGACGCAGGAATATGATCTGGATGAGATCAGAGAGAACCGGCTTTCGTGGGGGCTGTTTCGTGACCGCAGGCCGGACATGTATGGAGGAATCACAAAATGAAATTGATGCTGCGTTATATAAGGCGGCACATCGGGATGTTTTTTACCGCAATTTTTTTCCTGTCCATTGAGACCTTTGCAGATTTGCTGCAGCCGACTTTTATGTCATATATTGTGGATAAGGGCGTAAAGTCGGAGGATATTTCTGTCATTATGAAGTATGGAGCCGTGATGTTGGGCATCGCGGCTTTTGGAGCGCTTGGGGCTGTCATACGCAATATCTATGCGAGCAGAACATCTCAGTTGATTGGAAAGGAAATGCGTCTGGAGATTTATCAGAAGGTTCAGACTTTGTCATTTGAAAATATCGACCGTCTGCATACTTCTTCGATTATCACCAGAATTACCAATGATGTGACGCAGATTCAGAACTTTATTAATGGGTCTATGCGTATCATGATGAAAGCGCCGGTACTTTGTATCGGGGCAATCGTATTGATTATTGTACAGACTCCGGAGATGTTGCCGCTGATTATGGTGATTATTGTGGCTGCCGGATTTTTGATCATTGGCAATATGAAGATTGGATATCCGCGTTTTACGCGTATGCAGCAAAAACTTGACAAATTGAATTCGGTCAGCCGGGAGTTTTTAAGCGCTGTCCGCGTAGTAAAGGCATTTCGTGCAGAGGAGACAGAGGAAGAAAAATTTACACAGGCGGCGGATGAATTTGCACAGGCAGGTATTTCATCCCTGCAGGTAATGGCAGTGTTCGCGCCGCTGGTTAATCTGACGGTGAATTTTGGAATTGTAATTATGCTTTGGCTGTCAGGTTATCAGACAACAATAGAGATTGGCAAATTAATGGCGTCAGTGAACTATATGACGCAGATATTGTCCTCTCTGGGAATGGTGGCGCATATTCTTAATTCTGCCGTGCGCGCGATGGCGTCTGCCGCGCGTGTGCAGGAAATTTTTGACGAAGTTCCTGCACAGGAAAATGGAAGGGAAGGTGTCGATGCATTTGCGGCGCATAGAGCGGGTGCAATCGCTTTTCGCAATGCAACCTTTGCTTACAGTACGGCCTCTGCTCCGGCTTTGAAAAACATTACGTTTACGGTACAGCCGGGTATGACAGTCGGTATTATCGGACCGACCGGAGCGGGAAAATCGACGCTTATAAATTTAATACCTCGTTTTTATGATGCGGTTGATGGATGTGTGGAAATTGACGGTGTGGATGTGAGAAAACTGGATCTGGAGACACTGCGTCGGCAGGTTGCTGTGGTGCCGCAGAAGGCAGTATTGTTTTCCGGCAGCATTCGTGAGAATTTGCGCTGGGGAAGCAGAGAGGCTGATGAGCAGGAAATACACCAGGCGGCGCGGGCAGCCTGCGCGGATGAGTTTATTAATGGATTTTCGCAGGGATATGATACGGTACTCGGCCAGGGAGGCGTAAACCTGTCCGGCGGACAGAAGCAGCGTCTTTCCATCGCGCGGGCACTTTTGAAAAAACCGCGAATTCTGATTTTGGATGACAGTACCAGTGCGCTCGATGCAAATACAGAAGCACGAGTTTTAGAGGCAATCCGTAAAGAGGCACAGGAGATGACTGTGCTGTTGGTCAGTCAGCGGATTTCTGCAGTGATGCGCTCGGATTTGATTTTATGTATGGAAAATGGTACACTACAGGGGTACGGAACGCATGAGCAGCTGATGGATGGCTGCAGCACCTACCGTGCGATCTATGATTCGCAGATTGGAGAGGAGGCGGCAGTCAATGACTAACGATATCATTATGCCTTCGAAAAGACCGGGGCATCGAAGAGGTGCACCGGCGGTAAAACCGAAAAATATGAAGGGCACTCTGAGGCGTCTGTGGGAATTGACAGATGGTCACCGGCAGGGATTGGGGTGGATTTTTCTTCTGTCTGGCCTCTCGGCCGGTTCTGCAGTAGTCGCTCCTTATATTATTGGAAAAATTGTTAATTTGATTGATAAAAAACAGCCGTTTTTGATTCTGCTGGCAATTTTGGCATCCTTTTATATTGGCGAATGGCTGATTCATTTTTTACAGCATTATTTGATGGCATCGGCAGGTCAGAAAATGATCCTGCATATCCGCACGAGTCTGTTTGCGCATATGAAAAAGCTTCCGCTGTCGTTTTTTGATAAGCGTCAGTATGGGGAATTGATGAGCCGGCTGACAAATGATGTGGATAATATCAGTACAACGATTTCCGATTCGCTGACACAGCTGATGATGTATGCGTTTACGATTGTCGGCATTTTTGTGGTGATGGTGAGCATGAACCTGCCGCTGACAGTGCTGTCGCTTTTGGCTGTTGTGCTTATCTTTATATTGACAAAAGCTGTGACCAAGCGTACGCGGGTACTGTACCGCGAGCAGCAGGCGGTTCTCGGTGCTTTGAACGGACATGTGGAAGAAAGTATTTCCGGTATTAGTATGGTAAAAGCGTTCTGTCAGGAAGAAGAGATGATCCGACAGTTTTGTGAGAACAATGATAAATTCTGCGAGGTAGCGACAAAGGCACAAATTGTTTCGGGATACCTGATGCCGATCACTAATGTGATCAACAATCTGAATTATGTGTTGATTGCTATTGTCAGTGGTGTGATGGCAGCGGCGGGAATGCTTTCGGTAGG
>CALDMO010000003.1 GCA_937915375.1 uncultured Marvinbryantia sp.
TACTTTTGCAGCAATCTTCAGCAGTTTTAAACGGACGGTATCAATGCGTTGTTTTCGCATATTTGCTGATAACGCCAATCGTCTAAACCAATTAAATATGTTATAAGCAAGTGCGTGTACCTGAAGTCTGTTTGCATTTACGATTCTGGTATGACTGCTTACGGAAGCAAAATCGAAACCGGATTTGCTTTCTTTGATAAAGTTTTCCATCAGGCCTCGCTTGCAGTAAAATTTGATAAGATACTCTGGTGCGGAATCCATGTTTGTGACAACAAATGTGTACATGTAAACGATCTGGTTTTCCGGCTTTTCAACCTTGCATACCACACGCCTTTCATAAGGCCATGACTTTGTTTTGTACATGAACTCACCATAAACTACCGCATAATCCACTTTGTTATTTCTGGTGATTTCATTAAGTTCATCCACAAGATAGGATGCTTTTTCACGGAGAAGGCCATTCTCCTTCAGCCGGATCACATAGCTTGTGCCGTTTTCTTCGCACTGCTTATAAAGATCAGGAGTAGCAAAACCACTATCACCACGAAGCAGAATACGGATTGCAGGATAACAGTACGGAGCGTATATAAAAAATAATAAGGACAGAAACCTTTTTTGGAATTCTGTCCTTAAAGATAGAAATGTTTTAAAAGCCTGTTTGTTTCAGAACATCTTCGGCAGCAGCGGTATCATCTGTTACACAGAGCACTACATATTTGCCGGCAGATTTGATCAGTGCATCTTCAAGTTTCGGCACTTCTTCCGGCGCGTAGCCAGCAAACAATTCCGCGCGATTGTCCAGGTAAGATTTCAGCTGTTTTTCCGCTTCGGAAGTATAGGAAGCGTCCTTACAGGTGATGACTGCTATCTCGCAGGCGCCTGTGCCGGAATTTAAGGCAGCAGTAATGTTCTCAATCTGAGCCGCATCCAGGGTCATATAAGTATCGGTACGAACCTCTGTGGAGACGGCGGAAAGCGTGCTGCTGCTGACCGTTTCGCTAAGAGAGGTAACCAGTGTTTCCGGATTTACAGTGACTTCTTTTGTTTCTTTTCCCTTGCAGCCTGTCAGTGTAAATATGCACAGAACTGCGATGAGAAGTGCTGAAATACGTTTTCTCATAAATTATACTCCTTCTTTTGCAGCCGTTTCTGCTTCTGTCTCTGCTTCGGCGGAGGTTTCATCAGAAACGTAATGTGTTTTTGTATAGTCCAGCCATTTCTGGCAGAAACTCTGTTCCAGATGGATGCCGTCCTGGGAAGCGCCCGGAATCAGTGAACCGTGTCCGTCGGAAAAAACCTCATTTAAGTTGATATAATGATAGCCCTCCTCCTGGCACATCTGCATGATTTTGGTGTTGACGGCATCGACGTTGGTATTATTGACATAATCACCGGTAGTGACGAGCGCTTCTTCAACGTAGATAACGGAATAGACATAAACGGTCGGATCAGCCGAAGAAGAACGGGTCTTGATATCAGCGAGTACTTTGCGGTAAGATTCGCGCACTGCGTCAAGATCATATGCGCCCAGCTCATTGGTGCCCAGCATCACATAAATTTTGGAAAAATTGATATTTTTCAAAGCGTCCATCACCAACATATTTCCTTTGCTGGTCGGGATCTGTGCATCTGTGTAAAAATTCTCCAGCTGCATACCGACTGCTGATACGAAACTGCCGTTGGCAATGCCGGACAGATTACGGAAACCTTCCATACGGGAGTCGCCGATAAAAACAGCATCATCAAAGTAGGAATCATCTACTGGAGACGCTTGCTTGGGAACGACAACGTCCATGTACTGCAGAGCATCAGCCGGAATACCTGTTTGATTGTCAGGCTTTGGCGGATCGGTTTCTGTTTGTTTTTCTGTAGTTGGTTCCGGAGCGACAGGAGCTTTGGTTTCCGGTTCCGTTTCTGGTTCTGTTGAAGAGATATTTGCGCTTGCAAATACTTCTTCTTCTTCGGCACGGATGCGCTCTTGTATACTCACATCAGAAAATAAGCTAATCAGACTTTTGCCCTCAAATACAACAAGAACAAGTACGATTAGCGTCAAAACATTTATAATCAGACCGTTACGCCGTTGTTGGGGCGTCGGCCGTCGTTTTTTCTGTTCCATTGTTTCCCCTCATAAAATTCTTATAAATCCCCTATTGTGACATATAACGATAAAAAACGTTGTTTTTTCACATAGTCTATTATATAATAAATGCGTTAATTGTAAATAGGTTTTGAGAAAATTTTAAAAATAATATTTCCTTATATAAGTAATGGAATTTTGATGACAGGAGAAGAAAATGGTATTCAGCAGTTTATTGTTTATGTTTCGTTTTTTGCCGGTGGTATTGATTTTATACTTTGCCGCCCCGGTAAAATTCAGAAACATTATTTTATTTTTGTTCAGTTTGTTTTTTTACGCGTGGGGGGAGCCGAAATATGTGCTGCTGATGCTGTGTTCCATCACAGTGGATTATCTGATCGGCAGACGGATCCAGAACTTTAAAAATCAGGGGAAGATACGGGCGGCAAGGAGCTGGCTGGTGATTTCTATTGTTTATAATTTAAGTGTTCTGGGATTTTTTAAATATGCCGATTTTCTGGTTGGATCTGTGAACAATGTGTTTGGCACATCCATACCGCTGCCGGGCATTCCGCTTCCAATCGGTATTTCGTTTTTCACCTTCCAGACAATGTCGTATACGATTGATGTATATAAAGGAGCGACGACAGCCCAGAGAAACTGGATGAAATATGGCACTTATGTATCGATGTTTCCCCAGTTGATTGCTGGACCGATCGTGCAGTATAAGACGATTGCTGAACAGCTGGAATCCCGTAGGGAAACAACAGATGATTTTGTGGAGGGGATTCACCGTTTCATGATCGGTGCAGGTAAAAAAGTTCTCCTGGCAAATAACATCGGTGTATTATGGGATACGGTTTCTGCGATGCCGGCAGGAACGCTTCCGGCGGCAACGGCATGGCTGGGAGCGTTGGCATATACCTTCCAGATTTATTTTGACTTTTCTGGTTATTCGGATATGGCGATCGGCCTGGGAAAAATGTTTGGCTTCCATTTTCTGGAAAACTTTAATTATCCCTATATTTCACAGAGTATCACGGAATTCTGGCGCAGATGGCATATCTCTTTGAGTTCTTGGTTCCGTGAATATGTGTATATTCCGCTGGGTGGAAATCGAAAGGGTGTGGCAAAGCAGGTGCGCAACATTGCGGTTGTGTGGCTGCTGACCGGTATCTGGCATGGCGCAAGCTGGAATTTTGTTTTATGGGGCGTTTACTACGGTGTATTGCTTTTGCTTGAGAAATTTGTGTTTGCCGGTGTGCTGCAGAAATTGCCGAAAATCTGCCGCAGCGTTTATACGCTGTTTTTTGTGATCATCGGCTGGATTATTTTTGCTTTTGACAATATGTCTACTGGCCTGCAGTATTTGAAGATAATGTTTACCGGATCAGGATGCGGTTTCGCTGACAGCAATACCGTTTATTTGCTTTACAATTATGCGATTTTGTTCGTGATACTGATTTTGGGCAGTACGCAGCTTCCGAAAAAGGCGGCTGGCTGGTGTCTGCAAAAGCTGGGGGAAGCCTCATGGATTATGGTGGCGGCTCGTATCGTGTTTTATGCGGGAATCTTTTTGTTGACGGTGGCGTATCTGGTAGATGCCAGCTACAATCCGTTTTTGTATTTCCGTTTCTAAAGGAGACAGAGGATGAAGAAACAACAAAAACTATGCATCATCGGAATGTTTCTGGTGATGGTATTTGGTTTTACGGCGGTCAGTTTGCTGAAACCGGATACAGACTTTTCAGAGAAAGAAAACCGTATGCTGGCTAAAATGCCGGAACTTAACGCGGAGGATGTTTTGAACGGTACGTTTTCCAGGGATTATGAGACTTATCTGACAGATCAGTTTTTTCTGCGCAGCGAGTGGATCGGTATAAAAACAGAGGTTGAGCGTTTAATGCTGAAACAGGAGATTAACGATATTTATTTTGCGGAAGACGGGTATCTGATTGAGAAACACAGCGGCAGCTTTGATTCACCGGCTACTGTGCAGAATATCAGTACGTTGGCAGAGTTTCTGAAAAAGCAGCAGGCAGTATTCGGCGCGGATCATGTGAAAGCGATGATCGTTCCGAATGCAGTCGAAATTTTAAAAGAGAAGCTGCCGCCGTTTGCCGTGAGTGGGCAGGAAGCGGAATTTTTGAGAAGAGTCCGTGAAGCGCTTCCGGCAGACAGTTTTGTAGATGCCGGAAATATTCTGACGGCGCATACGAATGAACAGTTATACTACCGCACAGACCATCATTGGACGACGGCGGCAGCGCGTTATGTTTATAAAGTATGGGCAGAGGAAATCGGACTTACTTTTGTGCCGGATGAAGGGTATACGCAGGAGATTCTCACGGATGAGTTTTACGGTACGATTGAGGCAAAGGTAAATACAAAAACAGAGGCGGATGTGATTACGGCATGGAAGCCGCTGAAAACGGTACCATATACGGTGATGAAAAACCGCGATGAAGCGAGTGTAAAGGATTCTCTCTATGATCTAAGCTGCTTGGATACACGAGATAAATATGCGGTTTATTTTGGCGGTAATCAGCCAATCATCGAGATTGATACAGAGGCAGAGAGTGAGCGCAGTCTGTTGGTGCTTAAGGACTCTTATGCGAATTGTTTCGTGCCGTTTGCAGTACAGGATTTTTCATCCGTTACGATGATTGACCTGCGTTATTTTAATGAGAGTTTGGATGAGTATATGCAGGCAAATGCATTTACGGATATATTGGTGTTATATAATGCTTCCGGTTTTGCGGAGGATACGTCAATCGGAAAACTGCTTCACTGAACCGAAATACAGGCAGGAAAAGATGGCAGAGAAAGCAATGCAGGAAAGGAGAAATCAGGGGCAGCGGTGCCTGAGAAAAAAGACTATGAGCTACGCGGATAGAATTTTTAAAAATATGTGCCGTGACATACTGAAGAACGGCACTGATACAAGAGGGGAAATTGTACGCCCGCACTGGGAGGATGGTACGCCGGCTTATACGGTAAAACGCTTTGGTGTGGTGAACCGTTATGATTTAAGAAAGGAATTTCCGGCGATCACGATCCGTAGGACAGCAATCAAGAGCGCGTTTGATGAAATTCTTTGGATCTATCAGAAAAAGTCAAATAAGCTGTCTGAGCTGAACAGTCATATTTGGGATCAATGGGCAGACGAAAATGGCACGATCGGTACTTGTTATGGAGATGTGATTGGCAGGAAATTTATCTATAAGGGTGAAGAAATCGATCAGATGGATTATGTTTTAAAGCAGCTTCGGGAAAATCCCTTTAGCCGCCGGATTATGACAAATATGTATCAGTACCAGTATCTGCACGGCGGCGGTCTGGATCCTTGCGCATACAGCATGACTTATAATGTGACACAGTCGCCGGATGGTCTGGTTTTAAACGCGATTTTAAATCAGCGAAGTCAGGATGTACTGGCAGCATCTAACTGGAATGTGGCGCAGTATGCCTGTTTGTTGATAGCGGTAAGCCAGGTCAGCCATATGATTCCGGGGGAACTGGTGCATGTGGTGGCGGACTGCCATATCTACGATCGTCATATTCCGATGGTTGAAGAACTGCTGACACGACCGGAGCATCCGGCGCCGAAGGTTTGGCTGAATCCGGAAGTGAAAGATTTTTATGAATTTACGGCAGAAGATCTTCATGTGGAGGATTACGTGACAGAGCCGCAGATTAAAAATATTCCGATAGCGATTTAGGAGGAGATTAATTATGAATTTAATTGTAGCAGTAGATAAAAATTGGGCGATTGGCTGCAATAACGAACTTCTTGTGAGTATTCCGGCTGATATGAAATTTTTCAGACAGACGACGATGGGAAAAGTTGTTGTGATGGGGCGAAAGACGCTGGAAAGCTTCCCAAACAAAAGTCCATTAAAAAACCGTACCAATATTGTTCTGACATCCAATCCTAATTATAAAGTAGAAGGAGCGATTGTGGTGCACACGCTTGCGGATCTGTTGGAAGAATTGAAAAAATACAATAGCGAGGATATTTATGTGATCGGCGGAGATAGTATCTATCGTCAATTGCTGCCGTATTGTGATCTGGCGCATGTGACAAAGATTGATCACGCTTATCAGGCAGACGCTTTTTTTCCGAATCTTGATGAGCTGCCGCAGTGGCAGATCATTGACGACAGTGAAGAACAGACGTATTTTGACTTGGAATATCAGTTTCTTTTATATCAACAGAAAAAATAGGTTGTTTCGTTCCCATCAATTTGCTATACTAAAGGCTTAAAAACAGGAAATACTTTACTTAATAGAAAACAGAGACGCAAAAAGTGTCTCCACGACATAAAAAGAGGAAAATTACATGTGTGGAATTGCCGGATTTGTAGGAAAACAGGATAACAAAGAAGAAATTTTACAGAAGATGATGGATGTGATCAAACATCGCGGTCCGGATTCGGAAGGAAAGTATACGACAGACGATGTAGCATTCGGGTTTCGTCGGTTGAGTATTATTGATTTGGAAAGTGGTTCACAGCCGATGTTTAATGAGGATGGGGAAATCGCTCTGATCTTTAATGGTGAGATTTATAACAGCCCGGAACTGCGGGAGCGTTTTCAGAAAAAAGGTCATGTGTTCGCAAACCATTCTGATTCGGAAGTGCTGATTCATGGTTATGAAGAATACGGCGAAAAGCTGGTACATCATTTGCGCGGGATGTTCGGTTTTGCAATCTGGGACAACCGCAAAAAACGATTGTTTATGGCGCGTGATTTCTTTGGCATTAAGCCGGTTTATTATGCGGTGATCGAAGGAAATTTGGTGTTTGGCTCTGAAATCAAAAGTATTCTGGAATTTCCGGGGTATCAAAAAAAGGTAAACGAGGAAGCGCTGGAACAGTATCTGTCATTTCAGTATTCGGCGCTGCCGGAAACGTTTTTTAAAGGAATTTACCGTCTGTTGCCGGGGCATTATCTGACATACCAAAACGGGGAATTAAATACGACACAGTATTTTGATCCGCGTCTGACACCGAATTCGAAAGAAAAACAGGACACGCTGGTGAAAAAACTGGATGCTGTGCTGGAAGATTCTGTACAGAAGCATATGCTGGCAGATGTGGAAGTAGGCGCGTTTTTGTCAAGCGGCGTGGATTCCAGTTATATTGCGGCAAAATATTCCGGGAAAAAAACATTTACCGTGGGATTTTTTGAAAAAGACAATCAGTACAATGAGACACATTACGCGGAAGAATGCGCAAAGTTTTTAGGACTGAAAAATTATAGTCATACAATTACGGAAGAAGAATATTGGGGTGAAATGCCAAAGATCATGTATCATATGGATGAGCCTCTGGCGGATCCGGCTGCAATCGCGCTTTACTTTGTGGCAAGAGAGGCGGCCAAGCATGTAAAAGTCGTGACTTCCGGTGAGGGGGCAGATGAATTTTTCGGAGGGTATACCATCTATCGCGAGCCGCTTTCTTTAAAATGGATGAATTGGATGCCGAAGAGCTGGCGCAAGGCGCTGGCGCGGGCAGCGGAAAAGCTGCCGGAAGGCGTGAAAGGCCGTAGCTATCTGATTCGCGCAAGCAAGTCAGTACAGGAGCGTTTTATTGGAAATGCGAATATTTTTACAGTGGAAGAGCGTAAGCATATTTTGAAAAAAGATACAGCGGCGGTCAGTCCTCAGGAATTTTTAAAGAAAGCATATAAACGGATGGCGCAGTATGACGATACGACGAAGATGCAGTATATAGATCTGATAAACTGGCTGCCGGGTGATATTTTGCTCAAGGCAGATAAAATGAGTATGGCGCATTCGTTGGAATTGCGTGTGCCGTTTTTGGACAAAGAAGTGTTTGAGGTAGCCAAAGGCATACAGACAGATTTGAAATTAAAGAAAAAGACTACGAAATTTGCGTTCCGCCGAGTTGCTGAAAAGTATTTGCCGGAGGTAACGACAAATAAAAAGAAACTCGGTTTCCCGGTGCCAATCCGTGTTTGGTTAAAAGAGGACGGGGGATACGGCAGAGTAAAAGAAGCTTTTCAGGGAACGACAGCAAAGGAATATTTTCATACCGATCAGATTATGAAGCTTTTGGATGATCACAAGCTGGGAGTGCGTGACAATAGCCGTAAGATTTGGACGATTTATACATTTTTAGTATGGCATCAGGTATTTTTTGAGGAGAAGCAGAGTGCATGACAAAACAAGAATTTCGTGAACTGGCACAGCGTCCGGTAATCTTGGACGGTGCAACCGGTTCGAATATGATAAAAGCGGGAATGCCGCGTGGTGTTTGCGCGGAAAAGTGGATTTTAGAGCATCCGCAGGCGATCATTGATCTGCAGCGCGCTTATGTAGAGGCGGGCAGCCAGATCGTGCTTGCTCCGACGTTTGGGGCAAACCGTATTGCGCTTGCAATGCATGGACTTACGGAATTTCAGAAGGAGTATAATATGCGGCTGGTTGCGCTTTCTCAGGAAGCGGTGGAGGGGCGTGCATACGTAGCGGGAGATTTATCAACCGGAGGGCGTATTCTCGAATCTTCTGAGGAGGCAACCTATGAAGAAGCGTTGGAACGCTATAAAGAGCAGATATCGTATTTGACGGAAGCGGGAGCAGATCTTCTGATTGTGGAGACAATGATTAATATTGATGAAACTGTAGCAGCGCTGGAAGCTGCACAGCAGGTTTGTGATTTGCCGGTTTTATGCAGTATGACGGTGGAGGCAGACGGGAGTATTTATTCCGGCGGCAACGCGTTTTCTGCGATGGAGACGCTTCAGGAACTTGGAGCAGATGCTGTCGGCGTGAATTGTTCGGTTGGTCCGGATCAACTGATATCTATTGTTTCAGGATTAAAAAAGATTGCTGCAGTGCCGGTAATCGTGAAACCGAATGCCGGGATGCCGACGATTACAGAAACAGGAGAAGCGCTTTATAGTATGAGCGCGGAAGAGTTTGGAAGACACATGAAAGTGCTGGTGGAAGCAGGAGCAGGCGTATTAGGCGGCTGCTGCGGAACGACGCCGGAATATATCAAAGAAATGTGCAGATTGCTGTAAGGACAACAATTTGGGGAAGCGTATGGCTTCCCCGTTTTGTATTTTGCGGCGTATGTGCTCCGCGAAGTCTGCGTTTTACTTTGCTCTATGCTTTGCAAATGAATCTGAAAAGCGGAAACGCATTGCAGCGGAAGGAAAAGATACCGTTATCTATCAGACTGGAAGACTGGATCAGCCGGATAACCGCCGCGATCTTTTTGCATACAGCGTTGTACGCTGTCGCGGGAATTGCCCCAGTCCTTATCTTTGTTGCGGTAATCGTATTTTTCCGTAAACCAGGTCACTTCTTCCTCGAGCCGTTTCATATTGTCCTGCATCAGCTGAAAGATGGTTGGATAAAAATCTGCTTTCTGTTTATCGTTTAAGCGATCCTCTGCTGTTTCCACGAGATGGGAGAAATGTTTCAGGCAGAAGCCTTTGCTGTTTTTAAACAGTTCCACAAATTCAGGACTGTTGATGTATAGTTCAAAAAAAGTATCGACATAACGGCCATAATTCATATGAATGTGGTCGCAGACGTAACAATGTGATTCTTTTTCTGCTGCCCATATACCGATATTTGTTTTTGCTTCCGCGGTATCCGGAGACGATTTTTTCATGCGCTTAAAAAAAGAAGATTTGCCCGGAGAAAATTTTTTAATTTCTTCAGCCAGTTCTTCATTTAGTTTTTTAAAGTGGGTGCTCAGGATCAGAGCGCTGCCAAGGCGGTTGCCGTAGTCGAACATCATTTTGTAATGATGACGGCAGAAACCGGCGGCATCTGTCTGCGCGCGCACATCATCTTCCATATAGGAAGCGCTGCTGCCGAGTGCAAAATTGATGGCATGCTGTTCCAAATTCCGTTCAATAAAACAGAAAGGACATTCATCATCTGCTTTGAATGCATCCATCAGCGGAATGGTATAAATGGATTCTTTCATGGTAAAACCTCCTTATCTGCATTTAGTATACTACGTGAGGACTGATTTGCAAAGCAAAATCGAACGTTGAAAAAACAGCCTGAAAATGGTATACTAACAGAATTACGTGAAAGAGGAAAAAGAAACAGTATGCAGGAAGATTATCAGGCGGATATAAAAGAGCAAACAGAAACGCCGGTGCGGTTAAACAAGTATCTGGCGCAGGCTGGAATCTGTTCCAGACGGGAGGCCGACCGTCTGATTGAGGAAGGAAAAGTGCTGGTGGACGGCCGGACGGCGCAGGCTGGAATAAAGGTTTTGCCCGGACAAAAGATTATGGTGGACGGATGTCCTGTTGAAAAGGAAGAACAGCGTATTCTTCTGGCTTTTTACAAGCCTCGCGGCGTGGTTTGTACAACAGACAAGCGCTGGGGCGATACGACGGTTGCGGATGTTTTGCAGTATCCGAAGCGTGTGTTTTATGTGGGAAGGCTAGATAAGGATTCCGAAGGGCTGCTTCTGATGACAAATGACGGAGATTTGCAAAACGCCATTATGAAGGCTTCGAATGGTCATGAAAAAGAGTATCAGGTAGAGGTGGATGGACCGATCGGAGAGACGTTTTTAAAGAAAATGAGATCTGGAGTATTTTTAAAAGAGTTGGATGTGACAACGCGTCCGTGCAGGATCAAACGTACGGGCAGGGCGAAATTCACAATTATTTTGACGCAGGGGCTGAATCGACAGATCCGCCGGATGTGTGAGACCTGCGGGCGAAAGGTGATTTCATTAAAGCGCGTGCGCGTAATGAATATTACTTTGGACGGGTTGATGCCGGGAGAGTATCGGGCTGTGACGCAGGAAGAATTTGTGCAGCTGGAAAAGATGCTGAAAAAGAATAAAACAAGAAGTTCATAGAAATGAGGATAGCTGACTTGGAGAATGCAAAACAACGAATCGAAGAATTAAGAACACAGCTGAATTATCACAGCGATCGTTATTACAATCAGGATGATCCTGAAATATCCGACTATGAATATGACCAGCTGATGTTGGAATTAAAAAAGCTGGAAAAAGAAAATCCGCATCTGGTGACCAAGGATTCTCCGACACAGAAAGTAGGAGGAACGGCGAAAAGAGAGGCAGGCGTGCTGGTGCGTCACCGCGTGCCGATGTTAAGTCTTCAGGATGTATTTTCAAAAGAAGAAGTAGAAGAATTTGTACGGGATATGCAGGCGCAGTTTGGAGAGCCGGAATTTGTCGTGGAGACAAAGATTGATGGTCTTTCGATGGCACTTCGCTATACGGACGGCGCGTTGACAACGGCAATCACCAGAGGAGACGGGATTTTGCAGGGTGAGGATGTCACGGAGAACGCTCGGGTAATCAAAGATGTTAAAACGAAACTGAAATATCCGCTGCCATATCTGGAGGTGCGCGGCGAAGTCTATATGACGAATGAGGCTTTTGATAAGGTGAATGAGACGCAGGAACTGCTGGGGAAAAAACAGTTTGCCAATCCGCGCAACTGCGCGGCGGGAACTCTGCGCCAGCTTGACTGGCATATCACAAAAGAGCGCGGTTTGTCTATGTTTGTATTTAATATTCAGGAAGTGCAGGGACATGTATTTACAACGCATACGGAAGGCTATGAATACCTGAAGAAAAACGGAATCCATACAATTGATCATTACCGTGTCTGCCGTACGGCAGAGGAGGTATGGGATGCGATTCAATGGATCGGCAGTGTCCGCGGAGAACTTGGATATGATATCGACGGAGCAGTTGTTAAACTGAATAATCTGGCGGATCGAGAGATTGTCGGTGCAACCTCGAAGGTACCGCGCTGGGCAGTGGCCTATAAATATCCGCCGGAAGAGAAGGAGAGTGTGTTGCTTGATGTAGAACTGTCAGTCGGACGGACCGGCAGGATCACACCAACGGCGGTTTTTGAGCCGGTGCGCCTTTGCGGAACGAGTGTTTCCAGAGCGACTTTGCACAATCAGGATTTTATTGATGAATTGGATATCTGCATCGGCGATACCATTGTAGTATATAAATCCGGAGAGATTATTCCGAAAATCAAGGCGGTTGTGAAAGAAAAGCGTCCTGAAGGAGCAGTGCGATATCGGATTCCGGATCGATGCCCTGTCTGCGGCGCGCCTGCGGTGCGTGAAAAGGATACGGCAGATATAAAATGTACGGGAAGTAATTGTCCCTCTCAGCTGGAACGTCATATCATCAATTTTGTAGGACGAGACGCAATGGACATCAAGGGGTTTGGAAGCAACTATATTATGGAATTGGTGCGGCTCGGTTATTTAAAGACGGTGGCTGATATTTTCCGGTTGAAGGAATACAGAGAAGAACTGATCGAACAGGGCATTATCGGAAAGGAAAAAAATACAGATAAGCTGCTGGCAGCGATTGAGGATGCGAAAGGCAATACGCCGGATAAGCTGTTGACGGGACTTGGCATTTCCGGGGTGGGCAAAGCCACGGCACGCGGTCTGATGCAGCATTTCAGCACGATAGAAAAACTGGCGCAGGCTTCTCCGGAGGAACTGGAGCAGGTACCGGATGTCGGAGGTATCAGTGCGAAGGCAATTTATGATTTTTTTGCACAGAAGGAAAACAAAAAGATTTTGGAGCAGCTAAAGGCGGCAGGCGTAACAATGGAGCAGGAACAGACGGAGATAAGTAATGTTTTTGCCGGTATGACCTTTGTAGTAACTGGAACTTTACCGACCTTAGGAAGAAATGAGGCTACAGAGCTGATCCAGAAGCTTGGAGGGAAGGCAACGGGAAGCGTTTCGAAAAAGACAACGTATGTGCTGGCCGGAGAAAATGCCGGAAGTAAGCTGACGAAAGCGCAGCAGCTGGGGATTCCGGTGATCAGCGAGGAAACGTTTCTGGAAATGGTGTTGCAGGAAAGATAGGAGTAGGGGATGAAGGAAAAAGGACAGTTAATGAAACATTCTAAGGAACAATTGCAGAAAGGAAAACGGGGACTTCTGAGTGTTGTGTTTGGCAGAACGGGTATTATTGTACTGCTTGTACTGATTCAGGTCGGTTTTTTGCTGCTGTTATTTCAGTTTTTGAATGACTATGTGTTTACATTTTATTGGGCAACCGTGTTTTTAGGATTCTGCCTGGTTGTGGCAATGATCGGCAAGCCGGGGAATCCGGCGTTTAAGATTTCCTGGATTGTGCCGATTCTGATGTTTCCACTTTTCGGGGCATTGTTCTATTTGTATATGAATACGCAGGTAGGAAGCCTTTTCCTGAACAAGCGTATTCGCGAGGAAGCGGCGTCCACATCGGATCTGATCGAGCAGTCGCCGGAAGTGATGGAAGAATTAAAGGAACAATCACCTCAGATGGCGCATTTGGCTTCTTATTTAAAGCATACCAGCAAAAGTTCCGTTCATCAGTACACAGAAGCGCAGTATTTTCCATGTGGGGAAGAGATGATGGAACCGTTGCTGCAGGAGCTGCGTAAAGCGGAAAAATTTATTTTTGTAGAATATTTTATTATTGATTTCGGCTATATGTGGGAGAGTGTGCTGGAGGTTTTAAAAGCAAAAGTCAGAGAGGGCGTGGAAGTGCGTCTCCTTTATGACGGTATGAACGATCTGTATCGATTGCCGCGAAAGTATCCGAAGCAGTTGGCAGAGTACGGCATTCAGTGCCGTGAGTTTGCACCGATTATTCCGGCGCTGACGACTATTCAGAATAACCGCGATCACCGAAAGATTCTGGTAATTGACGGCCATACGGCTTTTACCGGCGGCATTAATCTGGCGGATGAGTATATTAACCGCAAGGAACGGTTTGGCTATTGGAAAGACTCTGTGATTATGCTGAAAGGGGAAGCAGTCGGCGAGTTTACACGGATGTTCCTGCAGCTTTGGAATGTAGTAGAAAAACAGAAAACGCCGTGTAATTATAAAAAGTATCTGCAGCCATCGTATGACCGGGAGTTTCAGGTGAACGGCAGTGGCTTTGTGATTCCATATGATGATAATCCGCTTGACGGAGAACAGGTAGGCGAAAATGTTTACATGGATATGTTGTATTCGGCGCGCAGCTATGTGCATATCATGACACCGTACCTGGTGCTGGATCATGAGATGATCGTAGCGTTGACTTACGCAGCGAAGCGCGGTGTTGATGTGAAGATTATTATGCCGCATATTCCGGATAAGATGTATGCGTTTTTACTGGCAAGGACCTATTATAATGAACTCTTGGATGCCGGCGTGGAGATTTACGAGTTTATTCCCGGGTTTGTGCATACGAAAGCAGTTGTTTCAGATGATGAAAAAGCGGTTGTCGGCAGTATCAATATGGACTTCCGCAGTTTCTATTTAAGTTTTGAGTGCGCGGCGCTTTTGTATCGTAATAAAGCGGTCATGCAGATAGAGAATGATTTCCAAAAAACGCTGGAACAGTGCGTGAAGGTTACGAAAGAAGTGTATAGCAGTCAGCCGCTGGTGAATAAGGTGCTTGGAAAAGTTATGCGTTTGTTTGCGCCGATGATGTAGTCAGCAGGACGGAGCGACGGGAACTTTAGACAGATGGAAGTATAGACAGAATAGGAGAGAAAGAAGCATGCCGATTCGAGTGCAGAGTGATTTGCCGGCAAAGGCAATTCTGGAGAGAGAAAATATATTTGTAGTGGACGAAAAGAAAGGTGCGCATCAGGATATCCGACCGATTGAGATTGCGATTTTAAATCTGATGCCTTTAAAGGAAGAGACCGAACTGCAATTGCTGCGCTCTCTTTCGAATACGCCGCTGCAGATCAATATTACGTTTATTATGGTGTCCGGTCACATATCAAAAAATACGTCTACCAGTCATCTGAATCAGTTTTATATTTCCTTTAAAGAGGCAAAGGAACAGATGTTTGACGGAATGATCATTACCGGCGCGCCGCTGGAACAGATGGAGTTTGAGGAAGTTGATTTCTGGCCGGAGTTGCAGGAAATTATGGACTGGACGAAAACGCATGTAATGAGTACGATTCATTTGTGCTGGGGAGCGCAGGCAGCGCTTTATCATCACTTCGGGATGAAGAAAAAACAGCTGGATAAGAAAATGTTCGGTTTGTTCTGGCATAAGGTTTCCAACCGCAAAATTCCGTTGGTGCGCGGGTTCGATGATGTGTTTCTGGCGCCGCATTCCAGACATACGGAAATTTCTGCTGAAGATATCCATAATTGTGAGGAATTGGTAGTATTGGCGGAATCTGACGAAGCCGGTGTATTTTTGTGTATGACGAAAGATGGGCGTCAGATTTTCGTGATGGGGCATCCGGAGTATGACCGTGTGACGTTAGACGGAGAATATAAGCGCGATCTCGGGAAAGGTCTGCCGATTGAGATGCCGGTGAATTATTACCATGAGGATAACCCGGAGAATCCGCCGCTTCTGATGTGGCGTTCTCATGCAAATAATTTTTATACAAACTGGCTGAACTATTACGTATATCAGGTAACGCCGTATGATCTTAAGGGGACGCCGGATTTCAGCAGAAAGTATGGACCAATGTGGGAAGAGCGGTAAATTGGAAAACAAAAGTATTTCAGAATGGTTTGATAATATCTGTTGCATCTGCCGAGAGGAGAAATTATGTCGCAGTTAACCACAAAAGCAATAAAACAGTCATTTATGAAGCTGCTCAATCAGACAGCCTTTGACAAGATCACGGTGAAGGATATTGTTAAAGACTGCGGTGTTAACCGCAATACCTTTTATTATCATTATCAGGATATTTATGAGCTGCTTCGAGAAATCCTGAAAGAGGAGGCACAGAAGGTAGTCTCATGTGTATATGATTATAATACATGGCAGGATGCCATTTTGGAAGCAACGGAGTTTGTCCGTCAAAATAAAAAGGCAGCTTATCATTTGTATAATTCTATTAGTCGTCGGGACATAGAAAAATATCTATACGATGTGCTCGGGAAGATTACTCTGGATTTTGTAGAAAAACAGGAGAATGCAGCGCAAGCTTGTGAGGAAGATATTCGGCTGATTGCAGATTTTTATAAATGTGCGTTTGTTGGTTTATTCTTAGAATGGATGGACAGGGGAATGCAGGAGGAGCCAGAGATATTTGTCAGCCGGATTGCGGTACTGATGGAAGGAAATATTAATAACATTTTACAGCGGGCAGTAAAAAAATAGGATGTGTTTAAGAAAGAGGCATCATTAAAAACCAGACAACGGATACGCAGTGTACAAAAATTGTGCACTGCGTATTTTTTATCCATAGAAAAGAAAATGGATCAAGAGCATACTGTTTATAGTGAGAAAAAGGGGGTGAAATTTTATGGAATTGATTAAAAGAGCAAAGGGCGCCTATATCGCAGTATCTGTTCTGATGCTGATCTTTGGAAGCTGTCTGATTATTTGGCCAGAGACCTCGTTGACAGTTTTTTGTACGATAACAGGAAGTTCCATGATAGTATTCGGAGCTGTTAAGCTGCTTGGTTATTTTTCAAAAGATCTTTATCGATTGGCATTTCAATTTGATCTCGCACTTGGGATCCTCTCAGTGCTGCTTGGACTTGTAATTGTGATTCATCCGTATAATTTAATTACATTTGTACCTGTAATTGTGGGAATCTTTGTTATGCTGGATGGGGTGTTTAAAATACAGACAGCTCTTGATGCGAGACAGTTTGGATTAAGGGCATGGTGGATGGTAATGCTGCTTGCCATATGCTCCGGGAGTTTTGGGCTTTTTCTGGTACTTAATCCTTTTGAAGGAGCGACCGCACTGATGATGCTTCTCGGGGTGACAATTGTGGCAGACGGCATTCAGAATCTTCTGATTGTGCTTTACACTGTACAGACAACCAGGGAAAGAAAAAAGTATGATTAGGAGGGAAAATTATGTTGAAATTTGGAAAAAAGGTTGTGAAATATCGAATACCGATCTTTTTCTTAAGTATTTTGCTTTTGCTGCCAGCTGCATGGGGGTATATCCATACACGTGTCAATTATGATATTCTTTCTTACCTTCCGGGAGAAATTGAGACCATGAAAGGTCAGGATATTCTGGCAGATGAATTTGGTACGGGGGCATATTCCATGTTTGTCTGTGAAGGAATGAACAGCAAAGATGTATCGAAATTGAAAGAAAAAATGGAACAGGTCGATCATGTAAATAAGGTCATCTGGTATGATTCTTTCTTTGATCTGAGTATGCCGATGGAAATGCTGCCGAAAAAAGTTCTGGATATTTTTAATGCAGAAGATTCGACGATGATGTTTATTATTTTTGATACAACAACTTCTGCAGATGAAACGATGCAGGCAATCAAGGAGCTGCGCGCGCTGGCAGGAGAACAGTGTTTTCTAAGCGGGATGTCGGCCATTGTCACAGATACAAAGGATCTTGCGGAAAAAGAAGTATTTGCGTATGTGGTAATCGCAGTGATCCTTTCAGCAATCGTGCTATCTGTATGTATGGAATCATTTTTTATACCGGTTCTGTTTTTGCTTGGCATTGGTTTTGCGATTATCTATAATCTCGGCACGAATATTTTTATGGGAGAAATTTCTTATATTACAAAGGCTCTTGCGGCAGTTTTGCAGTTGGGAGTGACGATGGACTATTCTATTTTCCTCTGGCACAGCTATCAAGAGCAGCTGGAAAATTATGAGAATCACAAAGAGGCAATGGCTCATGCAATTGAAAAAACAGTAAAATCTGTATTTGGAAGCTCGTTGACAACGGTAGCTGGTTTTGTCGCTCTTTGCTTTATGAGCTTTACCCTTGGTCTGGATCTGGGGATTGTTATGGCAAAAGGAGTAATCATTGGAGTAATCTGTTGTGTTACGGTTTTACCGTCTATGATTATGATTTTTGACCATCTTTTGGAGAAAACTTCGCATCGTTCTTTTCTTCCGGATACGGATCGGCTTTCCGGTTTTATTACCCGGCATTATAAAGTGTTTGCATTGCTGTTGGTACTGCTGATCGTACCGGCTGCATATTGTCAGAAGAATGCTTCGGTTTATTATAATCTGGACGAAACGCTTCCGGATTATCTGCCAAGCACACAGGCAAACACAAAGCTCCAGAATGATTATCGGATGGGGGCTTTGCATATGCTGCTGATTGACAGCAGCTTGCCTTCTAAAGAAGTGCGAAATATGATCAGTGAAATGGAACAGGTGGACGGTGTGAAATCTGTCCTTGGACTGGAGACGATTCTTGGAAGCAGGGTTCCTGAAAATATGATTCCGGAATCTGTGAAAGAAGTGATGGAGAATGAAAATTATGAACTGCTGATGATCAGTAATGAATATAAGACAGCTTCTCCGGAGGTTAATCGACAGATCGAGGAACTGAATACTATCCTGAAAAAATACGATCCGACAGGAATGCTGGTAGGCGAAGCACCATGTACAAAGGATCTGATCACGATAACTGATAAGGATTTTAAGGTCGTAAACAGTGTATCTATTCTAGCGGTCTTTGTGATTATCCTGTTTGTCTTTAAATCTTGGTTTATACCGATTGTTTTAGTAGCTGTCATTGAGTTTGCTATTTTTATTAATCTTGGTATTCCGTATCTGACGGGAAATAGTCTACCATTCATTGCGTCGATCGTAATCGGAACGATACAGCTTGGTTCTACGGTTGACTACGCGATTCTGATGACCGGTCGTTATGAAACAGAGCGGTGCAGCGGAAAAAGTAAAAAAGAAGCAATTGCGATTGCGCATCGAACGAGTATGAAATCTGTTATTGTCAGTGCAATCAGCTTTTTTGCGGCGACTTTTGGTGTGGGATTGTATTCTGATATTGATATGATCAGTGCTCTGTGTAATTTGATGGCGAGAGGCGCATTGATCAGTATGGTTGTTGTTTTATGTATACTTCCGTCCATGTTTATGCTGTTGGACGGTGTGATCTGTAAAACAAGTAAAAATTTTAAGGAGGCACTTCATCATGAACAAAAATAGGAATATAACAAAAACGATGGCAATTGTAACAGCAGGTATCGTTGCAGTACAGTCTTTTGGCGCAGTATCTTTTGCGGCGGAAGAAACCGCACGGACGAAAGAGGAAACAGTTTATGTAAAAACAGATCCATCCGGCGCGCAGCAGGAAGTAATAGTCAGCGACTGGCTGAAAAATATAAATGGACAGGACAGTCTTTCTGATCATTCTTTTTTAAGTAATATAGAAAATGTGAAAGGAGATGAGACTTTTTCACAGGACGGAGAGAATCTGGTTTGGAGCGCGCAGGGAAATGATATTTATTATCAGGGAACAACGGACAAAAAACTTCCGGTTTCTATTTGTGTTACATATTATTTGGATGGAAAAGAGATAACTGCGCAGGAATTGGAAGGAAAAAGCGGACATATTAAAATTCATTATCAGTTTGAAAATCATGAGAAAACAGAAAATGTATATATTCCCTTTATGATGGTAACAGGAGCGGTTTTGCCACAGGATACCTTTTCGAATGTTTCTGTGAAAAATGGCAGGTCTATCTCAGATGGGGAAAGAAACATTGTGATAGGAATCGGAATGCCGGGAATGGCAGAAAGTCTTAAACTGGAAGAAACAGAAATGCTGAAGGATATTGAGATTCCGGATAGTTTTGAGTTGGAAGCAGATGTTACAGATTACCAGCAAAATATGTTCCTTACAGTGGCAACACCGCTGGATCTTTCTCAGCTTGGAATCGATGATGTAAAGGATCTGGATGATTTGAAGGACTCTCTTAAAAAATTGGAAGATGCTTCAGAGCAGCTAGTAGACGGAAGTGGTGATCTGGCGGATGGAATACAGACGTTAAAGGATTCATGTCAGGAACTCATTGATGGCATGACCGCGGTAGATGAAAATATGGGAACACTCGCGGACGGAATCAGTACCTTAGACGAAAAAAAAGGCGCGTTGATTTCCGGAATCAACGCGTTGGCAGACGGACTTCAGACATTGGAATCCAAAAAAGGAACGCTGATATCCGGTGTGAATACGCTGGCAAAAGGCGGAAGTGATCTTGCGTCAGGAGCAGAGAAGGTAGATGCGGGAGCAAAAAGCCTCTCTCAGAATGTACAGAAATTGGCGGCCGGAGCAGATCAGCTTGCGAACAGCGAAGGGAGCGCGGCGCTTAGCGCAGGAGCAGAGGCGTTGACGGAAGGTACTTCTGCACTGGCTTCAGGCAGTGAGACGCTGGCTGCTGGAACAGCATCTTTACAGCAGGGCAATGAGGCACTTTTGGCCGGGACGAGTGCTTTAAAAGAAGGATTGACAGAGGCAGAAGGTTTGCAGGCGGGAAGTTCTGCGCTGGAAGAAGGCAGTGAGAACCTTTCTGCCGGTGTGACGGCTTTTGTAGACGGTGTTGATCAGCTTCTCCCACTGGCACAGGGAGCAGGAACATACGCACAGGGAGTTGGATCATATGTGGATCAGGTTAATGCACTGCTTGAAACGCTGAACAGTACAGAGCAGCCACTAGAACTGCAGACAGAGGGAGAGAGCTTTACTGTGACGACAATTGATGCGCAGGCGCTTGCGGATATGCAGTCTGTTCTGGCGCAGCTTCAATCTGTCCAGGCAACGGTACAGGGAGCTTCCAAGGCAGATTTGATCAAGCTGTATGCTTCCTATGATTCTTATGTTGCGCAGCTGAATGACTGTATTAGTCTGTTAAGCTCGGCAATCGGAGGGGTGCAGGAACAGACCATTGATACAAATACAACCGGTACAGAGAAAGGAACGGCAGCTGTCCCGCAGGAACAGCTGGAAGTTTTAAAACAGGCAGGAATACAATTAAAAGAGAACGGCGCACAGCTTCAGTTGGAGGATCCATCGCAGCTTACCGTTCTTCAGGAATCCGGCGTGCAGCTAAAGAACGGCGCAACAGCTTTGCAAAGCGGTGCGCATAAGGTGAATAATGGAGTAAAAGAAATATCACAAAATGTGGAAATCCTGGAGGAAAGTATGCAGCAGGCAGCAGCTGGCGCAAAAACTCTGAATGAAGGCGCACAATCTCTAAAAACGAATGCGAAAGCATTGGATGAAGGAGCGAAAACTCTGCAGGGAGGAATTGCGCAGGCAATGAATGGAGCTTCTAGCTTGAGTGAAAATACAGCGCTTCTGGCAGATGGAGCAAAAGAACTTTTCAGAGGAACTTCAGATTTGAAAGATGGAGCGTTTGCTCTGCAGAATGGACTAAAGCAACTAGAGGGAGGCACTGGAGAGCTATCTTCCGGTATCGGACAGCTGTCAGCAGGAGGAGAAGCACTGCGAAGTGGTGCCGGAGCACTTTCCACAGGCATTGGACAGCTCGCAGATGGCAGTTCCCAGTTAAAAGCAGGTACTGCGAAACTGGCAGACGGAGGGTCTAAACTTGATTCTGGTGTGAATGAACTCAAGGAAGGAGCAGATGATCTTAAAGAAGGTATGGAAAAATTTAAAGAAGAGGGTATTGATGAGATTACAGATTTTCTTGATGAAGATGTGCAGGAAGTGATTGATCGACTGTTAGAAGTAAAGGATGCAGGGGATAATTACGGCTTGTTTAGCAGTACACAGTCTGGTGAAGAGGATGAGGTGAAATTTATTATTGAAACCGGAACGCTGGAATAAACAGCGTTCCGAAAGAAATACAGACAGTTTTGCCATGCAGGAGGATGTATAGAAAAAATCCAGTGCAATTTGAATAAAAATATGTTATTCTTATTTTAGGAAACAGCCGCAGTATTTGAAGCGGTTGGCAATAACATACAGGAGTCAAAATCATGGCAAATTATATTTTGGAAAACGAAATACTGAAAGTGACAATCCGCAGTCAGGGAGCGGAACTGATTTCGATTATGAAAAAGGAGACCGCCACAGAATATCTGTGGTGTGCGGATAAAAAATACTGGGAATGGACATCTCCGATTCTGTTTCCGCTGGTTGGCGGTCTGCGTGACAAACAGTATACCTACGAGGGGAAAACATATCCGATGATGCAGCATGGATTTGCACGCGACTATGAGCATGAAGTGACGGAACAGAGTGAAACACAGATCTGGTTCGCATTTTCTGATACTGAGGAGACACAGAAGATTTATCCGTTTGCGTTTAAGCTGGAGATCGGCTATGTGCTGGAAGGAA
This sequence comes from uncultured Marvinbryantia sp., assembly GCA_937915375.1. GTDB lineage: Bacteria > Bacillota > Clostridia > Lachnospirales > Lachnospiraceae > Marvinbryantia. The sequence goes on from CALDMO010000003.1 coordinate 22,175, forward strand.
ATAATATTCAGGTAAAATGGCGTGTGACAAATACGGATAATAAAACCTTATACTTCTCGATTGGCGCGCATCCGGCATTTATGTGTCCGCTGAACGGAAACGGTGTGCAGACCGATTATTATCTGGGATTTGAGACAGATAAGGATGAACTGCAGTATAAATTGATTGATCTGAGCTGCAATCTGATTGCAGATAAAGAGTATCCTCTGCCGCTGGAAAACGGTTTGTATCAGCTTACAAAAGATCGTTTTGATCTGGATGCACTGGTAATCGAAGAGAAGCAGACCGGTAAAATGTGGCTGGCAGGTCCGGATAAAAAACCGTATGTGACAGTGACTTTTGATACGCCGCTGTTCGGTATCTGGTCTCCGGCAAAGAAGGATGCTCCGTTTGTCTGCATTGAACCGTGGTATGGCAGAAGCGATGGATGTGAGTTCTACGGCAGCTGGGAGGAACGCAAATATGGCAATCAGCTGGAGCCGAAGGAAGTATTTGAGAGAGGATATCTGATTACGATTAATGAATAGCGGCTGTTATTTCTCATGCTGAGATGAACAGGAACCAAATGAAACATTAAATCATCTGTAAAACACCTGACGGTGAGGTGACCCCCAAAAGTTAGACTTTTTAAGCGTAGTAGTTTTGATTGCTGCTA
>CALDMO010000004.1 GCA_937915375.1 uncultured Marvinbryantia sp.
AGGTCCGGGTAAAGGATGGAAAGCTATTTCCTATGCGGTTTTGAAGGTACATATACTTGAATAAGATACGATAAGTAAGAGATGATTGTTTTGGCAGTCATCTTTTTTTATATTTTGATGCAGAAATGAATCAGCAAAATCTGGTTAGAATTAGCAAAGATATGATATTGTGAAGAGCGCATGAATGAGGTATGATGATAGAAATACAGAGAATCTGCAGAAATAAACGAAAGGATGAGACTTTAAAATGGAGATTTTATGTTATACTAGAGAACCAAAGGAAGATATCATTTATGCAAATCGGTTGGCATACAGTATGCATCTTGCATGGAAAGATAAAAACGGAAAATTTGTTCCGTTTCACCATAATGAGGGGATACTTTATGCGAAAGCAGTCAGCCGGGAAGATGGTACGCTGACAGCTAAAAGTTTGAAAAAACCATGGATTTTTGCCTGTGAGGATGGTACATACGGAGTTGCAGCTGTTCGTACAGAGGCAGAAGGGGAAGATGATACAGAGAGCGAAGGATGTGTGCTGATTTTTAAAAGTAAAGATCTTGTACATTATCAGGAAATTGGTTTGCTGCGCTTGCAAAACCATGATTTTATAGAGGAAGTACGTTGTAAGTTTGATTCAAATACGGGAAAATATTTGATTTCATGGACAGGTAAAGATGGATTTTGGAAAAAAACCTCTGGAAATCCGTTTGAGGAAACAGAGCTTTGTATAGAAGAAATTTGCGCAAAGCAGACGGCTGCAGATGATGATGTGCAGAATACTTCTTCCTGGGATACGATAGAGGGAATTTGTCCCGGAAATCGTATTGAAATTTCAGATGAACTGGGAAGGTATCTTGGAAAAAAACTGATGCTGTCGGAATGTGTAAAAATTTGTGCAGAGCTGGATGGAAAAGAAATTTTGGCCGATACTTTGGTGCCAGAAGAGCAACTCCAAAATGTAAAAGCAAAAGCAATCTACAGTGACGGTACGGAAGCAATTCGAAAGATTGATTGGGAAAAGCCTGCAGATGGCGAAGCGAACGGCCGTGTACATCAGGAACATTTTCCGTTCCCGTTTACAGAAAACAGAGCAGATCCGTGCTGCATGTACTGGAAAGGAAAATATTATTTTATTGCTACGAATGATGCAGATGACAACCATACACTGTATATGCGCTGTGCGGATACTCTGGAAGGAATTATAGATGCAGAAGAAAAACTGATACTGGATTCAGAAACGTATCCGGGAATCGGAGGACTTTTGTGGGCTCCGGAATTTCATGAGATAAACGGCACCATGTATATTTTTCATGCGGCGACAGAGGGAGAGTTTTTCCGTGAGGAATCCAGAGTAATGAAATTACGTGACGGCGGCGATCCGATGTGCCGCGAAGACTGGTCAGCGCCGATGCTGGTAGTGAAAAAAGACGGTACGCCGTTGTGTGATGCTGGAAATGTGATTTCTCTTGACATGACAACGTTTGAATATGAAGGAAAGGTTTATGCAATGTGGTCACAGCGTCAGTTTTTGCCGGTTGATCAGGGAGCGTGGCTGTATCTTGCTCAAATTGATGAGAATGAGCCATGGAAACTGGTTAGTGACCCAGTCTGCATTGCAAAGCCGGAATATGGATGGGAGAATAATCATACGTTTGTGGTGGAAGGCCCGTATGCGCTTATACATAACGACCAGCTTTATATTACATACTCAGGTGCTGCCGTAGACGCGACATATGCGGTCGGACTGTTAAAACCGATCATGGGAAGCGATATTTTAAAACCGGAAAACTGGTGTAGGAGCAATTATCCGTTGCTTTCTTCACGTTCTAAGGAAGGAGAGTTCGGACCGGGACACAATTCTTATGTAACGGATGAGAATGGTCTGGTATGGAATTTTTATCATGCGCGACCAGGAGTAGAAGGTCCGCGTTCTTCTGCGGCGAGACGCGTACACTTTGATATTGATGGAGAACCTGTGCTGGATTTGCTGGAAGAACAGGATCTTCCGGAGACAATGCGTCAGATTACTGTAAAAACAAAATAAAAAAGAAAACTCCTGTGGAATTGATTTTGGAAATTCCACAGGAGTTTTTTAAAACGAGATACTGTTATCATTCGAGAAAGTATTACAGCAATTTAATGCCGTGCGCATAGGCTTCTTTTACAATCTCATCTGGCCAGAGAGATACCTGTACTTCTCCGATATGCGCTTTTCTTAAATAGAACATACAGATACGGGATTGGCCGATACCGCCGCCGATTGTATAAGGAAGTTCACCGTTTAAGACGGCTTTCTGGAATGGAAGTTCGGCGCGTTCCGGACAGCCGGCAAGTGCAAGTTGTCTTTGTAAAGCTGTTTCATCGACACGGATTCCCATAGAAGAAAGTTCCAACGCAATATCAAGAACCGGATAATAAACAATAATATCACCGTTTAAGGACCAGTCGTCATAATCCGGCGCGCGTCCGTCATGTCTTTCGCCGGAGGCAAGCTTGTCGCCGATCTGCATAATGAATACGGCGCCTTTTTCTCTGGCAATATTATATTCACGTTCCTTCGGCGTGAAGTCCGGATAGAGATCCTCCAATTCCTGAGAGGTTATAAAAAAGATTTCTTTTGGAAGTATTTCTTCTATGTAGTCATACTGAATCGACATATAGGTTTCTGTAGTTTTTAGGGCTTTATAAACGTGGCGAACGACGTCTTTTAACGTGTCCATCGTACGTTCCTCTTTGGCGATGATTTTTTCCCAATCCCACTGATCTACATAAATAGAGTGGATATTGTCGGTAATCTCATCGCGGCGGATCGCGTTCATATCGGTGTAAAGTCCTTCACCGCGCTGAAAACCGTATTCTTTTAGGGCATAGCGTTTCCATTTTGCAAGGGAGTGTACAATTTCGGCCTGCGCATCGTTCTGCTCTTTCATACCAAAGCTGACCGGGCGTTCTACACCGTTTAAGTTATCGTTCAAACCACTTTGCGGGGTGACAAAAAGAGGCGCAGAAACACGCAGAAGATTAAGGCGTGTGATCAGAGCATGCTGAAAATAATCTTTTACAGTTTTAATTGCGACTTGTGTATCGTGTAAATTCAAGGCAGAATGGTACTGCGCAGGAATAGTCAGATTTTCCATAAATATTAAATCCTTTCCGTGAAATGTGTCGGTTTATAGCATACACAATGTTTTGGTATATGTCCGACTATGAATCAGTATAACAGATTTGTGTGATTATACAAGAAAGATTTTTTCATCAGGATTATAAAAAAATTGCATTAAAACAGTAGGACTTGTAATTTGCGTCAGGAACAGATATACTGATACTGTTGTGTAATAAATGAAGGAGCAGAATTGTCCAAATACAGAGAGTGAAACAATCTATCAGGTATTTTGCCCCGGACATCTTAGAAAGAGAGAGGTATGAAAAAGAAATATAACAGGATATTGTTTTCGGTATTCGCGCTGCTTACTATTTGCGTGCTTGGCGGGTGCAGCCGCAGGACGATGAACCGACAGATTGCGGAGAGTATTGGTACGCTTGGAAAATATGCAAATGATGAACCGGTAGAAACACCGAAAATGAAAGCACAGCGTGAGATTGAGGAGGCGAAGGAAGTAGCTGAGGAGGATGTCAGCGGTCATCTTGCGGTAGCGGAGCGTTTGGCTGCTTCTTATGATTATACGAAAGCACTGGATGAGCTGGCAAAGATCGGAGAACCCTATCAGGAGGATGAACGCGTTCTTAATGCGAAAATTGAGTATCAGCGTTTGCAGAATATGATGGTTACTTACAATGATCTGATTCCGCATTTTTCTGTAAAATCGTTGATTGTTGATCCGGCATTGGCATTTGACGGAGACGATATGTCCTACTACTATAATAACTGGGCGCTCACTGTGGATGAGTTTCAAAAGATTCTGCAGTCGTTGTACGATAATCAATATGTGTTGATGGATATTCGTGAGACGGTAGTGGAGATTGAAAACGAAGATGGAACGATTAGCTTTGCAGTAAATATGCCAGTAGTTCCAAAGGGAAAAACGCCGATTATTTTTTCTTTTACAGAGGCAAATTATTATGGTCATACGGAAGGAAACGGTTTTTCCGATAAGATGGTACTTGATGAAAATGGAAAAGTACAGAACAGCTATACGAACGCAGATGGCGAGACGCTGATAGGGGCGTATGATGTGGTACCGATTGTGGATGCGTTTATCGAAGAACATCCAGATTTTTCCCTGCGCAGTGCAAAAGGGATCATATCGCTGACTGGGTATGAAGGGGCATTTGGCTATGGTATTGAGACGGGCGGCAGCACGATCACAGAAATTGCTGACAGCCTAAAGGCGGACGGATGGCAGATTGCCTGTCAGAGTTATGAGAATGTTTCGCTTGAAAATGGTATGACATATGACAAGATGGTAGAAGATCTGGAAGAATGGGATGAAAAGGTTGGCTCGTTGGTCGGAGAGACAGATATTCTGGTTTATCCGTATGGAGAAGCGGTCACTGCCGAAACTCTGAAAATGGAATATTTACTGGAGCATGGTTTTCAATATATGTTGGGGCTATGGAATACAGCGGAGTTTATAGAAGTGAAGCCGGATTATGTATATCAGACCAGACGGAATCTGGATGGATACGATCTTTATTTTTGGAAGGAATATTTTACAGACTTTTTTGATGCGGATGCGATACTGGATTCTTCCAGACCAGCATTTGAATAGATAAAAATTATTTGTTTCCCTCTTTACAAACAGGAATCAATCTACTATACTGTAACTACATGTTGTCTTGAAAAAGAACAACAATACTAGATATAGTAAAACGTGTTCTTGGAGTAAGGAGGGATTTTATGTTCGTCATTAAAAAGGACGGAACTCAAGAAGAATTCAATGTACAGAAAATTGTCACCGCAGTGAATAAATCAGCAGCGCGTGCATTATATAAATTCACACAGGAAGAAATTGAAGAGCTTTGCAGATTTGCAACAAGCCGGGCGAACGCAATGGGAAAAGAGGGGATTACGATCCAGGAAATGCACAACATTGTGGAAAGTGCTCTGGAAAAGGTAAACCCGGAGGTAGCCAAGAGCTATCGCGATTACCGAAATTATAAAGTGGATTTCATTCATATGATGGATGATGTATATACCAAAAGCCAGTCAATCCGTTACATCGGTGATAAGAGCAATGCGAATACAGACAGTGCGCTGGTTGCCACGAAGCGAAGTTTGATTTTTAATGAACTGAATAAAAATTTGTATCAGAAATTTTTTATGACCCGCGCGGAGCGTCAGGCATGTAAGGATGGATATATATATATTCACGATCAGTCGGCGCGCCTCGATACGATGAACTGCTGTCTGTTTGATGTGGGAACGGTATTAAAAGATGGATTCGAGATGGGAAACGTCTGGTACAATGAACCGAAAACACTGGATACGGCGTTTGACGTTATGGGAGATATTGTACTTAGCACGGCTGCGCAGCAGTATGGCGGTTTTACTGTGCCGGAGGTAGACAAAATTCTGGCTCCGTATGCGGAGAAGAGCTACCATAAGTATAAGGAGGAATTTCAGGAATATGCTGAGCCGTCCTGGCAGGGAATTGAGGAAAAAGCGGAACAGTATGCACTTGATAAGGTCAGACGCGATTATGATCAGGGGTGGCAGGGAATCGAGTATAAATTAAATACCGTCGGTTCTTCCCGCGGGGATTACCCGTTTGTAACGGTGACACTCGGTCTCGGTCAGGGACGGTTTGAGAAAATGTGCAGCATCTCTCTTCTGGATGTACATAAAGAGGGACAGGGAAAACCGGGAAACAAAAAGCCGGTGCTGTTTCCAAAGATTGTATTCTTGTTTGATGAAAAGATTCACGGTGAGGGAAAATGCTGTGAGGATGTTTTTGAAGCGGGACTGGATTGTTCTGCAAAGACGATGTATCCGGACTGGTTATCTTTATCCGGAGAAGGCTATGTGGCCAGCATGTATCAGAAATACGGCCGTGTAGTCAGTCCGATGGGATGTCGTGCCTTTTTAAGCCCTTGGTATGAACGGGGAGGAATGTCTCCGGCGGATGAAAAGGATAAGCCGGTCTTTGTTGGGCGTTTTAATGTCGGAGCGGTCAGCCTGCATCTGCCGATGATACTGGCAAAAGCAAGGCAGGACAGCTGTGATTTCTACGAAGTGCTGGACTATTATCTGGAAATGATCCGGGGTATTCACATTCGTACGTATGAGTATCTCGGAAATATGCGGGCGTCTACCAATCCGCTGGCATACTGCGAAGGTGGATTTTACGGCGGACATCTCCAGCCGGGAGAAAAGATCAAACCGCTGCTGAAGCCGATGACAGCTTCTTTTGGAATTACGGCTTTAAATGAACTGCAAGAGTTGTATAATGGGAAATCAATTGCTGAGGATGGGCAGTTTGCGCTGGATGTGATGACTTATATCAATAAAAAAGTGAATGAATATAAGGAGCAGGACGGATGGCTGTATGCAATCTACGGCACTCCGGCTGAGAGCCTCTGCGGTCTTCAGGTGGAGCAGTTCCGCAAACAGTATGGCATTGTGGAAAACGTTTCAGATCGTCCGTATGTCAGCAACAGCTTTCATTGTCATGTGACAGAAGATCTTTCCCCGATTGAAAAACAGGATTTGGAAGGACGTTTCTGGAATCTGTGCAACGGCGGTAAAATCCAGTATGTGCGTTATCCGATTGATTATAATAGGGAAGCAATTAAGAGTCTGATTCTGCGCGCGATGAAGCTTGGGTATTATGAAGGTGTGAATCTGTCTCTCGCGTATTGTGACGACTGCGGTCATCAGGAACTAGAGATGGATGTTTGCCCGAAATGTGGTTCTACGAATTTGACAAAGATTGACCGCATGAACGGATATCTTTCTTACAGTCGTGTGCATGGTGACACACGTTTGAATTCCGCAAAAATGGCAGAGATTGCGGAACGCGTAAGTATGTAAAATATATAATAATTAAGAAACGAAAAGGACACAGCATTGGCGGCACGCGCGGATGCTGTGTTTTTTGTGGAAAGTTTTATATCAGTAACGTGAAGTTCGGCATTTACATTCGGAAATTTCCTGTTATAATGTTCTGTGGTAATGTGATAAACGAAAGAAGAAATTTGGATTTCTGCAGTGCAGGAAAGCGATATAGGAAAGAGGAAACAGTATGGAAAATCGTATGCAGCAGTTTAAAGCGGGAATAAAGGATGGCATCCCGATTGGTCTGGGATATCTGGCCGTATCATTTTCTTTTGGGATTATGGCGAAAGGGAGTGGATTGAGTACGGCAGAAGCAGTGATGATCTCAATTACAAATTTGACGAGTGCCGGACAGTTTGCGGCATTGGGGATCATTCAGAACGGTGCGTCGCTTATAGAAATGGCAATCGCACAGTTGATCATTAACCTGCGGTACTGTCTGATGTCCTGTTCCCTATCACAAAAGCTGTCACCGAATATGCCTTTTTTTCATCGGTTTTTGATGTCCTATGGGGTGACAGATGAAATTTTTGGTGTATCGGTATGTCGAGCCGGGTATCTGAGCCCGTTTTACAGTTATGGTGCTATGAGTATGGCAATTCCTGGATGGACTTTGGGAACGCTATTTGGCGCAGTTTCGGGGGAGCTGCTTCCGGCAAGACTGCTGACAGCGCTTAGTGTGGCATTGTACGGGATGTTTATTGCAATTATTGTACCGCCGATGAAAGTTAATCGCGTGCTGGTAGGGGTAATCGCGGTATCGATGATACTGAGTTTTGTGTTCACGTTGATCCCGGTATTAAATACAATCTCTTCCGGATTTAAGATTATTATTTTGACGGTATTGATTGCCGGTGTCGCTGCATACTTATTTCCGATAAAGGAGGAAACGGATGAAGCCTGATATTTTATTGTATATTTTGGTGATGGCAGGGGTAACCTATTTAATTCGTATGTTGCCGCTCACATTGATCAAAAAAGAAATCAAAAATACTTACATAAAATCATTTTTGTATTATGTGCCGTATGTGACTTTAGCGGTGATGACTTTTCCGGCCATTATTCATGCGACGAATTCAGTATGGTCGGGAGTAGCGGCATTCGTTGTAGCAGTCTTTTTTGCGTATCGGCAGAAAAGCCTGATACAGGTAGCGCTGGCGGCATGTGTGACGGTGTATGTGTTAGAAATGATATTGTGCTGAGAAGTCGTTGGATAATAAATGATATCTTAGCGAAAAAAGAGGTTTTTGATATTTTATGAAAATGGAAGTGTCAAACGTTCGGAAAACCAAATACAATGTTTGAAGGAAATCTTCTTGTAGTGGACACCAAAACAGCGAAATTTATTACATAAATTCGCTGTTTTTCGTAAGTATAACTAAAGATGAAAAAAATCTTGTAAACAGATAGCCGATATGCTAAAATACTGATAGCGAAATCTGGTTAGTACTTTCCTTATTGAGAAGGAGAGAAAAGAGGGAGTATGACTCTTGATGTCCGCTTGATTTGAACTGGGTATTAACTGTGATTTTATTTTTTTAGTCAAAAATGTTAAATAATTAACAAATGAAGCGAAAGGAGCAACTATGGGAAACAAAATTACAGTTATTGGAGCAGGAAGTGTAGGAGCAACGATTGCATATACGCTGTCACATGAGGAGTTCACATCAGAGATCGTTCTGATTGATATTAACAAAGAAAAAGTAGAAGGAGAGGTAATGGATATTGAGCAGGGAACCTGCTTCCGCGATCCAATCTCCATCGTAGCAGGCGAGTATGAAGATGCAAAGGATTCTGATATTGTAATTATTACTTCCGGTATGGCGCGTAAACCGGGCCAGACCAGAATCGAGCTGACACAGACCAATGTAAATATTCTGAAATCTATTACACCGCAGATTGTCAGCGCGGCTCCGAATGCGCTTTATGTGATTGTGAGCAATCCGGTAGATGTTCTTACGTATGTATTTACAAAGATTTCCGGTCTGCCGGAGAATCAGATTATCGGCTCGGGAACAATCCTCGATACAGCTCGTTTGCGCTGCGGCTTATCAGAACACTTTAAGGTGGCGCAGAAAAATATTCATGCTTATGTATTTGGTGAGCATGGTGATTCTTCATTTGTTCCGTGGTCGGGAGCTTACATTTCCGGCGCAAACGTGGATGATTATCAGAAACTGATGCGTGATTTCGGAAGAGAGATTTCAGATTTGGATAAAGAAGCAATGGAGGAATACGTACGTAAATCAGGTGGAAAGGTGATTGCCAATAAAGGAGCAACTTTCTATGCGGTTTCTACGGCAGTATGCAAACTCTGTCAGGCGCTTCTTTCTTCTTCTGAATCCATTGCAACGGTATCTTCCATGATGCACGGCGAATATGGACTGGAAGATGTTTGCTTAAGTACGTTGACCTTAGTGGGACCGAATGGAATTCAGGGCAAGGTGCCGATGCGCATGAATAAAGAAGAAATTGAAAAGCTGCATAGAAGTGCAAATGTACTCAAAGAGGTTATTTCCCAGATTGAACTGTAAAATTTAGGATCAGGGCCAGAAGAGACGAACAGAGACACGGTTGTGATCACACAGCCGTGTTTTGCTGTTTTCTGACATAGGAAAGTTTCTGAATATTAAAAAAGAAAGGACAAGGATGCTATGAAGTACAGCTATTATCCGGGGTGTACCCTGAAAAATAAGGCAAAAGAACTGGATGCGTATGCAAGAGCTTCTGCGAGGGCATTAGGATTTGAACTGGAAGAGATTAGTGAGTGGCAGTGCTGCGGCGGGGTTTATCCGTTAGGCAGCGATGAAATTGCCACAAAGCTTTCTTCTGTAAGGGCATTGAATGAGGCAAAACAGAAGGGGCAGGACCTGGTAACTTTATGTTCTGCCTGCCATCATGTGATTAAGCGTGTAAACGATGATATGAGACATGTGGATGACATCCGTACAAGAGCGAACAACTACATGGAATTGGAAGAACCATATGAAGGGGAAACAGAGGTGCTGCATTTTCTGGAGGTTCTGCGTGACCGAGTTGGATTTGATGTTCTTCGGGAAAAAGTGGTGAATCCGCTGACTGGAAGAAAGATTGGCGCTTATTACGGCTGTCTGCTTTTGCGACCAGGAAAGATCCTCGAATTTGACAATCCGGAAAATCCGAAGATTATGGAGGAGTTTATCCGGGCAATCGGTGCGGAGCCGGTAATCTATCCGTATCGTAACGAGTGCTGCGGCGGCTATATTTCTTTGAAAGAAAAAGAGATGGCGCAGAACATGTGCGCAAAAATTGAAGAAAGCGCAGCCGGATTCGGGGCGGAAATGTTGATCACAGCTTGTCCGCTCTGTATGTATAACCTAAAGAAAAACGGCGCGCAGGATCTGCCGGTATATTATTTTACTGAGCTGCTGGCAGAGGCTCTGGGTGTGAAAGAGGAGGTGGATGCACAGTGACAACGGAAAAGAAACAGGCGGAACTGATAAAAGAGATCAGTGGCGTGAATCCTTTGAAATGTATGAAATGCGGAAAGTGCTCTGCATCCTGTCCGTCCTATAATGAAATGGATATCAAGCCGCATCAGTTTGTATCCTATGTTGTAAATGAAGATATTGAGGCGCTGGTAAATTCCAAATCTCTTTGGAAATGTCTTTCTTGTTTCGCATGTGTAGAGAGATGTCCAAGAGATGTAAAGCCGGGTAAACTGATTGATGCGGCCAGACAGATTGTGGTGCGCGAAAAGGGACAGACGTATCTGTCACCGGATGAAATTCCGCAGCTGTTGGATGAAGACATTCCGCAGCAGCTGCTTGTCAGCGCATTCAGAAGATACAGGAGGTGAGCCGGGTGCAGAAGATAGGTGTATTCGTCTGTCATTGTGGCAGTAATATTGCCGCAACGGTAGATGTAAAAAAAGTAGCGGAAATGGCTCTGATGGAGCCTGGTGTAGTTCATGCGGAGGATTATCAGTACATGTGTTCCGAAGCGGGACAGTCCAGAATTCAGGCAGCTATTGCAGAAAAAGGGCTGACAGGAATCGTGGTATGTTCCTGTTCTCCGCGTATGCATGAAACGACATTCAGAAACGCAGCGGAAAAAGCAGGTTTAAATCCGTATATGGTGGAGATCGCCAACATTCGCGAGCATTGTTCCTGGATTCATAAGGATATGGAAGAGGCAACGAAAAAGGCAGTGATTCTGATGCGTGCAGCTGTTGCCAAAGTAAACTTAAACGCTCCGCTGAAAGCCGGCGAGAGCCGTGTGACAAAGCGCGCGCTTGTGATTGGCGGAGGTATTGCCGGCATTCAGACAGCGCTTGATATTGCTGATGCCGGATATCCGGTTGACATTGTAGAAAAAACACCGAGTATCGGCGGACGTATGAGTCAGCTTGATAAAACATTCCCGACACTTGATTGTTCTGCGTGTATCTTGACACCGAAGATGGTGGAAGCGAGTGCTCATCCGAATATTACCATTTATACATATAGTGAAGTGGAAAAAGTGTCCGGATTTGTTGGAGATTTCACGGTTGATATCCGCAAAAAGGCAAGAAGCGTGGATATGAGCAAATGTACGGGCTGCGGCGTCTGTCAGGAGAAATGTCCAAGCAAAAAAACACCGAATGAATTTAACAGAGGGCTGAATAATAGAAGCGCAATCTATACACCGTTTGCACAGGCGATCCCGAATGTGCCGGTTATCGACAGAGAACAGTGCATTAAGTTTCAGACGGGAAAATGTGGTGTCTGTGCAAAGGTTTGTCAGGCGGGCGCGATTGATTACGAGCAGCAGGATGAGATCATCACAGAAAAATATGGCGCGATCGTGGTGGCGACCGGTTTTGATATGATCAAGCTGGATGAGTATGATGAATACGCATACAGCCAGAGTAAGGACGTGATCACTTCGTTGGAATTAGAGCGTATCATGAACGCGGCAGGACCGACAAAAGGACATCTGGAACGTCTTTCTGACGGAAAAGCGCCGAAAGAGATTGTTTTTATCCAGTGTGTGGGCAGCCGCTGTGCTGACAACAGAGGTAAAAGCTATTGTTCAAAAATCTGCTGTATGTATACCGCAAAGCACGCGATGCTGATTCGCGATAAATATCCGGATGTGAACGTAACGGTATTTTATATTGATGTGCGTACTCCGGGTAAAAACTTTGATGAATTTTATCGACGCGCAGTCGAGGAATACGGTGTAAATTATATTAAGGGTCAGGTTGGAAAAGTCATTCCACAGCCAAATGGAAAGCTGTTGGTACAGGGAGCAGATCTGCTTGACAATAAACAGATATTAAAAGAGGCGGATATGGTAGTTTTGGCGGCAGCGATCGAACCGAATCCGGATGTGAGAAAGATCGCTACTATGCTGACCGCCAGCATTGATACCAATAATTTCCTGACGGAAGCACATGCAAAGCTTCGTCCGGTAGAATCCCCAACAGCCGGTATTTTCTTATCCGGTGTCTGTCAGGGACCGAAGGATATTCCAGAGACGGTATCGCAGGCAGGAGCGGCTGCAGTGAAGGCAATCGGCCTTTTGGCGAAAGAAAAACTGATGACGAATCCATGTACAGCACATTCTGATGAGCTTTTGTGCAATGGCTGTTCCCAGTGTGCGAATGTCTGCCCATATGGAGCGATCTCCTATGAAGTGCGTCAGGTAAATGATCATGGAATCCGTGAAGACCGCCGTATTGCGGTTGTCAATGACGCTCTGTGTCAGGGCTGCGGTGCTTGTACCGTTACGTGTCCATCCGGAGCAATGGACCTGCAGGGATTTTCAAACAGACAGATTCTGGCGGAGGTAGATGCAATATGTCAATAGAAAAGAACGAAGAATTCAGACCAAAGATCGTGGCATTCTGCTGCAATTGGTGCAGCTATGCGGGCGCCGATCTGGCAGGAAGTTCCAGACTTTCTTACCCGGCGGATGTAAAGATTATCCGCGTGCCGTGCTCCTGCCGTGTTAACCCGATGTTTATTTTAAGAGCATTTGAGAAAGGTGCGGACGGCGTGATCATGTGCGGCTGTCATCCGGGAGACTGCCATTATACGTCCGGCAATTATTATGCAAGAAGAAGGATGACGCTGCTGTTTTCTATGCTTGACTATCTGGGTGTAGAAAACGGACGTACCCGTGTGGAATGGGTATCAGCAGCGGAGGGCGTGAAATTTTCGACGACTATGAATGAGTTTGTGGAAAAAATCCGTTCTCTCGGTAAAAATGTAAGATTGGAGGATTTAAGATGCAGAGATTGATAGAGCGTGCCAAGGAACTGCTTGCGGATGGAACGGTTGTCCGTGTGCTCGGCTGGAAGGCCGGAGATCTGCCTTATAATCCGGAACCGGCTTACTTTGAAAAAGAAGAAGACTTCGCGGATTTCGTGTACAATGGTTTCTGCGGAGCGAATTTGAGTAAATATATGATTGAGGCTTCGAAACTGGAAGGAAAGACTCTGATTTGTTTAAAACCGTGCGATTCCTATAGTTTTGTGCAGCTGATGAAAGAACATCGGATTGACCGCGAAAAAGCGTATATTATCGGTGTAGGCTGTAAGGGAAAGCTGGACATAGAAAAGATCAGAGCGCAGGGGATCAAAGGCATTGAAAGTATTTCCGGCGCGGATCTTGAGGATGAGGCAGAAATGCTGACCATACAGACACTTTATGGAGAGAAAACCGGTTCTTATGCGGAGGCGATGCTGGAGAGATGTCATGTCTGCAAAGGCAAGGAGCATATGATTTACGATGAACTGTTCGGGGAATCGAAAGAGACGAAAGACAGAGACCGGTTCGCGGAGGTAGAAAAAATCGAAGCGATGAGTCCGGAAGAAAAATTTGCGTTCTTCCAGAAAGAATTGAGCAAATGTATCCGCTGTAATGCCTGCAGAAATGTCTGCCCGGCCTGCAGCTGTCGGAAGTGCGTGTTTGACAGTACGAAGTTTGACAGCGCACAGAAGGCAAATGTGGATTCCTTTGAGGAAAAGATGTTCCATATTATCCGCGCGTTCCATGTAGCGGGACGCTGCACGGACTGCGGAGAATGCAGCAGAGTATGTCCGCAGGGCATACCGCTTCACTTGTTTAACCGTAAATTTATCAAGGATATCAATGAATTCTACGGAGAATATCAGGCGGGAGCTGATTTAGAAGAGCGGGGACCGCTGACGAGTTACCAGTTAGAAGATGCAGAGCCTGGAATTGTGGCAGAAAGGGGATAGTGTATGAAAAGAATCGCAAAAGAAAAGCTTCCGGCATTATTCCGGGAAATTGCCGCACAGCAGGAACTCTATTTGCCGGTAAAAACAGCTGGTCAGGTGAATTTCCGGGCATGGAGCGAGGATGCTGAGGTTGATCTGGATACCTTAAAAAGCGTAAAGTCTCCGAAAGATGTTTTTTTCCCGCAGAGTGAAACACTCTATACGGTAAAAAAGGAAAATAAAAAGTTGTCTGTAGAGCCGGAAGCCTTAAAAGAACAGGATTTTGTAGTTTTCGGTATGAAAGCCTGTGATGTGCAGGGCGTAGCCGTACTGGATAAAGTATTTTTGGCAGATCCGATCGATACGTTTTATGCGGCGAGAAGAGATCATGGAACGATTGTAGCAATGGCTTGTCATGAACCGGAAGAAACCTGTTTCTGTAAAGCATTTGGGATTGACTGTGCAGAACCGGCAGCCGATGTGGCGGTATGGATGGTGGGAGAAGATCTGTATTGGAAGGCACTCACCGAAAAGGGAGAGCGTCTTACGGAAACATTGGCAGATCTGCTGACCGACGCGGATGGAGCAGTGGTGGAGAATGAAAAGACAGCTATCCGTGCGATTGTAGAGAAGCTGCCGTACAGCCATCTTTCTTTAGAAGGCTGGAACGGAGAGGCATTGGAGGAAAAATTTAATTCCGAACTTTGGGAAGAATTGTACAAACCCTGTCTGGCATGCGGAACTTGTACGTTTGTTTGTCCGACCTGTCAATGCTATGACATCAAGGATTATGATACCGGACATGGCATACAGAGATATCGCTGCTGGGATTCCTGTATGTATTCTGATTTTACGATGATGGCACATGGAAATAACCGTACCAGTCAGATGCAGCGCTTTCGTCAGAGATTTATGCACAAGCTGGTATATTTTCCGGCAAATAATGACGGTATGTACTCCTGTGTGGGCTGCGGCCGCTGTGTAGAGAAATGTCCGTCTTCGTTAAATATTGTAAAAGTAATTAAAGCGTTTCAGAAACAGGGAGGTGAACATTGATGAGTGAGTGTACCTGTCATAAAAATTACACGCTGGATACTCTGATTCCGAAAGTGGGAGTAATCACGGATATCCGTGAGGAGACTCCGGATGTAAAGACATTCCGCGTGAACGCGCCGGAAGGCGGCAAGCTGTTTGAACATATGCCTGGGCAGTGTGCGATGATTTGCGCGCCTGGAGTCAGCGAAGGTATGTTTTCGATTACTTCTTCACCGACAAATAAAGAATACCAGGAATTCAGTATCAAAAAGTGCGGGATGCTGACGGATTATCTGCACAGCCTGCAGGTGGGAGATGAGATCACAGTCAGAGGACCGTACGGAAATCATTTTCCGGTAGAAGATCAGCTGAAGGGAAAAAACCTGCTGTTTATCGCCGGAGGTATCGGGCTGGCGCCGCTTCGTTCTGTGATTAATTATGTGCTTGATAATCGGGCGGATTACGGTACGATTGACATTGTGTACGGTTCCCGTTCAGCAGATGATCTTGTACAGCTGAAAGAAATACAGGAAGTCTGGATGAAAACAGAGGGTGTAAATGTTTACCTGACAATTGACCGCGAACAGGAAGGCTGGGACGGTCATGTGGGCTTTGTACCGAATTACGTAAAAGAACTTGGCTTTTCTACAGATAAAACGGCATTGCTCTGCGGACCGCCAATTATGATTAAATTTGTGCTGGCAGGCTTGCAGGAGATGGGCTTCACAAAAGAACAGGTGTATACCACTTTGGAACTGCGCATGAAATGTGGAGTCGGTAAATGTGGAAGATGCAACATTGGATCAAAATATGTGTGCAAAGACGGACCGGTGTTCCGCTGCGATGAAATCGACGAAATGCCGAATGAGTATTAGCGAAAATGGAGGCTGGTCAATACAGTTTCCTATCAAAAGAAAGGATATGACCACTATGGAGAAAATGGTAAACGTATATTTTTTCGGTAAGAAGTACAGTGTACCTGCGGATCTGACAATCATGACAGCGATGGAATATGCCGGATATACTTTAAAGCGTGGATGCGGCTGTCGTCATGGCTTCTGCGGCGCATGTGCGACCATTTACCGAATCAAAGGGAAAAATGAGTTGAAGACTTGTCTGGCTTGTCAGACACAGGTAGAGGAAGGGATGTATGTGGCAAGCATTCCGTTCTTCCCGACTGACAAGAGAACATACGAAATCGAAGACCTTCGCCCGAATCAGCAGGTGATGATGGAACTTTATCCGGAAATCTACAGCTGCATCGGCTGTAATGCCTGTACGAAAGCCTGTACGCAGGATCTGAACGTAATGCAGTACATTGCATATGCGCAGCGCGGTGAATTTGAAAAATGTGCGGAGGAATCGTTTGACTGTGTAAGCTGCGGCTGCTGTTCTGTGAGATGTCCGGCAGGTATTTCTCATCCGCAGGTAGGACTGTTGGCAAGACGTCTTACTGGAAAATATATCGCGCCGAAGGCAGAGCATCTGGAAAAACGTGTAGAAGAAATTAATCACGGGGAGTATGATGAGCTGATTGAGCAGATTATGGCAAAACCGATTACGGAAATGAAAGAACTTTACAATACAAGAGAGATTGAAAAATAAGGAGGGTCAGTACATGTATGCACCATATCCAGAGTATATGATGGAATCTGTCAAAAAGGTAGAGGCGACAAGACAGCAGCGTATGTCTGAAGAACCAAGACGTTTGACTGCGGACGAAAAAGACGCTCTCCTGAAAAAATTTCATCCGGATTATAAAGAAGAAGCATTTGAGGAAATTAAAATCGGGCCGAATAAGGGTCAGAAGGCAAATAAAGAACTGGTACATCTTCTGCATTCCAACAGCCGTTTGCTGAAAGAAAAGGTAGATTTGAGCAAAGTGGATTATGATGTGGACGTATTGGTAATCGGTGGAGGCGGAGCAGGAGCATCCTGTGCGATCGAAGCGCATAATGCCGGCGCGAAAGTGATGGTAGTGACGAAGCTTCGTATCGGAGACGCCAACACCATGATGGCAGAGGGCGGCATTCAGGCGGCTGATAAAGAAAATGATTCCCCGGTACGGCATTATCTGGACGCGTTCGGCGGCGGTCATTTCGCGGCAAAACCGGAATTGGTAAAGAGACTTGTTATGGAAGCGCCGGACGCAATTAAATGGCTGAATGAACTCGGCGTAGAATTTGACAAAGAGGAAGATGGACGGATGATTACCACGCATGGCGGAGGTACGTCCAGAAAGAGAATGCACGCGGCGAAGGATTATTCCGGCGCTGAGATCATGCGTACTGTAAGAGATGAAGTACTTAATCTTGGTATTCCGGTGGTAGAATTTACCGCAGCCGTTGAGCTTATCAAAGATGAAAAAGGTCAGGCAGCAGGCGCGGTGCTTTTAAATATAGAGACCGGAGATTATTCGGTTGCCAGAGCCAAAACGGTTGTGATCGCAACCGGAGGCGCGGGTCGTATGCATTATCAGGGATTTCCGACATCAAACCACTACGGCGCGACCGCGGACGGTTTGATTATGGGATATCGCGCGGGAGCACCGCTTTTGTATCAGGATTCGATTCAGTATCATCCGACTGGCGCGGTATATCCGGCGCAGATCCTCGGCGCACTTGTGACAGAGAAGGTTCGTTCTGTCGGTGCGCAGCTGGTGAATGCAAACGGAGAAGCCTATATTCACCCGCTGGAGACGCGTGATGTCAATGCGTCAGGCGTAATTCGTGAATGTATGGAAGGCCGCGGTGTAGAAGTGCCGGGCGGTGAAAAGGGCGTATGGCTGGATACACCGATGATTGAACTTATCGGAGGCGAGGGAACGATCGAAAAGAGAATTCCGGCGATGTTCCGTATGTATATGAATTACGGCATTGATATGAGAAAGGTTCCGATCCTCATTTATCCGACTTTGCACTATCAGAACGGCGGTCTGGAGATCGAGGGTGACGGTTTCACAAAAGCGATTCCGAATCTGCTGGTAGCAGGAGAGGCTGTTGGCGGTATCCACGGAAGAAATCGTCTGATGGGCAACTCACTTTTAGATATTATCGTGTTTGGCCGCAACGCAGGAAAGGCAGCGGCGGCAAAAGCAAAGAACGTAGAACTTGGAACTATGAATCTGGATCATCTGGAACGCTATGCGGAAGAATTAAAAGCGGCAGGTGTGGAGACAAAAGATGTTTCTCCGCTTCTTCTTCCCAAATATGCGCGTCATGAAAGAGCTTTGACGGAATTCTAAAAAAATGTGCGCCGAGGCTGAAAAGCCGAGGCGCGCAGGCAGAAAAGAGGAAACGGAAAATGCAGATTTTAACATGGTTTCAGGAGAATGTTTTTTCCAATACACTGATGATTGTTTTTACAGTTGCGGTGCTCGGATATCTGGTGGGCAGTATCAAGATAAGCGGTATTGAACTTGGAACGGCGGGAATTTTGTTGGTAGCGCTGGTGTTCGGTCATTTTGGAATTGAAGTGCCGGATATGGTACGGGAACTTGGGCTGATCTGTTTTGTGACTTCCGTCGGTTTTATTGCGGGTCCCAAATTTTTCCGCAATTTCAAACTGAACGCAAAATCGTATATTTTGCTGGGATTGATTATTATCGCGGCAGGTGCGCTGACTTGTACAGCGATTATTAAAGTTTTTCGGGTGCCGACGGATGTCAGTGTCGGCATGATGGCAGGCGCGCTGACCAGTACGCCCGGACTTGCTGCAGCGCTTGAAGCAACGGGCTCTGATGCGGCTTCTGTGGGCTATGGGATTGCTTATCCATTTGGGGTGGTTGGAGTGGTGCTGTTCGTACAGCTGATTCCGAAACTTTTAAAGACAGATATGGCAGCGGAGCGTGCGGCATTTGAAGCGGCTGTTGATGTGGGAGAAGCGGAATTTCGCAAGGATCATAAAGAAGCATTATTTTATGCGGACAGTATGGGATTTTTCCCGTTTTCTCTGGCAATCATGCTGGGCATTGTGCTGGCGAAAATCCAGATTCCGCTTCCGGGCGGCGCTGTTTTTTCTCTGGGAACGTCCGGAGGTCCGCTGATTGCGGGGCTGGTGCTCGGTCATTTTGGCAAAATCGGAAAGCTTAGCGTTAAAGTAGAGAAACATGTTTTGGAATGTTTGCGGGAATTTGGTCTGGCGTTGTTCTTGATCGGCGCAGGCGTGCAGGCGGGAGCCGGCTTTGTAGAAATTTTAAAGGAGCAGGGCGTTTTACTGTTTGTGTACGGAGCGCTTATGACACTGATTCCGATGCTGCTTGGTTATGTGTTTGCGGTAAAGGTATTAAAACTGAGTTTGTTTAATACGCTTGGTTCTATTTGCGGCGGTATGACAAGTACACCGGCTCTGGGAACACTGATCCGTGTAACAGAGACGGACGACGTGGCTTCCGCTTATGCAGCAACCTATCCGGTGGCGCTCGTCATTGTTGTACTGGCATGTCAGTTTATAGGAATCTTTTTGTAACGGTTCAGGCAGACAGAATTGTTATAATGAAATAATATTAAATACATTATGGAGGTGGGTTTCATGCGAGAGATTCAGGTGCAGCAGATTACAGATGTAGTAGAGAGATTGTGTATTGAAGCAAATCAATATCTTCCGAAAGATGTGCAGTGTGCGATTAAAAACTGCCGTGCATGTGAGGACTGGGAGATCGCGCAGGGGGTTCTGGATAAAATCATCACAAATTTTGAAATCGCGGAAAAGGAAGATGTGCCGATTTGTCAGGATACTGGTATGGCATGTGTATTTCTGGAGATTGGTCAGGATGTGCATATTGTGGGCGGCAATCTGGCGGAAGCGGTTGACGAGGGTGTTCGCCGCGGTTACGATAAGGGATATTTGAGAAAATCGGTAGTGGCAGATCCGGTTCGCCGCGGTAATACCGGTGATAATACGCCGGCAATGCTTTATACGGAGATCGTTCCGGGTGAACAGATCAAGGTAACGGTAGGTCCGAAAGGCTTTGGAAGTGAAAATATGAGTGCAATCCGTATGTTTAAGCCATCAGCCGGGCTGCAGGGCATCAAGGATTTTATTTTGGAGACGGTGGAAGCGGCAGGTCCGAATCCATGCCCGCCGATGGTAATCGGTGTCGGAATCGGCGGAACCTTCGATAAGGCGGCGCTTCTGGCGAAAAAAGCGTTGATGCGCCCGATTGATTCTTCCAACCCGGATCCGTATTATGCAGATCTGGAAAAAGAAATGCTGGAAAAAGTAAATAAACTTGGTATCGGACCGCAGGGATTTGGCGGAAAAACTACTGCGATCGGTTTAAATATTGAAACTTTGCCGACGCACATTGCGGGAATGCCGTGTGCGATTAACATCAACTGTCATGTAACACGTCATAAATCGGAGGTGATCTAGGATGGAAAAACATATTACTCTTCCATTAACAGCAGAACTTGCAAAAACACTGCATGCCGGCGATACGGTTTATCTGACTGGTGAAATTTATACATCCAGAGATGCGGGGCATAAAAGAATGTGTGAAGCTCTGGCAAGAGGCGAGCAGCTTCCATTTGATCCGGAAAATGCGACTATTTATTATGTGGGACCGACACCGGCAAAACCGGGTGAAGTGATCGGATCCGCGGGACCGACCACCAGCGGACGTATGGATGCCTACGCGCCGACGATGATGTCTGTGGGTGCCAGAGGAATGATTGGAAAGGGTGCGCGGCTTCCGGAGGTTGTTGACGCGATGAAAAAATACAGCGGCGTGTATTTTGGCGCGATTGGCGGAGCAGGTGCTCTGCTGGCAAAATGTATCAAAAAAGCGGAACTGATCGCATACGAAGATCTTGGCGCGGAAGCACTGCGGAAATTGTATGTGGAGGAGATGCCTCTGGTTGTCATTATTGACAGTGAGGGAAATAATCTTTATGAGGAAGGCCGAAAGGCTTATCTTGATTCCAAAAAATAATTAGATTCTGCGGGAACACAAGGAGGACATGAGGGTGAAACAGCCGCAAATGTATATGTCGCAATCATATTTTGTAGGACTTTTGCTGGCATTTGCCGGCGGTTACCTGGATGTATACACGTATGTGTGCCGGGGAGGTGTGTTTGCCAATGCGCAGACCGGGAATATGGTATTGCTGGCAATCAATCTGGCGGAGAAGAATCTGGAAATGGTCTTAAAATATACGCTGCCGATTCTCGCGTTTATGGCAGGGGTTCTGATTGTAGAGGAAATTCGTTACCGATTCCGTTTTAATACGAAGATACACTGGAGACAGATTATCATTGCGCTTGAGCTGCTTGTGTTGGGATGCATTGCGTTTGTTCCGTCTGGTGTAAATGATGATCTGGTGAATATCGCTGTGGCATTTGTCTGCTCGATGCAGGTGGAAAGTTTCCGTACTTTTGAGGGAAGCAGCAGCTATACGACTACGATGTGTACCGGAAATCTGCGTACGGCAACAGAGCATTTGTTTTATGCAAGGGTAAATAAGGATCATGCGAAGCAGAAGAAAAGTTTGAAATATTACGGAATTATCGCTGTCTTTATTGTCGGAGCGACATTCTCGATGCTCATCACACAAAAGTACGGGGAGAAATCCATTTTACTTGCCTGCTTTCTGCTTCTGCTGGTATTTGTATTGATGTTTATTCCGGTACAGGAACGAAAGCAGTAAAAAATTTAGAAAAGAGTATTGACATAAAGTATATACTGTATATAATGATATATATACAGTATATACTTTATTGCGTTTATTGGAAGGAGACGTCCGGAAAATAAATGCGTGTCTCTAAAGGAGTAATTTGATGAAAATTATTATTTCAAATCAATCTGAATTTCCGATTTATGCGCAGATACGGGATCAGATAAAGGAGCAGATTTTAAATGGAAAAATAAAAGAAGGAACGGTGCTTCCGTCTATCCGTCAGCTGGCAAAGGAGCTTGGCATCAGCGTAATTACAACGACGAGAGCATACCGGGAGCTGGAGGCAGAAGGCTATATTGCCTCTGTGCAGGGAAAGGGAAGTATTGTCTTAAAAAGAGACAATCAGCTGTTGACGGAACAGGTGCAAAGGCAGATAGAGGAGCATCTGGATGCGGCAATCACCGCTTCCAGACAGCTTCAGATGACAGACGAAGAATTGGTGCAGACTCTGAAACTGCTGCAGGAAAATCGTTGATTATGTTACTTTTTTTAAGTCGGAAATGGCGGCATATTTCACAGGAGAAATGCATTGACAGACAGAAAGGAGCAAATGGTCACATGGGTGAGAATGTATTAGAGGTAAGGAGACTGAGCAAACAATACCAAAATTTTGCATTGCAGGATATCAGCTTTACATTGCCGAAAGGCTATATTATGGGATACGTTGGGCAGAACGGTGCAGGTAAGACGACAACTTTAAGTTCGATCATGCATTTGGTAAAGGCGGATGAAGGGGACATAAATGTAGACGGAATACGTTATGAGGAGGATGAGGTAACCTATAAGGAAGCCATTGGTTATATTGGAGACAGTGCAAGCATGATGCCGGATTTCACTTTAAAGCAGGTGCGCACGATTTTAAAAGATTTTTATCCGACCTATCAGGCACAGAAATTTGACGCGCTTGTGAAAAAATGGAAGCTGCCGGAGAAAAAGAAAGTAAAAGATTTTTCCCGCGGTATGCGGGTTAAGCTGATGTTTGCTATGGTACTTTCAAGAGAGACAAAGCTGTTGATTCTTGATGAAGCCACGAATGGATTGGATCCGGTGGTACGTCAGGAAATTTTACAACTGCTGCAGGAATATATCAGCGACGGGGAACACAGCGTATTGTTTTCTACGCATATGTTGAGTGACCTGGAGGATATTGCCGACTATATTTTTTTTATCGACGGCGGCAGAAAGGTTTTCTTTGAGACAAAAGAAGAGTTACAGGAAAATTTTGTGTTGGTAAAAGGCGGACAGGAGGATCTGGACGTGCAGACGCGCAGACTGCTGATCGGTATTCAAGAAAGCGGCATTGGGTTTGAAGCACTGGCAAAAACGGATGACGGCGCTTACCTGTCTGGGAAATGTCTGCTGGAGAAACCAACGATTGACAAGATCGTGGTGCATATGATCAAAGGAATGGAGGAGTAGATGATGCGTACCATAAAATGTGTAAAGCTTGATTTTATGAAATCAACGTCGTTAGTAAAATTTATGGGACTGTTTTTAGTAATTGCGGGAGCAATCACCTTTTTTGCAGCGGATGCGACCCCGTCTTTCGGCGCGCTGTATATGATTTTTGGAGCGCTCTGTGTCTGTTCAAATAACTTTTTCGCGACCGGCGGTGCAGAGATTTCTACCTTGGTGCTTCCGGTCACAGCTGGAAATCGTGTGTTTGGACGATATCTGTATGGAGTACTTCTACTGACGCTCTGTGCCGCAGTCGGACTGGCTTTTTGTGTATTGACAATGGTTTTAAGAAAAGTACCGATGGAAAAACAATTGGCGGAGGTTGCGCTGACACTGCTGTATCTGGGAGTAGGTTATATTGTATTAGCGCTGCAGTTTTTGTTTTTGTACCTGACACGGATGAAGAATGCGCAGATTTTAAGCCTGGTTCGCATAATTCCGGCATTTGTGATGTTTTTTGGCATGAATGCAATCGTAGAGGAAACTAGAAAGGGAGCGGAACTTGGTCTTAATCTGGAACTGCTTCAGAAAACGATTTCCTGGTGTGTGACGCATCCAATGACACTTGCGTTTTCCATGTTGGCGGCAGGGCTTGCGGTCATTATGGTATGCGCGCTGATTTCCTGGATGAGTGAGAAAAAGAGATATTAGGGATTTTAGTTGACATTTATGGAGTTTGCGGTACTATAAAAATAAGGAAAAATTTTTTATAGTGGTGAGGCAGAAGATGTTTGGAGAATGTCACGCTCATTTGTTTATGAATGGGATTAATTACCGCAGGGCGGTTGAAGATCATAAATGCGGCGCGGATATTGGGATTATCCGTAGATATCTGCAGGCATATCGGGAGGCGGGCGTTACGTTTATCCGTGATGGCGGTGATCGGTATGGGGTATCTGAACAGGCAAAAAAACTGGCAGGGGAGTACGGTATTGATTATCGTACCCCTGTTTTTGCCATTCACTGGCAGGGACATTACGGCGGTATTGTCGGAAAAAGTGTGTCGTCATTTACGGAATATCGGGAATGTATAAAAGAAGTGCGTGCGCACGGCGGTGACTTTGTAAAGATTATGGTTTCCGGGATTATGGAATATTCTGGCTATGGAGTTTTAAGCGAATTGGCGCTGGAAAAGGAGCGCATCTGCGAAATGATTCATATCGCGCATGAGGAAGGTTTTCCGGTAATGGTGCATGCGAATGGTACGGAGGCCGTGCTTCCGGCAGTAATCGCCGGCGCGGAAAGTATCGAGCATGGGAACTACATCAGTCGGGAATGTATGGAAGCAATGGCGGATATGGGATGTGTTTGGGTACCTACGGCAGTGACGACAAAAAATCTGATCGGCTGCGGTCGCTATACGGATGAAATATTGAAACAGATTTTTACAATGGAATGCGAAAATATTGCATATGCTTATGCATGCGGCGTGCAGATGGCAGCTGGAAGCGATGCGGGAGCTTATATGGTACCGCATGGGACAGGTGTTCTGCAGGAGGCGGAGATTTTTCAGGATATCCTCGGGAAAAATGGGGCGGATGAGTGTTTGAAAAAGGGTGAGGACTGTATCAAAGCACGTTTTAAGAAAGGACCTGGGAACGGTAAATATTTGCAGTGATTTTTCTTGAAGATTTGGTCGAAAAATGGTATCATAATATAGAGAATGTGTGAAAAAGCGGAGGATAGCAAAATGAAGAAATTAACAGTGAAAAAAGGCAGTACCTGTATGGCATGTCTGGAATGTGTTCGTGCGTGCTCAAACGCTTACTATAAAGAGTTTGATCCAGATAAGTCCTGCATCCAGATCGTGGAAAGAAAAGGAAACGTTCGTCCGATGGCATGTCCGCAGTGCGGTAAATGCGCGGAGGTCTGCGAGGCTGGCGCGATCACTAAGAATGCAAAGGGTGTTTACATGGTAAACAAAAAGCTTTGTACCGGATGCGGCAAATGTGTAGAAGCATGTCCGTTTGGTTTGATGGTAAAAGTGGAGGACAAACCGAATGCATCTAAATGTACGGCATGCGGAATCTGTGCAAAAGCATGTCCGATGGACGTACTGGAAGTAGTAGAAAGTTAAGAAGAAAATGAGCGTATGGGGCTGTCGCACTAAGTATTAGTGCGCAGCTCCTTTTCTAGTGCAAAAAAATAACTGCCAGACCTCGAAAGAATCCGGCAGT
>CALDMO010000005.1 GCA_937915375.1 uncultured Marvinbryantia sp.
GCGGGTCTCTTGAACAATTTTTAGTATGGAACCACGTAAAAATATCAAGTAGGGGCTGATAGTTGTTGTATCGAAAATCGACAAAAAAGTGCTTGCAACTCGTTTTTGCAGACACTATACTAGGTAGTGGAAATTAAGAAAATGTGGAGGAGATTATGAAAGAAAAACATTCAAAAACAGCGGATGTCAGTAATATTTATCGACTGAACGGACGCGTACCGCTGGGAAAAGCGGTTCCGTTTGGAATCCAGCATGTGCTGGCGATGTTTGTATCAAACCTGACACCGATTATCCTGATTGGGGCGGCAGCCGGTCTGGACGAGGCAAAGACGGCAGTTCTTTTGCAGAACGCGATGTTTATTGCCGGGATTGCCACTCTTGTCCAGTTGTATCCGATTTGGAAGGTAGGTTCCGGTCTGCCGATCGTCATGGGAGTTAGTTTTACGTTTGTGACAATCCTGACGTATGTCGGCGGCTCGTATGGCTATGGAGCGATTGTAGGCGCAGTTCTGGTTGGCGGTTTAATTGAAGGCTGTCTTGGACTTTTAGCAAAATACTGGCGCCGAATTGTGACACCGGTGGTGGCGGCAACGGTTGTTACTACGATCGGGTATTCGCTTTTGACAGTTGGTATCCGTTCTTTCGGCGGCGGTTATACAGAACAGTTCGGTTCTGTGCAGAACCTCACATTGGGAGTCGTAACACTGTTGGCTTGTCTTTTGTTTAACGTGTTTGCAAAATCATTCTGGAAGCAGCTGTCTGTTTTGTTTGGCCTGATCGTCGGATATATTCTGGCGGCAGTGATGGGGATGGTTGATTTTTCCGGTATTTTTTCCGGCGGATTTGTGGCATTGCCAAAGCTTTTGCCGGTGATGCCGGAGTTTCACGCAGGAGCGATTCTTTCTGTAGTGATTATTTTCATGGTATCTGCGGCAGAAACGATCGGTGATACATCGGCAGTATGTGCAACCGGCCTGGAGCGCGGAGTATCCGAAAAAGAGATTTCCGGTTCATTGGCCTGCGACGGTTTTGCCAGTACGCTGTCCGGTTTATTTGGATGTCCGCCGGTTACGTCCTTCAGTCAGAATGTCGGTCTGGTGTCTATGACAAAGGTGGTAAACCGTTTTACGATTATGACGGGCGCTATGTGTATGATTTTAGCAGGGCTGTTCCCGCCGATCGGAGCGTTTTTTGCATCTCTGCCGGAAGCGGTTCTGGGCGGCTGTACGATCATGATGTTTGGTTCTATTATGGTCAGCGGTATTCAGATGCTGGCGCGAGCAGAATTTAACCAGAGAAATACGATAATTGCGGCTTTGTCCTTTTCTCTTGGAATTGGTACAACGGCGGCAACAGAATCAGCGATCTGGGGTATTTTCCCGAAATTGGTGCAGGATGTGTTTGCGGGAAACTGTGTGGCGGTTGTTTTTGTGGTGGCAATCCTGTTGGATCTGATCCTGCCGAAGGATATGGAGATTCATAAAATTTAATATTGGTAAGCGGAACGAAAGTACAGAACAAACATTCGGTTTTGCTCTGTACTTTTATTTTGTGTTCTGATATAATAGCAAGAGAGAATAAATGCAGGCAAACTATGCCTATACTGGTTAGATAACAGGGAGAAAAACATGGATCACTTTGAATTAGTATCAGAATACGCCCCGACCGGCGATCAGCCGCAGGCGATTACGGAACTGGTGAAGGGCTTCCGGGAGGGAAACCAATGCCAGACGCTTCTTGGTGTCACCGGTTCCGGTAAAACATTTACAATGGCGAATGTCATAAAAGAATTAAATAAACCGACCTTGATTATTGCGCACAATAAAACTCTTGCGGCGCAGCTATACGGAGAGTTTAAAGAATTTTTTCCCAATAACGCAGTTGAATATTTTGTATCCTACTACGATTATTATCAGCCGGAGGCATATGTTCCATCCTCCGACACGTATATCGCGAAGGATTCTTCTGTCAATGACGAGATTGACAAGCTGCGTCTGTCAGCTACCGCTTCTTTGATCGAGAGGCGTGATGTTATTATTATTTGCAGTGTTTCCTGTATTTATGGATTGGGTGAGCCGGAAAACTTTGAAAAGATGATGGTGTCTCTTCGTCCGGGAATGGAGAGAGATCGTGATGAGGTGATCCGCCAATTGATCGATATCCAATATGAAAGGAATGAGATGGATTTTCACCGCGGTACGTTTCGGGTACATGGGGATGTGTTGGAGATATTCCCGGCAAATGCGGATGATTATGCATTTCGTGTGGAGTTTTTTGGAGATGAAATTGAACGGATCACGCGGATCGATGTATTAACAGGAGAGGTAAAAAGCCGAATGGAGCATATCGCTGTTTTTCCGGCATCGCATTATGTGGTGCCGCCGGAGAAAATCCTTGAAGCGGCGAACAATATAGAAGCGGAGCTGACTGAACGCGTGGCCTATTTTAAAAGTGAGGATAAACTGTTGGAGGCGCAGCGTATTTCCGAACGCACCAATTTTGATATAGAAATGATGAAAGAAACCGGTTTCTGTTCCGGCATCGAAAATTATTCCAGACACTTGTCAGGGTTGGAGCCAGGAGTGCCGCCGCATACACTGATCGATTATTTTCCGGATGATTTTCTGATGATCATTGATGAGTCCCACAAGACGGTACCGCAGATCGGCGCAATGTATTCCGGGGACCGCTCGCGTAAGACAACATTGGTTGATTACGGATTTCGTCTGCCGTCAGCGCTGGATAACCGTCCCTTGAATTTTGAGGAATTTGAAAGTAAAATAGATCAGATTCTGTTTGTCTCCGCGACACCGGGGCAGTATGAGGCAGAACATGAGCTGCTGCGCGCCGAGCAGATCATCCGTCCGACCGGACTTCTTGATCCGAGGGTTGAGGTGCGCCCGGTAGAAGGTCAGATAGACGATCTGGTCGGAGAAGTGAATAAGGAAATTGCAAAGAAAAACAAGGTGCTGATCACCACACTGACGAAGCGCATGGC
Source organism: uncultured Marvinbryantia sp. (assembly GCA_937915375.1). Lineage (GTDB taxonomy): Bacteria > Bacillota > Clostridia > Lachnospirales > Lachnospiraceae > Marvinbryantia. Next base: position 2,999 of record CALDMO010000005.1, read on the forward strand.
GGAGGATCTGACTGATTATATGCGCGATATCGGTATTCGGGTGCGTTATCTGCATTCTGATATAGACACATTGGAGAGAACGGAGATCATCCGTGATATGCGTCTGGATGTGTTTGATGTATTGGTTGGGATCAATTTGCTGCGTGAAGGTCTGGATATTCCGGAAATTACTCTGGTAGCGATTCTTGACGCGGATAAAGAGGGCTTTCTGCGATCCGCGACATCCTTGATCCAGACGATTGGACGTGCGGCGCGAAATGCGGACGGTCATGTTATTATGTATGCGGATGTGATCACAGATTCTATGAGAGAAGCGATCGGAGAAACGGAACGCCGCCGTAAAGTGCAGGAGGCGTATAATGAAGCGCACGGTATTACACCGCAGACGATTCGCAAGTCTGTCCGCGACCTGATCAGTATTTCCAAGGCGGTTGCCAAAGAAGAAAAACAAATGCAGATAGATCCGGAGTCCATGAGCAAAATAGAACTGGAAAAACTGGCTGCAGAGGTGGAGAAAAAGATGCGAAAAGCAGCGGCAGACCTCAATTTCGAGGCAGCAGCAGAGCTGCGTGACAAAATGATCGAACTGAAAAAGGCATTGCAGGAGTTAGAATAAAGCAAGGAGAAACATATGAAAATAGAAAAAGACAGTAAACAGTTTATCCGTATTCGAGGGGCAAACGAGCATAACCTGAAAAATGTGGATATTGATATTCCGCGAAATCAGCTGGTTGTGCTGACCGGTCTGTCCGGTTCGGGCAAGTCTTCTCTGGCCTTTGATACGATCTATGCGGAAGGGCAGAGACGTTACATGGAGTCTTTGTCCTCCTATGCGCGTCAATTTCTTGGTCAGATGGAGAAACCAAATGTTGAGAGTATTGAGGGACTTCCGCCGGCTATTTCTATTGATCAGAAATCAACGAATCGCAATCCGCGTTCTACGGTGGGAACTGTGACAGAAATTTACGACTATCTGCGTCTGTTATACGCGCGCATTGGTATCCCGCACTGTCCGAAGTGCGGGCGTGAGATCAAGAAACAGTCGGTTGACCAGATGGTCGATCAGCTGATGAGTCTGCCGGAGCGTACAAAAATCCAGATGCTGGCTCCGGTAGTGCGCGGCCGCAAGGGCGAACATGTCAAGCTATTTGAACAGGCGAAGCGCAGCGGCTATGTGCGCGTGATTGTGGACGGCAGTATGTATGAGCTGACGGAAGAAATAAAGCTGGATAAAAATAAAAAACATAATATTGAAATCGTGGTAGATCGTTTGATGATCAAGCCTGGTATAGAGAAACGTCTGACAGATTCTCTGGAAACGGTCATGAATCTGGCGGAAGGGCTGGTGTTGGTAGACGTGGATGGACAGGAGCCGATTCGTTTCAGCCAGAGCTTTTCGTGTCCGGACTGTGGTATCAGCATTGAGGAGATTGAACCGCGCAGCTTTTCCTTTAACAATCCGTTTGGCGCCTGTCCGGATTGCTTTGGTCTGGGTTACAAAATGGAATTTGATGAGGAACTGATGATTCCGGACAAATCCCTGAGTATTGCTGACGGGGCAATTGCAGTGATGGGCTGGCAGTCCTGCACGGATAAGGGCAGTTTTACGCGAGCGATTCTGGACGCACTCTGCGAGGAATATCATTTTAGTCTGGACACCCCATATGAGCAGCTTGAACCGGAAATCCGCGACATGCTCATTTATGGCACAAACGGGCGAGAGGTAAAGGTGCATTATACCGGACAGCGCGGTACCGGTGTCTACGATATTGCGTTTGAAGGTCTGATTAAAAATGTGGAGCGCCGTTACCGTGAAACCGGCTCTGACTATATGAAGCAGGAATATGAAACCTTTATGCGGATCACGCCGTGTAAGACTTGCGGCGGACAACGTTTGAAAAAGAGTGCGCTGGCAGTTACGGTCGGTGATAAAAACATCTATGAAGTAACATCGATGCCGATTGATGTATTGATTGCATGGCTGGATGAACTTCAGCTGACAGAACAGCAAAAGCTGATCGGCCATCAGATTCTGAAGGAAGTAAAGGCGAGAGTGCGTTTCTTAAATGATGTAGGCCTGAATTACCTGACGCTCTCCAGAGCGACAGGAAGTCTGTCCGGCGGGGAGGCACAGCGTATCCGTCTGGCAACGCAGATTGGTTCCGGTCTGGTGGGCGTTGCCTATATTCTGGATGAGCCGAGTATCGGTCTGCACCAGAGAGACAATGATAAGTTGCTGGCAACTTTGAAAAAACTGCGTGATCTCGGCAATACCCTGATCGTGGTAGAACACGACGAGGATACGATGCTGGCGGCGGATTATGTAGTGGATATCGGACCGCAGGCGGGAGAGCACGGCGGAGAGATCATTGCGGCCGGCACAGCAGAAGAAATCATGCAAAATAAGAATTCTATTACCGGTGATTATTTGAGCGGTCGCCGAAAGATCCCGGTGCCGGAAAGCCGTAAGCAACCGACCGGTTTTCTGCGTGTGGTAGGAGCGAAACAGAATAATCTGAAGAATATAACAGTGGATATTCCGCTTGGCGTACTGACCTGCGTTACCGGTGTGTCCGGTTCTGGAAAAAGTTCACTGGTAAATGAGATTCTTTATAAAAGTTTAGTGAAAAAGCTGAATCGTGCGCGCACGATTGCCGGGGCACATGACCGCATCGAGGGGGTGGAGCAGCTCGATAAGATTATTGCCATCGATCAGTCACCGATCGGCAGGACGCCGCGTTCCAATCCGGCAACTTATACCGGTGTGTTTGACCAGATCCGTGACCTGTTTGCTGCTACTGCGGACGCAAAGGCACGCGGCTATAAAAAAGGTCGTTTCAGCTTTAACGTAAAGGGCGGAAGATGTGAGGCCTGCAATGGAGACGGCATTCTGAAGATTGAGATGCATTTCCTTCCGGATGTCTATGTGCCGTGTGAGGTCTGCCATGGAAAACGCTACAATCGCGAAACGCTTGAAGTGAAGTATAAGGGCAAGAGCATTTATGATGTACTGGATATGACGGTTGAGGAAGCGATGAAATTTTTTGAAAATGTGCCGTCCATTCATCGGAAGATTGCAACGCTCTATGATGTAGGGCTTTCTTATATCAAACTGGGACAGCCGTCTACAGAATTGTCCGGCGGAGAGGCGCAGCGCATTAAACTGGCGACCGAATTGAGCCGCAGAAGTACCGGAAAAACGATTTACATTCTTGATGAGCCGACAACCGGTCTGCATTTTGCGGATGTACACAAACTGGTGGAGATCTTGCAGCGTCTGGCGGACGGCGGCAATACCGTTGTGGTGATTGAACATAATCTGGATGTGATTAAAACAGCCGACTATATCATCGATATGGGACCGGAGGGCGGCAGCGGCGGCGGAACCGTTATTGCCAAAGGAACACCGGAGGAAGTGGCGGAGATTCCCCGGTCTTACACCGGTCAGTATGTGAAACGTTATTTGAATAAGTAAGAATTGGAAATGTAAAAGGACTGCCCGTTTGAGGCAGTCCTTTCAGGAAAGAGAAAAAATATTTTGAGGGAGTACTCCGCAGCGTGTGGGGCTGCGAAGTGTGAGTTATGATATATTAGCTCTTTGCTAATATGTTATTAGTATATATGTAAAATGTGTTCAAAATATGTTTAGAAAATGAAGAAAATATGAAAATATCAAAAAGGACTTTAAAATTTTTCGGGTGTGCTTTATACTTGATTCATTAATACAATGATATCCGTACCAAAGGAAGGCGGATGTTTTTTTGAGATGAGGAGGACTGGAGATGAACGTATCAGACATCGGGATCGATCTGGGAACGGCCAGTATTATTATATGCGTCAGAGGAAAAGGCGTGGTTTTAAAGGAGCCGTCTATCGTTGCTTTTGACCGTGACGCAAACAAGATCAAAGCGATAGGAGAAGAGGCGAGACTGATGCTTAACAGGAGCACCGGCAATATTGTGGCTATTCGTCCCTTAAAGAACGGGATTATTTCGGATTATGCCGTGACGGAGCAGATGCTGAAGTATTTCATTCAGAAAGCCAGCGGAAAACTTTCGTTTAAAAAGCCGCGTATCAGTATCAGTATGCCGAATACAGTGACAGAGGTTGAGAGAAAGGCGATGGAGGACGCCACCTATCAGGCGGGTGCACGTGAGGTGACATTGGTTGCAGAACCGCTTGCGGCAGCGATCGGCGCAGGGATTGATATCTCCAAACCTTGCGGAAAGATGATTGTAGATATTGGAGCAGGTACGACGGAGGTAGCGATTCTTTCTATGGACGGTATTGTGGTGGATACTACGATCAAAACAGCGGGAGATGCGTTTGATGAAGCAATTATCCGGTATGCGCGTAGCGAACATAATATGATCATCGGTGAGAGTGCGGCGGAGGATATCAAGATACAGATTGGAACGGCAATAGAACGTCCGCAGCAGAAGCTGATGGAAGTGAAAGGACGCGATCTGACGACGGGCTTGCCAAAGACGGTTCGTATTGGTTCTGAACATATTCGGGAAGCATTAGCGGAAGCAACAGCACAAATTGTTGAGGCGGTACACGGCGTACTGGAAAAAACACCGCCGGAGTTAGCGGCAGATATCGTAGAACGCGGTATTGTGATGACCGGAGGAGGTTCGCTTTTGGATGGACTGGAAGAATTGATTGAAGAAAAAACAGGTATTAATACGGTTGTTGCGGAAAATCCGATCACGGCAGTAGCAGTTGGAACGGAACGGTATCTGTCTGCGACAAATGGAAATGACAGAATGGTAGAATAAAGTACAGAATTTATGCAGTCACATCCGAGACAGCAAGAAAGAGTGAGACAACCGTTGTTATGGAAACAATTTCAGGATATATTGACCATGTGATTTATCGGAACGATGAAAATGGTTATACCGTGATGGTTCTGGTCTGTGATGGTGATGAGCTGACCTGCGTTGGAACCATGCAGTATGTTAATGCGGGAGAGATGATCGAACTGCAGGGTAGCTATACGGAACACGGTACGTATGGCAGGCAGTTTAAATTTACTTCTTATGAATTTAAGGCGCCGGAGGACGAACTTTCGATGGAGAGATATCTTGGTTCCGGCGCGCTCAAAGGAATTGGCATGGCGCTGGCGGCGCGTATCGTCCGTCATTTTAAAAAGGATACGTTCCGTGTGATGGAAGAAGAACCGGAACGACTGGTCGAAATCAAAGGCATCAGTGAGCGCAAGGCGCGCGAGATCGCTGAGCAGATGGAAGAAAAGCGAGATATGCGAAAAGCGATGTTGTTTTTACAGCAATACGGCATATCAACCTCGCTTTCTGTAAAAATTTATAGTGAATATGGTCCGGCGCTCTATCAGATTGTAAAAGAAAATCCATACAAGCTGGCGGAGGACATCGGCGGCGTTGGTTTTAAAATTGCGGATGAGATTGCTGAACGTGTAGGGATTTTGGCAGATTCCGATTTTCGTGTTAAAAGCGGGATACTCTATCTGCTGACACAGGCGATGGGGGAAGGGCATGTTTTTTTTCCGAAAAAAGAACTGCTCTTACGTGCATCGGAGTTGTTGGGTGTTTCTTTGGAAACAATGGAGAAAAATCTTTCTGATCTGGCGATTGAGCGAAAAGTAATTCTTAAGGAGCGCGCGCCTGAGAAAACGCAGGAAATGCAGCCGACAGCTACCGACGAGATGGACGAACAGTGGCGTGCCTATGGATTTTTCCAGGATTGCGATCCGCAGCCGGAACCGCAGGTCTGCGTGTACAGTGCACAAAATTATTATCTTGAACTCAACACAGCAAAAATGCTGCATGATTTAAACATTTCTGCCAACACCTCGGAAGATCTGATAGAAAAACGCATTGCGCAAATTGAAAAAGAAACCAATACTCGCCTTGAGGAATTGCAGAAGGATGCAGTGCGAGCAGCGGTTGATCATGGGCTTCTGGTGATTACTGGAGGACCGGGAACGGGAAAAACGACGACGATCAATGCGCTGATCCATTATTTTGAGAGGGAAGGGCTGGATATTTTGCTGGCGGCACCGACCGGGCGAGCGGCGAAGCGCATGACGGAGGCAACCGGATATGAAGCGCAGACGATACACCGTATGTTGGAGGTATCCGGTGTATCGGACGAGTCTTCGGCAGCGACGCATTTTGAGAAAAATATGCAGAATCCGTTGGAGGCGGATGTAATTATTATTGATGAGATGTCGATGGTGGACATTTTTCTGATGCATGCGCTTTTGAGCGCGGTGACAGTCGGAACGCGTCTGATTATGGTGGGAGATGTCAACCAGCTTCCTTCTGTTGGACCGGGAAGCGTGCTGAAGGATATTATTGAATCGGAGCGGTTTCCGGTGGTACGTTTGAACAAAATTTTCCGCCAGGCAAGTGAGAGTGATATTGTGGTAAACGCGCACAAGATCAACAGCGGAGAGCATGTGACGCTTGATAATAAAAGCATGGACTTTTTCTTTTTACAGAGAGATGATGCCAATGTGATAATCAGCGTTGTGCTGACGTTGATACAGAAAAAGCTGCCGAAATTTGTGGATGCGGATCCGTATGACATTCAGGTGATGACGCCGATGCGCAAAGGGTTGCTGGGGGTAGAACGGCTGAATACGATCCTGCAGCAGTATTTGAATCCTCCGGCAGCAGAGAAGCGGGAAAAAGAACATGGGGGCGGTATCTTTCGTGAAGGCGATAAGGTAATGCAGATTAAAAATAATTATCAGGCCGAGTGGGAGATACGCGGAAAATATGGTATTGTGGTGGAAAAAGGCGTAGGTGTCTTTAATGGCGATATGGGAATTGTACGTGAGATCAACCAGTATGCGGAATTATTGACGGTTGAGTTTGATGAGGGACGGTTCGTGGAGTATCCTTTTAAACAGCTGGATGAGTTGGAACTGGCTTATGCGATTACCATTCATAAATCGCAGGGAAGCGAATATCCGGCAGTGGTAATCCCGCTTTTGTCCGGACCGAGGATGCTTATGAGCAGAAATCTCCTCTATACGGCTGTGACAAGAGCACGCAAATGTGTGACGCTGGTCGGCTCGCAGCAAGTGTTTTATCAGATGGTTGATAATCGGTTTGAACAAAAACGCTATACGTCGCTGAAAGAGCGAATCTGCGAGTGGGATATGTAGAGTTTTAAAGAGAAAGGAATTATTTGCGATAGAAAAATTTGGATATATTGAAATGATAAAAGTGCATGCGCGGCAGCTGCGGGATATGCTTCTTGACCTTCTTTTTCCACGCAGATGTCCGATTTGCGGCAAGATTTCGGGTGGCATTTGCGCAGACTGTAAAAAGAAGCTGCCGTATATCCGACAGCCATTTTGTCTTCGATGCGGACGTCCGGTAGAGCATGAGGAAGATGAGTACTGCGCAGATTGCCGAAAACATACACACAGTTTTACACAAGGGCGTGCATTGTGGTTGTATACAGGAGAAATGAGAAAATCGATTCATGCTGTTAAGTATCAAAACAAAAGAGAATACCTTGAATATTTTGCAAAAGAGATGGCCGAACATTTTAGCAGAGAAATTGCGGACTGGCAGCCGGAGGTGATAGTGCCGATTCCCATGCATAAATCTTCGATAGGTGTGCGCGGTTATAATCAGGCGGAGCTTCTGGCTGTTTATTTGGGGTGGGAACTTGGACTTCCTGTGGAGAAAAAGGTACTGCAAAAGGTGCGAAAGACAGCCAACCAGAAAGAACTTGACCATAAAAGCCGCAGAATAAATTTGAAAGGTGCTTTTTCAGTAGAATTGCCGCACGGGCAGGAATGTATTTGGAAAAAAGTGCTTCTGGTGGATGACGTTTACACGACTGGCAGTACGCTGGATGAGGCTGCGCTTACTCTGCGAAAAAGCGGCGTGCAAGATGTGTATTTTGCTGCGGTCTGTATTGTGCCGAAATAGTGTGAACGATAAGGGGATTTTGGAGCTGTTATCAAATAATGGGTATGCAATTGTATCTTTTTATGTTATACTGATAATGATATTTTCTGTCAGCTTATTTGGAGGAAAACGAAGACAGGAGCAGTTATGATTGACGAAAAACGAATTTATTATATGACGAAGCTGGCGATTTTTGAAACACATCATAAGGAACAGTTGGATGGTGTACAGACATATTTTCGCAGTGATTACATAGGACGCAATATGATTAAAAACGGGTTCCGTATTACGCTGGCGTTTTTTCTGGTTCTGGCGGGGTGGGGACTTTATAATGTGGAAACACTGGTAGTGGATATCACAAAAATTGACGCGATTGCATTGGGAGCGCGTATTTTGTTTCTATATGCGGCAGTGCTCAGCAGTTTTCTGGTATTGACTTATGCAATTCAGACAGTCCGTTATAACCGGGCAAAGAAGGACCTGCAGAAATACCGGGAGTTGTTGAAAAAATTGGAGAAAACTTATCAGAAGAAAGGATAGCACATGAGAGCCTTACTTACCGCGCGGGATGTACTGAGCAGATTTTATGGACAATATGATACGGTAATCAGACTGTTTTTTAAGTTTGTACTAGCGCTGACGGCATTTGCGTCGATTAATCATGCGTTAGGGCAGATGGCGGCTCTGAATAATGTTCTGATCCTGTTGGGATTGGCTGCTGTCTGTACGTTTCTGCCGTCGAACAGTATTTTGTTGATTGGCACTGCGCTGATTCTTGGACATTTTTACGGGATTTCTCTGGAGGCAGCTGTCGTGGGCGGCGGACTGTTAGTGATCGGTATTTTGCTTTATTTCGGTATTTCGCCGGATTCAGCGCTGCCACTCATTTTGACAGCTATTGCGCAGCCAATCGGTTTGGGATGTGCGCCGGCATTGATTTTTGGATTGATCGGCGGTCCTTTAAGTGCCGTGGGAACGGTATTTGGCGCTCTGGCTTATTATTTAATTCAAGTGGTGGCAAAAAACGGAGGCACTCTTCAGGCAACAGCTACGGATGCAGCGGAAGCAATGGTACAGAAAATGGCCATGATGATTGACTATGTGATTACGAGCAGAGAAATGCTGGTTGCGGCAGGTACTCTGGCTGTGGTACTGTTGATTGTTTATTTTATCCGCATTATGGAAATCAAATATGCATGGAATGTAGCGATTGCGGCAGGGGTGTCTGTATATGTGGTGATTTACGCGGTGGCCGCGGCAGGCAACATAGTGGAAGTGGACTGGCTGTGGTTTTTATCCGGTATCCTGGTATCTGCGATGATTGCCTGGTTTGTGCAGATTATGCGGTTTAGTTTGGATTACCGTCGAACGGAGAATGTCCGTTTTGAAGATGATGAATATTTTTATTATGTAAAAGCAGTGCCAAAGAAAAAGGTATTGCGCAAAAAACGAAAAAGAAGAGCAGAGGGGAGATAACAGGTGGAATTCATTCAAACAGTCAGAATGTGGGTCGGTCTGAATTTTCCGTGGCTGAAGATACCGTTGATTTCAATCGGCATTGTTGACATCGTTGAAATTATCATTCTGTCTTTTCTGGTGTACAGCGTGCTGGTATGGATTAAGAACAGCCGTGCGTGGACCCTTTTAAAAGGGCTTCTGATGCTGGGCTTTTTTGTGGCGCTGGCGTATCTGTTCCGTATGGATACGATCACCTATCTGATCCGTCAGGGATTGCCGTTGGTGATCACGGCATCCATTATTATCTTTCAGCCGGAACTGCGGAGGGCGTTGGAGAGCCTCGGTGAAAAGGCGTTTTTTTCCGGACTGTTCCCATCTGGACAAGGAAAGGATGTGCAACAGCGTTTCAGTGACCGTACCGTGAATGAGATCGTACGTGCGACGATGGAAATGGCAAAGGCAAAAACGGGTGCCTTAATGGTTCTGGAAGCCAATGAAAATCTGAACGAGTATATCCGCACCGGTATTGATATTGATGCGGTGGTATCGAGTCAGCTTTTGATTAATATTTTTGAACATAACACACCGCTTCATGACGGCGCAGTAATTATTCGCGGGGATAAGATTATTTCAGCAACCTGTTATCTGCCTCTGTCGGAAACAAAGGCGCTCGGTAAGGAACTGGGTACAAGACATCGTGCAGGTGTGGGCGTCAGTGAGGTAACCGATTCTATGACGATTATCGTATCCGAGGAAACAGGACGTATTTCGATCGCCAGAAGGGGAGCGTTGATGAGAAGTGTATCGGAGGATATGCTCCGCGAACAGCTGGTACGTCATCAGAACAAGACAGTGGTACAGAAAAAAAATCTGATTACAGGAATTTTAATGTCGGATCGTAAAAAAACAGAACAGGATAAAAATAAGGAGGCATAATGAAACTGAGACATAAAATTACTCACAATTTTGGTCTGAAACTGCTTTCGGTTGTGGCTGCCTGCCTGATCTGGCTGATGGTAATGGACAATAACGATCAGGAACGTACACAGATTTACCGTAACGTGGGCGTTATGATCAAAAATAGTGATACTATTACGAATGCAAATAAAACATTTTCCGTGCTGGAAGGCACAGAAAAGGTGAATGTTTATGTGACAGCGCGTGAATCTGTGCGAAAAAGGCTGTCGGCGGCAAGCTTTACGGTACAGGCAGATATGGAGGAATATAATGAAGCTATCGGCTCTGTGCCGCTGCAGGTGAGCTGTTCGGATCCGGCTGTCGGTCAGGAGGACATTCACATACAGCCGTCTTCTTTAAAAATCAGTATGGAAGATAAGATTGAAGAAAGTTTCGGAATAGTGCCATCTATTGGAGGGACGGCGCAAAAAGGCTATGAATTGGGACGTGCCGCTATTCTTACCGGAGATACGATTAAAATTGCCGGACCGGAATCTCTGATTAATATTATCGGCAAGGTGACAGTGCCGGTGGATATCACCAATCTTTCTGAAAGTAAGACAGATTCTTATACCATTCGTATTCAGGATAAAAACGGTGCAAATATGACAGAAAACCAGATGAACAATCTGGAATTAAAAACGGTCAGCGGCGCAGTGTTGGAAAAAAATCAGGCATCGGTACGTTTAGAAGTCTGGAAGGTATATAATGATATTGAACTGGACGTGCCTCTGGTGGGAGAACCGGCAGAAGGATACGAGGTGACAGAGGTTTCCATTTCACCGAAAACAGTAAATATTGCAGCGAAAGAAGAAGCGTTTGCGAGATTGGGAGACCAATTACATGTGAAAAACAGTGTAGATATTTCCGGGGCTTCTTCAAACATAGAAATGCAGATCGACCTTACAGAAACGTTGGCGGAATATACGGATCTTCGGCTGGAGGAAGATACCTCACCAATTGTACTGATCAATGTGCGTGTGGATAAGATCGGTACCAGGACGATTGATTTTCCGGTATCACAGATAGAACTGTTGAATCCGCCTGCGGATAAACGGTTGGTTTTCACACCGACAGATCAGCTGCCGATCAATATCCGGGCTTCGGAAGAGCAGCTGGATGCTTTGAAAACAGAAGATATTCAGGCTGCCATTGACCTGTCTGCGTACAACCGCAATGGCAATTATACGATTCCGGTAGAAATTATACTTCCGGAAGGGTGCGAACTGGGAGAAAAGGTGAAGATTGCCGTCAGCATGCAGGACGAGGAAAAGGAGCAGGAAATTGAGCTCCAGATGGGAGAGTAGTGTATGGTCAGTAAGACGTTTGTGATAAAAAACACTGAAGGGCTTCATTTAAAGCCATCGGCGGCTCTTTGCAGTGAAGCGATTAAATACAAATCGGCAATTACACTTTCCTATGGAAATGTTACGGCAAACGCAAAAAGTGTGATCAATGTACTTGCCGCCTGTGTAAAAGAAAACAGTACCATTACAATCACCTGCGAGGGAGAGGATGAGCAGGAGGCTCTGGAAAATCTCGGACAGTTGATATGTGATGGACTGGGAGAATAGAGAAAATAGTCGGGGATGTCTGCTGATTCAGGTGTAACTGCCTGTGGGGAGACATCCTTTTAGCAATGAAAAAGAGGATTTTTATATGATAATGTGTATAAAAAGTGCGGCGGCGTTTGTGCTGCTGTTTGCCGTTCCATTTCTGGCGGGGAGTCTACTCTTATCTTTTTTTGACAGAAAAGAGAGTGGTTTTGCGGCGCGTACGGTAACCGGATATCTGCTGATGTTTTCTGTTTTTGAGGTGGTGACTGTGCCGCTGACGATTCTGCGTGTTCCGTACCATGTGCTGGTATGGACCGTGGGAGCGATTTACGCAGCTCTTTGTCTAATGGCTATTTGGAAGTGTCATGGGGATATTTTAAAAGAACTATTAAAATCGCTGAAAAGTTCCTTCCGCCAGCCATGGACGATGTATGCGGCGCTGCTTCTGATAGCTTTGCAGGCTGCGGCTTATGTCTTTTATATGACGACGGACCTAGATGATGCCTATTATGTGGCGGCAGCGACAACGGCGATCCATTACGATACGTTGTATTTGAACAGTCCTTATACCGGTATGTCGGTGGAGATGCTGAATCTTCGCTATGTGCTGTCACCGTTTCCAATGTTTCTGGCTTTTATCAGTACGTGTACCGGTATTGAACCGGCTGTTATGGCGCATACCGTACTTCCTGTTTTCCTGATCATGCTGGGATATATGGTTTATTATCTGTTGGGCGGCGTATTGTTTGCAGAAAAACCGCGTCAAGAAGCAGTGACAGGAAGGTGGACAAGTGGGAAAAAAGAGACAGAGAGGCGAGAGCAGACGAGGCAGATCGGCTTGTTTTTGGTACTGCTGTCGTTGATCCATATCTATTCTTATTATTCTATTTATACGCAGGGAACGTTTTTGCTGATCCGCATCTGGCAGGGGAAAGCGGTGCTTGCTGCCGTAATGTTGCCGTGCCTGTTTTATATGGGATATAAAGCGCTGACATGGTATCAGGAAAAAGGGGATTGGCTCATTTTGTTTTTGTGTGCGATTTCCTGTACGATGGTATCTTCAATGGGTGTGGCGCTGGCTCCGATGATGTTGGGGATTTTAGCGCTGTTATTCGGTGTTTTTAAAGGAAAATGGAGATATGTACGGAATATGATCATCTGCTGCATGCCATGCGTGGTTATTGGAGCGTTGTATTTGGTTTTGAAGGTAATACAGAAATCGATGTAGCGGAAACAGTGAAATAGATTTAAGTTGGAGAAATATATGCATATAATGAGAGCGCAATTGGAAAATGCGGCCGACTGGCTGTTATCATATATGGGGACTGGCTGGCATATGGTACTTTTGGTGCTGGCTGTCGTATATATTCTGTTTCAGAAGCGGGAGAAGACACACCGCAGACTTTTGGCGGCCTATGCCTGTCTGTTTACTGTCATTTACTTTTGTCCGCCGATATCCTGGGCATTGACACGTTTTATCGGAGAATTTGTTTATTGGCGGATGCTCTGGCTATTGCCGCTTCCGCTGATCGTGGCATATGTTATGGTAAAGCTTTGGGCAGGGCGCAGCGCGAAATGGCAGCGCGCGGTTCTGCTGGTTCTTTTTGTAGGAAGTATTGTTTTTACCGGAGAAAATGTATATCTGGCGGAGGGAAGCCCCTATGAAAAGGCTGTAAACTGGCAAAAGGTGCCGTCCTCACCGGCAGCAATCTGCGAGGTGATCAATGCGCATCGCGCGGAAGGTGAGCACGCGATGCTTGCAGCTCCAGCGGATATGGTTGGTTATATCCGGCAGTATGACGGCAGTATCGAGCAGATTTATGGACGCCGTGGTAAAGTACGTCCGGGAGGAAACTACGTAATACGCCAGCTGGGAAAGGAAAAAATCGCTTATTATGGTTTGACAAACCGTTTGCGTGAAATGAACTGTAATTTTATTGCTCTGCCGGAAGGAGAAGGCCGTGAACGGGGCATGAAAAAACGAGGGTTTGAAAGGATCGGGCAGGTTGGCAGTTATGTGATATACAAAGATATGCAGACGAGCCTGTGATTACCAACAGTCTGACAGTTGTTTTTTGCAAAAAAATGTTGTAGAATGTGTTCTGGCACAAAAAATGGGTTCCATTTTCGGAACAGATCAGAGGAAAAACAATATGGAAAAAAGAGAACAGTATAAACGCATCATTATGTTTATGTCCTCCGTATTGATACTGGCTTTGCAGACGGCGCTGTTTGCTGTGATCTGGTATAAATGCTATGCGAGGACAGGGGTTATCGGCAGAGGTTTTGTGCGCGGTAATCAGGCGGTCATTGCGCTTTATGCAGTGATGCTCTTTGTATTTTATCATATATACGGCGGTTTCAAGGTGGGATATTTGCGCGTATTCGAAGTGCTGTATTCGCAGATTCTGTCTGTTATTTGTGTAAATATTATTACCTATCTGCAGCTTTGCCTGATCGGACGCTGGAAACTCGGTACAAATCTAACGCCGATTTTATATATGACTGTGATTGAATTTGTGATTGTGGGAATATGGGTAGTTTCTATGCGATGGGTATATGCACGCATTTATCCGCCGCGTCAGATGCTGCTGATTTACGGTGCGCGCAGTCCGCGCGACCTGATCCGTAAGATGTCCGCCAGACAAGATAAATATAACATTTGCGAGACGGTGCATCTTTCCAGAGGAGAAGAGTATATTAAAAAGAAAATTGATGAATATCCGGCGATTATTTTAGGTGATATTCCATCTGCTTCCAGAAATATTTTTCTGAAATATTGTTTTGAGACAGATAAACGCTGCTATAGTATCCCGAAGCTTTCGGATATCATGCTGCGCAGCGCGGACAGTATTCATCTGTTTGATACGGCGCTTTTACTGTCCAGAAACCGGAGACTGACGGCAGAACAGGCCTTTGTAAAAAGGACGATGGATATTGTTTTTTCGTTGGCCGGACTGGTGTTGGCGGCGCCGTTTATGATTGTGATTGCGGTTTTGATCAAGTTGTATGACGGTGGTCCTGTTTTTTACAAACAGGAGCGTCTGACAATAGACCAGAAAGTATTTCATATCCTGAAATTCCGCAGTATGAAGGTAGAATCTGAGGAAAATGGGGCGCGTCTGGCATTTAAGGGCGATGACCGGGTGACGCCGGTCGGCAGAGTGATCCGCAATATTCATTTTGACGAATTGCCGCAGATCTTTAACATTTTAAAAGGGGATATGTCTTTGGTCGGTCCCCGTCCGGAGCGTCCGGAGATTGCGGCGCAGTATGCGAAAGAGTTGCCGGAGTTTCATTACCGTCTGAAGGTAAAGGCAGGTCTGACCGGATATGCGCAGGTATATGGAAAATATAACACCACGCCGTATGATAAACTGAAACTGGATTTATCTTATATTGAGAATTACTCTGTGATGCAGGATATTAAGCTTTTGATGCTGACATTTAAAATCCTGTTTCAAAAAGAAAACACGGAAGGTGTGGAGGCGTGGCAGGTAACGGCCGCCACAAAAGAAGAAAAAGAAAAGTCACAGGATGACGGAGGCGTTTTATGAGTAAGCCGATAGTTTCTGTTGTGATGCCTGCATATAATTGTGCGGGCACCATACAGCAGGCCATAGATTCTGTAAAAAGACAGAATGTGGATTTGGAAATCATAGTGATCAATGATTGTTCAAAGGACGGATTGGATGAAGTGATGAAAGCCTACGAGAAGGATCCTGTGATTTTTTATGTAAAGAATGAGACGAATATTGGAGCGGCAGCAAGCCGCAACCGAGGGGTTGCGATGGCCAGGGCTCCTTTTGTTGCCTTTTTAGACAGTGATGACTGGTGGGAAAAGGACAAGCTGAAAAAACAGCTGAAGCAGATACAGAAGACCGGCTGTGTTCTTTGCGGTACGGCGCGTGAATTGACGGCACCGAACGGAAAGCTGACTGGGCGGATTATCCCGGTAAAGGAAAAAATCACTTACCAGAGCCTTTTGCGGCATAACAGCATCAATTGTTCTTCGGTTCTGGCAAGGACAGAGGTACTTCGGGAGTTTCCGATGGAATATGAACAGGCACATGAGGATTATGTTACCTGGCTGAAAATTCTTCGTAAATATCGGACGGCCTGCGCAGTCAATGAGCCGCTTTTAAAATACAGGCTGACCAGCACCGGGAAATCCGGTACAAAGCTGGCTTCGGCAAAGAAAACTTATCAAGTCTATCGCTATATAGGATTTGGGCCAGTAAAATCAATGCTTTGTTTTTGCAGCTATGCGGTGCATGGCGTGATAAAGTATGGTATGGCTAGGGTAAAATGATTGAAATTCAGTTATTGATATGTTACAATATATTAAATGTGTTAAAAAATATGTAAAAAGCCTGCTTTGGAAATGAAGCGGAGAAGGATAATTGTGAATATAAAATTTGTGATCAGACAGTTTATAAAGATGGGAGTACAGAGCCTGTTTTTACCTGTCGTATATCAGCTCTGTAAGAAAAAAAATGTAGATCAAAACTGCATTGTGTTTGCGGATGCGCATCATGAGGATATGCCGTTTAGTATGCGTTATCTGTACCAGGCGGTCAAGAAAAACGGGATGCATGTTGTGATGCAGTTTTCCGATTACGGAAAAGGTTCTTTTTTGGACAACTTAAAAAATATGCTGCAGTTTATGCGCGTTTATGCAAATGCCGGATATGTGGTAGTGTGCGATAATTTTCTGCCGGCTGCTTCCTGTAAAAAACGCCCGGAAACAAAAGTGATTCAGCTCTGGCATGGATGCGGAGCACTGAAAAAATTTGGCTATGATACGCCCGAAGATATTCCGCCTTATTATAAAGGAAATGTGCTGCGTAACTGCGACTGTGTGACGGTAAGCGCACCGTGGTGCGTTCCTTATTTTGCGAGTGCGATGGCGCTTCCGCAGGAACGGATTATGCCGCTTGGCATCAGCCGAACAGATTTGTATTATCGCCCGGAGTTTTTGAAAACAGTACGGAAACGATTTCAAAATGAATATCCGCAGGCGGCGGGGAAAAAGGTACTTTTGTGGGCGCCGACTTTCCGTGGAAATGCGGCGCAGGCACGCGTATGCGGACGTAAGGCGATTGGTCGGCTGGCGCACCAGCTGGGGGAAGAATGGTGTGTAATTCAGTGCCTTCACCCACATATGCAAAAGAAGGTGTGCAAAGGAAGCCATATGACGGCGGAGGAGCTTTTGCCGGTGACAGACCTTCTGATTACGGATTATTCTTCGATTTTATTTGATTATTTGATTTTTCAAAAGCCATTGGTGCGTTTTGTACCGGATTATCAAGAGTACTGTAAAAACAGAGGTTTTTACATGGACTATGAGGCGCTGCCGGGCGCGATGGTTGAATCGGAAGATGATCTCTATGCAGCAGTCGTAAAAGAAGCGCAGAACTACGATAAAGCAGCGCTGCAGGATACGTTTGAAAAATATATGAGCGCATGTGACGGACATGCGACAGAACGAATTATGAAATGGCTGAAGGAGGCATAAAAATGGAAAAGACAAATGTGTTTGGAGTAGTATTGGCAGGCGGTATTGGCAGCCGTATGGGAAATGTGGAAAAACCGAAACAGTTTATGGAGGTTGGCAAGAAACCAATTATTATACACACTATTGAAAAATTTGTAGTAAATCCATCTTTTGAGCGAATTATTGTGCTGTCTCCGAGACAGTGGATTCGTTATACACAGGATGTAATTAAGAAATATATTCCCATGAATGAAAAAATTGATGTGATTCAGGGTGGCGAAACGAGAAATGAGACAATCATGAATTCGATACGCCATATTGAAGAACACTATGGATTGGATGAAGAAACAATTATTGTGACGCATGATTCCGTGCGTCCGTTTGTGACGCATCGTATTTTGGAGGACAATATCCGTTATGCAAAAGAAATGGGCGCTTGCGACACTGTGATTCCGGCTACGGATACAATTGTGGAAAGTACGGATAATACTTGTATCACCAATATTCCGGATCGTTCCAAGATGTATCAGGGACAGACGCCGCAGAGTTTTAGGGCGAAAAAATTGCGTGATGTTTACGAGGCACTGACAGAAGAGGAAAAAGAAATTCTTACTGACGCATGTAAGATCCTTGTTTTAAAAGGAGAGAAAGTACATCTGGTAAATGGAGAAGTGTTTAATATCAAAATCACCTATCCGTATGATCTGCGGATGGCGGAGTCTCTGCTGGGAGGAGAAAAATTATGCTAAATACCGTATATCAGCTGAAAGCGGCCAGACAGTTTGAGGTAGTACTGAAAGATGTGGAGTTGGATAATCAGCATGTGCTGGTGCGTCCGACACACTTGTCTATTTGCCATGCTGATCAGCGCTATTATCAGGGAACGAGACCGGAGGCGGTGTTAAAAGAAAAGCTTCCGATGGCGCTGATCCATGAAGGAATCGGCAAGGTAGTCTACGATCCGACCGGCACTTTTACAGTAGGAGAAGAAGTTGTGATGATTCCGAATCATCCGTCTGAAACGGATGAAGTGATCGGTGAAAATTATTTGCGCTCCAGTAAATTCTGCGGCAGCAGCAAGGATGGTTTTATGCAGGAGTATGTACAGCTTTTACCGGATCGTGTGGTGCGTTTGCCGAAAGGGATTGACAAGATTACCGCAGCTTTTACAGAGATTGTGACGGTCAGCTATCATGCGATCAGCCGCTTTATTCGTTTTTCGCATGAACGCCGGGAGGCGATCGGTGTTTGGGGCGACGGAAATCTTGGCTATATCACGTCATTGCTGCTTAAAAAAATGCTGCCGGACTGTAAGATTTATATTTTTGGTCTCAACCAGCAGAAAATGGATGATTTTTCCTTTGTGGACGATACCTTTTTGGTCTCTGAAATACCGGCAGATTTAAAACTGGATCATGCCTTTGAATGTGTGGGTGGCGCAGGATCAGGAAAAGCAATCAGCCAGATTATTGACTGCATCATGCCGGAGGGAACGATCAGTCTGCTTGGCGTCAGTGAAGATCCGGTGCCGGTAAATACTCGTATGGTATTGGAAAAAGGTCTGCACTTTTTTGGCAGCAGCCGCAGTGGCAGAAAGGATTATGAAGGGCTGATGCGTCTGTATGAGGAGAATCCGGATATTCCTTCTTATCTGGAAAATATTGTAGGTACGCAGTTTAAGGTTAGTAATTTAAAGGATATTACAAATGCATTTGAGACGGATATTCATAAATTGATTGGAAAGACCGTCATGATTTGGAATGAATAGACAGAGGAAAGATTTATGAAAAAGATACTCATCCGGGCGCATATGTCGCCGTTTGACAATTGGAACGCGGAACAGGTATTAAAGCATGACCGCGTGGGTACCAATGCCGGAAATATGATTTTTACCAATAGCTTGATGCGGACGCTGATGACAGAGGACGTGCAGATCGATACGTTTAATACCAGACGTGATTTGACGCCGGAAAATTTGGAGCGTATCAACAGTGAATACAGCTGTGTTGTACTGCCGTTTGCGAATGCGTTTCGGCCGACGTTTCAGCGGGAACTGCAGTCGATTACGAAATTTGTGAAACAGCTGAAAGTTCCCTGTATCGTTGCAGGGATTGGGGTTTCTGCAAGTTTTGCAAATCCCTTAAAAGAAAAAAATTCGTTTGATGATGCGGCAAAAGATTTTTTGAAAGCGATTTTGGACAAGTCGGCATTCATCGGAACTCGCGGCGAAGTGACAGGCGAATATTTGAAAAAACTGGGTTTTCAGGAAGAAGCGCATTATCGAGTGATCGGCTGTCCATCTATGTATTGGTACGGTGCGGAACTTCCATATATAGAGAAACGTGAATTGACGCCGCAGTCTCCAGTAAGTGTGAACTGGAAGATTGATTTGCCGGAGCCGATTCATGTATTTATGCGGGAAAATATGGCGAAATTTGAAAATATACAGTATGTGCCTCAGATTATGGATGAGATGCGCTTGATGTATTACGGAACGCCGTTCCCGGCGGGAAAATATAAAAAGATTACAGCAGATTATCCGGACAGACCGGATCATTCTCTGTATACGAATGGACGAGCAGTTACGTTTGTCAACCCGCAGACTTGGTTTGCATATATGCAGGAAAAACAGCTTTCATTCGGAAGCCGTATTCACGGCAATATTACAGCGCTTCTTTCCGGTACGCCGAGTTATGTAATTGTGTCTGATTACCGGATTTCTGAACTGGTGGAATACCATAATATTCCGCATATCAATTTTCAGGATTTAAAAGAAGGAGACGATATTTTCTCACTCTATGAAAAGGCGGATTACAGTAGACTGTACGACGGTCATCAGAAACGCTTTGAAAACTATATCCAGTTTTTAGAAAAAAACGGTCTGGATCATATTTTTAAAGAAAATAAATATCAGACTGGCTTTGTGCCTGCGCAAAGCAGTACGGAAACAGTATCCGGCGCTATTCCTGCAGAAGGCGTAGAAGTACGGGCAGCATCGCAGGAGCAGCTTCTTTGTCCATATGATCGGAAAATGGCATCGATGGATCTGCAGCCGGCTTTGTACCCATTTTTCTCAGTGCCGGTAGAGGAACAGGCGAGACGCCTTATGGAAGTGCAGAAAGCTTACACGGCTTTGCAGCGCCGTTTTGATGATGTAAAGTCCTTAGAGACAATACTGAAATTATACCGTATGGATAAAGGTGTAAAGTGGCTGCTGAAGAAATTCAAAAAATGATAAAAAGATAAGGAACACAATACAGAATGATAGGAAAAATTACGCATGGACTTGCATGGAGAGGCAGAAAAGTAAAACGGATAATAAGAAGAAAAGGAAGAAGACTTCTGGCAAAACCACGGAGATGGATGGTAAAGATATATAAGTACATGACATTAAAGAAACTTTATCCGTCCACTTACCGCAAATATGCGAAAAATCCGGTAAAAGAAAATAAAATTGTTTTTCTGGAAGTGCGCTTGCAGGAATTGACGGATAATTTTCAACGGATTTACACAGCGTTGCAAAAGAAGGGCGGATATGAACTGGTAATCTGTCATATTGGAGACGGTTTGTTGAGCCGTAAAGAACAGTATCACAATAGTCTTGCAGCCTTAAAGGAGATTGCGGATGCGAAATATGTTTTTATCAATGATTCCTCTTCTTTGATTAGTTGCATTCCGCTGCGCAAAGAGACGAAGGTCATTCAGACTTGGCATGCTTGCGGTGCGTTTAAGAAGTTTGGTTTCAGTACAGCAGAAAAGAAATTCGGCGGCACACGGGAACAGCTGTTGAAATATCCGCTGCATAAAAATTTTTCCATTGTAACAGTCAGTAGTCCGGAGGTAGTCTGGGCGTATGCAGAAGCGTTTAATATGAATGATCGCAAGAAGGATATTCTTCCGACCGGAATCAGTCGTACCGATGTGTTCTATGATCAGGATGCAATCCGCGCTGCGTACGAAAAAATTCATAATCTGATGCCGTCCAGCAGAAAGAAAAAAGTGATTCTTTACGCACCGACTTATCGGGGACGCGTTGCAAAAGCGTACTCTCCGGAAGAAATGGATCTGCAGCGGATGCATCAGGAACTTGGAGAAGAGTATGTGATTGTCTTTAAACATCATCCGTTTGTAAAAAAACGTCCGCAGGTTCCGGAAGAACTGAAGGAGTTTGCGGTAGATATGACAGATGATATGGCGATCGAGGAGCTTTTAATGGTCAGCGATATCTGTATTTCTGATTATTCTTCGCTAGTATTTGAATTTTCCTTATTTGAACGACCGATGATTTTCTTTGCATATGATCTGGATGAATATTTTGACTGGCGTGGTTTTTATTATCCGTATGAAGAAATGACGCCAGGACCGATCTGTAAGGAAACGGGGGAAATGATAGACTATATCAAAAATCTGGATACGAGATTTGACAAGCAGCAGGTGACTGCATTTAAAGAGAAGTTTATGAGTGCGTGTGATGGACATGCGACGGAGAGAATATTGGAGTTATTGTAGGATGAAGACGAGGGTAGCGAAGTGGGATAATTTGAAAGCTTTTTTGATCCTATGTGTGGTTGTAGGGCATGTGGCAGATTTGTATGTTGGGGAATCGGATGTTCTGAAAGGGATTTCTCTATTTTTGTACTTCTTTCATATGCCTGCGTTTCTCTTTATATCTGGTCTTCTGTCAAAGAGAGTAATTGAGCAAAATCAAATTGAAAAAGTAGTACCATATCTTATAGTATATTTTTTTACAAAATTTTTGTTGTTTTTTGTTTCTGGAGTCATACGAAGTAATTGGACATTGAGTTTTTTTTATGAAAAAGGTGTACCTTGGTTTGCTTTGGCATTGTTCGTAATGTACTTACTTACCATGTATGTAAAACGATTCGAGTGGAGATATGTTTTAACATGGAGTCTGGTGTTAAGTTTCTTTGTTGGCTATGATCAGACAATAGGCGATTTTCTTGCAATCCGGCGTATTATTAACTTTTATCCATTTTTCTATGTAGGTTATTTAGTTGATTCGGAAAAACTGGAAAAAGTATTTTTAGGATGGAAATGGAAAATGGCAGCATGGGTAGGCATTGGAATCATTGGAGTATTTTGTCTGATTGGTGTGGATAAGCTTTACTGGTTAAGATTGCTGATGACCGGAAGGAATCCGTACAGTGTTTTAAGCGAACAATTATTGCCCTACGGGGGGGGTGATTCGTATATTACTGATGGCAGCAACGTTTTTGATGATTGCTTTGCTTGTTGTGGCGATACCTGCTAAAAAATACTGGTTCACAAAAATTGGTATGAGGACACTTCCGATATATGTGATTCATTACGCGTTTATTTATGTTTTATTTTATGGAATGCATGTGAAAGAATGGATTCAGAGTGTGCTTCCATATAGAGGGGGATGGCAGATAGGTGTTTTGGTGATCGGAATTGCCATTATGTTGGTATGTGCGAATCCAGGATTCAATTATGTTGTGAAAGAGATGATGCAAATAGGAGAAAAGAATACATGGAAAGAGAAAAATGGCTCGATACATTAAAAGGGCTTGCATGTCTGATTGTTTTTTTAGATCACTTTTACCTTGCTTTTCGTCCTCAGTTGGAAGGGGTGGAAGCATTTTTGAACATAAAACCATTTGCAATATTGATAAATGGAAATTTTGCAGTTTGTTTATTTCTATTAATTAGCGCATATATAATAAGTAGTTCGGTATATTGTCATAGATCATTTGAAGCAATACAAAAGATAGCATTTAAACGATATTTTCGATTAATGCCACCAATATTTTTTGCATCGATATTGTCTCTGGTAATTAGTAAAACGATTGGGTATTTTAATGATGAAGTAGGAGCGATTTTAAATAATGGATGGTTGACTGGATTTTTTTCACAGGAATTAACAGTTGGAAATATGATAAAAACATCGCTGGTGGATGTTTGGTGGAAAGGTAATAGTATTTTTAATGGACCATTCTGGATGTTGTATATTATGTTTTTAGGAACATTTTTGGTAATTATTTTATCAATAATTACTGCAACTGGAAAAAAGGGGGGAGTACTTGTACTGAGTTGTGTGTTAGGTATTTATTTGTACCTTGAAGACTATCTTTTCTGTATGGTTCTTGGAAATATCTTAGGATATTTGAAATGTAATACAGAATTTTTTAGTAAATGGAATAAGAATAACATATGTATTGTTATAAGTGTGATGTTATTACTTTCAGCCTTTTATTTGCCGGCGTATCAAATAGAAATTATGGATGGAATAAGTAAAATAGGAATACGCAATATTTTTAAGAACCGGATTTTTTATAATGGAATGGGAAGCTTTTTTTTAGTTTTTTCTGTAATGGGGTTGTCAAAAATAAAGACCTTCTTAGGAAGAAGTACAATTCTGGATAGAATAAATGAGATAAGTTTTTCAATATATCTTGTTCATTGGCCGATTATTTCATCATTTTCGTGTTTTGTGTATTTGAAATTAAGTGATAGTTTTCAACAAAATATGGGGATGTTTATGTTAATGTTGTTTGTATGTACAGTGATTGTAGTGTTAGTATTTTCAAAGTTATTTTATGAAGTGATAGAAAAAAGAGTTTGCAATAAGTTTGTAAAGAAAATTTGTAATAGTTATTTTGGATAAAAACAAAATATTAAGTTGTAAAAATGGAATTAAATCGGAAAGTATAGATGCAAAATAGAATGTAGGCGAATTTTTATTAGAATATAAAAATGATATTTTATAATACAGCAGGAGATTTAGAATGGAAAACAATATTTTTGTAGATAAGGAAAGAATAACGGAGATTTTTATTAGTCTTGAGCAGGTGGACTCTTATCAAAGAGCCATTGCTTTGCTGAATAAAAAGATATTAGAAAGCAATAGAGAATATTTGTTTTTTCATGTAGGAAATGATAGCGTTGATAGAGATGTACTTGAAGCAGCAGCAGATTTTCTTGATAAGAATGATGTAAACATTGTAGTGTTTCCGCAGGCAGAGGATATTGAAACATATAATGAAGAAAAGGAAGATAATGTTACGGGATTATATAACATTCATTTAGAGCCGGAACTTAAAGTAGGTACATTTAATTTTGTTGTTAGAAAATGTGAGAACCGTCTATTCAATGAAGAATTAAATGCAAGA
The DNA here is from genome assembly GCA_937915375.1 of uncultured Marvinbryantia sp. Classification (GTDB taxonomy): domain Bacteria; phylum Bacillota; class Clostridia; order Lachnospirales; family Lachnospiraceae; genus Marvinbryantia. The sequence goes on from CALDMO010000005.1 coordinate 27,531, forward strand.
TGTGCATATTTGGACTATTTTCTCCGTGCAGTTACAGAAAAACTGTTTTTTGGTTATCTTAAAATGGGTGTACAGTATCATGAAGAGAATTTTTTTGATTGGTTTAGAATTCAAACATACGAAGAATATGAGAACTTTTATAAATTTTTCTTAAATGTATTAGAGAAGAAGCAGGGAAGCAACGGATATGCAGATGAATTAACACAAGGTATTGTAATAAAAGCGATTGATGACCTATTAATGGAAGGCGCGTTGATACCGGAGATATTTTCGGAAGAAGAAAAGAAAACTTTAAGAGAATTATTAGGTAATATTATAGATGATATAGATATTATTGTTATGAAAGATCGAAATATTTTTGATAATTCTCACTTGTGTTATTTTTTGTCACTACGTTCTAAACAAGTTGATGTGTTGGCGGATAAAAATAAGTTTGGGGTTTTTTATGGTACAGAAGAAATATTGAGCTGGCGCACAGTAGGATTTCATGTAAATAGTTTAAAAATAGAAAATGGTAAACTGAGGATTGTAGGCTGTTTCAGAAATCCGGCCAGCTGTTTGATGGAGTTTGTACCTTATATAGTTCGGAATGGAAAAATGGAAAAAGCAGAAACCACTGCCTCCAAATCCTCCTATAGAGGAACATCACAGGTGATTGCAAATTATCAGGATTACAAACTGGAGGTTCCGTATGACGAAAATGCAACATTTACAATGAAAGCATTGGTTCAGGGACAGATGTTTCCAGTAAAAATCATTCTGCATCCGCAGATACCGGTTAATACGGTCAGAGGAACATATAAGTTAGTGCGTAATGGTGTAAAATATACTTTTACTGATAGAAAGATAATAATAAAAAAACTTTCGCTGAAAGAAAGAATTTTGGAAGAAAAATGGGATTATCAGGATTTTAGACAAATGTATCCTGAGACATTTAAACTAAGAAATAAAATTAAAATAAACAAATTATTAGGAAAAAAGGTTCAGTTATATATTGACAAAAATGAGACGCCGGGCTTCAAAGAATTGTTTGAAAAAGAGGCACATAAAGGAGACAAAATTGTTAGGTATTATTGTTCGGACAAAGAAGAACATGTTAATGGAAAATTTGTTTTGTATGGAAGCGATAAGCACAAATTGCTTTCTGGCATTGCAGAAAAAGTATTTACAACTTCTCCACGCTACAATGAATATAGTGCGTTTGATACGGATGAATGGAAATATTATCGTGATCTGATGGAAAGCAGATTAGTTTATGTTTGCTCTATGAATGGAGAGTTTGTGACAGATCCGTTATTTGTGGTTGGAGAACAGAATATGGATGAAAAAATAATACTTAATATTTGAGGTGGAAGAATATGGAATTTAAATATCGTGTTTCGGTAATAATACCAATATATAACAGTGAAAAATATCTGGAATGGTGTGTGAATTCTGTACTTCAAGATCAAGGTCCACATGAAGATTATGAGGTTGTGTTGGTTGATGATGGATCGACAGATTCCAGTCCGCAAATATGTGATAAATTTGCAGCGGAGTATGAAAATGTTTTGGTTATTCATAAGGAAAATGAAAAGTTATCTGCAACGCGAAATCGAGGAATGAGAGAAGCGAGTGGTAAATATTTTTGCTTTTTAGATTCGGATGATGCATTGTTGCCAAATACAATTAATAAGGTGGCTGATTTTTTTGATGAACATTATGAAGAAGTTGACCTTGTGACTTATCCGCAGGTTGATATTTTAAGAAATGGAACGATTCATCAACATTTTCGATATGATATTTTGAAGGAATCTGGTGTTTATGATTTAAGAATCAATCCTTATATTACCCAAACCAGAGTAAATGTTTTCGCAAAAAATAAAGGAAAAGAAAACAACGTTTATTTTGATACGACACCGGGATTTCGACACGAGGACAGCTGTTATAATACGTATGTGCTAAAAGAGAAAATGAAAATTGGTTATTGTAAAGCAGGTGGTTATATCTATGCGCTGAACAATGATAATATAACAGCTAATTATTTCTATGCATATTATATTTATGAAACATCTATGAGATATTATGAACAGCTGTTTGATGCTTTTCCGGAGGGGAAAATCCCGGCATATGTACAGGCGGTTGTACTAAATGATTTAGGGTGGAAATTCAGATCGAACAAGTTGTATCCTTATCATTACGAGAAGGAAGAATTGAAAAAAGCGAAGGAACGGGTAAGAGACCTTATTTCAAGAATCGATGTGCGTGTGATACGTACTATGCCTAATATAGACCTTTATCATAGAATGTTTTTTTTGAAACTGCATAAGAAATGTGTACCAGAAGTGATTTGCGATAGTCGAAAGTTTGGACTTTTTGTAGCGGGCAGAAAGATGGATGTATGGAAAAATGTTGGCGTTAATATCCAAAAGGTTGCAGTTACTGGTAATCGGTTAAAGTTTTATGCAGCCGTAAAGCATCCTGTTTGTACGTTTAAAAATGTTGAAGTGTGGGTAAAAGAAAATCAGGATGATAGAACATTACGTAAAATAGAAACAACTGATTCGACGTATAGTTATAATGGCGCGAAAGAAAAAGTAACAGATTTTAGAAGATTTGTTGTAGAATGGGATATAGATGAAACACAGTCAGTAGAGTTTTTGTGTAAGATTGATGATTTTTTCTATCCGGCGGCATTTACGAATACGATGAATTCTCCGTTTGATAACGGTTATGGACGTTCTTTTCTCATAAAAGGAAATTATTACATTTCTTATCAGAAAAATATTTTGTTCTTTGAAAAACTGGGGGCTCGGGAGTATCAGCAGAAACGTGAAGAAGAAGCGGTTTATTATGTGAAACTTACCAAACGCTTGAAAGAGGAGCAAAAAGGTACTGAGGAAAAAAAGAAAAAAGAAGAAGAAGCGATAAATGAATTAAAAAAGAATACATCTATATTTACTAATGTACAGGCAGTAGAAGAAATTGTAGTGATACCGGAAGACGATTACGATAAAATGTTGCAGATGCGAGGTGAATATTTAAAATTACCGAAAAATAGAAAAATTTGGCTGTACAATGATGCCAATACCAATATTGAGAACGGCTTAATGCAATTTAGACATGATTTGGAAAAATGTGATGGTGTAGAAAGATACTATGTGTATGATAACGAGTTTGAGGAAATAAAACATCATTTCAGAAAAAATGAAATGGACAAGCTAGTGAAATTTGGTTCAGAAGAGCATCGGAGGCTTTTTATCCAATCAAAAATGATTTTGACAGCTTATGCACAAAGAAATTATTATTGTCCGTTTAAAGGGAAAGAGGTATTGTACGTACAGGATTTATGGGACTATAAGGTTGTTTATTTACAACATGGAATTTTACATGCAACGTTGCCATGGCAATATGGAAATGACAGAGTTGCGTTGGATAAGATAGTTGTTTCTTCTGAGTTCGAAAAGAAAAATCTTGTTGAAAATTATTCGTATCGTGAGGAAGAGATTATTGATGCAGGTATGGTGAGATTGGATTATATAGATCGTACAATCAAACCGAAAAACCGTATTCTGATTGCACCATCGTGGAGACACTATTTGATTGGTGATATTTTCAATAATAGATGGACACCGCAGGAAGGAAAGTTTGTAAAGTCAGAGTATTATCAGGAATATATACGGCTGTTCAATGATAGTGAATTTATAAAAATGCTGGAGAAAAATGATCTTTATGTTGATTTTAAACTTCATCCAATATTTGAGTGTTATGCAGAATTGTTCCATACGGGATCGGATAGAATATGTCTGGCTCCAAGTGCAGTAGAATTGTCAGATTATAGAATTTGTATTACAGATTTTTCTTCTTTTGTATTTGATTTTGTGTATTGTAATAAACCAATTTTGTATTTCATGCCGGATTACGATAAGTTCTGTTCAGGGATGCATACGTATAGGCAGCTAGACATTCCATTGGAAGAAGGGTTTGGTAAACTTTCTATTACGGCAGAAGAACTTACAAAAGATATTCAGGAGATTATCGATAATGATTATGCGATTCCGGAGAAATATCAAATTGTATCGGATACGTTTTTTACACAGTATTCAAATCATGCCGAAGATACGTATCAAGCTTTAATGAAGATGGAAGAAGAGAATGGAGAAAGAATGTGACGAAGAGACAAGAACGATATGTTTTGATTTTTGGTATAATGACTAACATAATTTTTCTATTTTGAAGGCTAGGCAAGAATTCTGTATGGGAAGATGGTGGTGATGGATTATACCGGTAATATAATGTATCCATTTGGAGATGTGATTCTATTAAAACTTTAAAAGACAGAGGATTCATACTCGGATTTGAAAGTAGCAGTGATAAATATCAATCCGAGGAATGAAAAGGAGTTTCTTGTGGAAATGCAGAAATAGATGGTTTACCTCACATTCTATTAAAATACAAACAAAAAGAGATGTATAATACAAAATATTGACAAAAAATCAGAATCATGATACTATTTTAGTAAGCATATGATTCTGATTTTTCTTTGGGCTTCTGCCCGATCTTTTTACAAGTGTAGCTTGTGAATCTTTTTATTCTGAAAATCTTATGCTTCCCAGAAAAGCAGGAGATTTTCGGAAATGCTCCTGCACGAAAATAATTGCAGGAGGAAAAAGTATGAAACATGGAACATCAAAACGATCAGGGACATCCGAGTTTGCGGGGAGCCCGACCTCTTCTTTAAACGTAAACAGAAATTATAAAGACACTGTTTTCAGGATGTTGTTTAAACAAAAACATGTACTGCTGAGTCTTTATAATGCACTAAGAGGGACATCATACCCGGATCCGGAGCAGTTGAGGATCGTAACGCTGGAAAATGCGATCTATATGGGGATGAAAAATGATCTGGCGTTTATCTTAGACAGCAGTCTGAACCTGTACGAACACCAGTCTACGGTCTGTCCGAATATTCCGCTCAGGAATCTGATGTATGTGGCAGACGAACTGGAAAAGATGATTGATAAGAAACGTCTGCTTTCCAGAAGGAAACTTCTGATCCCTACGCCGGAGTTTGTCGTTTTTTATAATGGAAAGGAACCGCGTCCGGAACGTGAAGAGATGCGTCTTTCGGATCTGTTTGAGGAAAAGACGGAGGACCCGCGTCTGGAATTGAAAGTGACGGTGCTGAATATCAATCCGGGGATGAATGAAGAATTAAAGACAAAATGTCGGGAAATAGCGGAGTATATGCAGTATGTGGAATGTGTCCGCAGGTATGAGAAGGAGCTGCCGCTGGAAGCGGCAGTAGATACCGCGGTAACAGAGTGTATAGAAATGGGAATTTTAAAGGAATTTCTGATACGGAACAGGAGTGAAGTTATGCACAGATGTTTGTACGAATATGATGAGGAAGAAGCAAGAGAAGTCTGGAGAGAGGATGCGCGTGAGGAAGGCTTGGAAGAAGGCAGAAAACAAGGGCTGGAAGAGGGACTGGAAGAAGGAAGAAAACGAGGGTTAGAAGAAGGCATAAAAGAAGGACTGGAAGCGGGTGCCAGAGAACAGTTAAAGCTTATGGTGAAACGAAAGATAGCCAAGAACAAAACACCGGAAATAATAGCGCAGGAGTTGGAAGAAAGCGTAGAAAATATTAATATTCTTCTTGCAGAAATACAGGAAGAACCTTCGCTTTAGCCTTTACGCACTGCCGGATATCGGATATAATAAAGCTGTCAGAAAACTTCTGACAGCTTTATTATATCTGTAAGAAAAGACAGTATTTACGATAATTTATAGAATGGTGCCGCATTGGACAGAAACGGCGCTTGATTGACATTCTTTTGTATTAATATTATAATGCCAAATGGAAGTTACGCTTTATGAGATAAACAGGGGCAGAAGACGGAGGTTGATTAGATGAATAAAAAGGCTGTTGCCGGTTTTATGAAATACCGGTATCTGCTGATGGAGCTGGTAAAAAAGGGAATTAAACTGAAATATAGACGTTCCTATCTGGGATTGATCTGGACCTTGATTGAGCCGCTTCTTACAATGGTGGTTTTAACAATTGTGTTTGGTACGTTGTTAGGTAACAAGGAAAGGACGTTCCCAGTGTATATTTTGACGGGACGTTTGATTTATTCGATGTTTTCCGGAGCGACAGGTGCGGCGATGCGTGCAATCCGTTCGAACAGCGCGATGATTAAAAAGGTATATGTACCGAAATACCTTTATCCACTGTCCAGTGTGCTGTATAATTATGTTATTTTTCTGCTGTCACTGATTGTACTGTTTATTGTGGCGCTTGTGTTAAAGGTTTATCCTACTATTTATTTAGTACAGGTGGTTGTTCCATTGATTACGCTGTTGCTTTTATCGTTGGGCGTAGGCATGATCCTGGGCACATTTTCCGTGTTTTTCAGAGATTTGGAGTATCTGTGGAATGTAGCGCTTATGCTCATTATGTATATGTGCGCGATCTTTTACTATCCGGAGAAATTGCTGAATTCCGGATATGGTTTTATTCTGAAGTACAATCCGCTGTACTGTATTATTGCGAATTTCCGTTCCGCAGTATTTGGACAGCCGATAAATCTGTCTTATGCAATATATGCGTTTGGATTTAGTATGGTAACATTGCTGATCGGGTTTGGTGTTTTCTATCGTCAGCAGGATAAATTTGTGCTTCACATTTAGGAGAAGATATGAGTAAAACAGCAATAAAAGTAGATGATGTCAGTATCCGTTTTAATCTAAGCAGAGAAAAAACGGATAGTTTGAAAGAATATGTGATTAAGTTTTTAAAAAGAGAGATTAAATATGATGAATTCTGGGCTCTCCGGGATATTTCCTTTGAATTGAAAAAAGGAGAGCGGTTAGGGATTCTGGGCCTGAACGGAGCCGGGAAAAGTACGCTTTTGAAGATCATCGCCGGCGTATATAAGCCGACGAGCGGTACGGTTGAACGTCACGGAAAGATTGCTCCAATGCTGGAACTCGGCGCCGGATTTGATATGCAGTATACGGGCGCTGAAAATATTTTTCTGTACGGATCGGTGCTTGGATTATCCAGAGAGTTTCTGGAAGAAAAATTTGATGAGATCGTGGCATTTTCTGAGTTGGATAAATTTATTGATGTGCCGCTGAAGAATTATTCTTCCGGTATGAGAGCGAGACTGGGCTTTTCAATCGCGACGGTTGTAGAACCGGATATTCTGATTTTGGACGAAGTATTGTCTGTCGGAGATGCAAAGTTTCGCAAAAAAAGTGAGAGACGCGTGATGGAAATGTTTGATAAGGGCGTGACAGTTTTGTTTGTCTCTCATTCTCTGGAACAGGTGCAGCGTTTGTGTAATAAGGCAATGATTTTGGAACATGGACAGCTGCTTGCCTACGGAGATACTGACAAAGTGGCTAAAATATATGAGAAGAAAACCAGATAAAAATCTGGATTGAGGTGATAGAATGGGAGTAGCGCCGGAAAAGCTGTACAAAGAAGCGCTGGAAAAGCTGGAACTAATTGAAGTGCTCAGACAGCCGGCAGAGGCTGCGGAAACATATCGGGAGGCGGCTGCGGATATGAAAGCAGCCGGGGATTATAAAAATGCAAAGGAACTGGCGCAGAAATACTTAAAGCTGGCGCAGCAGGCGGAAGAGGATGGAAAAGAACAGTTATATCAGCGTGCGGTAAAACGGATGAATCAGGCGCAGACAGTGGTTGAGCGCAAGCTGGCGATTGATACCTTTCAACGAGTAAGCGGTTATAAGGATGCAGATGAGCTGTGTAATCGATGCCGTCAGATGAACGAATCAATGGCAAAACGCAGAACGGCGGGTGGCTGGGGCATTTTGATTGCGGCAGTTGCGGCAGGCATAGGGTTGATTATGCTAATGCTGTCTCCGGTATGGCGATATCAGGAGGCAGAACGATTGTTTCTCAAAAATAATTTTACGGAAGCAAAAGCAATTTACCAGAAGCTGGACGGCTATAGAGACAGTAAAGAAAAAGCAGTTCTTTGTGATTCAAAAGCAGAAGAATTGGAACGACAGAATGAGATGGATCACATTTTGAACGCCAAAAGAAAGGATACTGTCACCTATGGACCGTATACTTGGATAGTGCTGGAAGAAAATGAGAAGGAACTGTTGCTTTTAAATACACATTCTGATTTTCATGATGAATTTGTCGGTGTGCCATATCATAATAAAAAAGAAGCGGTCACCTGGGAAACGAGTGCGTTGCGCAAGTGGCTGAATGGTGAATTTCTGGAAAATTTTTCAGAAGAAGAACGAAACAGGATTCTTGAGACTGAGGTTAAAAATACAGATAATCCGGTTTATGGCACAGATGCAGGGGCGGATACCAGGGACAGAGTATATTTGCTCAGTATGGAGGAAGCACAGGAACATATGGATATTATTGAAACAATGAGTTTGAGTTGGCTGCTTCGTACACCGGGGAGTGCGCAGAAGAGTGTTGTGTACATTACGCCGGATCATATTATTGCGGATTATGGCTGCCCGGTAGAGTGGGATCAATACGATATCCGACCTGTGATCCGAATCAGTAAAGAATGACAGAGGGGAAACAGAAAGAAAGGGCAGAAAATATGGGTTTGTTATCAGTAATATTGCCGGCCTATAACGAGGAAAAAATGATAGCCCGGGCGGCAGAAACAGTGGGGAAAATATTGTCAGACGCGGAAATATTGTATGAAATCGTGTTTGTAGATGATGGTTCGAAAGATAATACCTGGAAGCGGATTGAAGAGACAGCAAAGAAAGATGATCATGTTGTGGGTATTCATTTTTCACGTAACTTTGGAAAAGAATCGGCTATGCTGGCCGGTCTTGCAAACGCGGACGGAGACTGCTGCGCGGTAATGGACTGCGATCTGCAGCACCCGCCGGAAACGCTGGTGGAAATGTATCGTTTGTGGGAACAGGGGTACGAAGTGATCGAAGGTGTGAAAAAAAGCCGCGGGAAGGAAAGCATGTTTCATAAAGCAAGCGCGGGCATGTTCTACCGGATTCTTTCAGGGGCAACGAAGATTGATATGTCAAGGGCTTCCGATTTTAAACTGATGGATCGCAAGGCAGTAGATGCGATTCTGGAACTGCCGGAGCGAAATGCGTTTTTCCGTGCGTTGTCTGCCTGGGTAGGATTTAAAAGTACATCGGTGGAATTTGATGTGCGGGAACGTGAAGAAGGCGAATCAAAATGGTCTACAAGATCGCTGATCAAATATGCGGTGACAAATATTGTGGCATTTTCAGCTGCGCCGATGCAGTTTGTCACGTTTGCGGGCTGCTTTGTGTTTTTGTTTGCGGTTGTGCTGGGCATACAGACGCTTGTGAAATATTTTATGGGGCATGCGGTCGCAGGCTTTACAACTGTGATTCTGCTGATTTTATTTATTGGAAGTATTATTATGATCAGTCTTGGTATTATAGGCTACTATATTTCAAAGATTTACGAGGAAGTCAAAGGACGTCCGCGTTATCTGATCTCAAAAAAGGTTGGAAAATAATCACTGCAAAGGAGGAGTGATGGGATGAAGCATTATGATTATCTGATTGTAGGGGCCGGTTTATATGGCGCGGTTTTCGCGCATGAGGCAAAGAAAAGAGGCAAGAGCTGTCTTGTTTTGGAACGGCGGGATCATATTGCCGGGAATGTGTACTGTGAAGAAATTGCGGGGATCAATGTACACACGTATGGGGCGCATATTTTTCATACCTCAAATCGTGAGACATGGGAGTATGTGAACCAGTTCGCGGAATTTAATAATTATGTGAACAGTCCGATCGCCAGATATCGGGATGAAGTTTACAATATGCCGTTTAATATGAATACGTTCTCCAAAATGTGGAATGTGGTAACGCCGAAAGAGGCGATGGCAAAAATTGAACAGCAGCGCAGCGTAATTAAGGACGAACCGAAAAACTTGGAAGAACAGGCAATTTCGCTGGTTGGTCGTGATATTTACGAAAAACTTGTGAAAGGGTATACGGAAAAGCAGTGGGGCAGAGACTGCAGTGAGCTTCCGGCCTTTATTATCCGCCGACTGCCGGTACGCTTTACCTACAACAATAATTATTTTAACGATCGCTTTCAGGGTATCCCGATGGGCGGCTATACCAAAATGGTGGAGAAGATGCTGGATGGCATTGAAGTGAAGGTCGGTGTGGATTATCTCAAAGAAAGAGAAAAATGGAACGGTATGGCGGACAGAGTGGTGTATACCGGACCGGTGGATGCATATTTCTGTTATTCGTTGGGAGAATTGGAATACCGCAGTGTTCGTTTTGAGACAGAGCTTTTGGATCAGGAAAACTATCAGGGAAACGCTGTGGTGAATTATACAGAGCGTGAGATCCCGTATACCAGAATCATTGAACACAAACACTTTGAGTTTGGCACACAGCCGAAAACAGTGATTTCGCGCGAGTATCCGAGTGAATGGAAACCGGGCGACGAACCATATTACCCGATCAATGATGAAAAAAATACGGAATTGTATGAAAAGTATCGGGCGCTTGTGGAAACCGAGGAGAATGTGATTTTCGGTGGACGTCTGGGTGAATACAAATATTACGATATGGATAAGGTGATTGAAGCGGCGCTGGCAAGAGCCGCGCAGGAGTTTGAGGAAATCTGAGTGAAGCGAGGAAAATAGTATGAGAGTATTTGTAACAGGCGTCAAAGGGCAGCTGGGGCATGATGTGATGAATGAACTGGAAAAGCGCGGTCATGAGGGCTATGGCGTAGATATTGATGAGATGGATATCACAGATGAAGCAGCTGTGAGCCGCGTGATCACGGAGGCGGCGCCGGAGGCAGTGATCCACTGCGCGGCATGGACGGCGGTTGATCTGGCAGAGGATGACGATAAAGTAGAAAAAGTTCGCGCTGTCAATGCAAAGGGAACGGAATATATCGCAAAGATCTGCAGAAAGCTGGATATACCGATGATGTATATTTCTACGGATTATGTGTTTAACGGTAAGGGCAGACACTTCTGGGAGCCGGATGATCTGAACCGTGAGCCGATTAATGTATATGGCCAGACGAAATATGAGGGCGAACTGGCAGTGGAAAACAATTTGGAAAAATATTTTATTGTGCGTATTGCCTGGGTATTTGGTGTGAACGGTAAGAACTTTATCAAGACGATGTTAAATCTCGGAAAAACAAGAGAAAAATTAACGGTTGTCTGTGATCAGATCGGTTCTCCGACGTATACGTTTGACTTGGCAAGACTGTTGGTGGATATGATTGAAACAGATAAATACGGTCGTTATCATGCGACAAATGAAGGCATCTGTTCTTGGTATGAGTTTGCCTGTGAGATTTTCCGCCAGGCGGAAGCAATGGGACGCAGTGAGTACGATGAGGAACATCTGGAAGTAGAGCCTGTTCTCTCAAAAGATTATGCAGCGAAAGCGGTGCGTCCGGCAAACAGCCGCATGAGCAAGGAAAAACTGACAGAGAAGGGGTTTGAGAGACTGCCGACCTGGCAGGATGCTTTGCACAGGTATTTGCAGGAAATTGAATTTTAGAAAAAAGGGGATTCCGCGTGAAAACGGAATCCCTGTTTTGTTAATAAAATCCTTTTGCGATCAGTTCTTTGATGGAGTTGACGACAAATTCTTTATCTTCGCGGTAAGTTACGCCAAACCATTTATCATGGGTTTCCAGAAGCGTTACTTCTGCCTTTTTTTCGTGAAGCAATCCGTCAATGATGGTCGGCAGCAGATATTCAGCGGTCAGATCTTCTGCCGGTATTTTTGTGAGAAATTCCTGGAAACCATCTGCCAGATAATCGATGAAATCCGGCGTCAGTCCCCACATATTCATGGAAACATGTGTATCTTCTGAAATGGCGGTTCTGGTGCCGTCTTCTGCGAGGATGGCCGCGCCTGTTTCTGTGCGGATGATATTTCTGGTCTCCTGAATACCGGTGACATGATTATGCTGATCAAGATGGCAGATACCGCGAGTGACGCCGCCGTATTCACTCAGGGTATTTTTTAGGATGAAACCTGCCATACAGAAATGGAACAGACCGTTAAATGGCTGCGCTTCTGTCAGGTAATCATGGATTTTGGCAAAAGCCTCGCGACCATAGTAATCATCTGCGTTGATTACAGCAAAAGGTTCGTTTACCACACCGCGGCAGGCTAAGATGGCCTGACCTGTGCCCCAGGGCTTTTTGCGTCCCGCCGGCAGAACAAAACCTTCCGGTAAATCGTCCAGTTCCTGAAATACATATTCTACTTTTATCAGTTTTTCAATGCGGCATCCGATGATCGCACGGAAATCTTTTTCCAGGTCTTTACGGATGATCACAACAATTTTATTAAAACCGGCGCGGATTGCGTCTTTGATGGAATAATCCATAATGATTTCGCCGTTAGGCCCAACGGGCTCTAACTGTTTGATTCCCCCGCCGAAGCGGCTTCCGATTCCGGCAGCCATGATAACAAGCGTCATATCTTTCATAGTACTCCCCCTTAACATATTAGTATTATTTTCAGTATAACATACGCTGGATGCGGTTACAATCGTTTCGGATTGGAAATTCGTTTTTGGAGGTTTATACAGGAGAGACGTATTGTAAAGTAAAGAAACAATTGGTTACCTAAATGTAAAGTAACAATTATTTGCCATAAAAAGCAGAAAATGTTAAAAAAGGAAAGAGATATGGGTGAATATGAAAAGAAAGAAAAATATGGGTGTGCAAAATAGACAATAGAAAATCGTAAAAAAGAAATAATGACAAAAAATATTACAAATATGGGATTGACAAATGGATAGTAAAGATGTTGTCTTATGTCTATAAGTTAAGTAACATTAACGAGGCTTCTATGGAAAGTATCTGGTTTGAAAAAGTAGAATTCCAGGAAGCGGATATGTTGGAACATCATGTGTTTTATGAGTGCCTGATGAACGGTGAAGTGATTTCAAGCGGAAGTGTACTTTTCTCCATGCCGAAATTTTACTCTTACAAAGATCCGCAGCTTACCGTGCGCAGAGAGGGTAATGAGCTGATCGTTACTGCGAAAACATATGCGGCATCGGTAGAGCTTTTGAATGAAAACGAAGATTGGGTACTTTACGATAATTATTTTGATATGGAAGCGGGAGAGCGCCGTGTGAAGATTTTATCGGGAGATGCAGAGGAAATCCGTGTACGCAGTGTATACAATATCGGACTGACTGAAAAATAAATAACGGATGAAATAGGAACTCTAAAATTTTAATGGTGTAGTCTTTTAGAAAGGCTACACCATTTTTAAACAGAAAGAAATTAAGACAGGCACCATTAGTGAACAGATGATACCGTTAAAGACAGACATAACCACTGTTTCCTCATTTGTGTATTTTAAGATGATGGGTAAAGTGGTATCTTCACTGGTAGCGCCTGCCGAAGCAATACAGGTAAAGTAATTAAAATGGACAGCAAGAAACGGGATAATAATGAAAGAAACCATTTCTCGCATAAGATTACTCAAAAAAGCAATACTTCCCAGCTGCGCATTCACTAAACTGCTGATGGTAACACCTGCAAGGCTATACCAGCCAAGGCCGCTGGTTATAGCAGTACCATACCCAATGGGAATTTTCAGGATGAGTGAGCAAACAATTCCACCGAGAAAAGAACCAATAATGGTTCCTATGGGAATAATAAATATTTTTAGGTGATATTCCTTTATTTTTGAAAAGATATCTTTTTGCATTCCGATGCTGATCCCAATGAAAAACATTAAAGCATATAAAATGATATCTGTATTTTTATTAATGATATCTACAAGAACAAATTCGGCGCCGGACAGACCATAAAATAATCCGAAAGCCAGTGCGCAAATCATACATAAAACAATCATTGATTTTCCTCTTCTCTTTTCTTTGTGATTTTTTTTGTCATCATCTTCTTTGTTAAAAGAAAGACTATAAAAATTGAAAATATCGTTGGCACTAAAAAAAACAATAAACTGGATAATCCCAATGAAGATAAGTTATTCAGAAAATTTTCATTTCTGCCTAACGTTACACCCATACTAAAAATCAAAAGAACGGTGCAGGTTACAGAGATGGTTTCGCTTAATTTTTTTGTGCGAGGTCTTGAAAAAAAACGGCCTGCGAGAACACCCAGACACATGATAATTATGACATCCATAATAATGACTCCCTTTATAATTATAAAATTTTACTCATAATTATATCACAGACGCTGAAGAAAGGGAAGTAGTGTAAAAAGAAACTGTCGCTTTCACAAAGGTGTTTTATTGTGAAAACGACAGTTTCTTTGTTTGGAATTCAATAGAGAATAAGATTAGTTTCCTTTCTCGGTTTGTGTGATTTCTCGAGTGCCTGCTTCATAATTTATAACATGATCTACAAATTTTACCGCGTTGTCCATATTTTTTGAACCGGCCACAATACAGAGGATGACGTCATCTCCGATGCCTTCATAGTCTGTATACAGAGCATTTCCGGCAATATCTATACCGTGTGGCGCCGGGGGCATGGTAGCTGTTACATTTCCATCCAGGTCGGTTTCTTCTTCACTGGATTCTAGAATCCGGTCACTGACTTTTTCGTACAGTTCTTTTGGAAGTACAGCAGAAAGATCTTCAAAATAACCGAATTTGGAATACTGCTCAAACGCTGCCTTCGGGCAGACTACAACATCCAGTGACTGAGCGGCTGTCAATGTCGTAAACTTCATTTGCGCTGCGTAATCGTCCAGATTGTAGTAGGCGATATCCAGCAGCTGATCTTCGTCCGTCAGCTCATAGTATGCGCGCATGTCAGCGTTGAGCGCGTCTGTCTGTGCCAGGTATGCTTCATTTAGAAACGCGACGGAAAGTACGGTTTCCTGATGTTTGAAAAAAATCGTATAGATCATATAGGAGGCAAAGATGCCGATCAGTATGATCGCGATCAGCGGTTTCATGTAATAATCCTTGAAATATCCGGCCTTTCCTTTGGCAGATAGATGTGAGGTGTCTTTCTTTTTAAAAGATTCATCTCGTTTTTGATAGAGGATGGAATCGTCATCCAAAGCTGTTTTTTTGTTTTCGATGTTCATTGGTAAGTCCTTTCCGAAAATTTGCTGCTTATAGTTTATCACGGGATGAAAAAAAAGTGTATAAAAACTTTGTGAAGTATGTTATACTGAAAACAACAATGCGGGATGAAATCCTGAAAAGAATAAAAAACGGAGAGTATAGTATGAAACGTGTATTGTTAAAATTAAGCGGCGAAGCACTGGCTGGTGAAAAACATACCGGTTTTGATGAACCAACGGTGGTTGGCGTGGCGAAACAGGTGGCGCAGCTTGTGCAGGACGGCATTGAGGTCGGTATTGTGATTGGCGGCGGCAACTTTTGGAGAGGACGCTCCAGTGAAAATATCGATCGGACGAAGGCAGATCAGATCGGTATGCTGGCAACGGTGATGAATTGTATTTATGTGTCTGAGATTTTTCGCTCGCAAGGTATGAAAACACAGATTTTCACACCGTTTTCCTGCGGGGCATTTACAGAACTGTTTTCCAAGGATAAGGCAAATGAGGGCTTTGCAAACGGTGTAGTCAGCTTTTTTGCAGGCGGTACGGGACACCCGTATTTTTCCACCGATACTACGACGGTGCTACGTGCGATTGAGATTGAGGCAGATGTGATCTTACTGGCGAAATCGATTGACGGTGTTTATGATAAAGATCCTAAAATCTGTCCGGATGCAAAGAAATATGACGAAATCAGTATCCAGGACGTCATTGACAAACGTCTCGGCGTGGTAGATCTGGCGGCTTCCATTCTTTGCATGGAAAATAAAATGCCGATGCTGGTATTTGGTTTAAACGAAGAAAACAGTATTGTAAATACTGTAAACGGTACGCTACACGGTACAAAAGTGACAGTGTAGGCTCGGACAGTAAAGACTGTAAATAAAAAGAAGCGCGTAGAAGCGCATGACAGGAGGAAGTAATCATGGATGAAAGATTAAAAGCGTATGATGTGAAGATGACAAAAACTTATAATAACCTGTTGGCAGAGTTTGGAGCGATTCGTGCGGGTCGTGCGAATCCGCATGTACTTGACCGTATTATGGTAGATTATTACGGAACGCCGACACCGATCCAGCAGGTGGGCAATGTAAACGTACCAGAACCGCGTATGATCCAGATTCAGCCGTGGGAAGCAAGCATGGTAAAAGCAATCGAAAAAGCAATCCTGACTTCTGATCTGGGCATCAATCCGAGTAATGACGGCAAGGTAATCCGTTTGATATTTCCTGAGCTGACTGAGGAACGCAGAAAAGATCTGGTAAAGGATATCAAGAAAAAAGGTGAGGCAGCTAAGGTTGCGGTGCGCAATATCCGCCGCGATGCGAACGATGCGTTTAAGAAACTGAAAGGTACAGAGGTTTCTGAGGATACCATCAAAGAACTGGAAGCAGAGATGCAGAAGCTGACAGATAAATATATTAAAGAAGTTGATGAAGCAATCGAAGTAAAATCAAAAGAGATTATGACTGTATAATACAGAGCAGTCTGCGGGCATCAGAGGATGCCGGTACGATTTCAGAAAAGATATACGCCCGGAAGCTGAGTGGCGTTTTTGAGGAAAGAGCAATACCGAAAAAACGCCGCAACTGCCCGGGCGTATCACAGTCAGTGAGGAAGATTTATGGATAGAAAAGAATTGAAAATACCGCAGCATGTGGCGATCATTCTTGATGGAAACGGCCGATGGGCCAAAAGCAAGGGGATGCCGCGCAATTATGGTCACTCCCGAGGAGCGAAAAATCTTGAGGTGATTTGTGAGGATGCCTGGAAAATCGGAATCAAGTATCTTACGGTGTATTTATTCTCCACGGAAAACTGGAAGCGTTCCAAAGAAGAGGTAGACGGTTTGATGCGCCTATTCCGCAGCTATACCAAAACGTGTATAAAAACAGCTCGGAAGAATAATATGAAAGTACGCGTTTTGGGAGATATTTCGGCTTTTGACGAGGATTTGCAGGAGAGTCTGCGAAATCTGGTAGATTCCTCGAAAGAGAATACCGGGTTGAATTTCCAGATTGCCATGAATTATGGCAGCCGTGATGAGATTGTACGTGCGGTAAGACGGCTTGCGAAAGACTGCGTACAGGGAAAAGTACAGATACCGGAGATTACGGAAGATATGTTTGCTTCTTATCTGGATACAGCGGAAGTGCCGGATCCGGATCTTTTGATCCGTACCAGCGGAGAGCTGCGCCTTTCTAATTATCTGATGTGGCAGTTGGCGTACAGCGAATTTTATTTTCTGGAAAAACCTTGGCCGGCTTTTACGAAAGAAGATTTGTGGGTCGCTATTGAAAAATATAACGGACGTGAACGCAGATATGGAGGCGTTCTGGAGGAATAGCAATGTTTTGGATTAGATTACGAAGTTCCATTATACTTATGGCAGCAGCACTTTTGACGATTATTTCCGGTGGAACAGTACTGTTTGGTACGCTTTTGGCAGTATCGCTGATTGGTTTGGGAGAATTGTACCGCGCAGTCGGTGTGCAGACAAAAGAACACAGAATGCTGGCGCTAGTCGGTTATTTGGCGGGAGGTATTTATTATGTTCTGCTTTGGCTGAAGCTAGATAGCTACAGCATGATGTATTTGGTATTTACGTTGATCGTGATGCTGGCGGTTTATGTGTTTGCTTTCCCGAAATATAAAAGCGAACAGGTGATGGCGGCATTTTTTGGGATTGTGTATGTCTGTGTGATGCTCGGATGTGTGTATCAGACACGTAGCATGACAGACGGCGCGTTTCTGGTGTGGTTGATTTTTATCAGCTCCTGGGGCTGTGATACCTGCGCATACTGCGTGGGAATGCTCATTGGTAAACACAAAATGTCTCCGGTTTTAAGCCCGAAAAAATCGGTTGAGGGCGCTGTCGGCGGTGTGGCAGGCGCTACGCTGATCGGTGCGGTTTATGCGGCGGCGGTCGGTAAATATCTGCAAAGCGGCGATCAGGTTTTGAATTTTGCGGTAATCTGTGCGGCAGGCGCACTGATTTCTATGGTTGGTGATCTGGCGGCGTCAGCGATTAAACGAAACCATGAAATTAAAGATTATGGTACGCTGATTCCGGGGCATGGCGGGATTTTGGACCGTTTCGACAGCGTGATTTTTACAGCGCCGGTAATTTACTATCTGGCGGCAATTTTGATCGGCTAGGATCACCTGTACAGAGGAGGAAAAAGAATGAAAACGATAGCGGTACTTGGCTCGACTGGTTCCATCGGCACACAGACGCTGGAGGTAGCGCGGGCAAACGGAGATTTGAAAATAGCGGCGTTGGCAGCAGGCCGCAATATTAAAATGCTGGAAGCACAGATCAGAGAGTTTTTACCGCGCGTTGCAGCCGTATGGGAAGAAGGTGCGGCGAAGGAACTGCGCACGGCGGTGGCCGATCTGGATGTGAAGATTGTCTCCGGCATGGATGGACTTTTGGAAATCTGTACGCTGCCGGAGGTGGAAATCGTGGTGACGGCAATTGTCGGCATGATCGGCATTCGTCCGACGATTGCAGCGATTGAGGCGGGAAAAGACATTGCACTTGCAAATAAAGAAACGCTTGTTACGGCGGGGCACATTATCATGCCGTTGGCAGATAAATGCGGTGTGCGGATACTTCCGGTAGACAGCGAGCACAGTGCGATCTTTCAGTCTCTGAACGGTGAAGATCCGCGGCGTATCGCCAAGCTTTTGATTACGGCATCCGGCGGTCCGTTTCGCGGACGTACGGCAGAGCAGCTGAAACATGTGAAGGTAGAGGATGCCTTAAAACACCCGAATTGGAGCATGGGACAGAAGATTACGATTGACTCCGCTACGTTGGTCAACAAAGGACTGGAAGTAATGGAGGCAAAATGGCTGTTCGGTGTAGATCTGGATCGCATTCAGGTGGTTGTACAGCCGCAGAGTGTAATTCACTCGATGATTGAATTTGTGGACGGTGCGATCATTGCCGAACTTGGCACACCGGATATGAAGCTGCCGATTCAGTATGCGCTTTATTATCCGGACCGCAGATTTTTAAGCGGGGAGAGATTAGATTTTGCAAAGCTTGGGCAGATTACTTTTGAGGAACCGGATACAGAGGTCTTTTTAGGTCTGCCGCTTGCATACCGTGCGGCGGCACAGGGAGGTTCAATGCCGACGGTCTTTAATGCGGCAAACGAAAAAGCGGTCAGCAAATTTTTGCATCGTGAAATTGGTTTTACGGATATTTATGAAATCATTACCGAATGTATGGACAGACATCAGATTATCCGGAATCCACAGGTAGAAGAGATTCTGGAAACAGAGCGGGCAACATACGAATTTATTGAGAGCAGGTGGTAATTTGGGCATTATTCTGGCATTGGTGATCTTTAGTCTGATCATTTTGTTTCATGAACTGGGACATTTTCTTCTGGCGAAGAAAAATGGCGTTACGGTAGTAGAGTTTTCGCTCGGTATGGGACCGAGGATTTTCAGCAAAGAGTGGCACGGTACGAAGTATTCGTGGAAGCTTTTGCCGTTCGGCGGTTCTTGCATGATGTTGGGAGAAGACGAGGAAGCAGGAGCGGAGGGCTCTTTTGGAAGTAAATCAGTGTGGGCGCGTATTTCCGTTATCGCTGCAGGACCGGTGTTTAACTTTATTCTTGCTTATGTACTTTCTATGGTGATTGTCGGCGCGTATGGGTTTGATCCGGCAGTAATCAGCGAAGTGTCGCCTGGATTTCCGGCGCAGGAAGCCGGGATTCGTGCTGGTGATGTGATTAAGAAACTGAATGGAAAACGAATCCATCTGGCAAGGGAAGTATCTAATTATATTACATTTCATCAGGGTGAGGATATTGAGGTTACTTATGAGCGAGATGGTCAGAGAAAGACAGCGGTGATTACGCCGAAAGCAAATGAGGATGGACGTTATGTAATGGGCGTGGCTGTCAGCGGCGGCTATCAGAAGGGAAATTTTCTGGATGTTGTTCGCTACGGTGCCTATGAGGTGCGCTATTGGGTAGATCTGACAATTGAGAGTGTCAAAATGCTTATCAGCGGTCAGGCTGGAATCAAGGATATGGCAGGTCCGGTCGGTGTGGTGGATATGATTGGGGAAACCTATACAGAGAGTGTGAAAGTCAGTAGTTATGCGGTTTTTATCAATCTGCTGAATATTGCGATCTTTTTGTCAATTTCTCTGGGAGTGATGAATCTTCTGCCAATTCCGGCGCTGGATGGCGGCAGACTGGTATTTTTGATAATCGAGGCTATTCGCGGCAAACGGATCAGTCCGGATAAAGAGGCAATGGTGCATTTTGTCGGTTTGATAGCGTTGATGGTGCTGATGGTTGTAGTAATGTATCAGGATGTGATGCGGTTGTTTTAATGGTATCGGTAAAAAATTCCGTTTGTGGAAAATTCTGCAAACGGAATTTTTTGTGCTTTAAGAAGAATGGTTGTTTTGATAGTTTTGGGAATGGAAGTATTTGGAGCATCCGCTGCATGGAACGGAAATAAGACGGAAGCAGACAACTTTGCAACAAAATCAATAAGTGTAACGGTTTGACCGAGCAAACGAGATTGGCGAGCTGTATACCGGAGATGAAGTGCATGTGATTGATTCCAGTGATTCTACCTATTGGTATGTATATTCACCGAAATATAATAAAAACGGATATGTAAATAAGAACTATCTGTACTAAGTTGAGAAGTTTATAATGAAGGAGATACAGCAAATGAAAAAATGCAGTACAGAAAATCCACTGTCGAATTTATCAGATGTACAGATTTATTGGAAATTATTTTTTACCACGCTGATACTGAGCGCCAGTACGTTTGGCGGCGGATTTGTTATTATCGGGATGATGAAACAAAAATTTGTCAGTCAGCTGCAATGGCTGCAGGATGAGGAGATGCTGGATATGACGGCCATCGCACAGTCTTCGCCGGGAGCGCTTGGGGTAAACATTGCGATTGTGGTTGGCTATCGGATTAAAAAATTCTGGGGAGCAGTGGTATGTACGTTGGGGGCGGTGATACCGCCGCTAGTGATTATTTCCATTATTTCCGTTTTTTATAATCAGTTTAAGGACAATGCGTATATTGCGATCGCGCTGCAGGTAATGCGCGCGGGAGTGGCGGCAGTCATTTGTGAAGTAGTAATTGATTTGGCTGGGAATATTTTGAAAACGAAGAGTATTTTATGGATTGCGATGATGATTTTAGCGTTTGTAGCGGCTTGTTTTTTGGATGTCAGCGCAATTATTATTATTCTGGTCTGTGCGGGCATTGGACTGCTGAAGGTATGGATGGATGACAGAAAGGAGACAGCAAAATGATTTTTCTTGAATTGTTTCTGGCCTTTTTTCGGATTGGATTATTTAGCTTCGGCGGAGGGTACGCTGCAGTACCATTGATTCAAAGCGAGATTGTGGATGGACATAAATGGTTGGAAATGAGTCAGTTCGCGGATCTGATCACGATTGCGGAAATGACACCAGGTCCAATTGCGGTTAACAGTGCAACGTTTGTGGGGCAGCAGATTGCAGGACTGCCAGGAGCGATTGTCTGTACGTTAGGGTGTATTATGCCGTCATTTTTAATTGTACTGCTTCTTTTGCGCAAGACGAAGATCGGTCCGATTCCGATTATCTTCGGATCGGGAATTATTGGAACACTTATATATGTAATCGGAGGATTTTAAGATGCCGGGATTGCGGAAGTGCATAGTGCGAAGCAATCCGTCAGGCATCTTTTGCCTTTGGAAAAGAAGGATAAAAATTGGCAGTTTCTTCTGGTTCTGTTATATGTCTGGTTATCATATACTGACAGTAAGCAAAAGACCGGAGATTGGGAAATGTCATTTGAAAAGAATAGATGGAGCGCGGAGAAAAATAGAGTGAATCAAAATGACGTGTCAGTGATGCAGCAGGGAACCGATATGGGAACGCTGCGTTTAAATGTAATGTCCGCGGTACGGGATGTGCCGATTGAAAATGCGGTGGTGCAAATATCTTATACAGGAGATCCGGACAGTGAAATTCAGACGCTGCGTACAGATGCGTCTGGACGGACAGAGGTCATCAGCCTAAAGGCGCCGCTTTTGGAATATTCTTTGACGCCGGGGGAAGTGCAGCCTTATGCGGAATATACGTTTCGTGTGTCGGCAGAGGGATTTGAGACCATTACCCTTTCGGGGAGTGAGATTTTCGCAGGAGAGCTTTCTTTGCAGGATATCCGGATGCGTCCGATCAGAGAACAGGAAATACCGGATATTGTGGTGATTCCTGATCATACGCTATATGGCAGTTACCCGCCGAAAATAGCCGAGGAAGAGATTAAGCCGATCAATATTTCCGGGGAAATCGTGCTTTCTAGGGTAGTTGTTCCGGAATTTGTCATTGTGCATGATGGCACGCCACGTGATACGACTGCTTCGGATTACTATGTGCGCTATAAAGACTACATAAAAAATGTAGCGTCCAGTGAGATTTATTCGACCTGGCCGAGGGCGGCGCTTGAAGCAAATATTCTGGCGATTATGTCTTTTTCGCTGAATCGCGTCTACACAGAGTGGTATCGAAATAAGGGATATAATTTTACAATCACCTCATCAACCGCCTTTGATCAGAAATGGATTTACGGAAGAAATATTTTTGAAAGCATTTCTGAAGTGGTAGATGATTTGTTTAATTCTTATCTGTCCAGACCAAATGTGAAACAGCCGATTCTAACGCAGTATTGCGACGGTAATCGTGTTATCTGTCCGAATTGGATGAGTCAGTGGGGATCTAAAAATTTGGCGGATCAGGGATATTCGGCAATTGAGATCCTGCGCTATTATTACGGAGATTCCATCTATGTTAACACGGCAGAGGAGGTGGCAGGAATCCCAGTGTCATGGCCGGGCTATAACCTGACGGTCGGTTCCAGCGGCGATGCAGTAAGACAATTTCAGGAGCAGTTAAATGCAATCTCTAATAACTTTCCGCTGATTCCGAAAATTGCGGTGGATGGAATATTTGGTCCGGCAACAAAAAACGCGGTAGAAGTTTTTCAAAGAGTGTTCGATCTTACACCGGATGGAATTGTAGGCAGACGTACCTGGAATAAAATACAGGAGATTTACGTGGGTGTGACAAGAATTGCGGAATTAAATCCATAGAGATTTATGCTGGAAAAGTAGGAAGAGGTTTCCTTTCTTATATCAAAAACAGCAGCTCTCGGCGATTTATGCCGAGAGCTGTTTGCATTCCTAAAATTCTTCTTCCTGTACTTCTGCTGTATAAACCTGACGTTTTCTTGCCATTTCATCGCTGGCGAGATATTCGTCGTAGGTGGTAATTTTGTCAATCAGTATGCCGTTTGGCAGGATCTCCATAATACGGTTTGCGGTCGTCTGTACAATCTGATGGTCGCGGGAAGTAAAGATAATCACGCCCGGGAATTTGATCATACCGTTGTTGAGAGCAGTGATCGCTTCCATGTCCAGGTGGTTAGTCGGCTCGTCAAAGAGCAGAACATTGGAGCCGCTGATCATCATTTTGGAGAGCAGGCAGCGCACCTTCTCGCCGCCGGAGAGTACCTTTACTTTTTTTACACCGTCTTCGCCGGCAAAGAGCATACGTCCGAGGAAACCGCGCACATAAGTGGCATCTTTTATCTCGGAATACTGGGTCAGCCAGTCAACGATAATCAGATCGTTGTCAAATTCTTTGGTGTAGTCTTTTGGGAAATAGGACTGCGATGTTGTTACACCCCATTTATAGGTGCCGGCATCCGGTTCCATTTCGCCGGACAGAATCTGCAGGAGCGTGGTTTTTGCCAGTTCGTTTCCGCCGACCAGTGCGATCTTATCATCATGTCCGACGGTAAAGGTCAGGTTGTCAAGAACCTTTACACCGTCAATTGTCTTTGTCAGACCTTCTACAAAAAGCACTTCATTTCCAATCTCACGGTTCGGACGGAAGTCAATGTACGGATATTTACGGCTGGATGGTTTGATGGTATCCAACTCGATTTTTTCCAATGCACGTTTTCGAGAAGTTGCCTGTTTGGATTTGGACGCGTTGGCGCTGAAGCGGGAGATAAAGTCCTGCAACTCCTTAATCTTTTCCTCTTTCTTCTTGTTGGCTTCTTTCATCTGTTTGATCATCAGCTGACTGGATTCGTACCAGAAGTCGTAGTTTCCGGCATAGAGCTGAATTTTTCCGTAATCGATATCGGCAGTATGCGTGCAGACCTTATTTAAGAAGTAACGGTCATGAGAGACCACGATAACGGTGTTCGGAAAATCGATCAGGAAATCCTCCAGCCATTCAATTGCTGCAAGATCCAGGTGGTTGGTCGGCTCGTCCAAAAGCAGGATGTCCGGATTGCCAAACAGTGCGCGTGCCAGCAGTACTTTCACTTTTTCGCTGCCGTTTAAGTCTTTCATTAAATTATAGTGCAGTTCGGTTTCAATGCCGAGACCGTTCAGCAGCTGCGCTGCGTCAGATTCTGCTTCCCAGCCATTCATTTCCGCAAACTCACCTTCCAGTTCGCTGGCCCGGATACCGTCTGCTTCCGAAAAATCTTCTTTTGCATAGATGGCGTCTTTTTCTTTCATAATATCATAAAGACGCTGATTTCCCATGATTACGGTATCAAGTACCGGAAAATCATCATATTTAAAGTGATCCTGTTCCAACACGGAAAGACGCTGGCCTGGGGTGATCACTATTTCACCATTGGTTGTGTCCAGCTGACCGGACAGGATTTTCAGAAACGTGGATTTTCCGGCGCCGTTTGCTCCGATAAGTCCGTAGCAGTTGCCCTCGGTAAACTTGATGTTTACATCCTCAAAGAGCGCTTTTTTACCGATTCTGAGTGTCACATTATTTGCACTGATCATAATTTACTCCTCATAACTGAATATTGGTTGTTCGTTACCTACAGACTATTCTATCCAAAACGAGGAAAAAAGCAAGTGTTTATTGAGGTTTTTGGCTTACTATGTTATGATGTTTAAGACAAAACATGAAAGGGGAGATGAAATTTGTCAAGAAAAAACAAAAAGAAACGTTTTCATCTGTTTCGTTTTCTGTTCGAAGTGCTGGTATTGGTGATTTTGGCTGCCGGGCTGTTTGTGGCTTCCAAATTTACAAAGATCGGTAAGGGCAGGATTGAAGCACACAATCTGATAAAGAACGAAAACATTGCGGCGGACGAGCTGGATAGGATGGATAATTTTACAGATATTGCGCTGTTTGGTGTGGATTCCCGTGAGGGAGCAATGGAGTCCGGCACGAACAGCGATACGATCATGATCTGCAGTATCAATAAGAAAACGCATGAGATCAAGCTGACGTCGGTTTATCGAGATACGTATTTGGATACAACAGACGGTGAATATCGTAAATGCACGGAAGTATATGCGATTGGCGGAACGCAGCAGGCAATCAGTATGCTGAACAAGAATCTCGACCTGAACATCACAGATTATGTGACAGTAAATTTTGAAGCGGTCGTGGAAATTGTTGATCTTTTGGGAGGGGTGGATATCAATCTGACCGAAGGTGAAGCTCAGTGGATCAATAATTATCTGGTAGAAGGCCGTCAGGTACTTGGCCGAGAATGCGAGGACGTACCGGGACCGGGGATGCAGCATTTGAACGGTATGCAGGCGCTGGCTTACAGCCGGATTCGTTATATCGGCTTGGACTATGAGCGTACGGAACGCCAGAGGACTGTGCTGACTCAGCTGTTCGAGAAGGCGAAAAATATCAGTATTTTTGATATCAACACCATATTGGATAAGGCGCTGCCGCTGGTTTCTACCAGTCTTTCGACAGGAGAACTGATTTCTCTGGCAACGGGAGTCGGTCGTTACAGTATGGGAGAGACACAGGGATTTCCGTTTGAAAAGACAACGGCGAATATTGCGGCGGGGGATTGTGTGATACCAGTTAATCTTGCTGCGAATGTGTCGGAGCTTCACAGCTTTTTATATGGAACAAGCAGTTATGTACCGTCTGCTACCGTGCAGGAAATCAGTGACAATATCGCGGCAGAAACCGGTATTTACTAAAAAATTCAGATAAAATTCGACTAAAAATACCAGACGGAATCTGACTGTCTTATAATCTACCTAGAAGGGCAGGGAGGCGGTTAGATGAAGAGATATAAGCGTATTCGAGATTTGCGTGAGGATAAAGATATCACACAGGAAAGACTGGCGGAATATCTCGGAATATCCCAGAGAGCATATAGTCGGTATGAAACGGCTGACAGTATGATGCCCCTTGATCTTTTGATAAAAATCGCGGATTTTCATAATGTCAGCGTTGATTATCTGTTGGAAAGAACTGATATTCCAAACAGATATCCAGAAAGATAAACACTGTAAAACAGGGTACACCGGCGTGTATCCGTTTTGTGTTGATGAACATAGATAATATATGACTAAAAGTGAATCAGACTGAAAAATCTGCATTATACTAATCCCAATGTGGCTTTCGATACAGTCGCTGTCTTGCAGCAATTGGAAGGAGTGTTTTCCAAGAGACCACAAAGGGAGGCGGCAATATGCAGAAGTATGTGAGGATTCGCAATTTACGGGAAGACCAGGATTTAAGCCAGGCAGCGCTGGCAGAAAAACTTGGGTTGACACAGAGGACGTACAGCAGATATGAAAATGCGGACAGCATGATGCCTCTGGATATTCTAATAAAAATTGCTGATTTCTACAATGTGAGTATTGATTATCTTCTTGAGCGGACAGATTCGCCGAGAAGGTATCCAAAAAAGAAAAAGATCTGATGCACGAAACCGGAAAGGATCTGCACAGTTCATGTACAAACAGAATAACAAAAGAAAAACGGCAGCGCAGCGCATTTCCATGTATGGAATATGTATTGCGCTGGCTATGATACTGAGTTATGTGGAAACACTGATTCCGATTCATTTCGCCGTCCCCGGAGTGAAGCCGGGGCTGGCGAATCTGGCGGTGATCGTAGCGCTCTATTTGATGTCCCCAGTGGATGCCTGGGTAATTTCCATGGTGCGCATTGTTTTAGTATCGTTTACATTCGGGAATGTGGCAGCGCTCATGTATAGTCTTGCAGGTGCAGTATTGAGCCTGAGTGCAATGGTGCTTTGTCAAAAAAAGAGATGGCTTACCATGACGGGGGTCAGTATTGTCGGTGGTGTGATGCATAATATCGGACAGCTTTTGATGGCGGCGGTTGCGTTGGAGAGTGCGGCGGTTTTTACATATTTGCCGGCGCTTCTTCTGGCAGGTGTGTTAGCGGGCGCGCTGATTGGGCTGCTCGGAGGTATGCTTTTGAAACGGCTTCCGCGTACATTTTGATAGAAATGTCTGAAATTACCGGTCAAAACAGCGACTGTAGGTTGTGAATGTAAATAACGGAGGCAGGATGAAACAGAAAAGAAATACGATAATACTGGTGTCTGCAGTAGTAGTAGTAGCATTGGCGGTTGTGGTATTCCAAATGATTTTTTTAAAAAAAGAAGGAACATATGCGCTGGTGCAAGTGCAGCAGGAACAGCGATATCGGTTAGATCTGCAAAAAGAGACAGAGTTGGTTGTAGAAGATGAAACTGGTTTTAATAAAATAAAAGTAAAAGACGGAGCGATAGCGGTGACGGAAGCCGACTGTCCGGACAAGGTCTGTGTGCGTACCGGATATATCAGCAAGACTGGAGAGGTGATTGCTTGTCTTCCGCACGAATTGACGGTTACGATCAGCGGTGCGGATGCGAAAGAAGACGCGATGGTGCATTGAGTTTTCAACTAAAAAAGATTTGAGATTTTTAAAATCTCAAATCTTTTTTAGTATTTGAAGGAAATTCCGTTTATGCCTCAACAGTATTTTCTTCCGGGATCGCAAACGGCAGATACATATGGATCCGATCGATGCGGTTTTTGTCCACAGAATCAACTACTAGACGGATTTCTTCTTTAGTGGTAATGCTTTCTCCGGCAACCGGAAGATGATCCAGATATTCAATTACAAATCCGCCGAGAGAATCGTAATCTTCGGATTCAAGGGAAAGACCGAGCGCATCGTTGATATCATCCAGCTTCATGGAGCCTGCAATCACAAACTCGGTATCAGAAATCCGGCGGATCAGATCTTCCTCATCTTTATCATATTCATCGCGGATTTCGCCGACGATTTCTTCCAGCAGATCTTCCAGGGTGATCAGTCCTGCGGTTGCGCCGTATTCGTCGAGTACGATCGTGAAGTTGTTGGAAGCCTGACGCATTTCCTCCAGAAGCTCTGAGGTGCGCTTATATTCATAGGTGAAATATGGTTCACGCATCAAAGTGCGCATATCGAACGTATCCTCACCATTGAAAACAATATCTTTTATGTTGATGACTCCGATCACATGATCCGGACTTTCTTCGTAAACCGGAAGACGTGTGAATTTTTCTTCGCGGAAAATGGCAAATACTTCGTTAAACGGTGTATTCACATCTACGGAAACCATATCTACACGCGGAACCATGATGTCCTTTGCTTGTGCGTCGCCAAAATCGAATACATTGTAGATCATCTGTTTTTCATCTGTTTCGATTACGCCGTCCTCATGGCTGACATCCACATATGTACGCAGTTCCGTTTCAGTCATCGTTTCTGGTTTTGCGTGAGGATCTATCCTGAACAGTTTCAGAAACAGGTGAGCGAGCATGTTTGTCAGAAAAATAAGCGGTGTCAAAATTTTCATTAATAGCCAAATCATTCTCGCATAGGCAAGAGCAAGATTCTCACTGTGGATGCTGGCCAGAGTCTTTGGCGAAATCTCACCGAAAATCAGTATCAGAAGTGTCAGAATACCGGTGCCGACACTGACATAAACATTTCCAAACACACGCATTGTCAGAGAAGTTGCCAGTGAAGAAGCGGAAAGATTTACAATATTGTTGCCAATCAGGATTGCTCCGAGCATTTTTCCCGGATCTTCTGTTACTTTTAAAAATATCTCCGCATTTTTGTTGCCCTGGGCGGCCAGCCCCTTAAGTTTGATTTTGTTTGCTGTTGTCAATGCTGTCTCCGCGGATGAAAAAAAAGCGGAAAGAACAATGAGCAGAATGATTGCGCCAAATTGTATGGCGTCTCCTGAATCCAAAAAATCATCTCCTTTTAGTGTATTTGATGTACATCATAGCGTATATCGAAAAAAATTTCAAGAAAACACAAAAAAATTATGTATTTTTAATTTTGTCATAGATTGTCCGGTATACGCATATATATGTAGTAGTGAAAAGGAGGAGGCTGTATGCTGGAAAAAACAAATTTTTATATTGTAATCCGTTCCCTGATCATTGCCTACATAATTACCGGAGCGCTTCTTTTATTTGCGGCGTTTCTGTTGTACAAGATGGAACCGGAGAAGAGCTTAGTATCTGTCGGAATTTTAGTAATTTACGTATTCAGTAGTTTTTTTGGCGGATTTTTGGGAGGAAAAAAGATCGGCGTGAAAAAATTTGCATGGGGATTGATCATTGGTGCGGTATATTTTTTGTTTCTGTTGCTTGCATCATGGATATTTGGAGGAGGTATTCAAGCAAAAGCGGGAGAGGTTATAACCACAATGCTTTTATGCCTTGGCGGTGGAATGTTGGGCGGGATGTTTTCCTGATCTTAGAGAGACCTTTCATAAGAAAAGTGTTGCATTTATACAGGCATTTGTGTTATATTGGTCTAAATCTAAGTGCGTATAGTGCGCATCATGTAAATTCAGGTCAACTCAGACAGTGCTCCAAAGGGAACCGAAAATGAATAGATAAGCAATGCCGTTTCGCGAATTACAAAAGCAGACGGTGACAGAAAGGACAAATATATGACAAGAGAACAGTACGAATCGCTTTCTGCGGTACAGTTAAAGGAACTGGCGAAAGCAAGAGGACTTAAGGTTTCGGCAGGTCTGCGTAAGGCAGAGGTAGTGGAAATGATGTTGTCGGCAGATACAGAGAATGTTGAAACAAAAGCAGAAGCAGAAGTGAAGACAGAGATCAGATCGGTACCGGCTTCAAAAACGTCGGAATCAGTTTCTTCCGCGGACAGTGTAGCGGAAAATGCCGATAAGCCGGCGATGGATATGACACAGTTGGACAGTGGGATTACTGTGCAGGGATTTCTTGAAGTTATGCCGGATGGATATGGTTTTATCCGCAGCGATCATTATATGCCGGGGGAAAACGATGTTTATGTTTCTCCTTCACAGATTCGTAAATTTGGTCTGAAAACAGGCGATATTCTGGCAGGAAATACTAGGATTAAGACGATGCAGGAGAAATTCAGCGCGTTGCTGTATCTGACATCTGTCAATGGAAAATCTCCCTCCGAGGCAGCCAGAAGAATGAATTTTGAGAATATGACGCCGATTTTTCCAAATGAGCGTCTGCGTCTGGAACGCGGCAGCCGCGAGATTTCCATGCGTATTGTGGATTTAATTTCACCAATCGGCAAGGGCCAGCGCGGAATGATCGTCTCCCAGCCGAAAGCAGGTAAGACTACTTTATTAAAAGATATTGCGAAATCGCTGCTTTGCAATAATCCGGAAGTGTACCTGATCATTCTGCTGATCGATGAACGTCCGGAAGAGGTGACAGATATTCGTGAAGCAATCATCGGAGAAAATGTAGAGGTTGTGGATTCGACGTTTGACGAACTTCCGGAGCATCATAAACGTATCTCGGAAATGGTGATTGAGCGTGCAAAACGTTTGGTGGAGAGTAAGCGTGATGTAGTGATCCTTCTGGACAGTATCACGCGTTTGTCGCGTGCCTATAACCTGGTTGTTCCGCCAAGCGGGCGTACACTTTCCGGCGGTCTTGACCCGGCAGCGCTTCATATGCCGAAACGCTTTTTTGGCGCGGCCAGAAATATGCGTGAGGGCGGCAGCTTGACAGTGCTTGCAACAGCGCTTGTGGATACCGGAAGTAAGATGGACGATGTCATCTATGAGGAGTTTAAGGGTACTGGCAATATGGAGTTGGTGCTTGATCGCAAGCTTTCTGAAAAGCGAGTGTTCCCGGCAATTGATATTTTGAAGTCGAGTACCAGACGTGAAGATTTGCTGCTTGATCCTGAGGAGCAGGAGGCGGTATTTATCATGCGCAGAGCCTTAAACGGCATGAAAACAGACGAGGCGGTAGAAAATATACTGAATATGTTTGTGCGCACCAAGGACAACTGTGAGTTTGTGCAGATGATTAAAAAGCAAAAATTTATTTAAACGCTTGCAATACAGAAAAGAATATGCTACAATCTCAATGTTGTTTAACTGTATGGACTTACAGGGTTAGCCCGGGATATCTTGCCGTGGAAACACGAGGAGCGGCATTGGCCGGGAATCGACCGGGAGAAGACACCCCGGTAAGCAGTTCACAAAAATGAGAATAAGAGGTGAAAAACATGAGAGAAGGAATCCATCCAGAGTATCATCAGGCAACCGTTACCTGCAACTGCGGAAACACATTTGTGACAGGTTCTACAAAGAAAGATATCCACGTTGAAATCTGTTCTAAATGCCACTCTTTCTACACAGGACAGCAGAAGACGGCAGCAGCACGCGGCCGTGTTGATAAATTCAACAAGAAATACGGTATCAACGCATAATAGAGATTGTATTGGAAAGGTTGGGGTTTTAAAAATCTCAACCTTTTTGACATCATTGCAAAGAGTTGCATATCTAAAATAACATTTGTTTATTTAGTTTTACTGCAGCATTTACAAGAGGTAATAGTATGAATATAAAGGGTTCAGGGATCGGCGGGCAGGCTGTCATGGAAGGGGTCATGATGAAAAACGGTGACCGTTATGCCGTGGCAGTGCGCAAGCCGGATAAAGAGATTATTGTAAAGACCTCGGAATCAGCCAGCTTTGTAAAAGGAAAGAAAATTTTGTCGAAGCCGTTTATCCGCGGTGTGTTCAGTTTTGTGGATTCTCTGGTGCTGGGTATGAAAACGCTGACTTATTCGGCTGGATTTTTTGAGGATGACGAGGAAGAAGAGACAGACAAAGAGCCATCCCGTCTGGAGAAAAAGCTTGACAGTTTTTTGAACACAAAAAAAGGGATGGACATTTTGATGGGCATCACGGTAGCTGTTTCTATTGTGTTTGCAGTGGCGGTTTTCTTGATGCTGCCATATTTTGTATCGACGCTGCTGAAAAAGGTGAACGCATCTCAAAATGTGATTGTGATTTTTGAAGGAGTTTTGAAAATCGCTATCTTTCTTGTTTATATTAAGCTGATTTCAAATATGAAGGATATCCAGCGTGTGTTTATGTATCATGGTGCGGAACATAAATGCATTAATTGTATTGAGCACGGGTTGGAATTGAATGTGGAAAATGTCATGAAAAGTTCTCGCGAGCATAAACGTTGCGGTACGAGTTTTTTGCTGATCGTCATGGTGGTCAGCGTGGTTGCCCACATGTTTATTCGCGTGGATTCGCGGATGTTGGGATTCGGAATCCGTCTTTTGATGCTGCCGGTTGTCGCTGGTATTTCCTATGAGTTTATTCGTCTGGCCGGATGTTCGGAGAATAAATTTGTAAATCTGCTCAGTAAACCGGGGATGATGCTTCAGCGTCAGACGACCAGAGAGCCGAGTGAAGATATGGTTGAAGTGGCGATTGCTTCTGTGGAAGCCGTTTTCGATTGGAAGAAATTTCTAAATGAGAATTTCGGCACAAATTATGAACTGACGGAGAAAGAATATGTCTGTGGGGAAACAATCGTGTCAGAAACGGGCTCTATAAAAAAGACAGCAGAAGAGTGCGGTGAGCCGACATGACTTATCAGGAATTGTTGCGGCAAGGCGTACAGAAACTGACAGCAGCGGAAATTACCGACGCACAGACAGATGCATGGTTGTTGTTGGAGTTTGTGACAGGAATAGATCGCACACATTATTTTATCAGACAAAAAGAGAACTGTTCGACCGGGGAAGCGAAGAAGTACAGCGCGCTTTTGGAAAAACGTGCGTGTCATGTGCCTTTGCAGTACTTGACGGGTATACAGGAATTTATGGGATATCCATTTTCGGTTGACGAACACGTACTGATTCCAAGACAGGATACAGAACTGTTGGTTCTAGAGGCATTAAAGCGCATCAAAGAAAAGGACCGTGTGCTCGATATGTGTACCGGAAGCGGGTGTATCATTATCAGTCTTGCAAAAAAGAGTGTCGGACAGAGTTTTACCGGAGCTGATATTTCCGGGGAGGCTCTGCGGATAGCGCAGAAAAATGCTGCAGATCTGCAGGCATCAGTTCAGTTTATGCAGAGCGATTTGTTTGAAAATATAGATGGTTTGTTTGAAGTGATCGTGTCAAATCCGCCGTATATCCGGAGTGATGAGATTTTGCGTTTGATGCCGGAGGTACGGGAGTTTGAGCCGGTACTGGCGCTGGATGGCAAAGCGGATGGGCTGTGGTTTTACAGAGAAATTGTAAGACAGGCAGAGGATTATCTGCAAAGAGGCGGATGGTTGCTGCTTGAGATTGGCTGCGATCAGGGGAAAGATGTGTCCGCCATGATGGAGGCGGCAGGATATACTGAGATAGAAATAAAAAAGGATCTGGCAGGACTGGACCGTGTGGTGTGCGGCCGCAGATCTGCATAAAGAGAAGGAGAGATAATTATGTTTGATAAGCTGGAAGACTTATTGATTCGTTTTGAAGAACTTTTAAACGAATTGAATGAGCCGGGTGTGGCATCCGATGCTGTGCGTTTCCAGAAACTGATGAAGGAGCAGAGTAATCTGCAGCCGATCGTCGATGCATATAAGGAGTATAAAGAATGCAAACAGACGGTGGAGGACAGCCTTTCGATGTTGGAGAGTGAGTCTGATGAGGAAATGCGTGAAATGCTCAAGGAAGAGCTTAATGATGCGAAAGACCGTATTGAGGAACTGGAGGGAGAACTGAAAATCCTGCTTCTTCCAAAAGATCCAAATGATGATAAAAACGTAATTGTGGAGATTCGTGCGGGCGCCGGCGGCGATGAGGCGGCGTTGTTTGCGGCAGAAATGTATCGCCTTTATGTGAAATATGCGGAAAAACGCAGATGGAAAGTGGAATTGATGAGTGCGGATGAGATTGGTATCGGCGGCATGAAGGAAGTCAACTTCATGATCAATGGCCAGGGCGCATATTCCCGATTAAAATATGAAAGTGGTGTACATCGTGTACAGCGTGTGCCGGAGACAGAATCTGGCGGACGAATCCATACCTCGACCATTACTGTTGCGGTGATGCCGGAGGCAGAAGAGGTGGATGTTGTGATCGATGAAAAAGATATCCGTATCGATGTGATGCGTGCGTCCGGAAATGGCGGTCAGTGTGTCAACACAACAGACTCTGCGGTGCGTCTGACGCATTACCCGACCGGAATTGTTGTTTACAGCCAGACGGAGAAATCACAGTTGCAGAATAAGGCAAAAGCATTTGCGCTTCTGCGTGCGAAGCTGTATGATATTGAGCAGCAGAAAGCACATGATGCGGAGGCAGAGCTGAGAAGAAGCCAAATCGGTACAGGGGATCGTTCTGAGAAGATACGTACCTATAATTTCCCGCAGGGACGTGTGACGGATCATCGCATTAAATTGACGCTTTACAAGCTGGATTCTGTGATGGATGGTGATATTGATGAACTTCTGGATAGCTTGATTGCAGCCGACCAGGCGGCAAAGCTTGCGGCGATGAACCAGGAGTAAAATAGAATAATAGAAAAAGTAAGTCTCGCAGACGAAAGTGTCTGCGAGATTTTTTAAAATTTTGAAACAATACTTGTGTTTATGAGGATAATGTGATATAATTAGTGGCATAAAACTTCTGAATTCAATTCATGTGCAGTCAGCACCAAATTTCCGAAAGTTTTGTAAAAAAAGAAGAAAGGATGAGGAACTATTTGAAGTACGAGGATTTTATTTGTTTTATTCAGACAAAAATGCAGGAGCGAATGGGAGAGGAGGTGCAGATACAGATTCAACAGGTCGTGAAAAACAATAATATTGTACTGGACGGCCTTTGTATTGCCGAAAAAGACAGCAGTATTGCGCCGACCATTTATCTGAATGGTTATTACCGGCAATACGAGGAAGGCAGAACGGTACCGGAGATTCTCGATGCCATGCAAGAAACCTATGAGAAAAACAGAAAAGAAATTAATTTTGATCCATCGTTTTATGCGGACTTTACGTGTGTGCAGCCACATCTGATGTGCCGTGTGATCAACCGGCAGAAAAATGAAGAACGGCTGAAACAAGTGCCATGGCGTCCCTTCTTGAATCTTGCAATTGTGGTGTGCTGTTATTTTGAGGATGAAGTGATTGGAAATGGAAGTATTCTAGTCTATCAGAATCACTTAAATGGTTGGGGGATTACGGAGGAAGAGCTGTTTCGGGTTGCCAGAGAAAATACGCTGCGTATTCAACCAGAGGAATTTATGAGCATGAATACTATTTTGAAAAAATATCATGCAGAGTTTGGTGAGAACAGCGAACCGCAGCCAATGTTTGTACTGACAAATCGTGGTAATTACTTTGGGGCAGTCTGTATGATCTTTGATTCGGTGCTCAGTGAGATTGGGGAAACATTACAGGACGATTTTTGGGTGCTGCCGAGCAGTATTCATGAATGTGTGATTGTCCCGGCGCAGATTCAGACAAATGGAACGGAACTGCAGGCACTTGTGCGAGAAATCAATCGGAAAGAGGTACAGGCAGAGGAATTTCTATCCAATGAGATTTATTTTTATCATCGAATGCTGCACAAGCTGATTATGAAGTAAAAATACGACAAAACTATGAAAATAGAAATATTTTCAGTAACACAGAAAGGTCAGGGAGAGATTCCTTGACTTTTTGTGCAAATTATAGTATGTTATATAGGTCAGCACATGCGTCTGTAGCTCAGGGGATAGAGCAGCGGTTTCCGGTACCGCGTGTCGGGGGTTCGAATCCCTCCAGACGCGTTATGATATAATATGGAGGTACATATGAATGGATGATATCAGAGAGTGGATATCTGATAATCTGCGCTATATACTGCTTGGTTTAGCGTTGGTTCTGGTACTGGTAGTTGCGGTGGTCGGCATTCGGGCGATCAACAACATTGCTGGAGGTAAGGATCCGATACCGAAACAGACAGAGACTGAGACAGATTCTTCAGATACGATCGTAGAGACAGAGGCCGGAAATATGGGCGGCGATGCACTGGTACAGAATGAGGCAAAGGTTTTGACAACGATGACATCATACTATTCTGCGCGTACCAATGGTGATACTGCCACATTGCAGAAACTGGATCCGTCTACGACAGAACAGGATTCGGCAAGTCTGAGCAACAATTATGTGGAGAGTTATACCAACATTAAGACGTATTCCAAGCCGGGGCTGACAGAAGGCAGCTATATCGTGTATGTTTGCTATGAGGGTAAGGTAAAAGATATTGATACGTTGGTGCCAAGTCTGACACAGTTTTATCTGATGACGAATGAAGAAGGCGTTCTTTATATTGCTGACACCAGTGGAGATGCGGCAGTACAACAGTTTATCGAAGAAACTCGTACCAGCAGTGAAGTGCAGAACCTGATCGCAGAGGTGAAGACCAATTGTGAAAATGCAGAGAATCAGGATCCGGCGCTGAAGGAGTTCATGGAGCAGTACGGAAATGAACAGTCTGGCGGAGAAAACGGCGGAAATGAGGAAACTGGCAGTGAAAGCATGGAAATGATCGTGAACGTGGACGATGCATGCAATGTCAGAACAGAGCCGAATACAGAGAGTGATATTATTGGCAGTGTTTATGCGGGTGAGACCGTTACAAAGACAGGCGAAGCAGATGATTGGACTCAGATTGATTACAACGGACAGACAGGCTATATGCTGAGTGAGTTTTTGATGCCGGCAGGAACCGCTGAGACGGAAGCGGGAGCAAATGATTTTGCACCGGCGGGAGCAGATAATGCTACTGCAGTGCAGGAGTAAATGAAAGAAATATCAAAAAAATGAATTAGTCTTATCATTATAATTTGTATTTGAGATGATGAAAAATTCTTGTCATCTTAGGCGGAAGATAATATAATGAAGAAGGACAAGGGAGTGTCAGAAAGGCAGATGGGCGACTTCGTCTATCTGCCCTTTTTAGTAAGATGGGAAAAATTCCTGTCAGAGAAAATCGGCATCTTCCCAAAGGGTAAGGAGGAGAATGAAAAATGTCATACGTAGATGAGGTAATTGAACGTGTAGTAGAGAAAAATCCTGCACAGCCGGAATTTCATCAGGCAGTTAAGGAAGTTCTGGAATCTTTGCGTGTCGTAGTAGAAGCAAATGAAGAAAAATTCCGCAAGGACGCGCTGCTGGAACGTCTGGTTGAACCGGAAAGACAGATCGTATTCCGTGTTCCGTGGGTAGATGATAACGGTCAGGTTCAGGTAAATACTGGATACCGTGTACAGTTTAACAGCGCGATCGGACCGTACAAGGGCGGTCTTCGTCTGCACCCGTCTGTAAACCTTGGTATTATTAAATTTCTTGGATTTGAACAGGTTTTCAAGAACTCCCTGACAGGTCTGCCGATCGGCGGCGGAAAGGGCGGCTCTGATTTTGATCCGAAAGGAAAATCTGACAGAGAAGTGATGGCGTTCTGCCAGAGCTTTATGACGGAACTTTCAAAATATATCGGCGCAGACACAGACGTTCCGGCAGGAGACATTGGTACCGGCGCGCGAGAAATCGGATACCTGTACGGACAGTATAAGAGACTGACTGGTCTTTACGAGGGTGTGCTGACTGGAAAAGGACTGACTTACGGCGGTTCTCTGGCAAGAACGGAGGCAACTGGTTACGGTCTGCTGTATTTGACGCAGGAACTGTTAAAGATTAATGGAAAAGAATTAAAAGGCATGACGGCAGCGGTTTCCGGTTCTGGAAACGTAGCAACTTATGCGATTCAGAAGGCGCAGCAGCTTGGTGCAAAGGTAGTGACCTGTTCAGATTCCAATGGATGGGTATACGATCCGGAAGGAATTGATGTGGCTGTCCTGAAAGAAATTAAAGAAGTAAAACGCGCTCGCCTGACAGAATACAAGAAATATCGTCCGAACTCTGAATATCATGAGGGCAGAGGCGTATGGACGGTAAAGGTAGATCTGGCGCTTCCGTGCGCAACGCAGAATGAATTGTTGCTGGAAGATGCAAAAGCACTTGTGGCAAATGGGGTTACTGCGGTTTGTGAAGGCGCAAATATGCCGACAACGCTGGAAGCAACTGAATATCTGCAGGAGCATGGTGTGATTTTTGCACCGGGTAAGGCGGCAAATGCCGGCGGTGTGGCAACTTCTGCATTGGAAATGTCTCAGAATAGCGAACGTCTGAGCTGGACATTTGAAGAGGTGGATGCAAAACTGCAGCAGATTATGATTAACATTACACATAATATGGTAGATGCGGCAGAACGCTACAATATGGCAGGAAATTATGTGGCAGGTGCGAATATTGCGGGCTTTGAGAAAGTTGTAAATGCGATGACGGCACAGGGAATTGTATAAAGAACAGATAAAAGGAAGCGGCTTCGGTCGCTTCTTTTTTTAGGGAAAGGTAATTTTTAGAGTGTCATGTTGGCGGTGGATTCTAAAGAAATAGTACGTACAAGTTTGTTTACAGGTAATCATTTGTATGTTATGATTTCGGAAAGAGAGGGGGCAGATTGGAATGGAAAAGAAGGTAAAATACCGTGAAGTGGCGGACATATTAAAACAAAAGATATTAGAAGGGGAGTTTGCGGATGGAGAAAAACTAGCAACGGAAAATGAATTGGCGCAGTTATATCAGGTAAGCAGACATACGATTCGCCAAGCTTTGGGAGTTCTCGAGCAGGAAAAGCGCATCAGGCGTGTGCAGGGGAGCGGCAATTATGTACAGATGAACGGTACTAGCCGTCAAAATAGAAAGAGCAAATGTATTGCAGTGAATATTCGTTATGTGAGAGAGTATATTTTTCCGGATCTGCTGCGAGGAATTCAGGAAGAGTTAGCGCAAAATGGTTATACGATGCTGTTATTTTCTACAAATAACCGTGTGGAACAGGAGCGTAAAAATCTTTTGGAATGTATGAATCAAAATGTTACGGCTATTTTGACGGACGGAACCAGAAGCGCGCTGCCCAATCCAAATGTAAATCTTTATCGTCAGATAAAAGAGAGTGGGATACCGGTTTTGTTTATGGACAGTTCTTACAGCGGTTTGGAGGATTTTCCGACAGTTGGGATTGATGATTTTCAGGCGGCGAAAACGCTGACAGAATATTTTTTGAAAAAGGGATGTAAAAATATTTCCTGTATTTTTAAGGTTGATTCACGCACTGGTCAGCAGCGTTATGCCGGTTATGATGCGGCGATGCTGGAATATGGCAGCATGCCGCCGGATGAGGCTGTTGTTTGGTACAGTACCGGAAAGGAAGACGAAGTGCTTGGAGAAGCTTACATGAAACGGTATGCAAAAGCAGATGCAGTAATTTGTTATAATGATCGTGTTGCCAAAAAGGTGATAGACAGACTGCTGCATAGGGGAATTTGTATTCCGAAAGAGATACAGATTGGCAGTTTTGATAATAGTATATATAGTGAACTTTCTGCAGTGCGGATCACATCTATGAATCACCCGAAAGAAGAAATGGGAAGGGAGGCCGTTCGAAGGCTGATTGAGATGATGAAAGGAAAAAAAGTAGAAAATATGCAGTTTTCTATGGAGTTGGTTGAAAAGGAGAGTAGCAAAAAGTAACTTGACATGTGATATAGGCAGATTTATACTAAGCAAAAAAGTACGTACTAATTTGATGAAAAATATAATGTTGCGCACAAAAAGGAGGGTAAGATGAAACTATATGTAAAGGGTGACTGTTCAGCGAAAGGAAATGGAAGCAAAGAATGTCCTTTTAAAACGATCAGTCATGCGGCGGAAATTGCAAAGGCGGGAGATGAGATTATCGTTGCGCCGGGGATTTACCGGGAATATGTAAATCCTAAAAATGGAGGAACAAAGGAAAAACCGATAGTATATCGTTCGGAAAAACCGCTTGCGGCTGTAATTACAGGTGCAGAGGAAGTGAAATGCTGGGAAAAGTATAAGGAAGATGTTTGGAAAGTGAAAATTCCGAATGGAATTTTCGGCGAATATAATCCGTATATACAGAAAATATGCGGAGACTGGTATTATGAATATGAACCGCTTCATACCGGAGAGGTCTATTTAAACGGTCGTTCCATGTATGAACGTTCTTCGTTGGAAGCGGTGATTCATCCGGAAATAGATATGCGTTCCTGGGAAAGGGACTTTTCGCTTCATGTTTGGTATACGCATCAGGAGGAAAATAGTACAGTAATCTATGCGAATTTTCAGGGAGCAGATCCAAATCAGGAAAATGTGGAAATAAATGTGCGGAGAAATTGCTTTTACCCGGATAAAACAGGGGTCAATTATATTACGCTATCTGGATTTACTGTAAAACAGGCAGCTACTACATGGGCGCCTCCAACGGCATATCAGGAAGGGATGGTCGGTCCGCACTGGGCGAAAGGTTGGATTATTGAAGATTGTGAGATTTCTGATTCTAAATGTAATGGTATTTCTCTTGGAAAATATCTGCAGCCGGAAAATGAAAACAAGTGGAGTTTGAAACGACTAAAACATGGTACGCAGACAGAACGTGATGCAATTTTACAGGCGCAAAGAGAAGGATGGACAAAAGAAAATATCGGCTCTCATATTGTGCGAAGATGTAATATTCATCATTGCGAACAATGTGGGATTGTCGGACATCTTGGAGGAGTCTTTTCTATTATAGAAGATAACCATATTCATCACATTAATAATAAGCAGCAGATGACAGGTGCAGAGATTGGCGGCATCAAGATGCATGCGGCAATTGATGTGATTTATCGCCGTAACCATATCCATCATTGCACAAGAGGAATCTGGTTGGATTGGCAGGCGCAGGGGACACGTGTAACACAAAATTTCTTTCATGATAATATGCCTCCGGCAGACGCGAAATTTCAAATGGGACTTTCAATAGGAGAGGATTTATTTATTGAGGTTAGTCATGGGCCGACGCTAGTAGACAATAACATTATGCTTTCGACTTATAATACGAAGCTGGCAACGCAGGGAGTAGCATATGTACATAACTTAATCTGCGGTCCGTTTACAATGGTTGGTGAAGGCACAAATAATGCAGGGACAGACGAAGTGCGCTATACTCCTTATCATGTACCGCATCAGACAGAGGTTGCGGGCTTTATGACTTTTCTGCATGGAGATGACCGATTCTATAATAATATTTTTGTACAGAATGAGATACCGCAGACATTTGCAGAGTTTTGTGCGCCGATGTCGAAACAGGGATGGAATGCAATCGTTGGTTTGTCTGTATTTGATGAGTATCCGACTGCGGAGGAGTATTTCTCAAGATTTTTTATAAAAGGAGATGAAGGCGCTGCAGAGGATAGAAGCAAATATTATGCAAAGATGCCAGTATATGCAGCAGGAAATGTGTATTATAATGGGGCAAAGCCATGGAAGAAAGAAGTAAACTGCAGGGTGGATACAGAGCATACTGTTTATGCGCGGGCTATAGAAAAAGAAGGGGAATATATATTGGAAACCAATATTTATGACTTTCTCCCGAATTTTGCGACAGAAGTGATTTCTACAGAGACGTTAGGAGAAGCGTTTGAACCGGAACAGAGATTTGAAAATCCGGATGGAACGGAAATTATTTTTAATGAAGACTATCTTGGAAATCACAGAGGGATTCGGCCGCTTGCCGGACCGTTTGAAAAATACGAGTAAAACAATGTAAAATAGTTTGTGCCGGTGGAAATATGCACCGGCACAAAAGAAAAAGCTTTAATGAAAAACAGGGTTCTAAAAAATATTTAAAAAATTTAAAAAAACCTGTTGACAAAACGGTTACCAAATGATATTATACA
>CALDMO010000006.1 GCA_937915375.1 uncultured Marvinbryantia sp.
CGGGACATGCTGACTACGTTAAGAACATGATCACTGGTGCAGCTCAGATGGATGGCGCTATCCTTGTAGTTGCTGCTACAGATGGTGTTATGGCTCAGACAAGAGAGCACATCCTTCTGTCCCGTCAGGTAGGTGTTCCTTACATCGTTGTATTCATGAACAAGTGTGATATGGTAGACGATCCAGAGTTACTGGAGCTGGTTGAGATGGAAATCCGTGAGCTGCTGAACGAGTACGAGTTCCCGGGCGATGACACACCGATTATCCAGGGTTCCGCTCTGAAGGCACTTGAGGATCCGAACGGCGAGTGGGGCGACAAGGTTATGGAGCTCATGGACGCTGTAGATTCCTATATCCCGGATCCGGTACGTGATACAGATAAGCCGTTCCTGATGCCGGTAGAGGATGTATTCTCCATCACTGGCCGTGGTACGGTTGCTACTGGCCGTGTTGAGCGTGGTACGCTGCATGTATCTGACGAGGTTGAGATCGTTGGTATCCATGAGGATGTTCGTAAGGTAGTTGTTACTGGTATCGAGATGTTCCGTAAGCTTCTGGATGAGGCTCAGGCTGGTGATAACATCGGTGCTCTGCTTCGTGGTGTTCAGAGAACAGATATCGAACGTGGACAGGTTCTTGCAAAACCGGGTACAGTAACATGCCATACAAAATTTACAGCTCAGGTTTACGTTCTGACAAAAGATGAAGGTGGTCGTCATACACCGTTCTTCAACAACTATCGTCCGCAGTTCTACTTCAGAACAACTGACGTTACTGGTGTTATCAATCTGCCGGAAGGTACAGAAATGTGCATGCCGGGTGATAACGTAGAAATGACAATCGAACTGATCCACCCGATCGCTATGGAACAGGGTCTTACATTCGCTATTCGTGAAGGTGGACGTACTGTTGGATCAGGCCGTGTTGCTACAATCATTGAGTAATCACTGATTATCAGATAAATTATATATAGTGTTATCGAAAGATAACTTTGTGTTCAAGCGTAAGATGCCCCGGAATCGTAAGATTTCCGGGGTTTTTCTGTTGTGTGAAAGATTTTTTGTATTTATAGGGTGAAACTTGCAAAAGAGTAGTTGTGCTGTGAACTGCATAGTAAAACAGAAAAATAAGAATGTATTTGAAAAGGGGGAATCAAAAAATGTATTTAGAGGAAAGAAATCAAAAGATAATAGATGCGGTGATAGAGAAGGCGAATAAGGTATGCCCAGGTGCTCTTGCATTAATAGGAATATATGGTTCGTTTATGACGGGAGACTTTTATGAAAAGTCGGATATAGATTTAATGATTGTAATTAATGATGAGCGTGGATGAAAGGTCGGATGTACTTTTATACAAGATGATTTGCAAGTTGGACATGATATTTATTGTACTACGTGGGAACATTTACAAAATGATGCGAAGTATGAACATCCGAATCTGTCTATGCTTATGGATTCGAAAATTGTGTATTGTGCAGAGAAGAAATATGAAGAGCAATTGAATGCGCTGCGGAAAAAGGCCAGGGATATTTTGGAAGCATCTTTTTCAGAAAAAGATTATGCTAAAGCGGAAAAGCTACTAAAGGAGGCAGAGCACTATTACGCACAGACTATGATTTCAGAGAATAAATCTGATGTGCTAAGCAGGGCAGGCGGTGCTGTTTATTATATAGAGAGTGCGTTAGCAATGTTAAATAAACAGTATTTTCATTATGGAACAAAGCGTGTGTATGAAGAATTAACAGCATTGAAAAATAGACCGGAACGACTTTGTGATATGATAGAGAATGTGATATCGGCATCCACAGCTGCTGCAGTAAAAGAACATTTAACTATTCTTATGAAAGAAACAATGGGAACATTTCGACAAGTGAAAGAGACGGTTACTGAACCGAAAAAAACTGTTGAGGCGGAGATGCTTAACGGTACTTATGAAGAAATGTATTCAAATTGGCGAAATAAAATGTATGAGGCTGCGGTATTAGAAAACAGACATCTTGCATTTATGAGCTTAATCAGCGCTGAGACAATGTTTTCTGAAATTGCCGACATAGCAGATATTGAAAATTATGATGTTTTGGGCGAATATGATCCGAAAGATTTACATAAGACAGCAAAAGCATACGACGCTGTCTTAAAAGAGTATTTGAAGGAGTACAAAAAGGCAGGTATTCAGATGAAGCATTATTTGGATATAGATGCTTTTTTACGTGAATATTTAAAGGATAACAGATATAATGAATCCTTGTATCAATAGAATATTAGGAAGAAAATATAAAAAATGTTTTTTATTCTTGTGAGCCTTCTGGCAGTGTGGTACACTTTTTATAAGGAAAGCGGTGATTTCAAGAGAGAAGGGAATG
This sequence comes from uncultured Marvinbryantia sp., assembly GCA_937915375.1. Taxonomy (GTDB): domain Bacteria; phylum Bacillota; class Clostridia; order Lachnospirales; family Lachnospiraceae; genus Marvinbryantia. The sequence goes on from CALDMO010000006.1 coordinate 2,364, forward strand.
GGGGGCTAGAAAATGAAGAAGAAAAAGATGTTCTCGGTACTGTTTCTTGTAGTCTGCATGATTTTTACAATGTCTGCCACGGCATTTGCTTATAAAAATCAGTGGGTCACAAAGCCGAACGGTTACACGTATTATTATGGGAGCAACCAGAAAGCTTACACCGGCGGGCCGAAGAAAATTAGTCGAAATGGGAAAAAGGCGCTGTATTTATTTGACTCAAAGGGACGTTTGATTAAAAACAAGTTAACAAAGCGAAGGGATAAATTTTACCTAAGCCGTTCTGATGGAACTCTCCTGACTTCTTTTGGAACCTGGAAGGGAAAGACTTATTACGGTACGGCAAGCGGATATCTGAAAACCGGTCTGCAGAAATATAAAAACAAGTACTATTATTTTGACAGGACAAATGCCAGTGTGGTAAAACGGGCATGGAAAAAGATAGGAAAGTATTACTACTATTTTAATGGCGCTGGAAGAGCGTACCATGGAGCGATGTACACCATTGGCGGTGATCGGTATTATTTTGAGAAAAATGCGCATCGTTTTCATGGTGTAAAGAAAATAAAGAATGATTATTACGGATTTCATGTAAAAACCGGAAAAATGGTTTACGGATGGAAAACATGGAATAAAAAACGTTATTATTTTGATAGGAACAGGGATGGCCGTGCTTATAAGGATGGCTTTTATAAGATTGACGGTTCGCGTTACTATTTCGATGCGACGGCGGCGCGTCAGACCGGATGGAAAATCATTGGCAACAAACGTTATTATCTGGATCCGGATAAAAACGGAGCGCAGGTATTCGGAAAACGTACCATCAATGGCACTACCTACAATTTTGGCACCAAAGGATATGTTTCATATCGTCCCAGCGGGAAATTGACGGTACGTGTCAATCGGACTAAAAACGTGGTTACTGTGTTTGACGGTAATACTCCAATTAAAGCAATGACCTGCTCTGTCGGGGTAAATAATTCTACTCCGGTAGGTACATTTACGCTTTACAGTCATTATCGCTGGTGGTATTTGTACGGACCGTCGATCGGGCAATATTGCTGTCATTTCGCTTCTGATTATTTATTTCATTCGGTACCGATGAAGGGCTACAGTAAGGATCCGTATAATTTAAGAGCGGATGATTTTAATAAGCTGGGAACGGCCGCGTCGGAAGGTTGTGTGCGTCTGTCCGTTGCAGATGCAAAATGGATTTATGACAATGTTCCGTCTGGTTCTAAGGTAGTAATCTCTGATCATGAGCCGACACCGCTTGGAAAACCGGCAACATTGAAAATGAGACCGGGGACCATCGGAAAAGATCCGACGGATATCTGGAGTTAAAGTACTAGAGTGGATTGGTAATGATCATAATGATTTTGGATAAGAAGAAATGATTGTTTTATGAATTTATTAAAAAATGCTTTGCGGGATGTGCAAAGCATTTTTTTGTATAATTAGGGCTGTAATATTTTATTTAAAGAAGTCACTACCTTTATAAGAATGGGATAGCGGCAGGAAGGAAGATATTGAAGCAGATAATGTGAGCGCAGAACAGATTGGGTAGAAGTTCATTGCGCTGCCATGCCTTTTGTGTTAAGATAATCGTATCAGCGATGAGTTTACAGAAAACTTGAAAAGACGGCTCGTGCAGCCGTATCGCAACTATTATGTATTATGCAAAAGGAGGAAAAACAATGCCAACACCACATAACGCTGCACAAATGGGAGATATTGCGGAGACCGTGCTTCTGCCGGGGGATCCGCTGCGTGCAAAGGTAATTGCAGAAACATTTTTGGAGGATGTTGTTCAGTTTAACAGTGTCAGAAATATGTTCGGTTATACAGGTACCTATAAAGGAAAACGGGTATCTGTCATGGGCACCGGAATGGGCTGTGCGTCTATTGGTATTTACAGTTATGAGCTGATTCACTTTTATGGCGTAAAGAATTTGATTCGTATCGGTTCCTGCGGCTCTATCGCAAAGGATATTAAGCTTGGTGAGATTATTATGGCGCAGGGGGCATGTACCGACAGTAATTATGCGCATCAGTATAATTTGCCGGGAACAATGTGCGCGATTTCAGATTATACTTTGCTGAAAACAGCACAGGAAAAAGCGGAAGAATTGGGCTTCCCATATCGTGTGGGGAATGTTTTATCATCGGATATTTTCTATACGGAAACACCGGAATGGCAGAGTTGGGCAAAGATGGGCGTACTTTCAATCGAGATGGAAAGCTTTGCGCTGTACTGCAACGCAGCCCGCGCAGGCGTGAGAGCGCTTGGAATTTTTAGTGTATCGGATTCTATCGTAAATGGAGAGGCAATGGATGCACAGGAACGCCAGAATGGATTTACCAACATGATGAAGGTAGCGTTGGAGACAGCGCTTACGCTGTAAAACGATAACACCGCACTGGCTGATTTCGGTGCGGTGTTTAAAAGAGGAAAAGGAACAGAAATGATGGATGGGGCACAGAGACGCGACTGCATTTTGAAAAAGCTGCAAAGTGGGATAGGTCCGGTTTCCGGAAATGCTTTGGCAAGGGAGTTTCACGTTAGTCGTCAAGTGATTGTACAGGATATTGCATTGCTGCGCGCAACAAATAAAAATATTCTTTCTACAAACAAAGGGTACTTGCTTTACGAGGAAAACAGCCATGCAGCCTGCAAACAGATTATTGCGGTTAAACATTCAGATGAACAGATGAAAGATGAATTATATACCATTGTTGATGCAGGAGCGCGGGTATTGGATGTGATCGTGGAGCATGAGGTCTACGGACAGATTGCAGTTGATCTGGTGATTGCGTCGCGCAAGGATGTGGACGAGTTCATGAAGCGCATTTTTGCAGTCAAAGCAAAGCCATTGAAAGAGCTGACAGGAGATGAACATTATCATACGATAGAAGCTGATACGGAAGAAATTTTGCGTCTAGCTATGAACGGTTTAAAAGAAAAGGGATATCTGCTTGATTTTCCGTCCTGATTATAGTATGATGGATCAGGTGACAAGACAGGTGTAAAGGACACGCTGGCTGTTGGGATGCCGGAGTGTTCTTTTTGTTATATGGGAGAATGCTGTTTCTATATGACAAAATATTCTGGGAAAAATGTCTTGTCAGAAAGATTCTAGGTGCCGGATCAGGCACAGGAAAATGAGGAGGAAAGAGATGAAGTACATTTCAAAATGGTTAAACCGTGTCTTTATTGATGGTTTAAGCGGTATGGCGCAGGGATTGTTTGCAACACTGATTGTTGGTACAATCATTCAACAAATCGGTACGCTTGTCGGCGGGGAAGCCGGAACGTTGATTTTTACAATTGGAAAGGTGGCAGCGTCTTTAACAGGAGCAGGTATCGGTGTAGGCGTGGCAAGCAAATATAGAGAAAGTCCGTTGGTGATTCTTTCGGCGGCGACTGCCGGTATGGTCGGTGCATTTGCGGGAAGTGTTGCTTCCGGGAAAGTATTGGTAGACGGTGTAATGAGTTTTTCCGGACCGGGCGAACCGCTGGGGGCGTTTATTGCTGCCTATATCGGTATTGAAGCCGGTCATCTGGTATCCGGCAGGACAAAGGTGGATATTCTGGTTACACCGCTTGTCAGCATCAGTGCCGGATCAGCGGTTGGTATTTTGATCGGTCCGAGCATTTCGCAGATGATGACCAGTCTCGGTGCGATGATTAACTGGGGAACGGAACAGCAGCCGTTTTTGATGGGCGTGATTGTTTCTGTATTGATGGGTATGATTTTAACGTTGCCGATTAGTTCAGCGGCGATTGGTGTAGTATTAAATTTGTCCGGTCTGGCAGCAGGCGCGGCGACAGTGGGATGCTGCTGCAACATGGTAGGTTTTGCTGTGGCCAGCTATCGTGAAAATAAAGTTGGCGGACTTTTGGCACAGGGTGTTGGTACTTCCATGCTGCAGGTGCCGAACATCGTGAGAAAGCCGATAATATGGCTTCCGGCGATTTTGTCAAGTGCGATTCTAGGTCCGGTCGGTACGATGATTTTAAAGATGACGAATAATGCTACCGGTTCCGGTATGGGAACAGCTGGCTTTGTCGGTCAGATTATGACCTGGCAGACGATGACGGCGACGGAGGCGCCAACGGTTGTTTTAATCAAGATTCTGGCAATTCAGATTGTGCTTCCGGCGCTGGTTACATTGGCGATTTCCGAATTTATGAGAAAACAGAAGTGGATCAAAGACGGAGACATGAAGTTGGATTTATAGAAAATTTGCATAGGATAGAGAATGGGTTACAGGCATTTGCGGCAGAAGCGGCAAATGTCTGTTTTTTGAAAAGAGAAGTATTCATTTTGCAATGTCTACAATTCCTTTTGGCTGTTGTTTAACGAGTGTTATTGACACTTAGCAACGCTCGGCGTGAAAAATGCTCTGTTGGATCGAGCTACAGTGGGGGATGTGCAGCTAAAAGAAAGGTAACAGGATGAATTTTTTAAAAAAGTATTTGACATATGAAAAGCACTATGCTATAGTATAGGTTGCATTATCGTGCAGAAGTGTGCCCTATGGGGATTTTATGCCCAAAAATCGTTGTGTATTTTTGGCAGAAAAGTCCCGTAAAAAATGCATACTTTTATATAAAAAGACAGGGGTGAAACGTTGATGGAGAAAAATAGAATACGTCCTATTGAAAATGGTAACAGTTTCCGGATGAGCTACTCCCGACAGAAAGAGGTTCTTGAGATGCCGAATCTGATCGAAGTTCAGAAGGATTCCTATCAGTGGTTTCTGGACGAGGGTCTCAAAGAAGTGTTTGATGATATCTCTCCGATTCGTGACTATGGCGAAAAGCTCAGTCTTGAATTTGTAGATTTCAAACTCTGCGAGGACGATGTGAAGTACTCGATTGAGGAGTGCAAGGAGAGGGACGCAACCTATGCCGCACCGCTGAAGGTAAAGGTAAGACTTCGCAACCGCGAGACAGATGAAATTAACGAGCATGAAATTTTTATGGGTGATCTGCCGCTGATGACCGCAACCGGTACCTTTGTAATTAACGGAGCTGAGCGAGTTATCGTCAGCCAGCTGGTTCGTTCTCCGGGTATCTATTATGGAATTGCCCATGATAAAATCGGTAAAAGACTGTTCTCCTGCACCGTTATCCCGAATCGTGGAGCATGGCTGGAGTATGAAACAGATTCCAACGATATTTTCTATGTGCGTGTAGACCGTACCAGAAAGGTGCCGATCACAGTGTTGATTCGTGCGCTGGGTGTCAGCAGCAATGCCGAGATTCTGGAACTGTTCGGGGAAGAACCGAAAATTGTGGCTACATTGGCAAAGGATACTTCCACCAACTATCAGGAAGGTCTCTTGGAACTGTACAAGAAAATCCGTCCGGGCGAGCCGCTCGCTGTAGAAAGCGCAGAAAGCCTGATTATGGCGATGTTCTTTGACCCGAGAAGGTATGACCTGGCAAAAGTAGGCCGTTATAAATTTAATAAAAAGCTGATGTTCCGCCACCGTATCGCAGGACATGTTCTGGCAGAGACAGTGGTTGACCCGATGACAGGCGAAGTTCTGGCAGAGGAAGGGACAAAGCTGACACGCGAGATGGCGGATACGATTCAGAATGCCGCTGTTCCGTATGTGATGATTCAGACAGAGGAACGTAATGTCAAAGTCCTTTCCAGCATGATGGTTGACATCACTAATTTTGTAGATGTGGATCCGAAGGAAGTTGGCGTTACAGAGTTAGTATACTATCCGGCACTGAAAACTATACTGGAAGAAAATACCGATCTGGAGGATATCAAAGACGCAATTCGCCGCGATATCCATGATCTGATTCCAAAGCATATCACCAAAGAGGATATTCTGGCTTCTATCAACTACAATATCCATCTGGAATACGGCATCGGAAGCGACGACGATATCGACCATCTGGGCAACCGCCGTATCCGTGCGGTCGGAGAATTGCTGCAGAACCAGTACCGTATTGGTCTTTCCAGATTAGAGAGAGTTGTGCGCGAGCGTATGACGACACAGGATCTGGAGGGAATTTCCCCGCAGTCCCTGATTAATATCAAACCGGTTACGGCTGCGGTAAAAGAGTTCTTTGGCTCTTCCCAGCTGTCCCAGTTTATGGACCAGAACAACCCGCTTGGTGAGTTGACACATAAGAGACGTCTGTCCGCACTTGGTCCGGGCGGTCTGTCACGAGACAGAGCCGGATTCGAGGTTCGAGACGTACACTATTCTCATTATGGAAGAATGTGCCCGATTGAGACCCCGGAAGGTCCGAACATCGGTTTGATCAACTCACTGGCATCTTATGCGAGAATTAACCAGTACGGTTTCATTGAGGCACCGTATCGTAAGATTGACAGAACAGATCCGAAAAATCCGCGTGTAACGGAAGAGGTTGTATACATGACTGCGGATGAAGAGGATAATTATCATGTAGCGCAGGCGAACGAGCCGCTGGATGAAGAAGGACACTTCATTCATAAGAACGTATCTGGACGTTACCTGGATGAAACGCAGGAGTATGAACGTCAGATGTTTGAGTATATGGACGTATCTCCGCGTATGGTATTCTCCGTTGCGACGGCTCTGATCCCGTTCCTGCAGAACGACGACGCGAACCGTGCGCTGATGGGATCTAACATGCAGCGTCAGGCTGTGCCACTTTTGACGACGGAAGCTCCGGTTGTCGGAACGGGTATGGAGACAAAGACTGCGGTTGACTCCGGTGTCTGCGTTGTTGCGGAAAATGCAGGTATTGTAGAAAAGGTTACTTCTAAAAATATTGTGATCCGCAGAGATGACGGTCAGAGAGATGAATATCATCTGACGAAATATCTGCGAAGCAACCAGAGCAACTGTTACAATCAGAAACCGATCGTGTTCAAGGGCAACCGTGTAGAGGCAGGACAGGTTATCGCAGACGGTCCGTCTACCGCAAACGGTGAGATTGCGCTCGGTAAAAATCCGTTGATCGGATTTATGACCTGGGAAGGTTATAACTACGAGGATGCGGTTCTCTTAAGTGAAAGACTGGTTATGGATGATGTGTATACATCTATCCATATTGAGGAATATGAGGCAGAATCCAGAGATACAAAGCTGGGACCGGAAGAGATCACACGTGACGTTCCGGGTGTTGGTGACGACGCGCTTAAGGATCTGGATGACAGAGGTATTATCCGTATTGGCGCGGAAGTGCGTGCCGGTGATATTCTGGTCGGCAAGGTTACGCCGAAGGGTGAGACAGAGCTGACGGCAGAAGAGAGACTTCTGCGCGCGATCTTTGGTGAGAAAGCGCGTGAAGTGCGTGATACTTCTCTGAAAGTGCCGCACGGCGAGTACGGTATTATTGTGGATGCAAAAGTGTTTACACGTGAAAACGGTGATGAGCTTCCGCCGGGAGTAAATCAGTCTGTACGTATTTATATTGCACAGAAGAGAAAAATTTCCGTCGGTGATAAAATGGCCGGACGTCATGGTAACAAGGGTGTCGTTTCCCGAGTGCTTCCGGTTGAGGATATGCCGTTTCTTCCGAACGGACGTCCGCTTGACATCGTGCTGAATCCGCTTGGTGTGCCGTCTCGAATGAATATCGGTCAGGTATTGGAGATTCACTTGAGCCTTGCTGCGAAAGCGCTTGGTTTTAATGTATCGACACCGGTATTTGACGGCGCGAACGAAAATGATATTATGGACACTCTTGATCTTGCAAATGACTATGTAAATCTGGAGTGGGATGAATTTAAAGCAAAACATGGTGAGGAACTGCTTCCGGAGGTATTGGATTATCTGTATGAGAACAGAGATCACAGAAAACTGTGGAAGGGTGTGCCGATTTCCAGAGATGGCAAGGTTCGCCTGCGCGACGGACGTACCGGAGAATTCTTTGACAGCCCGGTTACGATCGGACACATGCATTACCTCAAGCTCCACCATCTGGTAGACGATAAGATCCATGCGCGTTCTACCGGTCCGTACTCTCTTGTTACACAGCAGCCGCTGGGCGGTAAAGCGCAGTTCGGCGGACAGCGTTTCGGAGAGATGGAGGTTTGGGCTCTGGAGGCGTATGGCGCTTCTTATACGCTGCAGGAAATCCTGACTGTGAAGTCGGACGATGTAGTGGGCCGTGTGAAGACCTATGAGGCAATTATCAAAGGTGATAATATTCCGGAACCGGGTATCCCGGAATCCTTCAAGGTTCTCTTAAAAGAACTGCAGTCTCTTGGACTGGATGTCAAGGTTCTTGGCGAAAACCAGAAGGAAGTGGAAATTATGGAAAGCATCGATTATGGCGAGACAGATCTGCGCTCTGTGATCGAGGGTGACAGAGGATACCGCCGTGAAGAGGCTCCGCTTGGAAACTACGGTTTCAGCCAGCAGGAATTTGAAGGCGAGGAACTGGTAGACGTCGAAGAAGATGCGGAACCGGAAGAAGATTTCTATGATGGAGCAGAAGATAGCTACGATGACGATGTTGAATAAGGAGGGAACCGTTCATGCCAGAAACAACAACCAATGAAGTTTATCAGCCGATGACATTTGATGCAATCAAAATCGGACTGGCGTCACCGGAGAAAATCAGGGAATGGTCCCGCGGCGAAGTGAAAAAGCCGGAAACCATCAATTACAGAACACTGAAACCGGAAAAAGACGGTCTGTTCTGTGAACGCATTTTCGGACCGAGCAAGGACTGGGAATGTCACTGCGGTAAATACAAAAAAATCCGTTACAAAGGTGTTGTCTGCGACCGATGCGGCGTAGAAGTCACCAAATCCAGCGTGCGTAGAGAACGTATGGGACATATCGAGCTTGCAGCTCCGGTTTCCCATATCTGGTACTTCAAGGGAATCCCGTCCCGTATGGGTCTGGTACTTGACCTTTCTCCGCGTACTCTGGAGAAAGTACTTTACTTTGCAAATTATATTGTTCTGGATGCCGGAAATACGAATCTGATGCACAAACAGGTGCTGACAGAGAAGGAGTATCAGGAAGCCAGAGAAGCATACGGAGATACTTTCCGTGTGGGTATGGGAGCGGAGGCAATCAAAGAGCTTCTGGAAGCCATCGATCTTGAAAAGGATGCAGAGGAACTGCAGGCGCAGTTAAAGGACGCTACCGGACAGAAACGCGCGAGAATCGTGAAACGTCTGGAAGTAGTAGAAGCGTTCCGCGAGTCCGGAAACCGTCCGGAATGGATGATCATGACCGTTATTCCGGTGATTCCGCCTGATATCCGCCCGATGGTACAGCTCGACGGTGGACGTTTCGCGACGTCTGACTTAAATGATCTGTATCGTCGTATCATTAATCGTAATAATCGTCTGAAAAGACTGCTGGAGCTTGGCGCTCCGGATATCATTGTCCGCAATGAAAAGCGTATGCTGCAGGAATCTGTGGACGCGCTGATCGATAACGGCCGTCGGGGACGACCGGTAACCGGACCGGGAAATCGTCCGTTAAAATCTCTTTCTGATATGCTGAAAGGTAAATCCGGACGTTTCCGTCAGAACCTGCTTGGTAAACGAGTAGACTATTCTGGCCGTTCGGTTATCGTTGTCGGACCGGAACTGAAAATTTATCAGTGCGGTCTGCCGCAGACAATGGCGATTGAGCTGTTCAAACCGTTCGTTATGAAGGAACTGGTGGCAAACGGCACATCACACAATATTAAAAATGCTAAGAAGATGGTCGAAAGACTGGAACCGCAGGTTTGGGATGTTTTGGAAAAGGTAATCAAAGAGCATCCGGTTATGTTAAACCGTGCACCTACACTGCACAGACTTGGTATCCAGGCGTTTGAACCGGTTCTGGTGCAGGGAAAAGCGATTAAGCTTCACCCGCTCGTATGTACGGCTTTCAATGCCGACTTCGATGGTGACCAGATGGCTGTGCATCTTCCGCTTTCTGTGGAAGCGCAGGCAGAATGCCGTTTCCTTTTGCTGTCCCCGAACAACCTGCTGAAACCGTCTGACGGTGGTCCGGTAGCGGTTCCTTCACAGGATATGGTCCTTGGTATCTATTACCTGACACAGGAGAGACCGGGAGCTCCGGGTGAGGGCAAGGTATTCAAGAGCGTAAATGAAGCGCTTCTTGCATATGAAAATAAGGTTATTACTTTGCAGACGCGTATCAAAGTGCGTATGACAAAGAAAATGCCGGATGGAACTGTAAAGACCGGTACAGTGGAATCTACGATGGGAAGATTTATCTTCAATGAGATTCTGCCGCAGGATATCGGCTTTGTAGACAGAAGTATTCCGGAAAATGAATTAAAGCTGGAGGTTGACTTCCACGTTGGTAAAAAAGGTCTGAAGCAGATTCTGGAAAAAATTATCAACACTCACGGAGCAACCAAGACAGCGGAAGCGCTCGATAATATCAAGGCGATGGGTTACAAATATTCCACCAGAGCGGCGATGACCGTATCTATCTCCGACATGACAGTGCCGCCTGAAAAGCCGGAACTGATCGCGAAAGCACAGGATACGGTAGATAAGATCACCAGAAACTACAAACGTGGTCTGATCACAGAGGAAGAGCGTTACAAAGAGGTTGTGGAAACCTGGAAAAATACTGACGATATTCTGACAAGAGCGCTGTTGGATGGTCTTGATAAGTATAACAATATTTACATGATGGCTGACTCCGGCGCGCGTGGTTCTGATAAACAGATCAAACAGCTGGCAGGTATGCGTGGATTGATGGCCGATACAACCGGTCATACCATTGAACTTCCGATTAAGTCCAATTTCCGTGAAGGTCTGGACGTACTGGAATACTTCATGTCTGCGCATGGTGCGCGTAAAGGTTTGTCTGATACGGCGCTTCGTACAGCGGACTCCGGTTATCTGACCAGACGTCTGGTTGACGTTTCTCAGGAACTGATTGTTCGTGAAGTGGACTGCTGCGAAGGAAAAGATGAGATTCCGGGTATGTATGTTTCCGCATTCATGGATGGAAAAGAAGAGATCGAAAGCCTTCAGGATCGTATCACAGGAAGATATTCCTGCGAGGAGATCAAAAATGCCGACGGCGAAGTGCTGGTGAAAGCAAATCATATGATTACACCGAAGCGCGCAGCCCGCATTATGAAGGAAGGCGTGAACAAAGACGGCAAGCCGTATGACAAGATTAAGATCCGTACGGTGCTGACTTGTAAATCTCATATTGGTATCTGTGCAAAATGTTACGGCGCGAACATGGCGACCGGTGAACCGGTACAGGTAGGCGAGTCGGTAGGTATTATCGCGGCGCAGTCCATTGGTGAACCGGGTACTCAGCTGACGATGCGTACGTTCCATACCGGTGGTGTTGCCGGCGGCGATATCACACAGGGTCTTCCGCGTGTCGAGGAGCTTTTTGAGGCGAGAAAACCGAAAGGTCTTGCGATTATCACAGAGATCGCCGGACGTGCGGAAATTCGCGATACCAAGAAAAAACGTGAGATTGTTGTCACGAACGAGGAAACGGGTGATTCCAGAACTTACCTGATTCCGTACGGTTCCAGAATTAAAGCGGTTGACGGCGCAGTGCTTGAGGCCGGTGACGAGCTGACAGAAGGTAGCATTAACCCGCACGACATCCTGAAGATCAAGGGCGTGCGTGCGGCACAGGATTACATGCTTCGCGAAGTACAGCGTGTATATCGTCTGCAGGGTGTTGAGATCAACGATAAGCATATCGAGATGATTGTACACCAGATGCTGAAGAAGATTCGTATCGAGAACAGCGGAGATTCTGATTTCCTTCCGGGTACGCAGGTTGATATCCTTGAATTTGAGGATGTAAATGAAAAACTGATCGAAGAGGGTAAAGAGCCGGCAGAAGGCGTACAGGTAATGCTCGGTATTACTAAGGCAGCTCTGGCTACGAATTCCTTCTTGTCCGCAGCGTCCTTCCAGGAAACTACAAAGGTTCTTACGGAAGCTGCGATTAAGGGTAAGGTTGACCCGCTGATCGGTCTGAAGGAAAACGTTCTGATCGGTAAGCTGATTCCTGCCGGTACCGGTATTAAGAGATATCGCAACGTTCGTCTTAATACAGATGCAATGCCGGAAGAAGAGGTGGAGATCGAGGAAGAAGCAGAAGACTTGGATGAATTCATAGAGGATAGCCAGATGGAAGAAGCAGTTGATTTTCCAGAGGAAGAATTCGAGGATTTTGAAGAGGAAGAAGCTGTTGAACTGACAGAAGAATAAAATACAGGCGTCCTGATACAAACACAGTTTGTATCAGGACGTTTTTTACTTAACAGATTTATTGTATAGAGTAAACGCAGAAAAACTGGTTGGCAGTATTGCAAAACTATGCTATGCTAAAAAGAGTATTCAAAATTCTGAGAATAGGGAGAATGATAACATGAAGCTGGTTAAGCTTTTGGAACGTCTGGAATATACCTGTCTGCAGGGCAGTCTGGATAAAGATGTGACAGATATTGTCAACGACTCCAGAAAAGTATCAGAGGGAAGCTTGTTTTTCTGTATCAAAGGGGCTGTTTCCGATGGACATCAATATGTGCCGGATGTGGTCAAAAAAGGCGCAAAGGTATTGGTGGTACAGGATGAGGTAGAAGCTCCGGAGGATGTGACGGTAATCCGGGTAAAAGACAGCCGTTACGCGATGGCATATATTGCGGCGGCATGGTATGAGTATCCGGCAGAAAAGCTGAAAGTGATTGGTATTACCGGAACCAAGGGAAAAACGACGACAACATATATGATCAAATCCATTCTTGAGGCGGCAGGTCATAAGGTAGGACTGATCGGTACGATCGAGGCGATCATCGGAGATAAGGTGATCCCTGCCCGCAATACCACGCCGGAATCAACAACTGTGCAGGCCTATTTTGCGCAGATGCTTGAGGCGGGCTGTGACTGCGTAGTGATGGAGGTTTCCTCTCAGGGACTGATGCTGCACCGCACGGCAGGCTTTACTTTTGAGATTGGTATTTTTACGAATCTCTCTCCGGATCATATCGGACCGGCGGAGCATGAAAGCTTCGAGGATTATCTGCGCTGCAAGGCGATGCTGTTTAAACAGTGCCGTCACGGTATTTTAAATGTGGACGATCCGCATGTGGAAGAAATTCTCGCAGGTCATACCTGTGATGTGGTGACATATGGATTTGGGGAAAAGGCGGACTATCGCGCGTCTGAAACACAGCTGGTGTCTCGGCCGGGATATCTTGGCATTGATTACCATGTGACTGGAAAATGCAATTTCCGTGTGGAAATTGACATTCCGGGTAAATTCAGCGTATACAATTCTCTGGCGGCGATCGCGGTCTGCGATTACTTTGGCGTTTCAGAGGAAAAAATGATTCCGGCTCTGAATCAGGCAAAAGTAAAAGGGCGCATTGAGATGATGAAAGTGTCGGATGACTTTACGCTGATGATCGATTACGCGCACAATGCGATGGCGCTGGAAAGCCTGCTTTCTACGCTGAAGGAGTATCAGCCGAAACGTCTGATGTGTCTGTTCGGCTGCGGCGGAAACCGCGCGAGATCGAGACGTTTTGAGATGGGCGAGGTGTCCGGCAGACTGGCAGATTTCACAATTATTACGTCGGATAATCCGCGCTATGAAGATCCGGAAGCAATCATGGAGGATATTGTCACCGGCATTTCTAAAACAGATGGAACGTATATTAAAATTTCCGACCGCAAGGAGGCAATTGCTTATGCGATTCGGCACGGTCAGCCAGGTGATGTGATTGTGCTTGCAGGCAAAGGGCATGAGGATTATCAGGAAATCTGCGGTGTGAAGTATCCGATGGATGAGAGAGTGCTGATCCGGGAGATATTAGAAGAAGAAAAAGCGCAAATATAAATATTTTGGAAGATGAACGGAATAACAAATGTATTTCCGTGCAAAAACAAACTTGAAAGTAGGAGGTGCAGTTGCGGTGCAGCATTTATTCGCAAATATCATAGTTGACATTTCGCATGAAAAACTGGACCGCAGCTTTCAGTATCTGGTGCCGGAACGTTTGCGCGAACAGACGGCAGTCGGTTCGATTGTGAAGATTCCGTTCGGAAAAGGGAATCGTATCACAAAGGGATATGTAATCAGTCTTTCCCATACGCCGGAATTTGAGGTTTCCAGAACAAAAGAGATTCTCGAAGTGCTGACAGACGGTAAAGAACTGACCGGAGAGGACCGTTTGGTGACACTGGCCGGTTGGATTCGCGATATGTATGGATCTACGATGAGTCAGGCTTTGAGGACAGTTCTTCCAGTCAAGAAAAAGGTCAAACAGCAGCAAAAAAGAACGGTACGTCTGCTGCTTTCCGCTGAGGAGGCGGCCGAGAAAGCAACGTTTTATGAAAAGAAACATCAGAAGGCGCGTCTGCGTCTTTTGCAAGCGCTAATAGAAGAAGGAGAAATTCCTTATGAATTTGTCACGGGAAAGCTGAATATTTCCGCAGCCACGATCCGCGCGATGGCGGAACAGCAGATTTTAATTTGTGATGCGGTGACGGTTTATCGTAATCCGGTTCATGCAGTCGGGCAGAGAAGGCTTACGGTGCAGTTAAATGAGGAGCAGCAGAGAATCGTGGAGAATCTGACTGCAAATTGGGAGGAAAAGAGACATAGAGTGTCTTTGATCCATGGTGTAACCGGCAGCGGCAAGACAGAGGTGTATATGGAATTGATCGCCTATGCAGTCAGCCACGGTGAACAGGCGATTGTTCTGATTCCGGAAATTGCCCTGACGTATCAGACCGTGATGCGGTTTTACCGCAGATTTGGAGAGCGGATTTCTATTATCCATTCCAGATTGTCTCCCGGAGAGCGGTATGATCAGTTTCTTCGCGCAAAGCGGGGCGATATTGATGTGATGATTGGACCGCGTTCCGCGCTTTTTACACCGTTTCCTAAACTTGGTGTGATTATTATTGATGAAGAGCACGAACCTACCTATCAGAGTGAATCGGCACCTCGTTATCATGCCAGAGAGGTAGCGATCCGCCGGGCTCAGCTAGAAGGCGCGCGCGTCGTGCTTGGGTCCGCAACACCGTCTTTGGAAGTCTACAGTCGGGCGTTGGCAGGTGAATATTGGTTTTATCAGCTGAAAAAGCGTGCCCGTGCAATGGCGCTGCCCGAAACAATGATCGTTGATATGCGTCAGGAACTGCAGGAGGGGAATCGTTCGATTTTCAGCCACAGATTGCAGGAATTGATCGATGACCGGCTGAAAAAAAAGCAGCAGGTAATGCTCTTTTTAAACCGGCGAGGATATTCGGGATTTTTATCCTGCCGGGCATGCGGTCACGTACTTATGTGTCCGCATTGTGATGTATCGCTGTCATTGCATAATCACGGGCGTCTGGTCTGCCATTACTGCGGACATGAGGAGAGACGGCCGCAGCGCTGTCCCAAGTGTGGCTCGGAATTTATCAGTGGTTTTGGTATCGGTACGCAGCAGGTGGAGGCGCTGACGCAAAAGCTGTTTCCGCAGGCGAATGTCCTGCGTATGGATATGGATACGACAAAGGAAAAGGACGGGCATGAGAAAATTCTATCGGCATTTGCCGATGGCGAAGCCGATATTTTGATCGGCACGCAGATGATTGTCAAGGGGCATGATTTTCCGAATGTGACGCTGGTTGGTATTTTATCGGCAGATTTATCGCTTTATGCAGATGATTACCGCGCTTCGGAACGCACGTTCCAACTGCTGACGCAGGCGGCGGGCAGGGCCGGCCGAGCGGAGGTGCCGGGGGAGGTTGTGATTCAGACCTATGATCCGGAGCATTACTGTATCCGCACTGCGGCGGCGCAGGATTATGAGCGTTTTTATGAGGAAGAGATCAGCTACCGTATGGTGGCGGGCTATCCGCCGGCAAAGAAAATGCTGACGATCCTCGGCAGCGGCAGGGATGAGGCTCATCTGCAGACAGCGATGGAATATTTAAAAAAGATGGTTTTATCCATTTACCGGGAAGAGGGCGGTCATTTGATCGGTCCGGCAGACGAAAGCATTTCTAAAATTCAAGATACCTATCGGAAGGTTCTTTATGTAAAATCGGATTCTTTAAAAGAACTTCTGGCGGTTAAGGAACGTCTCGAACAATATATGGAAATAAATGCGGGGTACCGCAGTGTCAATATACAGTTTGATATGAGTTAACTATTAAGGCAAAAAACAGAGAAAGAAGGAGAGTATCATGGCAATCAGAAAGGTAAGAATTCAGGGAGATTCGGTTCTGGAGAAAAAATGCAAAGAGGTTAAGGAGGTAACGCCGCGTATCCGTCAGCTGATCGACGATATGTTTGAAACAATGTATGAAGCGAACGGCGTTGGTCTGGCGGCACCGCAGGTTGGTATTTTGAAACGGATTGTGGTGATCGATATTGGCGAGCAGCCGTTTGTACTGATCAATCCGATGATCGAAGAAACCTCCGGCAGTCAGAGCGGTTATGAGGGTTGTTTAAGCTTGCCGGGGAAAAGCGGTATTGTGACGCGTCCGAATTATGTAAAGGTACGGGCATATGACGAGGATATGAATGAATTTGTGTTGGAAGGAGAAGAACTTCTGGCGCGCGCAATCTGTCACGAATGCGATCATCTGGAAGGAATTATGTATACTTCTCTCGTAGAAGGCGAACTTTATAATAATGAAGACATTCCGGAGGAGGAAGAATAAATTGAAAACAGTATTTATGGGAACGCCGGATTTTGCAGTGGGCACCTTAAAGGCGCTGTTGGCATCAAAACATGAAGTATTAGCGGTGGTGACACAGCCGGATAAGCCGAAGGGACGCGGCAAGTCCATGCAGTTTACTCCGGTCAAGGAAGTGGCTGCGGAGATGGGAGTGCCTGTTTACCAGCCGCCGCGCGTGCGCGACGAAGCGTTCATCGCACAGTTAAAAGAACTAAATCCGGATGTAATTGTTGTTGTTGCATTTGGCCAGATCATACCAAAGAGTATTTTGGAGATGCCGAAATATGGCTGTGTGAATGTACATGGATCGCTTTTGCCGAAATACCGCGGCGCTGCGCCGATCCAGTGGGCGGTGATCGATGGAGAGACGGTATCCGGTGTGACAACGATGAAGATGGATGCAGGACTTGATACGGGCGACATGTTGCTAAAAAGAGAGATTGTACTGGAAAAGGAAGAGACGGGAGGCAGTCTGTTTGATAAACTGAGCGCTGTCGGCGCGGAACTTTTGATTGAAACGCTGGATGCGCTCGAAGCAGGTACGGTAATACCGGAAAAACAGCCGGAAGAAAGTCCGACTCCGTATGCGGCAATGCTGACCAAGCAGATGGGCCAGATTGACTGGGATAAACCGGCGGTGGTGATTGAAAGACTGATTCGCGGCTTGAATCCGTGGCCGAGTGCTTATACACATTTGGGAGAGAAAACATTAAAAATTTGGCGTGCGCATGTGGAAGATTGTGCATCTGCAGATGCACAGCCGGGTATGATCGCATATGTCAGCAAAGAGCAGATCGGCGTGCAGACAGGAGACGGCGTGCTGTTTATTGACGAGCTGCAGCTGGAGGGAAAGAAGCGGATGGAAACAGATGCGTTCCTGCGCGGTTTTGCGGTTGAAAAGGGAACGTTTTTGAGATAGGACAGAGTTATGAAATAGTTGCTGATATTCTAGCTATCATGAAAGGAGTATTGACGATGTTTCAGTTACTAAGTTATTCAAATCATTTTTACGGATATGGAGGCTATGGAAGGATGTATATGGACCCGACTATGCTGCTGGCATTTTTAGGGTTGATCCTGACCATGATTGCTTCGGCGAAAGTGAAAACCACGTTTGCGAAGTACGACCGTGTGCGCGCTCTTTCAGGGCTTTCGGGCGCGGAGGCAGCAGAGCGCGTCTTGCATACAGCGGGAATTTTTGATGTGCGGATCCGCCAGGTGAGGGGAAGTCTGACGGACCATTATGATCCGCGCAATAAAACCTTAAATTTGTCAGAAAGCACGTATGCTTCCCGTTCCATTGCGGCTGTCTGTGTAGCAGCGCATGAATGCGGGCATGCGATCCAGGATCAGAAACAGTATGGTCCGCTGGTGCTGCGCAGTACTCTGGTGCCGGCTGCCAATATCGGTTCTCAGCTGTCATGGCCGATTTTCTTTGCCGGGATCTTGTTTTCCATGCGTCCGCTGATGATGGCGGGCATTATCCTGTTTTCGCTGGCAGTGCTGTTTCAGCTTGTGACGCTGCCGGTAGAGTTTAACGCGTCTTCCAGAGCGCTTCATATTCTGGAAAATACCGGTATGCTGGGCAGTCAGGAAATGCCGGGAGCAAAAAAAGTGCTGCGTGCGGCAGCAATGACTTATGTGGCGGCGCTGGCAAGTTCTATGCTTCAGCTGCTGCGTCTGATTTTACTGGCCAGGGGGCGAGACCGTGACGAATAAACCTGTGAATATAAGAGAAATTATTG
The DNA here is from genome assembly GCA_937915375.1 of uncultured Marvinbryantia sp. Classification (GTDB taxonomy): domain Bacteria; phylum Bacillota; class Clostridia; order Lachnospirales; family Lachnospiraceae; genus Marvinbryantia. The sequence continues at coordinate 20,779 of CALDMO010000006.1, forward strand.
TAGGAGCGCTGATGGATATTTTGGAAGAGGAGCAGTACTGCCATATTGTGCTGCGCGATATTCTGGAAAAATATCAGTATCTGGAGAAACGGGACCGCGCGTTTATTTCGCGTGTGACCGAAGGAACGGTGGAAAACATGATTCGGATTGATTATATTCTCGAACAGTTTTCCAGTGTGAAAATAAAAAACATGAAGCCGTTTATCCGCAATCTTTTGCGGATGTCGGTATATCAGATGGAATATATGGACAGCGTGCCGGATTCCGCCGTCTGCAACGAGGCGGTTAAGCTGGCGCAGAAAAAAGGTTTTTATACTTTAAAGGGATTTGTGAACGGTGTGCTGCGTTCTGTTGGCAGAGGCCTTGGCCAGATAGTTTTTCCAGATCCGCAAAAAACGCCGCGCAGATATTTATCCGTGCAGTATTCGATGCCGGAATGGATTCTCGGCAAATGGCTGGCGCAGTTTGATTTTTCTACTGTGCAGGGGATCTGTGAGCAGCTCAAAAAAGAAAGCCGTACCTGTATCCGCTGTAATCTGAGCAGAGCGACGAAGGAGCAGGTGGTAAAACGTTTGCAGGATCAGAACATCACCGTAAAAGAGGTGCCGTATCTGGATTACGCGTTGGAAATCTCAAATTATAATTATCTGCAGGCAACGTATGCCTTTCAGGAGGGACTGTTTCAGGTGCAGGACATCAGTTCGATGCTGGTAGCGGAAGTGGCTGCGCCGAAATGGGGCGATTATTGTATTGATGTCTGCGCGGCGCCGGGCGGAAAAAGTCTGCATCTTTCTGACAAGCTGAATGGCAGTGGCTGCGTGGAGGCACGCGATCTGACAGATTACAAGATCGAACTGATGAAGGAAAATATTGAACGTACCAAACGGATTAACATGATCGCGGTACGGCAGGATGCCACGGTGTTTGATGAAAAATCGGTAGGAAAAGCAGACGTGCTGCTGGCGGATCTGCCGTGTTCGGGGCTTGGAGTGATCGGCAGAAAGCCGGATATTAAATATAAAATGACAGAGGCGCGTCAGCAGGAACTGGTGAAATTACAGCGTAAGATTTTAGATACCGTATGGCAGTATGTAAAGGTGGGCGGAACACTTATTTACAGTACCTGTACGATAGGAGCGGACGAGAATCAGTATAATGTAAAATGGTTTTTAGATAATTATCCGTTTGTGCTGGAAAGTATTGATCCGTATTTATGCGAGGAACTGCACAGTCGAACAACGAAGGCGGGCTATATACAGCTGCTTCCAGGGGTACATGATACGGACGGCTTCTTTATTGCAAAATTCAAGAGGGTAAAGTAATGGAAAAGACAGATCTCAGATCATTGGATTATGCGCAGCTTCAAAAGGAGATGGAAGCGCTTGGCGAAAAGGCGTTTCGAGGAAGACAGATTTACCAGTGGCTGCATGAAAAGCTGGCAGATACGCCGGAGAAAATGACAAACATTCCTGATAAATTGAAAAAGCGGCTGAGCGGGGAGTACGCCTGCACCAATCTGAAAATTGTGGATGTATTGGAATCAAAGATTGACGGAACGAGAAAATATCTGTTTGGTCTTGCGGACGGAAACGTGATCGAAAGCGTACTGATGAAATATCGTCACGGCAATTCCGTGTGTATTTCTTCACAGGTGGGCTGTCGGATGGGCTGTCGTTTCTGCGCTTCAACAATCGGCGGCCGCACGCGGGATCTGCTTCCGGGAGAAATGCTCGATCAGGTTTATAAGATTCAAAAACATAGCGGTGAACGCGTTTCCAATCTGGTTTTGATGGGAACAGGGGAGCCGCTGGATAATTACGACAATGTACTGACGTTTCTGAAAATGCTCTCAGATGAGCATGGGCTGAATATCAGCCAGAGAAATATTACGGTTTCCACCTGTGGACTGGTGCCGGAAATGTACCGGCTGGCAGAGGAAAACCTGCAGATTACGCTGGCGCTTTCCCTGCATGCTTCCACACAGGAAAAGCGTATGGAATTGATGCCGATTGCATACAAATATGAAATTCATGAAGTTTTGCAGGCTTGCCGCGATTATTTTGAGAAAACCGGCAGACGGATCTCGTTTGAATATAGTCTGGTGGGCGGCGTCAACGATTCAGATGCAGATGCCAAACGTCTGGCGGAGCTGTTAAAGGATATGAATTGTCATGTGAATCTGATCCCGGTTAATCCAATCAAAGAGCGCGATTACATACAGTCAGACAGAAGCGTAGTGGAGGCATTTAAAACAAAACTTGAAAAATACGGAATAAATGTTACAATTAGAAGGGAAATGGGCCGTGATATCGGCGGGGCCTGCGGGCAGCTCAGGAAGAGCTATCTGGACAGGACCAAAGGAGAGGAAGAAAATCATGAAATCGTATAGCATTACGGACGTTGGCCGTGTGCGCAGTCAGAATCAGGATTATGTGTTTGCGTCCGACACGCCGGTGGGAAAGCTGGCAAATCTATTTGTGGTCGCGGACGGAATGGGCGGACACAGAGCCGGAGACCGGGCTTCGAGCTGTGCTGTGTCGGTGTTTGTAAGCAGCGTGAAAAAATCGAAGGACCGCAATCCTGTAAATATTATGCGCAAGGCCTTGGAAAAGGCGAATGCGAGTGTTTATAAAGAAGCAAATTCATCGCAAGCGCTGCAGGGTATGGGAACGACCATTGTGAGCGCAACGATTGATAAAGATACGTTATATGTGGCGAATATCGGTGACAGTCGTCTTTATTTGCTGAGGGACAAGAACATTCGCCAGATCACCAGGGATCATTCTTTGATTGAGGAGATGATCAGAATCGGTGGTATTACCAGAGAAGAAGGGCGTTTTCATCCGGACAGAAATGTGATTACCAGAGCAGTGGGTGTCAGGGAAAGTGTGGAAGCCGATTTTTTTGATGAAACGGTGAAAGAAAACGATATTCTTCTGCTTTGTTCTGACGGACTGAGCAATATGGTAGAAGACGACGAAATAAAAGAAATCATCAGCAATGCGCCGGATCTGGAGTCCGCGGCGAATCGTCTTGTGAAAAAAGCAAACGAGAACGGCGGTCGGGATAATATCACAGTGCTGCTTGCGAAGGTAAATGAGGTGGAAAAATGTTAAAGGAAGGAATGTTTGTCCAGGGGCGGTATGAGATTGTAGGAAAAATCGGTACCGGCGGAATGGCAGATGTATATAAAGCCAGAGACCACAAGCTGAATCGCTTTGTGGCTGTAAAAGTGCTTAAGACAGAATTCCGCGGAGATAAGGCATTTATCACCAAATTCCGTGCGGAGGCACAGGCAGCGGCGGGATTGGCGCATCCGAATATTGTAAATATTTACGATGTCGGAGAAGACCGGGGCATCAACTTTATCGTGATGGAGCTGGTCGAGGGAATTACACTGAAAGAATATATTGCCAAAAAGGGAAGACTGGCAGTGCGTGAGGCTACCAGTATTGCCATTGCGGTATCACAGGGGCTGGAAGCGGCGCATAACAGCGGCATTATCCACAGAGATGTGAAGCCGCAGAATATTATCATTTCCACGGATGGAAAGGTGAAGGTGACAGATTTCGGCATTGCGCGCGCGACAACAAGCAATACGATCAGCACTGCGGTGATGGGATCGGTTCACTATAGCTCGCCGGAACAGGCCAGAGGCGGCTACAGCGATGCGAAAAGTGATATCTATTCATTAGGTATCACGATGTATGAAATGCTGACTGGTCAAGTACCGTTTGACGGGGATACAACCGTCGCAATCGCGATTAAGCATCTGCAGGAGGAAATGAGATCTCCGGAAGTTTATGTGCCGAATCTGCCGAAAAGTACAGTACAGATTATTTACAAATGTACGCAGAAGAGTCCGGATCGCCGCTACGCAACGATGGCGGAGCTGATCTATGATCTGAAGGAGTCTTTGGTGAATCCGGAGGGCGATTTTGTCCGCATCAACAATGTGAATGACGGCGGCCGTACCGTTGTGATTTCTAAAGAGGAACTGGGCGCGATCAAGGAAGGGTATTTAAACCGCGGAAGTGCTTCTTTGGAAAGCGGTGAACAGAGAAATCAGGGGCCGGCAGGCGGTTACAGCGCGGGGACTCCCGAACTGAATTATGGCGCAGGCCGCAATCCGCAGGGAATGGAAAATGACCGTGAGGTGTATGATCCATATACTTACGGACGCGCTTACGGAAACCGCGGATATGATTATCAGGAAGAAATGAATGAAAGCGGAACAGATATTCCGGATGATGAGGAGGACGACGGCATTTTAAGTCCACGTCTGGAAAAGATCATGACGGTGGGCAGCATTATCATCGCGATTCTGATCGCATGTATTTTTCTTGGTCTGATCGCGAATGCGCTTGGTATTGTCAAATTCAGCCTGCCGGATCTTTTAAGCGGAACAAAAGCGCCGCAGACCGAGCAGACAGAGGAAAAAGAATCCAATCCGGAAACCAATGGTGCTGTGCATTCAGAGAAACCGGCAGAACCACAGGCACCGGTTCAGCAGGAAACACAGCCGCAGGCACCGGCAGAGACACAAACGGCGACGGAAGCGCCGACAGAGCCGGAAACGGAGACAGAGTCGGAGACGGAGCCGACGCAGATTTTAGATGAGGTTCCGATTCCGGAAGTGGCCGGTATGCATTACGCGGAGGCACAGGATGCGCTGATGAGTGCAGGATTTTATGCGGAACGTCAGGATGAGAATACTACGGATTATCCGGCCGAGGTGGTTATTGATCAGAGCGCGACAGGAACAGCAAGACCAGGCAGCACGATTATCTTGCGTGTCAGTACGGGGATTCCGGAAGCGACCGATAGCGCGAATGGAAATGCAGACGAGGAGGGAGTCTGGCAATGCAACGTACAGCTTGACCCATCGCCGGATTATCACGGAGAAATCGCGCAGCTGGTGCTTGTGCAGGGAGATAAAACGACTGTGCTTTTCGAAGGGGCGCCGATCACGCTGCCGTATAATCTGAATGTGCAGGGAACGCCTGGCATGAGCACGGGCAATGTTTATCTGTATGTGTGGAACGAGGCGGAAGGACAGTACAAAGCGATTGTTTCTTATCCAGATATACCGTTTGAGCGAGTTGATTGACTTATGCAGGGAAAAATTGTGAAAGGAATTGCCGGATTTTATTATGTGCAGGCGCCGGAATCCGGTATTTATGAATGTAAGGCAAAAGGAATTTTCCGTAAGGAAAAACAAAAACCGCTGGTGGGCGATAATGTAGAGCTGAGTGTACTTGATGAGGCGGAGCGCTTGGGAAACATTGACCGTATCCTGCCGCGCAGGAATGAACTGATTCGTCCGGCAGTAGCCAATATTGATCAGGCTCTGGTGATTTTTGCGGGAGCCAGACCGAAACCGAATCTGAATCTGCTGGATCGCTTTCTGGTGTCGATGGAAATGCAGGGGGTCAGTTCGGTGATCTGCTTTAATAAGCAGGATGTGATCAGTGAGGCGGAAAAAGCGCAGTTGCAGAGAATTTATGAAAAATGCGGCTGCAAGGTGATTTTTACGAGTGCGCTTTTCGAGGAAGGTCTGGATGCAATCCGGGCGATTTTGAAAGATAAGACGACGGCGGTCGCGGGACCGTCCGGGGTGGGAAAATCTTCGCTGGTAAATTTGCTGTCGCCTCACGCACAGATGGAGACAGGAGAAATCAGCGCTAAGATTGACCGAGGCAGACATACCACACGGCATTCTGAGATTTTCTGGATTGAGGGAAATACATATATCTGCGATACGCCGGGATTTAGTTCCCTGGCAGTGTGGGAAATGGAAAAAGAAGAACTCAAAGATTGTTTTCCGGAGTTTGAGGCGTATGCGCCGGAGTGTCGTTTCCTTGGCTGTACACATACACACGAACCGGGCTGCGGTGTAAAGGAAGCACTGGAGCAGGGAAAAATAAGCCGTGAGCGGTATGATAATTATTTGGAAATGTATAACGAATTAAAACAAAAAAGAAGATACTAGGGGGAAAAGTTATGAACTTACTGTCACCATCCATTCTGGCGGCGGATTTTTCAAAGCTGGGTGAGCAGATCAGACTGGCGGATGAAGCGGGAGCGGATTATATTCACATTGATGTGATGGACGGAATGTTTGTTCCGAGTATTTCTTTTGGGATGCCGGTCATCACTGGAATCCGCAGCGTTACAAAAAAAATATTTGATGTGCATCTGATGGTGCAGGATCCGGAACGCTACCTGGAGGATTTTGTCAAATGCGGTGCGGATTCGATCACTGTGCACGCGGAAGCGTGCCGTCATCTGGATCGTACGCTGTCTCAGATAAGAGAACTGGGAGTAAGAAGCGGCGTTGCGCTCAATCCGGCGACTCCGCTGTGTGCGCTTGATTATGTGCTGGATAAAACCGATATGGTACTTCTCATGACAGTGAATCCGGGGTTTGGCGGTCAAAAATTTATTGAGAGCAGCTTGGCAAAAATCAGAGCGCTTCGTGAACGTATCGAGAGAGAAAAACGTGCCGTGGATATTCAGGTGGATGGCGGCATTAATGCAAAAACGCTTCCGCTTGTTTTGGAAGCCGGGGCAAATGTGATCGTAGCGGGATCTGCCGTTTTCGGTGGCGATATCGCTTCAAATGTATCTGCACTAAAGGACATGATGGAATGAATACATTAATTATTAATGGGGGCAATATCGATTTTGATTTTGCCCTTGCTTTTATGAAAAATGAGAAGTTTGAATTTGTGATTGCGGCTGATAAGGGCATGGAGTTCGCCCAAAAGGCAGGTGTCCGTCCGGATCTGATCGTCGGAGATTTTGATTCCGGCAGGCAGACGGCGCTGCAGTATTTCCGTGAACAGGAGGTGGAAATTCGAACCTTTCGACCGGAAAAGGATTCCACCGATATGGAGATCGCTATGTTGGCGGCTGTTGAACGGGGCAGTACGCGGATCACAGTACTTGGTGCGAGCGGCAGCCGACTGGATCATGTGCTCGGCAGTATAAAAAATCTGACGATTGCCGCCAAAGCGGGGGTGCCCTGTGTGCTTGTTGACCGAAACAATCGGGTTCGCTTGATGGAACGGCCGTTTTCCATAAAAAAAGAAGAACAGTTCGGGAAATATGTGTCTCTGCTCGCTTTCGCAGAGCCGGTTACGGGAATAAATCTGAAAGGATTTTTTTATCCGCTGGCGGGATATACTATGGAAAGCGGGGATGCTATTGGGATCAGCAATGAAATTACAGATGAGGAAGCATTTGTTGAATTTATGACGGGAAGATTGTTGGTGATCGAATCCAGAGATTAAAATTTTTGTCAGATTCTGTCGGAATTCGGCGGTTGAAATTGCTTGCTAATTTGTCGTTTCCTGTGCTAAACTGTTTGAAGAACAAAAGAAAAGGATTTTTTTGGAGGATAAGATAGAAAATGAAACTTGGAATTGTAGGATTACCAAATGTCGGTAAAAGTACGTTATTTAATTCACTGACAAAAGCAGGCGCGGAATCTGCGAATTATCCGTTCTGTACGATTGACCCGAATGTTGGCATTGTAACCGTGCCGGATGAAAGATTGAATAAATTGGCTGCGCTTTATAATTCTGCTAAGGTAACGCCGGCAGTAATTGAATTTGTGGACATTGCTGGTCTGGTAAAGGGAGCCTCCCACGGCGAAGGCCTTGGAAATCAGTTTCTGGCGAATATTCGCGAAGTAGATGCTATTGTACATGTAGTACGTTGTTTTGAGGATACAAATGTTATTCATGTGGATGGCAGCGTGGATCCGGCGCGCGATATTGAAACGATCAATCTGGAACTGATTTTTTCAGATATTGAAATTCTGGAACGCCGTATCGCCAAAACCTCTAAAGGAGCCAGAAATGATAAAACACTGGCAAAAGAACTGGAATTGCTGAACAGATTGAAAGCGCATTTGGAAGATGGGAAAACAGCAGCATCTTTTGCGACAGACGATGAGGAGGAACAGGTATGGCTTGCTTCTTATAATCTGCTGACTGGAAAACCGGTGATTTTCGCGGCAAATGTGGCTGAGGATGATCTGGCGGATGATGGCGCTTCGAATAAATATGTACAGGCCGTTCGCGAATTGGCCAAAGAACAGAACAGCGAGGTATTTGTAATCTGTGCGCAGATCGAGCAGGAAATTGCCGAACTGGAAGAAGATGAAAAGAAAATGTTTCTCGAGGATCTGGGACTTTCCCAGTCCGGCTTGGAAAAATTGATTCAGGCAAGCTATCGTCTGCTGGGACTGATCAGTTATCTGACGGCGGGAGAACCGGAAACACGCGCATGGACGATTAAAGTCGGAACCAAGGCGCCGCAGGCGGCTGGGAAAATTCATTCTGATTTTGAAAGAGGATTTATTCGAGCTGAAGTTGTCAATTATCAGGATCTTCTGGACTGCGGCAGTCTTGCGGCAGCTAAAGAAAAAGGTCTGGTAGGACTGGAAGGAAAAGAATATGTCGTAAAAGACGGCGATGTGATTTTGTTTAGATTTAATGTGTAGTCGAAAATAAAGCAGATCAAACAGGTATTAGTTTGCTGCGGTTTGCAGACCGATGTTTGGCGAAGGTTTCTGTGAACGGAGTGAACAGCATATGATTTGGAGATGAGACTATGAGTGAAGCGTCTATCTGGTTTCCTAACCTGGGACTGGTTTTGAAAAATGTGGGGAAGACGTTTGAGGTGTTCGGCCTGGAAATCGCCTTTTACGGTGTGGTGATCGCTCTGGCTATGCTTTTGGGGATTACATTGGTGATGGCGGTGGCAAAGCGGACCGGTCAGGATCAGGAGATGTACTTCGATGTTTCTCTGATCACGATTGTGATTGCGCTGATTGGAGCGCGCCTTTATTACGTGGCGTTTTCTTGGGAGAATTATAGAGACAATCTGTTGGAGATTTTTAATATTCGCGGAGGCGGGCTGGCAATTTACGGTGGAGTGATTGCGGGAGCAGTTTCTGTTTATGTGTTTTCACGTCTGAAAAAGAAGAATTTCTTGCAGATGGGAGATACTATCTGTCCCGGGCTGATTTTGGGTCAGGCAATTGGAAGATGGGGGAATTTTTTCAACCGAGAGGCATTCGGCGGATATACGGATGGTCTTTTGGCAATGGCGCTGCCGCAAAATGCTGTGCGGGCCGATGAAATCACGGCACAGATGTCACAGCATCTGCAGACGGTGGATGGTATCACGTTTATACAGGTGCACCCTACTTTTTTGTATGAGTCGTTATGGAATCTCGGCGTGTTGGCGCTTCTGTTGTTTTTTACCAAACGCAAGACATTTGACGGACAGATTGTTTTTCTGTATCTGGCGGGGTACGGTCTGGGACGATTCTGGATCGAAGGCCTGCGTACGGATCAGCTGCTGATCCCGGGAATTGGGATTCCGGTTTCACAGCTGCTGTCTTTGATATTGGTAATAGCGGCGGTTATTTTAACTGCTGTTTTAGCAAAACAAAGGAGGAATTCAAAAGATGAGCAGAATGGAATATCTGAAGAAAGAGATTGAGAAAGAACGCAGAGTGTTAGATGAAATGCTGGCAACTATGCCGATGGAATCAGCATTGATGCAGAGTCAGAAGCTGGATCACCTGATGGAAGAGTATCTCGATCTGGAACAGTGATTTCCCCCACTATTTGACAAAAAACAAGATGTAGTGAACAAAAGATAAAAGAAAACGATATGTTGTAACATGGAAAAGTGCCTGAATTTCAGGCGCTTTTTCTTTGATAAAAATAGTAAATATTAAAAAAAATACTTGTCAATTTAAGTGAAGTGGGGTATTCTATATACGTAAGTGGTGACAAGTGGTAGATTGTGGTGCAAAATGGGACGAAAATGGTTTTGCAGACAGTTTTCCACCGCAGCGTGAAATCGGCGATGCGAAAGGAAAGCAGGTGTGTCTATATGTTCATGGGCGAATATAATCATGCGATAGATACCAAAGGCAGACTGATTATCCCTTCCAAATTCCGAGAGGAATTGGGTGAAGAATTTGTTGTGACAAAGGGATTGGATGGCTGTCTGTTTGTATTTCCAAATGAAGCATGGCAGGAATTTGAAAACAAACTGCGCAGTTTACCGCTGGCAAATAAAAGCGCAAGACAATTCTCACGTTTCTTTGTAGCGGGAGCTTCGTCGTGTGAACTGGACAAGCAGGGGAGAATTCTTTTACCTTCAAGTTTAAGAGAATTTGCCGGTCTGGAAAAAGAAGTTGTGCTTACTGGTATGCTCAACCGTGTTGAGATTTGGAGTAAGGAAAAATGGCTGGAGAATAATTCATATGATGATATGGATGAAATAGCGGAACAGATGATGGATTTAGGGCTGTCCATATAGCCTGGGGAGGACTGTATGACATTTCAGCACAAATCAGTACTTTTAGAGGAGACGATTGAGTCTCTGAAAATCAAACCGGATGGGATTTATGTAGACGGCACACTTGGCGGCGGTGGACATTCTTATGAAATATGTAAAAGACTGTCCAGCAAAGGAAGGCTGATCGGGATTGATCAGGATGCCGCGGCGATTGAGGCTGCGGGAAAGCGCTTAGGGGAGTTTAAAGATAAAGTAACCATTATCCGCAGTAACTATTGCGAGATGAAACATCAACTGGCAGACATAGGAGTGACATCAGTAGATGGGATCATTTTGGATCTTGGTGTATCCTCCTACCAACTGGATACGGCAGACCGCGGCTTTACCTATCGTGAAGACGTACCGCTGGACATGCGGATGGATCAGCGCCAGACGCGTACGGCAAAGAATATTGTGAATGAGTACAGTGAAATGGAGCTTTACCGTATCATTCGTGATTACGGGGAGGACAAATTCGCAAAGAATATTGCCAAGCATATCGTCCGGGCACGGCAGGAAAAGGAACTGGAAACAACTGGGGAGTTAATTCAAGTGATAAAAGCGGCTATACCGATGAAAGTCCGTGCGGTTGGAGGACACCCGGCGAAAAAGACGTTCCAGGCTATACGGATCGAGTTAAATAATGAACTGGGAGTTTTGGAAGAATCGCTCGATGATATGATCGGACTTCTGAATGACGGAGGCAGACTTTGCATCATTACATTTCATTCGCTGGAGGATCGCATTGTGAAGAGCAATTTCCGCCGGAATGAAAATCCATGTACCTGTCCGAGGGAGTTTCCGGTATGTGTATGCGGGAAGAAATCAAAGGGGAGCGTGGTGACACGAAAACCGATTCTTCCGGGAGATAAAGAATTAGAGGAAAACAGCAGATCAAAGAGCGCAAAGCTGCGCGTCTTTGAACGAAAGAGATAAAAGGAGGGAGCAGTATGTCAGGGACACGACAGACGAATGCCAGATATGCGCAGACACGTCGGGCTGGCAGCCGACAGTATACAACTACATATGTAGACGGCAATGTTGTGCGTCACCTGCAGACCGTTCCGAAACAGATGCCGGAGAGACATCGGCGTCAGAAAACACAGGTTGATACATTGAGAAACAGACAGAAGGCATTGCAGATGACAATGCCGTATGTTGTGTTTCTGAGCATTGCGGCAATCGCAACTGTATTTTTATGCGTTGCTTATTTAAAACTGCAGGCGGCAGGGATTACCTACCGCAGTGAGATTGCGGTGCTGGAAAGCAGAATCAGTACGATGCGTCTGGCAAACGACAACGCATATGAGGATGCGGTTTCTTCTGTGAATATGGAACAGGTGAAAGAAATTGCAGTCAATGATCTGGGTATGACTTATGCGAAGGAAGGACAGATCATTACATACAGCAGCCAGGACGGAGATTATATCCGACAGTATGGAGAAATCCCGACCGAATAGCGCAGGCAGGAGAAAGAATGGCAGTAAGAAAAAAAAGAGAACAGAAATTTTCCAAGACAATGCAAATAAAGCTTATGGCTATATTTGCATTCGTTTTATTAGCGATGGTTGCGCTGAATCTTTTGATTGTGAACATTAACGCAAAAAGCGGAGACAAATACGCGAAGCGCGTACTTTCGCAGCAGACGTATGACAGCCGTACCATCCCTTACCGCCGGGGTGAGATTACAGATCGCAACGGCAATCTTCTGGCCAAAAGTGAGAAGGTATATAATGTTGTCCTTGACTGTTTCGCAATCAACAGTATGGATTCTTACATTGAACCGACGATCCATGCCGTGTCAGAATGTTTTGACATTGAAGAGGCACAGGTGCGGGACCGTATCAGCGGCGAAGAAACAAGAGAAAGCCAATATCAGGTGATCAAACGAGAAATCTCTGCTGAGGAAAAGCAGGTTTTTGAGGACTATACAGATCTGTCAGATGGACGCAAGTTAAGCGATGAACAGCGAAAAGAATTGGAAAATGTGACAGGCGTGTGGTTTGAGGAAACGTATATCCGAAGCTATCCGATGAACAATCTGGCCTGCACGGTTCTGGGATTTGCAAACAAGCTTAATGATGGCATTTTTGGATTGGAAGCTTACTATACGGATATCCTGAACGGTGTAAATGGCCGAGAATACGGATATCTGAATGAAAATTATGAACTGCAGGAAAATATTATTGAGCCGAAGAATGGCAGCAGTTTGGTGATGACGCTGGATATGAATGTCCAGCAGGTGGTAGAAAAATACATTGCCCAGTTTGAGGCAGAAAATTGTGACGGTCCGCAGGCGGAGACGCCGGGACGGGCCAGCAAAAATACTGCGGTAATCGTGGCAGATCCAAACACCGGTGAGATTTTGGCAATGGCAACCGATAAAAGCTTTGATCTAAATGATCCGCAGAATCTTGACACCTGGTATACGGAAAAAGAGCAGGAAGCGATGTCGGAGGAAGAACGCTCCGAGGCGCTGAATGCGCTTTGGAATAATTATTGTGTTTCCGACGCGTTTGAAATCGGTTCTACCTACAAACCGGTTGTTGTTGCTTCTGCTCTTGATGCCGGCAGCGTGAACGAAGATTTCGGTATGACCTGTATCGGTTATCTGCAGCCGGTTCTGGAAGAAGAACCGATCAACTGTACATGGACGCATGGAGAGGAAACACTCGGGGATATTATAAAGAATTCCTGCAACCCGGGCATGATGATGATCGCGCAGGCGATGGGCGTGGAAACCTTCTGTCGTTATCAAGAAATGTTCGGATTCGGGAAACGGACCGGTATCGACCTCCCGAATGAGAATTCCGGCGTGGTATTCGATGAAAATAACATGCATATCATGGAGCTTTGTACGAGCAGTTTCGGTCAGGGTGAGACGGCAACGATGCTGCAGGAACTCGCGGCATTTAGCGCGGTTGTCAACGGCGGTTATTACTATAAACCGCATATGGTGAAGCAAATCCTCGACGGAGACGGCGGCGTGGCGAAGAATATAGAACCGATATTGGTTTCACAGCCGGTATCGACAAAGACTTCTTATACATTGCGTGATTATTTGGAATTGGTTGTAACAGAGGGTACGGCAACGGACGCGCAGATTCCGGGGTATCGTATCGGCGGCAAGACCGGTACGGCAGAAAAACTTCCGCGAGGGAATAACAAGTATATTATTTCTTATATCGCGGCAGCGCCGATTGATGATCCGCAAGTGGTTGTCTATGCGGTTATCGATGAACCGAATATCGACAATCAGGAAGACGGTTCCTACACAAAAAACATGGTAAAAAATATCATGTCAGAGATTCTGCCATATCTGGGGATTTATCCGACCGGGGAATTGACGGAGGAGGAAGAGGCAAGTCTCGGTGTGCAGCTGGAAAAAGAGGTGGAAACGGAAATCCAATATGTTTACGATGAGTGGGGCAATCTGCAGTATGATACGGAGACCTGGCAGCCGTTGACGGAAGTGGTCGTAATACAGGAGTCGGAAGTGGGTTCGACGCCAAATGAAAACCGTTATGGAAATGTAGCGCCTCCCGAGCAGCAGGGTGAACCTGAGATCGATGAAAATTATTTGGACAGTATGCCGTATGAGGAAGTGTACGGTACGCAATAACGAACATAACTTCGCAGAAGCATTCATAAACTGGAAAGAATAGCTTCTGCGGAGTTTTTTTATGCGGCGACTGAAAACATTTCATAAAAAGAAAGTATTGACGGTATTTCTGGTCTGCACAGCGGCTCTTTTGTTTCTGGCGGGACGGCTGACAAAGCTGATGCTTTTTGAGTCGGAATATTACGCGAAGAAAGCACAGGATCTGCATGAGCGTGAGCGTGATATCAAAGCGGCGCGCGGAAAGATTATGGATGCGTGCGGGAATGTGCTGGCAACTAATCGAACCGTCTGTACGATTTCGGTGATCCACAGTCAGGTAAAAGATGCGGAAGCAGTGATACAAATGCTCTGCAAAGAATTGGAATTGCCGGAGGAACGTGTGCGTGCCCGTGTGGAGAAGCGCAGTTCTATTGAGCGTATTAAAACAAATGTTCCCAAAGAAACGGGGGATAAGATCCGCAGTTACGATCTGGCGGGGGTAAAGGTGGATGAGGATTTTAAACGCTGGTATCCTTACGGAAGCCTTGCTTCCAAGGTGCTTGGTTTTACAGGCGGCGATAATCAGGGAATCATTGGTCTGGAGGTCAAATATGAAGATATTTTAAAGGGAAGCGCTGGTAAAATCTTGACATTGACAGATGCCAGAGGAGTGGAACTGCCGGAGGCAGGCGAGAGTCGCTTAGAACCAATCGCCGGGAACGATCTTTACATTAGTCTGGATGCGAATATTCAGGAATTTGTGGAACAGGAAGCCGTAAAAGTGATGGAGAAAAAGAATGCGGACAGTGTTTCGCTTCTGATCATGCGGCCGCAGAACGGGGAAATTCTGGCGATGGTGAATGTGCCGGAATTTGACCTAAACGATCCATTCCGGCTGGATCCGTCTGTGGATACCACAGGGATGACAGAGGAACAGATTCAGGATGCGGCAAACCGTATGTGGAGAAACGGCTGTATCAATGATACCTATGAGCCTGGATCGACCTTCAAGATTATTACGGCGGCAGCAGGGCTGGAGGAGGGAGTTGTTACTGAGAATGATACGTTTTCCTGTCCGGGTTTTAAGATTGTAGAGGATCGCAGAATCCGATGTCATAAAGTGGGCGGACATGGGGCGGAAAATTTTGTGCAGGGGGCGCAGAATTCCTGTAATCCGGTGTTTATTGAGGTTGGGCTGCGCCTTGGTATTGAGCGGTATTACCATTATTTCGAGCAGTTTGGCCTGAAAGAAAAGACTGGTATCGATCTGCCGGGAGAGGCCGGCACGATTATGCATAAAATAGAAAATATGGGTCAGGTAGAACTGGCGACGGTGGCATTCGGACAGTCGTTTCAAATTACGCCGATTCAGCTTGCGGCAACGGTCAGTTCGCTGATTAACGGCGGCAGGCGCGTGACGCCGCATTTTGGTGTGGAAGTGCGTGACAGCGAGGGCGCGCTCATTAAAGTATTGGAATATTCACAGGGAAAACAGATTGTATCAGAGGAAACCTCCGAGCGGCTCCAGTATATTCTGGAACAGGTAGTAGACGGAGGTTCCGGCAAAAACGCTTATCTGGCAGGTTATCATGTGGGAGGAAAAACCGCAACCTCTGAGACGCTTCCGCGAAGCGCAAACAAGTATATTTCCTCTTTTCTGGGATTTGCTCCGGCGGATGATCCGCAGGTACTGGGCCTGTGCGTGATTCACAATCCACAAGGCGTTTATTATGGCGGAACGATTGCTGCTCCGGTGATACAGGAGATTTTCGCGAATATCCTGCCGTATTTAGGAATCGAACAGGATAAGGCTGATGTGGCTGATTCAAACTTTTAGTTGCCTGTTAGGGAAAAAAGACTTATAATCTAAATATATATCGTCTTTTTTAGGAGGAAAATAACATGATAAGTATGGAAGTAGTGTTATCACTTCTGATTGCGTTTGCTGTCAGTGTGATATTGAGTCCGTTTGTAATTCCGTTTTTGCGAAAGCTGAAGGTAGGACAGACAGAACGTGAAGAAGGCGTGCAGTCACATTTGAAAAAAGCCGGTACGCCGACGATGGGCGGTTTGATTATTTTGATCAGTGTACTGGTGACATCGCTGTTATTTATCGGCAGATATCCGCGTATTATTCCGATTCTGTTTCTGACGCTTGGATTTGGAATCATTGGATTTTTGGATGACTATCTGAAAGTGGTGCTGCGCCGTTCGGATGGTCTGTTTCCGAAGCAGAAATTTCTGCTGCAGTTTATTTTGACAACAATTTTTGTGATTTATATTCTGCTGGTCGATCCGGAAAGCCTTGTAATTATTATTCCGTTTACCGACGGTCTGTATTTTGATTGTAAATGGGTAACGGTACCGCTTTTGTATTTTGTAGTGCTTGGCACGGTAAACGGTGTAAACTTTACGGATGGTCTTGATGGTCTGGCAACTGGCGTGACGACGATGGTAGCCGTATTTTTTACAGTTGTTTCGATCGGAACCGGAGCAGGAATCGAGCCGATCACTGCTGCTGTTGCCGGCGCGCTTTTAGGCTTTCTGATGTTTAACGCGCATCCGGCAAAGGTCTTTATGGGAGATACCGGTTCTCTTGCGTTGGGCGGATTTGTTGTCGGCGCGGCTTACGTGCTGCAGATACCAATTCTGATTCCGGTGTTCGGTCTGATCTATATGGTAGAGGTTATCTCCGTGATCATTCAGGTAACGTATTTTAAAAAGACAGGCGGAAAGCGTTTCTTTAAGATGGCGCCGATCCATCATCATTTTGAACTGTGCGGCTGGTCAGAAACACAGATTGTTTCTGTATTTACGGTAGTGACAGCGCTGCTGTGTCTCGTTTGTTTGTTGGGCATTTAAAGAAAAACAGCGACAGTTAGGAAACGGGAGGATAGGAAATGAAACTGAAAGAAAAAAAGGTGCTGGTTTTTGGTACAGGCTTGAGTGGCATTGCGGCTGCGGAGCTGCTTTGGCAGTCCGGTGCATATCCGGTGCTTTTTGACGGAAATAAGGAGATAAAAGAAGCGGATGTTCGCGTAAAGCTGCAGAAGGACTGTGAGGCCGAGGTGATTATCGGAGAACTCACCGAAGAAGTGATTGCCAGTCTGGATCTGGTGGTATTAAGTCCGGGCGTACCGACAGATCTGCCGCTGGTAAATACCTTAAGAGCAGCGGACTTACCGATTTGGGGAGAAGTGGAACTGGCTTATCATTTTGGCAAGGGCGATGTTCTGGCAATCACGGGGACGAATGGGAAAACAACGACAACCAGCCTTTTGGGTGCAATCATGAAGCAGACAAAAGATTCGGCGTTTATTGTGGGAAATATTGGAATTCCATATACGCGTGTGGCACGTGAGATGAAAGACACATCTGTAACGGTAGCGGAGATCAGCAGCTTTCAGCTAGAAACGATTGAACAGTTCCATCCGTGTGTGAGTGCGATTCTGAATATCACACCGGATCATCTGAACCGTCATCATACGATGGAGGAATATATCCGTGTAAAAGAATTGATCACGCTGAATCAGACTGAGGATGATACCTGCGTATTAAATTATGAGGATGAGGTACTGCGCGCGTTTGGGGAAACCTTAAAATGCAAGGTTCTATTTTTCAGCAGTCTGCGTAAATTAGATAAGGGAATTTACTTAAACGGCGACGAGATCGAATACAGCGACGGCAGTTCCTGTGTCAGCATCTGCAGCACGAAGGACTTAAAACTGCCGGGCAGACATAATCATGAAAATGTGATGGCGGCTATTGCGATGGCGATGGCATACGGTGTTTCGCTGGAGGAGATTGTCTGTGTGGTCAAACGCTTTACGGCAGTGGAACACCGGATTGAATATGTAGCGGAGATTGACGGTGTTGTCTATTACAATGATTCGAAAGGAACAAACCCGGATGCGGCAATTAAGGGCATTCAGGCAATGGATCGACCGACGCTGCTGATCGGCGGAGGCTATGACAAGGATTCTTCTTATGATGAATGGATTCAGGCTTTTGACGGAAAGGTACGTTATCTGGTGCTGATTGGGCAAACCAGAGAAAAGATTGCTGAGGCGGCCAGAAAAAACGGTTTTTATGATATTGTATTTAAGGATACACTTGAGGAAGCGGTTGCTTTTTGCGCTTCTCACGCGCAAAAGGGGGATGCGGTGCTGCTTTCACCGGCTTGCGCAAGCTGGGGGATGTTCCCGAATTATGAAGTACGCGGAAACGTATTTAAAGAACAGGTGCACGTACTTGAGAAAACGGTATCCTGATATCGGAAGCGAAAAAGAGGCGGGAGTGATTGTTTGGAGCAGAAGCGGGGAAAAACAGATATTACCCTGCAGATAAGCGTGCTGGTTCTGGTCCTATTTGGACTTGTGACACTTTACAGCACGAGCGCCTACAACGGAAAAGTCCGCTTTATGGACGCGGGTTATTATTTCAAAAAACAGTTATTTGCGACTGCGCTCGGCCTGGCGGTCATGGCATTTGTCTCACATATGGATTATCATTTGTTCGCGCGCTATGCTGTTTTGGGCTATGTGGTATCGCTGTCGTTATCGGCTGCGGTGCTGGTTGTGGGAGATTCCTATAACGGTTCTAAACGCTGGCTGTCAATCGGGCCGCTGTCTTTTCAGCCATCCGAGTTCGCGAAGCCGGCGGTAATCCTGCTGCTGTCTTATGTGATCAGCCGTTGGAAAAAACGGCAGGGGAGCATTTGGCTTTTGGCGGCAGTGATTGTGATGGTGCTGCCGATCGTCGGTCTGGTGGGTACGAACAATTTGAGTACGGCGATTATTATTTTGGGAATTGCCGTGATCTTGGCTTTTATATCGAATCCGAGATATCTTCCGTTTGTCTGGATCGGATTGACAGGAATCGGATTTATTGCGATTTTTCTTGGTATGGAATCGTACCGTCTGGAACGTCTTGCTATCTGGCGCAATCCGGAAGCCTATGAAAAAGGCTTTCAGACGATACAAGGGCTGTATGCTATCGGCTCGGGCGGTCTGTTTGGTACGGGACTGGGCGAGAGCATGCAGAAACTTGGTTTTGTACCGGAAGCGCAGAATGATATGATTTTTTCCATTATTTGTGAAGAATTGGGATTGACCGGAGCGGTATTGCTTATTTTGGTATTTCTCATTCTGTTGTGGAGGTTTATGGTGGTTTCTATACATGCCCCTGATTTGTTCGGGGCACTGCTTGCCGCCGGAATCATGGGACATATCGCAATACAGGTGATTTTAAATATCGCGGTGGTGACAAATACGATACCGAATACCGGTATTACGCTTCCGTTTATTAGTTACGGAGGGACATCGGTGCTGTTTCTTCTTGCGGAGATGGGGCTGGCGCTGTCCGTCAGCCGATATCGGAAATAAGGAGGAAATGGTGGGGCAGCCGACACTTTGCAGGGCGGTTGCTGTGACAGAATAAGGAATTTACGCATATACTAATATATGCCAACAATGGTGCGGGAGGTATGTGCGTGAACAAAATACAGATTTCGGGTAACATCCCGCTGCAAGGAAGCGTGACGATACAGGGCTGCAAAAATGCGGCGCTGCCGCTGATGGCGGCAGCAGTACTTCACGAAGGGGTGACGGTGCTGCACCACTGCCCCCGAATACTGGATGTAGAGTATATGTGCAGGCTTTTGGAAAGTATGGGCTGTGAGGTATTCTGGAAAAACGACAGTCTGACGATTGACGCCGCGAAAATTAAGGACAGTAGGATCTGTGAGGAGGAAGCTTCCTGTTTCCGCGCATCTGTGCTGCTTCTGGGAAGCCTTTTGGGGCGGTTTGGAAGCGCGGCGCTGCCATATCCGGGCGGATGCAGCATCGGAAAACGGCCGATTGATTTTCATTTGCAGGCGTTTGAACGCCTTGGCGCATCAGTGATGCCGGAGGAAAGTGAAATCTGTCTGCAGGCAAAGGAGCTCTGCGGCGAGGAGATTGTGTTTACGTTTCCCAGCGTGGGAGCTACGGAAAATGCCATTTTGGCGTCAGTTTTGGCTCGTGGTACAACGGTCATCCGTGGTTGTGCGTTGGAGCCGGAGATTACCGAGCTGTGTCGTTTTTTAAATGAAAAGGGAGCGGACATCCGGGGGATCGGCGGAAAGACTTTGACGATCCGTGGCGTGTCAAGATTGTTTGATTCGCAATATACTTTGATGCCGGATCGTATTGTAGCCGGAACGTATCTGCTTGCCGTAGCCGGAACCTGTGGAAAGGCAACTTTAAAAAGGGCTTCACTTACGCATCTGCAGTCACTGGAGGAAATTCTGGTAAGAAACGGAGCCGTGCTTACGGAAAGCGCGGATGGCGTACGGATTGACGCTGGAAGGATGAAAAGAGCGCGGGAATATGTCTGTACCGCACCTTATCCGGGCTTTCCGACAGATTTGCAGTCGCAGCTGACGGCATTTTTTTGTGGGACGGAGTCAGAAGCTGTGGTGGAGGAGCGTGTGTTTGAAGCGCGTTTTCAGACAGTACGGGAGCTGCAGAAAATGGGCGCGGAAATCCATATGGACGGATGTGCGGTCTATATTAACGGGAAAAGAAACAGACTTCACGGCGCGTCTGTCTGTGCGCGTGATCTGCGCGGCGGCGCGGCGCTTGTGACGGCAGGGATTATGGCGTGCGGAACGACAGTTGTTTCTGGCTGTGAATTTATTAAACGTGGATATGAAGATATCAGCAGGGATTTTGCCCTGCTGGGAGCAAAGATACAGGAAGTAGACTGTTCCTGCGCGGCAGTGGGACGGTAAAGAGAGGAGAAGCAGAGATGGAATTGCAGAAGAGAAAATCTGTAAGCCGGGTAAAAATAGCGATACTCGTTTTTATCGGTGTGCTGGTGATTGCAGCTGTGGTGGTATTCGGACTGTTTCGTATCCGTCAGGCAGATGTGGTCGGCAATGAATTTTATTCGGCGGAGGAGATACAAAAGATGGTTATGACAGGGTCTCTTGCAGAAAATTCGCTTTACCTGACTTGGAAATACAGTAAGGAGGATGCAGCGGATGCCCTGCCGTTTTTGAACGCGGTCGAAGTCAGCATGGTAAATCCCTATCATGTACAGATTAAAGTCTTTGAAAAAACGATTGCCGGATATATGATGTACTCCGGCAGCCGGGTTTATTTTGATACGGATGGAACGGTTGTAGAAATTTCCGGTAAGGAGCGAGAGGGAATTCCGCCGTATTCTGGTATCGCGATCGGTCAGCCGGTGGTTGGTGAGAAACTTCCGGTGGATGACGAAGCGTTTCTTGCTGATATTGTGGAGAACTGCAGTATGCTTATGCATAGTGGTCTTGTGCCGGATGAAGTGCATTATGACGATAATCGCGAGCTGATTTTCTATTTTGGAGAGAGTCGTGTTTTGCTGGGTGGTGCTTCCTATATGGAGGAGAAAATTGCCAATCTGCATGCGCTGTTTCCGCAGATGGAAGGAATGTCCGGTACCCTGCATATGGAAAAGTATACGCCGGGAACGACAACGATCAGCTTTAAGATTGACGAACGCGGTGAGGAGGAAAGCGAATTGATCATGAATCTCGGAAACGCTGCTGCCGTGGAAGGAAGCGCAGAGGCGGGTGAAGAAGGAACCGCTGACGCAGCTGCGGAGACGGATCAGGAAGGCGCTGTAGGCGATCAGACGACAGATAATGCCGATACAGTTGGGGCAGAAAGTGAAGCGAATGGTTCTGCGGAAAGTCAGGGAGGCTTTTCCACCGGTGCGGATGGTAGTGAGATTTATACAGATCCGCTTGGAAATGTGACAAGCAATTTGGATCAGCCGTATCTTGGAGAGGACGGCCAAGTGATTTCGGACGGTTACGGTTATATTGACCCGTATACGGGTGCGTATATATTAAATTAGCGGAGCTTGAATGAATTTCTCAAAAAATACTTGATAAATTATGCAAAAGCTTATATTATAGAAGAAATAGTGGGAAAATACTGTCACAAGACAGGAGAAGGAGGAAACACCTTGTTAGAAATCATGTCAAATGAAGCAGAAGCTGCAGCAAAGATTATCGTTATCGGAGTCGGCGGTGCAGGTAATAATGCAGTAAATAGAATGGTAGATGAAGCAATCGCAGGAGTAGAGTTTATTGGTGTTAATACAGATAAACAGGCATTGGATCTTTGCCGCGCGCCGCACACAATCCAGATTGGAGAAAAAGTAACAAAGGGTCTTGGTGCGGGAGCAAAACCGCAGGTTGGTCAGCAGGCTGCAGAGGAAAGCGCGGAAGAGATTAAACAGGCCGTACAGGGTGCAGACATGGTGTTTGTTACTTGCGGTATGGGCGGCGGCACCGGTACAGGAGCAGCTCCGGTTGTTGCAGGCATCGCAAAAGAGATGGGAATCCTGACTGTCGGCGTTGTGACAAAACCGTTTCGTTTTGAGGCGAAAACACGTATGAGCAATGCGCTTGCAGGCATTGAGAAATTAAAAGAGAATGTAGATACACTGATCGTGATCCCAAATGATAAACTTCTTGAAATTGTGGATAGACGTACTACTATGCCGGAAGCACTGAAGAAGGCAGATGAGGTTCTGCAGCAGGCTGTACAGGGCATTACTGACCTGATCAATCTGCCGGCGCTTATTAACCTTGACTTTGCGGATGTTCAGACAGTTATGACGGACAAGGGTATTGCTCATATCGGTATTGGACAGGCCAAAGGCGATGACAAAGCGCTCGAAGCGGTAAAACAGGCGGTATCCAGTCCGCTGCTTGAAACGACTATCAGCGGTGCGTCTCACGTGATCATCAATATTTCCGGTGACATTTCTTTGATGGACGCAAATGATGCGGCAAGCTATGTTCAGGAAATGGCGGGAGAAAATGCAAACATTATCTTCGGTGCGATGTATGATGATACATACGCAGATGAAGCAAGTATTACGGTAATTGCGACCGGTCTGAACGAAGAGACTCAGGAGGAGGCTGCTCCGAAGAAAACACAGACAGGCAGAAGAATCGTTCCGGACTTCACCTATCCGGCAAGCGGCAAAAATGATACGGTGTCAGGTTTGCGTACACCGACCCCGTTAGCAGGTTTAAATACAGCGGCACAGTCCATGCAGACAGGCAGACTGAAAACGCCGGAACAGAAAGTGCAGGAAAGAGATATTCAGATTCCTGACTTCCTGAAGAGAAGATAAGATATTTTAAGAGGCTGAGGCAGGAAGTGCATCAGCCTTTTGTGTCTGAGAGAAAAAGAGGGAGAAAACGTGAAAGCAATATGGAAAAAGGCGGCAGGGCTGCTTTGTATGGTAATGTTGATTTTTATGATGATTCCGGCAGCAGGGGCAGCGGCAAAAGATGTTGTGATTGTTCTTGATCCGGGACACGGCGGCACGGAAGCAGGAGCGAGGAGGACTTGGAACGGTTATACTTATCGCGAAGAGATCATTACGCTCAAGATTGCAGAATACGCAAAGCAGGAACTCGAGAAATATGAAGGTGTAAAGGTGTATTTGACAAGAAGCAGCAATGTAGGTCCGGCGATGGATCGTGCTACGCGTGTCAATATTGCAAAAAAGAAAAAAGCAGACGCATTGGTAAGCCTTCATATCAATTCTACCGGAGAATATAAGACCGCTCAGAGCGGTGCTCTGGCAATGGTTCCGTCTTCACGGTATGGGCAAAGTTATGCGAAAGAGACGCGTATTTTGGCAAAATCTATTCTGAGTGAGCTTGGCATGGTTGGATTGTCTAATAGAGGATTTGGATATGATGATGAACTGGGAATTATTCTTTATGGAATGAAGGCGAAGATTCCGAGTATGATCATTGAACACTGTTTTGTAAATAATCCGCAGGACTGCAGAAAGTATCTCAGAACCAGTTCCGGTTTGAAAAAACTTGGCGTTGCGGACGCAACCGGAATCGCAAAGTATTACAAGCTGAAGAAAAAAGGTGCATCATCAGAGCCGTCTGTACCGGTAAAGACCGGATGGCAGTCGAAGAATGGTAAAAAACAATATTTTTATTCAGATGGCACGATGGCGAAAAACGGTTGGAAAAAGATCAGTTCCAAGTACTATTATTTTGACAAGAGCGGTTATCTGAAAACCGGTGTAATTAAAATCGGTAAGAGTCTGTATCTGACAGACAAAAACGGTATCCGCAAAAAAGGTTTTATTCAAATAGAAGGCAAGCAGTATTACGCTGATTCTCAAGGAAAGCTTTATACTGGCTGGAAAACTTATAAGAGTAAAAAATATTATTTTGATAAAAAGACGGGTGCAGCATATACCGGTAAACGAAAAATCGGAAGTAAGACATATTTCTTTTCAAATTCTACGAAAACGCCGGGTGTGATGAAGAGTAAGATCATCAAGATCAGCGGCAGGAAATATTTCTTCAGCCGCAAGGACGGCAGAATGATGGTCAATTATTGGGTTAAGGTCAGCGGTAAGTGGTATTATTTTGGGAAAGACGGCGCGGCTTATGCGAACGTCAGAAAAAAGATCAAAGGAAAAACTTATCGATTTGATGCAGAGGGCGTTTGCCTGAACAAAAAATAGGCAGTTTAAAATAAAACATATACAGGAGGTATGGATTATGGCAATTTTAGTAACAGGGGGAGCCGGATATATCGGCAGTCACACATGTGTGGAATTGTTAAATGAGGGGTATGAGGTTGTTGTTGTGGACAATCTTTACAATTCCAGTGAAAAAGCGTTGGAGCGGGTGGAAAAGATTACCGGGAAAAAAGTAACTTTTTATAAAGTGGATTTATTGGACAAAGAGGCACTCAATGAAGTGTTTGATAAGGAATCCATTGATTCTGTTATCCATTTTGCCGGATTAAAGGCAGTTGGTGAATCCGTGGCAAAGCCGTTGGAGTATTATCATAACAATATGACCGGTACGTTTCATCTTTGTGATGTTATGAGAAATCACGGAGTAAAAAATATTGTATTCAGTTCTTCGGCGACTGTTTACGGTGATCCGGCGTTTATCCCGATCACAGAGGATTGCCCGAAAGGAAAAATCACCAACCCATATGGTCAGACAAAGGGGATGTTGGAACAGGTACTGACAGACTTAAATGTTTCTGATCCGGAATGGAACGTTGTGCTGCTGCGTTACTTCAATCCGATCGGCGCGCATGAGAGCGGATTGATTGGTGAAGATCCGAAGGGAATCCCAAACAATCTGGTGCCGTATATCGCGCAGGTGGCAGTCGGCAAACTGGAAGCACTCGGCGTATTCGGTGATGACTATGACACACCGGATGGTACAGGTGTGCGTGATTATATCCATGTTGTTGATTTGGCAAAGGGCCATGTAAAAGCGATTGAAAAGCTGAAGGATAAAGAGGGTGTGAGCATTTATAATTTGGGAACCGGCAATGGTTACAGCGTTCTGCAGGTGCTGCACGCGTTTGAAAAGGCCTGTGGCAAGACATTGCCGTATGTGATCAAACCGCGCCGACCGGGTGACATCGCAACCTGCTATGCCGATCCGGCTAAGGCGGAAAAAGAACTGGGCTGGAAAGCGGAAAAAGGCATTGAGGAAATGTGTGCGGACAGCTGGAGATGGCAGAGCAACAATCCGAACGGGTATGCTGAGTAAGTTTGACAGATGCGCGGTCTAATCTGCGCAGCAGGAGCAAGTATGTTTGATATTCAGGAAGAATTAAAGAAACTCCCGGCTAAGCCGGGAGTTTATATTATGCATGATGAGAAGGACGCAATTATTTATGTCGGCAAGGCGGTGATTTTAAAAAACCGTGTTCGGCAGTATTTTCAGAGCAGCCGCAATAAAGGACCGAAGATTGAGCAGATGGTAACAAAGATCCGCCGATTTGAGTATATCGTTACGGACTCCGAGGTGGAAGCGCTGGTTTTAGAATGCAATTTGATTAAGGAACACCGCCCCAAATATAATACGATGCTGAAGGATGATAAAACTTATCCGTTTATTAAGGTGACGACGGGTGAAGCGTTTCCGCGTGTGATGATTTCCCGAACGATGAAAAAAGATAAGTCGCGTTATTTTGGCCCGTATACGAGCGGAGGCATCAAAGAAATTATTGATCTGATCAATAAGTCGTATAAGCTTCGCACTTGCAGCCGGAATCTGCCGCGTGATATTGGAAATGAGCGGCCTTGTTTAAATTATCATATTAAACAGTGTGACGGACCGTGTCAGGGGTATATTTCTGAGGAAGAGTATGGCGCGAAGATTGCGCAGGTGCTTGAATTTCTGAACGGTAATTATAAGCCCATCCTGACAATGCTGGAGCAGCGGATGCAGGAAGCTTCTGAGAAGATGGATTTTGAGGCGGCAATCGAGTATCGAGAGCTGATAAAGAATGTAAAGCAGCTTTCACAAAAACAGAAAATTACTTCCGGAGACGGTGAGGACAAAGATATTATCGCTTTAGCAAATGATGACCGTGACGCAGTGGTGCAGATTTTCTTTGTGCGTGGCGGCCGTTTGATCGGACGGGATCATTTTTATCTGCGCGTGGCTCCGGCGGACAGCCGCAGTCAGATTCTGGATAGTTTTCTGAAACAGTTTTATTCGGGAACACCGTTTATTCCGCGTCAGATTATGCTGCAGGAAGAAATTGAGGATCGTGAAATACTGGAACAATGGCTGGGCAGCAGGCGCGGCGGCCGCGTATATATTACGATTCCGAAAAAAGGAACAAAGGAAAAGCTGGTAGAACTGGCAGCGAAAAATGCTCAGATGGTACTTTCTCAGGATAAGGAGAAGATCCGCCGCGAAGAAGGGCGGACGATCGGAGCGATGAAAGAGATTGCCGAGCTTTTAGGGCTGACGGACGTTGTGCGTGTGGAGGCATTTGATATTTCCAATATCAGCGGTTTTGAGTCGGTTGGATCGATGATTGTTTATGAGAAGGGAAAACCAAAGAGCAGCGACTACCGTAAGTTTAAGATCCGTACCGTTAAGGGGCCGGATGATTATGCGAGTATGGAGGAAGTTCTGACACGGCGGTTTGCACATGGTCTTTCGGAGCGAGAGGAGGAGAACGCAGAGTTTGGCAGTTTCAGTCGTTTTCCGGATCTGATTATGATGGACGGAGGAAAAGGGCAGGTGAATGTAGCGCTGCGGGTGTTGGGAGAGCTGCAGCTGGATATTCCGGTATGCGGTATGGTGAAGGATGACAGCCACCGCACCAGAGGACTGTATTTTAGAAATGAGGAAATTCCGATCGACCGGGGAAGCGAAGGGTTTAAGCTGATTACGCGTATTCAGGATGAGGCGCATCGGTTTGCGATTGAATATCATCGATCTCTGCGCAGCAAGCAGCAGGTGCATTCGGTGCTTGACGACATCGAGGGGATAGGCGAGCGCAGAAGAAAGGCGCTTATGCGCCGATTTAAATCGCTGGAAGCAGTACGGGATGCGTCTGTAGAGGAACTGGCATCAACTGAGACGATGAACCGACTGGCAGCGCAGAAGGTCTACGATTTCTTCCATTGAGCGGATGGCTGCGATGGCAAGAACGGAATTGATGTTATGTCGAGAGTATGATATAGTAAAGGTAATGAATGTAAAGTGGAGGGAAGGTAATGGCGAGCAGTGTTGCACTGAGTAAGTTAGTAGAAAAAATGAATCTGAAAAATCTCACGCCGGATGTGGATATTTCTCAGATTCGGATTATGGTGCCGGATATCAATCGACCGGCGCTGCAGCTGACCGGCTATTTTGAGCATTTCGCGTCAGAACGTGTACAGATTGTCGGGTACGTGGAATATACATATCTGCAGGGATTGTGCAGTGATGCAAAACGGCCGATCTATGAGAAATTTGTTTCCTATAAAATGCCGTGTATTATTTACACCAGTATGACGGCGCCGGATACGGAACTGTTGGAGTTGGCGACACAGTACGGTGTGCCGGTATTCAGCACAGATAAGGCGACTTCTGCGTTTATGGCAGAAATCATCCGTTGGTTGAATGTAGAACTGGCGCCCTGTATTTCAATCCATGGCGTTCTGGTCGATGTTTACGGCGAAGGTGTGCTGATCATGGGCGAGAGCGGTATCGGAAAAAGTGAGGCGGCGCTGGAATTGATCCGCCGCGGACACCGTTTGATATCGGACGACGTGGTGGAAATCCGCAAGGTCAGCGACGTATCTCTTGTCGGCAGCGCGCCGGATATCACGCGTCACTTTATCGAGTTGCGCGGTATCGGCATTATTGATGTCAAGACCCTGTTTGGTATCGAGGCGGTAAAAAATACCCAGGTGATTGATATGGTTATTAAACTGGAAGAGTGGAACCGTGACAAGGAATACGATCGGCTTGGTTTGGAACACGATTACACAGAGTTTCTCGGCAACCGTGTGGTCTGTCATTCAATCCCAATTCGGCCGGGCCGAAATCTGGCAATTATTGTGGAAGCGGCAGCGGTTAACCACCGACAGAAGAAGATGGGCTATAACGCAGCTCAGGAATTGTATAACCGTGTACAGCAGAGTCTGGCGAAAAAAAGAGAATCGTAATGTGAAGGGAGATATAGAATGAAAGAATATTGTTTTGGAATTGATGTCGGGGGCACAACTGTAAAATGCGGACTTTTTAATGTGAAAGGCGACGTGTTGGAAAAATGGGAGATTCCCACCAGAACAGAAAATAACGGCTGCAATATTCTGCCGGATGTGGCGGCAGCGGTTGCGGCAAAAATCGCGGAAAAGAATCTGGACAGAACGGAGATTGCCGGTGTGGGTATTGGTGTCCCGGGACCGGTAAATGAAAAAGGCGATGTTCCGACAGCGGTAAATTTACATTGGGGCTATGTACCTTTGGTAGAGCAGATGGAAAGGCTGACCGGACTTCCGGTAAAGGCTGGAAATGACGCCAATGTAGCAGCGCTTGGAGAAATGTGGAAGGGCGGCGGCGCTGGATATCACAATGTTGTTTTGGTAACACTTGGAACCGGCGTAGGCGGAGGTATCATCCACAGCGGACAGATTGTGACAGGTTCGCATGGAGCGGGCGGTGAAATTGGTCATATTCATGTGACAGATGATGTTGATAGGGACTGTAACTGCGGTAATCGTGGCTGTCTGGAGCAGGTGACTTCCGCAACCGGTATTACATATCTGGCAAATAGGCGTTTGGCAAAAGATGATGTGCCGTCTGTTCTGCGCGGTCAAGAGATTTCCGCGAAAGCCGTGTTTGACGCGGTGAAGGAAAATGATGCGGTGGCAATGGAGATTGCGGAAGAATTTGGAAGATATCTTGGTATGGCGCTGGCAAATGTCGCCGGAGTAGTAGATCCGGATGTATTTGTAATCGGCGGCGGCGTATCCAAGGCAGGAACGGTTTTATTGGAATACATTGAGAAATATTATAAAAAGTATGCTTTTCCTACATGTAAGGAAACACCGTTCGCGTTGGCGGAGTTGGGCAATGATGCCGGTATTTACGGTGCGGCTAAGTTAGTGCTGTAGGATAAAAATAAAAAATGCAGGAAACTGAAAGGAATGGATCATCCTTATCAGATTTTTGCATTTTTTTATTTATTTCGCGGCGGACTGTCGCCTGAAAACGCTTGGTGTATATCCGGTCTGTCGTTTGAAATGATTGCAAAAAGCAGGCGTGTCCTGAAATCCGCAGGAAAGCGCGATCTCCGTGATCGGATAGGAAGTCGAGCAAAGCATCTGTGCTGCTACGCGGATACGGTGCCGCAGCAGATATTGTTTGGGAGAGAGC
This sequence comes from uncultured Marvinbryantia sp., assembly GCA_937915375.1. Taxonomy (GTDB): domain Bacteria; phylum Bacillota; class Clostridia; order Lachnospirales; family Lachnospiraceae; genus Marvinbryantia. Next base: position 50,466 of record CALDMO010000006.1, read on the forward strand.
TGCGTCTGCTCTATAAATATTTTGTAGAGATAGGTGCGGTCGATGCCGACATGACGGGCAATTTCGGATATGCGGATATCGTAGGAATAATTGTTGTTAATATAATCGGTAGCTTTTTGAAAATAGAGGTCAGCGAAATCGGTTTTCTTTTCCGGAGCGAGTTTTTGCAAATCAGAAAAAAGGAGCAGCAGATTACCGACAGAGCGCAGCGGCTGATTGCCAGATTCCAGAAAAGAATTTACAAGTCGCATCATAGAACTAAAAAGTGTCTCAAAGGATGCGGACGTATCGTTGTGAAAAACAAAGGAGTCCGCAAAAACGGTTTGAGAAAGCAGATTTTCACATTCTTTGCCGTCAAACCCGACCCAGGCATAACTCCAGGGATCTTTCTGATCCGCCTGATAATAGGTGGATTCCAGCGGCGGAATTAAAAAAGCGTCGCCTTTTTTCAAGGGATATATAGTTCCGGCTTTCTGATAGATGCCGCGGCCGGATAAAATGACATGAAGCAGATAATGCGGACGAATGGCAGGGCCGAAAGAATGACTGGGCGAACAATTTTCGCTGCCGCAGAAGTAGACAGACAGAGGCGCTTGCTGTTCGGCGTGTATTTCAGAATTCATACAGACTCCTTTCTGAAGCTGTGATAGAAAATATTTTAGCATTAAATATCAGCGATTGCAAAAAGAAATTTATGCAACAAATCAACAATTTTTAGAAAACAAACGGCAAAGAAAAAGATATGGGATTTTACTATAATGGGGCTATCAGAAACAAGTTAAAAAAGGAGAAGAAAGACATGGTTAAGATTACATTTATGGGTGCAGGAAGCACGGTATTTGCTAGAAATGTACTGGGGGATTGTATGTGTACACCGGCGCTCTGTGAGAGCGAGATCGCGCTCTATGATATCGACGCGCAGAGGCTGGAGGATTCCCGTATCATTTTAAGCGCGATCAATCATAATGTCAACAAAGACAGAGCGTTGATAAAAACGTATCTTGGCGCTGAAAACCGAAAAGACGCTTTACGAAACGCGGACTTTGTAGTAAACGCGATTCAGGTGGGCGGTTACGATCCGTGTACGATTACAGATTTTGAAATTCCGAAAAAATACGGTTTGAGACAGACGATCGCAGATACACTCGGCATTGGCGGCATCATGCGCGCGCTGCGTACAATTCCGGTTATGGAAGAGTTCGCCAGAGATATGGAGGAGGTGTGTCCGAACACGCTGTTTTTGAATTATTCGAATCCGATGGCAATGCTGACCGGTTATATGCAGCGATATACGAAAATCAGAACTGTAGGTCTGTGTCACAGCGTGCAGGTCTGCTCTGAAAATCTGCTGAAAGATCTGGGGATGGAAGATAAACTGGAAGGCAGACAGGAACTGATTGCCGGCATCAACCATATGGGATGGCTGCTTGATATTCGTGATAAAGACGGTAATGACCTTTATCCGGAGATAAAAAAACGCGCGGCTGAAAAGAATGCCAGTGAAAAACATAATGATATGGTACGTTATGAGTACATAAAACAGTTTGGTCATTACTGCACAGAATCCAGCGAGCATAATGCAGAATATAATCCGTTTTTCATCAAATCCAAATATCCGGATATGATTGAAGAGTTCAACATTCCGCTGGACGAATATCCGAGACGCTGCGTTAACCAGATTGAAGGTTGGGAGAAAGAGCGGGAAGGTATTTTAAAGGATGGCAAGATCGAGCATGAGAGAAGCCGGGAATACGCATCCTATATTATGGAAGCAGTTGTTTTAGACAAACCGTATAAAATCGGCGGTAATGTATTAAACAACGGTTATATTGAGAATCTTCCGGCGGATGCTTGTGTGGAAGTGCCGTGCTATATCGACGGACGGGGTGTACATCCGGTGAAAGTGGGAAAACTGCCGACCGTACTGGCCGCTATGAATTCCAGCAATATTGCTCCGCAGCTGCTGACGATTGAAGCGGCGGTGACAAAGGACAGACAGAAGATTTATCAGGCGGCAATGATGGATCCGCATACAGCGGCAGAGCTGAATATAAAAGATATTATTAGTATGTGCGATGAAATGATTGAAGCACATGGAGATTATATGAAAGATTATAAGTAAGAGGTATAGAAACGGCCGGAGGTCATGTGATCCCCGGCCGTGTGTATTTTTAGTAGATAATGATTGTTCCGTCGCCGGAAGTGTCGTTCTGAGGCGGGGCAGTACCATCTCCCGGAGTTGGCGCCGTATCGCCATTCGGAGTTGGGATGGTGCCGTCACTTTGAGGCGTTTCGCCTGTATTTGGATCTGGAGCAGGTGAGGTGCCGCCTGGATTTTGCGGTGTGTTTCCATTTCCGCCGATGTTGACGGTACCGTCAGGATTGGTTTCCGATTCTGATTCTGTTTCCACCTGAACTGCGTTCTGATGTCCCGGACAAGTCTGTGTTGGAAGCGCGTAATTGGAATCGTCCGTCACTCCTTCGCTGCCCTGCGGACGCTGTACGCAGACCTTTGTTGTTGCAGGACAAGTAGGCGATGCCTTGAGTCCTGTCACGGTACAGACAGCCGCTGCCGCATGTGCATCGCAGACGGCAGTCGGTTCGGTTCCGGCGAGGAAATATTCGGTGTAAGCCTGACTGCCGCGCGGGTCTGCGGTACACAGTCCTTCTATTGCGAGTTTGCCGGATTTTTTACAGACCGTTGCAGATACGATATTGGATGGCTGCGCGAACTGTGTGACGGGAAGTTCAGCGTGGACGCGTGTCATAATAGAATTCCATAAAGTTTTTGCGTAAGCGCTGAAACTGCGATCATAATCCGGCAGAGCGTCATTGTTGTCGTAACCGCCCCAGATACCGCAAGTGTAGTAAGGCGTGTAGCCCTCGAACCAGATATCCTTTGACTCGTCTGTCGTCCCGGTTTTTCCGGCTACCGGCATTTCACCAAGGTTAATGCTGCCGTTCGCAGTACCCTGAGGATCTTTGACGACATCTTCCATTGCTTTTGTGATTAGATAAGCGGTTGATTCCTGAACGACCTGTGTTTTTTCGCTGGTATTGTCTAAGAGGATATTTCCTTCGCTGTCCTCAATGCGGGAATAAAATTTCGGTTTGATATAATTTCCGCCATTTGCCAGTGTGGCGTAAGCAGCGGTCAGTTCGAGATTGATAACGCCGTCTGTAATGCCGCCGAGCGCCAGCGGCTGGTAAGCGTCGGATAAAATATTACCGTTTTCATCCATGTCATTGTTATAAAGCGTTGTAATACCGAAACGCTCCAGATATTTTAGCGCGACCTGCGGTGTGATTTCGGTCAAACATTTTACGGCTACGACATTGATTGATTTAATCAGCGCAGAGTGGATGGTTTCCAGACCGCTGTAGCCGTAATCGCTGTCCCAGTTTTTCAGTTCAGTGCCGGAAGAATACGTGTACGGCGCGTTATCGTAAACAGTGGAAAGTGTTTTGCCATTGTGATCAATGGCAGGAGCGTAGGCAGCCAGGGGCTTAAAGGTGGAACCGGGCTGTCTTCTGGTTGAGGTCGCGCGGTTTAAAGTCAGGCTGGCTTCTTTTTTGCCGCGGCCGCCAACGACTGCCTTTACATAGCCGGTCGCCTGATCGATGATGACGACGGAAGCCTGTGGCTGCGGTACCAGAGAAACACGCTCGCCAAGAACGGTATCGCCTTCCTGTGTCTGTGCTTCCCGGAATTGCGCCGCGTAGGAGCGGGCGGTATCCTCATCCGGGAACATCATATTAAAGGCAGGCTCCTGCGCCTCGAAATAATCCTGCACATGAGAATTTCCGTAATGAACAGTGGTGCCGTCCGCCTTTTGAATGCTCAGCGCATAGTCAAGACCAATCAACGTATCGATGGGGAAGTTTGCCGGATTGGCAAATTCCTCGTCACAGATCTGCTGGATGCGCTCATCTTGTACACTGTAAATACGAAGCCCGCCGGAATAAATTGCGTTGTAGGCCTGACTGCTGGAGTAACCCAGTTCGTTCATCAGATCTTCTTCAATCTGTTCGATCATGGCGTCTGTATAATAAGAATAAATGGACGCTGCGCCAGTCTGGGTATCCGTTTCTTGTATGCGGGCATATACTTTGTCAGCTCGGGCTTCGTCATATTCTTCCTGTGTGATGTAGCCTTGTTCCAGCATACTGTTTAAAACGCGTTTGCGTCGTTTGGCGTTTGCTTTCGGATGGAGGATCGGATTGTAGCCGGTCGGGTTTTGTGTGATTCCGGCGATTACTGTTGATTCGGAAAGCGTCAGCTCGGAAACGTCTTTATTAAAATAGCGCTGGGCGGCTGCCTGTACGCCATAGGTGCCTGCGCCGAGATTGATGGTATTTAAGTAATCCTGAAGGATTTTCTGTTTGACTTCTTCCTTGGTTCTGGTTTCCTCCATCGTACGTTCCAGCTTCAGTGCCAGATATTGTTCCTGAAACTTTCGCTTGAAGCTTTCAATGATGGAGGATTCGCTTACCCAGTCAGGGAAGACACTGTTTTTGAGCAGCTGCTGCGTGATCGTGCTGGCGCCTTCGGAAAAACTGCCGCCGGTAATACCGACTACAAAGGCGCGGATGATACCGCGTACATCGATGCCGTTGTGTTCATAGAAACGTTCATCCTCGATCGCCACGACTGCCTGCTGCAGATGGAGTGGAATCTGGTCGATCTTTACGGGAGTACGGTTGGAGGTCGGCGCTGTGAGTTTTTGCAGCTGACGGCCGTCCGCACTGTAGATGTAAGTGGCGGATTCCGAAGGAGCCGTACTCAATGTACTGATATCCGGCGCACTCTTGATCAGACCGCGCATCAGACCGTATCCGGCGCAGATGCCGCCGATGATCAGCGCGAACAGAGCAATCACCAGCAGGCGCATCAGGGTCATTCCGGCTTTCTGCTCAATCTTGGTAGCAGTCATATTTTTTTGTTTTTTTTCTATGTTCCGTCTTGTATAATTCATATGTCAACTCCTCATAGGGCTTTTTATGCTCGGTATTTTTAAGCTGTTGTTCATACAGTAATGTCTTTAGAATATCCATAGTATAGCAAAATATGTGTGGGATTGACAAGTGCAGTTAGAATGAATACACTTATATATTATAGAAAGAAATTTTAATAAAAAAGAATATATCAGTATCATACAGAATGGGAAAAAATTATGGGCTTAAAAATTGTATATCGGGGAGGTTCCGATGAAATCATTGAAAAAAAATCGCGTTTTATCGCGGAAGTGCGTCCGGTTCATTCAGAAGAAGAAGCGCTTGCTTTTGTAGCGGAACTGAAAAAGAAATATTGGAATGCGTCACATAACTGCTGGGCATTTGTATGCGGAGAAAGGCAGGAATTGCAGCGCTGCAGTGATGACGGAGAACCGCAGGGAACAGCGGGAAAACCGATGCTGGATGTGCTATTGGGAGAAAAAATCCATGACGCGGCGGTCGTGGTGACGAGATATTTCGGCGGTACGCTGCTTGGCACAGGGGGACTGGTACGCGCTTATTCCAAAGCGGTACAGGCAGGACTTGCGGCCTGCGCGGTCATTGAAAAGAAAAAGGGCAGCCGGCTGACGATTGAGACGGATTACAACGGTGTCGGGAAACTTCAATATTTGCTTGGGCAGCGGCAGATTCCAATCGTGGATGCCGTTTATGCGGAGAATGTAAAAACGATGGTTCTGGTGCAGGAGGAAGCAGTAGTGGAACTTTTGGAGGCTGTGACGGAGGCGACCAACGGCAGAGCGCAGGTGGAGGAAGAAAAGGATTTATACTTTGCATTTGTAGAGAAAGAGCCGGTGCTGTTCTGAAACCGTGCTTTACATACGGCGGTATTTCAAGTATACTAGAAGAGCCAGGGCGGATCTCTGGCGTTTTGTGTGTTGTCTATGATTACAAAATAAGGGGATTTTATATGAACAGGGAAAATGAAAAACCGATCGGTATGTTTGATTCCGGAGTCGGAGGACTGACGGTGGCGCGAGAGGTAATGCGCAACATTCCGAACGAGCGCCTGGTGTATTTTGGCGATACGGCCAGAGTACCGTATGGGAGCAAATCAAAGGACACGATCCTGCGTTATTCCAGACAGATCGTTCGTTTCCTGCAGTCTAAGCAGGTCAAAGCGATCGTTGTTGCCTGCAATACGGCGAGCGCGTTCGCACTGGAGGAAATTCAGGATGAGATAGAGATTCCGATTATTGGTGTGGTAAAGCCGGGCGCAAAGGTTGCCTGTGAGACGACAAAAAATAATCGCATTGGCGTGATCGGTACAAAGGGGACGATTGCCAGCGGCTTGTATACCCAGTTTATCAGGGAGATCAATCCGCAGGCGCAGGTGGTTGGGAAGGCGTGTCCGCTGTTTGTACCCTTGGTTGAGGAAAATATGCGTAAAGATTCTGTAACGCGTGAGATGGCACAGCGCTATCTGGATTCCTTAAAAGAGCAGGATATTGATACGCTGATTCTTGGCTGTACGCATTATCCGCTGCTGCGCAGTGTGATCCGGGAGATTATGGGAGAAAACGTAGCGCTTGTGAATCCGGCCTATGAAACAGCGCTGGGACTGAAGCATCTCCTTGAAGAAAAAGGACTGATGAACAAGCAGGAAATTTCTGCAACAGAGAAGCCACACCGCTTTTTTGTCAGCGACGCGCCGGAGAGCTTTAAAGAGTTTGCAAATTCGATTCTGCCGCTGCATGTGGACGGAGCGGTGAAAGTAAATATAGAGGAATACTAGGATGACAAAAGATGTTTTGGTAAGTATTAAAGGGCTGCAGATGATGGCCGCGGAGGGAGAAGACGAAGTAGAAGTAGTTACCAGCGGCAATTATCTGCAAAAAAATGGAAAGCATTATATCCGCTATGAAGAGGTAGTGGAGGGAATGGACGGAACGATCCAGAATTTGATCAAACTGGATGGAAATTCTATGGAAGTGACGCGAAAAGGGCTCACCAGTACACATATGATTTTTGAAAAGAACAAGAAAAACGAAACGTATTACAATACGCCGTTCGGCAGTCTGCTGGTTGGTATTTCCGCTACCAATATTGATGTAAAAGATTACCGGGAACAGATTGATGTGACGATACAATATGCTCTGGATATTAATTATGAACATATGGCAGACTGTACGATCAATATGAATATCCGTTCTAAGGAAAACGGAGAGTTTCATCTGAGCTAGAAAATGAAGAAAAATTGTTTGGACTGGAAAACAAACAGACGAGGTTTCGTCAGATTTATACAAACAAAAGAAGAGGGAGGAAGATTATGGGAATCATTCTAGGCAATGAAAATCTGGGACAGGATTTTTATCTGATGAAAGTACAGGAAAAAAATAATGCAGAAATGGGGCAGTTTTATATGCTGCGCGCCTGGGATACCTATCCGGTGCTCAGCCGACCGATCAGTGTTTATGATGCGGATGGGGAAACGGTGAGTTTTTTATATAAAGTGGTCGGAAAGGGCACCAAGATGCTTTCTGAATTAAAGAAGGGAGAGGAAATTACTCTGGACGGTCCGCATGGAAACGGTTTCCCGGAATTGGAAGATAAAAAGAAGATTGCTCTGGTGGGCGGCGGTGTCGGCATCGCTCCACTGTATCTGGCGGCCAAAACCTATAAAAAAGTAAATCCTGACTGCACGGTGGATATTTACCTTGGATTCAGCGGTAAACCGATTTTGGAAAAAGAATATCAGGCAGCGGCAGATTCTGTGACAGTTAATGTGGGCGGATTTGTGACAGATGATATTGATCCATGCGCGTATGACGCAATCGTGACTTGCGGTCCGACCATTATGATGAAGGTACTGTATGAAAAATGCAAAAAATTACAGGCGTTGGCGCCGCTCTATGTTTCAATGGAAAATCGCATGGCCTGCGGAATCGGCGCATGCTTAGTGTGTACCTGCAAGACAAACGGCGGCAACCGTAAGGTCTGCAAGGACGGACCGGTCTTTTTAGGAAGCGAGGTGTTTGACGTTGAGTAATCGTTTGAAAACAATATTTGCTGGGATTGAGTTTAAAAATCCGGTGGTACTGGCATCCGGAACCTGCGGCTTTGGACGCGAACTGAACGAATATTTTGATATTGAAAAGCTAGGCGGTCTGTGTTCGAAAGGACTTCTGGAGCATCCGCACGGCGGCAACGACGGTATTCGTATCTGGGAAACACCGAGTGGGATCATGAACAGCGTTGGTCTGGAAAATCCGGGCGTGGATGCGTTTGTGGAAAAAGATCTTGATTGGGTTAATAGTAAAGATGTAGTGAATATTGTGAATCTGGGCGGTCATTCCATGGAAGATTATTTAAAAGGGATGGAAAAGCTGAACAAAGTGGAATTTGACATTTTGGAACTGAATATATCATGTCCGAACGTAAAAAGCGGCGGTATGAATTTCGGAACCAAAACAGAGGTGGCAAGAGAAATTGTTCGTCAGATACGTGCGATCTGCCGTCATAAGCTGGTGGTAAAGCTGTCTCCGAATGCGGAAGACATCGTTTCTCTGGCAAGGATGTGTGAGGAAGAGGGCGCGGACGGTGTTTCACTGACAAATACGTTTCTTGGCATGGCGATCGATCTGAAAAAGAAAGCGCCGGTGTTCAACAATGTGTACGCGGGACTTTCCGGTCCGGCGATCAAGCCGATTGCTCTGCGTATGGTGCATCAGGTGGCAAAGGCGGTTCACATTCCTGTGATGGGACTTGGCGGTATTACGACCTGGGAAGATGCGATTGAATTTATTATGGCTGGAGCAACGGTCATTCAAGTGGGGACGGCAACGTTTATGAAGCCGGATATCAGCATGGATATCATCTCCGGGATGGAGAAGTATCTGGAAGAAAATGGATATGACAGTATCGAACAGATTAGAGGAATTATCTAATATGAGAAAAGAAAAGCTGTGCAGTCGAAATGGTCTGCACAGCTTTTTTGTAATTATTTTTTTATTTTGTTAAGCAGTATGCCAAGCAGTAGCATAACGACTGCCACACTGACCCAGCAGAATCCCATCTGATAAAGAGGCAGTTTATGAGCCAGACGACTGATGAAGCCGAGTGGAATCTTTGCCTGATCAAGTGCATAAATAACGCTTACCAGTCCGGTGCCGCTTACGACAAGCGGGTAGACAAAACGGTTGGAGCTCCATAGATTGTGAGAAAGCCCCAGAAGGATCAGGACAATGGAGACTGGATAAATCGCGTTCAGTACCGGTATGGAGATACTGAGGATGGCATTCAGGCCCAGATTACATACCAGGAATGAAAAACCGACAATGATAAATACCCAGGTACGGTAAGAGACTTTCTGAAACAGAATCGAAAAATACTGCGAGATTGAATTGATCAATCCGACACAGGTGGTCAGGCAGGCTAGTGTGAAAATTGCTGCCAGAAGGATCGCACCGGGAGCACCAAAAATCTGGTAGACGATGCAGCGAAGTGTCCAGGCGCCGTTTTCCTGAATTTCATATACGCCGGAACTGCACATTCCCATATAGGAGAGCATGATATAGACAAGTGCGAGAATGGAACCGGCGAACACTCCGGCCAAAACAGTATGGCGCATTTTATCGCGTTTTTCAGTCACTCCGAATGTACCGAGGGTGGTGGCGATTACCAGACCAAAATTCAAGGCGGCGATGGTATCCATCGTCTGGTAACCTTCTGAGAATCCTTTCAGAAAAGGAGCCGTTTCGTATGCAGTCTGCGCTTCTGCGACGCTGACTTCTCCCTTCAGCAAGAAGCTGATAAATAAAAGCAGCAGCAGAGTTAAAAGGCTTGGTGTCAGGAAATTTCCGATACGACGGACTAGCTTTCCGGGTGTCAGGCAGAGCCACAATGCCACAAGAAAGAATACCAGGGAATAAACAACCATCCAGAGCGTGATATTTGCTTCGGCAGGCAGGTACGGAGCCACTGCCATCTCGAAAGGAACAGAGGCGGCTCTGGGAATACCCAGTCCGGGACCGATTGAAAGATAGATTAAAACAGTGAAGATCAGACTGAATTTTTTGCCGACATTTTGGCCGAGCCGATCAAGACCGTCAAAACGGGCTACTACTATAACACCCAGTACCGGCAGGATTACTGCGGTCGCCAGAAAGCCGATCATTGCTAAAACAGTGTGATTGCCTGCGTTTTGTCCAAGAAAAGGCGGGAAAATCAGATTTCCCGCACCGAAGAACAGGGAAAACAGCATAAAACTTACCACTACCATATTTCGTTTGCTTAATTTCATTTTTTTCTCCTTCACGTAAAAAGAGATGCCGCTTGTCAGCTGTTTGGCTGATCCTGCAGCATCCTTTTATTTATGTAGTTCTTATTTCTTTTTTGATTTTTTTTGATTTGGAGCAGCCTCTTTGTTTGCCGACTTGTCTTTTTTAAAGCGGGCAAAGAACCCTTTTTTCTTTGGCGCCGGTGTTTCCAGCGGTCCTCTGACGCCTTTGACAGCCGTGATATAAATGCCGCTGACAGTTGCCTTTACTTCTTTTTTTACCGGAATCTGATCAAAAATCTTAGCGTCCGCAACGAGTGTCATCACTCTTGGTCCTACCTTTGCTTTTACGATCGGCAGCTTGCTGCGGCGCATCAGCTTTGGTGTCTGCTCGATTACCATCTGCGGGAGACCGGATTCAGTAATTTTCAATTTCTTTTTGTCAATGACCAGCATGGAAACGGTCTGTTTCATAGCCTCCATCTGTTCCTGCTGCGCTACTTGTTTTTTCTGTGCTTTACTGCCGAAATAGTACAGGATGCCGAGCACAACGATTACTACAAAAAGAATGATCAGTAAAATGTTAATCCAGGACATCATTTTCCTCCTTCAAAATTCGCTTTTTTTATTCTATCATCCTTTTGGCAAAAGTGCAATAATCTTTCCGGGCTTCTATGAAAAATCTGTGATGATGTTGCTTTTTATAGGAAATTATGATAGAGTGAGAAAGAAAAGAGGATAAAATCTATCAATAGTGAAAGTATAGTGGAGGGGTTGGGGTTATGGAACGAAATGAAAGAGAACGGCGTCGATCAGACTGTGGGTCGGACAGACACCGGGATATACAGGAACCTATAGAGAGAAGAAGGCGCAGCTCGGATGCGTCGCGCGGCAGAGGGCAGCGTAAAAAGAAAAAGAGAAGAGGCCGCGCGGCGGGTATTTTTTTGACGCTGTTGCTGGTACTTTTGCTTTTGGCGACGTTTGTTTTTCTGGTGCAGAGCGGCAAAATTGATCTTCCGGCTTTTGGCGGAACCAGGGGCGTGATTAAAGAAGCCGAACAGCTGGCGGAAAAATACGATTATGACGGTGCGCTCACGCTGCTGCAGCAGCATGAGAAATTCGCGTCTGATACGAAGCTGCAGGAAAAAGCGGCAAGCTTTGAATCCTTAAAGGCGGTAATGGACGGAGAAATCAGCGCTTCTCTTGCAGGCGCGGAGAAGATTGTCGCTACGTATGATTATCAGGGCGCAGCAGATGCGCTGAAGGAAGATAAGTATTATAAGTACAGTTCTGTGCTGCAGGAAAAGGCAGCGGAATATGAAGAAGCAGAAAAGCACAAAGCAGATCTTGATCCGGCGGTTGTAGAGGAGGCGGATCGTCTGGCTGCCATGTATGATTACGATGCGGCAATCGAAAAACTCAAAGGTTTGCCGGCGTATCAGATCAATGCGACGCTGCAGCAGAAAGTGACAGAGTATGAGACGGCAAAAGCAGCCTGTGTACCGATTAATCCGGAGGATGTGACACATATTTTCTATCATTCGCTGGTGGCAGATCCGGCTAAAGGATTTGTACCGGGGACAGCGGGTTATGACGGCTGGCAGCAGTGGATGACGACGATTTATGAGTTCGACAAGATTACGCAGTCCATGTATGACCGCGGTTATGTTCTGGTTAATCTGAGCGATTTATATACGTCCACGAAAGCGGAGGACGGCACGGTAACGATCAAACCGAATCCGGTTTATCTGCCGGAGGGTAAAAAAGCGTTTGTAATGTCACTCGATGATTTGAGCTATTACCATACGTATGATGATCATGGTGTTGCATCCAAACTGGTGTTTGATGAAAAAGGAAAGCCGACTTGTGAATATATCGAAGAAGATGGCAGCATTTCCTATGGTGCATATGATGTGGTTCCTCGTTTGAACGCGTTTATTGAGGAACATCCGGATGCGACTTACAGAAACGCTAAGGCAACAATTGCGCTGACTGGTTATGATGGGATTCTTGGATATCGTACGGACGGCGCTTACAGTGAAGAACACAATACAAATACAGATGTATACTATGCAGACCAGCTTCAGCTGGAATGGCTGGCGGAGCATCCGGATTTCGATTATGAAAAGGAGTGCGCGGAAGCAAAAAAAATGGCGGAAGCTTTAAAGGCGGACGGCTGGGAATTTGCAAGCCATACTTGGGGACATAAAGCAGTAGGGGAAACAAGTTATGAATCGCTGGTACAGGATACCGAGCGCTGGATGCAGTATGTATCTCCGCTGATCGGCGGTACGAACACGATTATTTTTGCTCATGGTCAGGATCTTTCTCCGACCGGAGCCTACGATTCCTCTAATGAAAAATACAATTATCTGAAGAGCCAGGGATTTGATATTTATTGTAACGTGGATTCTACTGCCTATACTACAACTGTGACAGATCAGTATTTCCATCAGGGAAGAAGAAATCTGGATGGATATCGCATTTGGCAGGATTACACGTCCGGCAATCCTATGGCGGCGGATCTGTTTGATGCGGCAGAGGTGCTCGATCCGGAAAGACCGACGCCGGTGCCGGATTTATAAGAATTGGATCAGATGATGCCTGACGGGCTGCGCTGTATTTTAATCTTTTTGCAATCCCGGCATCTATGATAAATGCAGGACGGACATTTTGGATGTGCCAGCCCCGCAAGAGGGAATTTAACGTGTGGAAAATAAATAAGGAGAGGTTAGGATAGGAATGAAAAGAAGAACAGTCATGGCACTAATGCTGGGGGTTGCACTTGCGGCAACTGGATGCGGACAGAAAAATGAAACAAAAGAAACGACTGCGCCGGAAACTACGGAAGCAGCGACGACAGAGGCGGAGACGCAAAAAGAAACGGCAGCGGAAACCGAGACAACGGAAGCGGCAGAGACAGAAACGGCAGCGGAAACTGAGACAACGGAAGCGGCAGAGACAGAAACAGCAGCAGAAACGGAAACAGAAACAGTAGCAGAAACGGAGAAGGCAGCTGCAGCGGCAGAAACAGAAACGGAGACAGAAACGGAAACAGTAGCAGAAACGGAAACGGAGACAGAAACAGAAACGGAGACAGAAACGGAAACAGCAGCAGAAACAGAAACGGAGTCAGAAACAGAGACAGAAACATCAGCAGAAACGGAGACAGAGACAGAAACGGAAACAGCAGCAGAAACAGAAACGGAGTCAGAGACGGAAACAGCAGCAGAAACAGAAACGGAAACAGTAGCAGAAACAGAAACGACAGAAGCGGAAAGTGAAGAAGCTGAATCTGAAACAGAAACAGAGACAGAGAAAGAAATCACCTTGAAGGATATGCCGTCTTATACTGCATCCGAATTTGTAACGCTTGGCGAGTACAAGGGGTTGGAAGTAACGCAGGAACCGGCGGTTGAGGTTACTGACGAGGATGTGCAGATGGAAATTGAATATCGAATTTCCGCGGCAGGTATCGTTGACACGCTGGAAGAAGGTACCGTAGAAGAAGGTGATATAGCGAATATTGATTATGAGGGAACAAAAGATGGAGTGGCGTTTGAGGGCGGCACTGCAGAAGGATATGATCTGGAAATCGGCTCCGGCAGTTTTATCGAAGGTTTTGAAGAAGGTCTGGTAGGCATTGCAGTCGGAGAAGAGATCGATTTGAATCTGACATTCCCGGAGGATTATCAGTCAGAAGAACTGGCAGGACAGGAAGTTGTTTTCCACGTAAAAGTAAATTCTATTTCACGTCAGCCGGAATTCTCAGACGAAGTGGCGGCGCAGCTGGAGGAAGGAAAAACTGCCGAGGAATATACCAAGGATGTACGCGCAGAACTGGAAGAAAATGCGCTGGCTATGCAGCAGAATACAGTGCAATCTACACTTCTGCAGACGGCAGTTGAAAATGCGGAGATTTCAGGATATCCGACGGACAAGATTACGTGGTATGTGGATTACCAGAAATCTTATTATGAAGCGATGGTTCAGATGTATGGCATGGAGTTGGGAGATTTCCTGACCGCTTCCGGATATGAAGACGAAGAAGCGTTCGTGACAGAAATTGAGGAAGCATACAAGCCGGCATTGGAACAGGAAATGGTTCTTCTGGCAATTGCGGATGCAGAGGCTATGGAAGTTACAGACGAAGAATTTCAGGCAGGGTTGGAAAGATATGCAGCTGAAATTGCAGAGATGAACGGCGTTGAGGTCACGACAGAGGAGCTTCTGGAACAGTATGGAGAAGCATATGTGCGTGAAAGCCTGCTGCTTGATAAAGCGATGGAATTTCTGTATGAAAACGCGGAGATCACAGAGGCTGCAAGCGAAGAAACATCTGAAACAGAGACCGAAGCGGTAAGTGAAGCGGTATCTGATACAGAGACTACAGAAGCATCTGAGACAGAAACGGAAAAAACAACAGAATCTGAGGCAGAGACGGAAGCTGTGAGTGAAACAGCTGAAACGGAAACAGAAGCGTAAGTAAAAGCGCAGGGGGACAGCAGGAGAAATTGCTGTCCCCCTGATTCACTTTTATGACTATACAAAATTAGAATAATAGGGTATACTTAATGAAAAATAGGAAGAAAGAAAAGAGAAAACCGGGAGGATTGTAAAATGATTAACAAACTGATCAGTAACATTCAGAAAACGCATGCGCCGATCGTAGTAGGACTGGATCCGATGCTTGGATATATTCCAGAGCATGTAAAGTCAAAAGCGTTTGCGGAGTTTGGAGAAACTTTAGAGGGTGCGGCAGAAGCTATCTGGCAATATAATAAAGAAATCATTGATTGCACCTGGGATCTGATCCCGGCAGTGAAACCGCAGATCGCCATGTATGAGCAGTTTGGTATCGAGGGCTTAAAGGCCTTTAAAAAGACGGTTGATTATTGTAAAGAAAAAGGACTGGTTGTGATCGGTGATGTAAAGCGCGGCGATATTGGTTCTACCTCTGCGGCTTATGCGGCAGGTCATATCGGAAAGGTGCAGGTAGGCAGCAAAACCTATGCTCCGTTTGACGAGGATTTTATCACGGTAAATCCGTATCTTGGTTCTGATGGGATTAAACCGTTTTTGGATGTCTGCAAGGAAGAGAAAAAGGGAATTATTGTTCTGGTAAAAACCTCCAATCCGTCCAGCGGTGAATTCCAGGATCGTCTGATCGATGGCAAGCCGCTTTATGAAATCGTTGGCGAAAAAGTAGCGCAGTGGGGTGAGGAATTTATGGGTGATTCTTACAGCTATGTTGGCGCGGTGGTTGGCGCAACTTATCCGGAAATGGGCAAAGCGCTGCGTAAAGTGATGCCGAAGACTCTTATTTTGGTGCCGGGTTACGGCGCGCAGGGCGGAAAAGGCGCGGATCTGGTACACTTCTTTAATGAAGATGGTCTCGGTGCGATCGTAAATTCTTCACGCGGAATTATTGCCGCTTATAAACAGGAACAGTACGCGAAATTCGGTGCGGAACATTTTGGCGAGGCAAGCCGTGCAGCAGTGGAGGATATGGTGAAGGATATCAACGGCGCACTGGAAAATAGATAATACAATTTTCGGATAAATTATAACAATTATATTTACCTCTCTTTTTATGTATGGTATAATTTGCACAATACATTAGAAAAGGGAGGTATTTTTTATGTCAGGAGTACCATTTTTGATCGTATTTGTACTGGCGATTATCGTTATGATTCTTATGATCAGCAAATTCAAAGTGCATCCGTTTTTGTCTATTCTTCTGGTATCGATGGTGCTGGGAGTGATCGGTGGCATTCCTCTGGTCAACACAACAACAGTGGACGGCACGGCCGTTGATGGCATTGCAACTGTTATCGGAAACGGTTTTTCCTCTACGTTTACCAGCATTGGTATCGTAATTATTTTCGGCGCTATGATCGGCGCATTTCTGGAGGCTACGGGGGCGGCGCTGACACTGGCGGATCTGGTGATACGGCTGGTAGGTCCAAAGCATCCGGAGCTGGCGATTGAGTTGATGGGTTGGGTGGTTTCGATCCCGGTATTCTGTGATTCCGGTTTTGTTGTATTAAACCCGATTCGTAAAGCGCTGGTAAAGAGAACGGGAACATCTTCAGTGGCAATGACCGTTTGTCTGTCAGCCGGACTTTACGCGTCGCACGTATTTATCCCGCCTACACCGGGTCCGATTGCGGCGGCGAACACGCTCGGTATCGGCAACAGTCTGCTTCTGGTTATGGGATTGGGCGCTCTGGTGTCTATTCCTGCGCTTGCGGGCGCATATTTCTACGCAAAATATATTGGGAAAAAAGTAAAAGCTAAAGATGAAGCGGATGCAGCGGGCATCACAAAGACATATGAGGAATTGGTTGCTTCCTATGGAAAGCTTCCGTCAGCCGGTATGTCATTGGCGCCAATCATTGTTCCGATCGTTTTGATGGCGCTTTCCAATGTATCTTCAATTCTGGGATGGAGCGGCGTGCTCTCTGCCGCCTGCACGTTCCTTGGCACACCGATCGTTGCACTGGCAGTCGGCGTCATTCTGGGGATTATTCTTCTGGCGCAGTCTCATATGGGAGAGAAACTTTATGATCTGACAAATGATACCTTAAAAACAGTTGGGCCGATCCTGTTTGTGACGGCAGCGGGCAGCGTACTTGGAAAAGTGATTTCTTCTACAAGCCTGGTTACATTTATTACGGATAATGCCACGGTTCTGGAGCCGATCGGTATTTTCTTCCCGTTCCTGCTGGCAGCAATCCTGAAATCCGCGCAGGGTTCCTCTACTGTTGCGATTACAACGACTGCAGGTATTATGGCGCCTTTGATGGGAGCGCTCGGTATGGATTCCAATGTGATGGCGGCTCTCTGTGTTATGGCGATCGGTGCCGGCGCGATGACGGTATCTCATGCAAATGATTCTTATTTCTGGGTGGTAACAAACTTTGGAGAGATGACACCGGATCAGGGTTATAAGACGCAGACGGCGGTAACTCTGGTGGAAGGGATTTGTTCTATCGCGGTTATCTTTATTCTGAGTCTGATCTTCTGATTGCAGAATAAAGTTTTTGGTGAGGAGACGATAGGCTGACAGGAGGCAAATAATATGAGTTTAAGAAGTGACGCGGATACTATTATCCGCAAAGCAATCCAAAAAGTACTGCCGGATGAAGCAGTAGCGCAGGCACTGCAAGGCAAAAATTTCGACAGCGGAAAGCTGTATGTTGTGGCGGCCGGAAAAGCGGCCTGGCAGATGGCAAAAGCGGCGGCGGATATTTTAGGAGAAAAGATCGAGGCAGGCGTGGCAGTGACGAAATACGATCATGTAAAGGGGGAGATACCGCGTATTGCCTGTTATGAGGCGGGGCATCCGGTGCCGGATGAAAATTCGTTCAAAGGAACGCAGGCAGCGCTTGATCTGATAGACAGCTTAAGGGAGGAAGATACCGTATTGTTTCTGCTTTCCGGCGGCGGCTCCGCGCTTTTTGAAAAACCGCTTGTGCCGGGGGAGGAGCTGGCGGATATTACAAAACAGCTGCTTGCCTGCGGTGCGGATATTGTAGAGATGAATACCCTGCGCAAACGTCTTTCGGCAGTGAAGGGCGGAAAGTTTGCAAAGCTTTGCGCTCCGGCGCATGTGTACAGTATTGTGTTAAGTGATATTCTGGGCGATCCGCTTGACATGATTGCTTCCGGTCCGGCATATCCGGATACTGCGACTTGCGCGGACGCGTTGGCAATCGTAGAAAAGTATCATTTGAAACTGAGTAATGCTGCAATGGACTTGCTGGGACAGGAGACGCCGAAAGACCTTGACAATGTGGAAACGATTATTACAGGCAGTGTGCGTAACCTTTGCAGAGCGACAGGTGAGGCCTGTGAAAGTCTGGGATATGAAACGGTATTTCTGACGGACCAGCTGACTTGTGAGGCAAGGGAAGCGGGATCTTTCCTTGCGTCGATTGCAAAGAGCTATCAGAATACGGAGAAAAGCATCGCGTTTCTGGCAGGCGGTGAAACGGTTGTTCATTTGACGGGAAAAGGATTGGGCGGCAGAAACCAGGAGTTGGCGCTGGCGGCAGCGGAAGGAATTTCCGGTCTTTCCGATACGGCGGTGTTCAGCATTGGCAGTGACGGCACGGATGGCCCGACGGATGCGGCGGGCGGTTATTGTGACGGCGAGACGAAATCGCTTTTGAAAAAAGAAGGACTGGATATTTATCAGGTGCTTCAGCAGAATGACGCTTATCATGCGCTGGAAAAATGCGGCGGTCTGATCATTACCGGCGCGACCGGGACGAACGTCAATGATGTGGCGGTGGTGCTGATTAAGAGATAGATAAAAACATCTGCAAATTTTAGATAATATTTATAGCAAAATAGAAGCATACAAGAGACACAGGGAGAAATCTTTGTGTCTCTTGTATATTGTCTGACAGGAAGAATGGGTAAAATTAAAAAAATTTGAATAAGACCTAGAATTTCACCGGATATTATTAAGAGTTTCTCCGGTGATTTTCTGTAAAGTAAATTTTACAATAGATGCTAACAACAGCAGATGCCAAGCAGCTGTAAAAAATAAATACACAGGGAGGAACAGTATGAAACAGAAAAAATTAGTTGCGATGCTGACTCTTGCAGCAATGGGCGTATCTACGATTGGTGGATATGGTATGACTGCATACGCAGAGGAAACAGAAGCAGCGGAAGAGAAAAAAGAGTACTCGGAAGATGAGATCATTGATTTTACATTCTTTGGAGCAATGCCGAACCCGGAGAAAGACAGCAACAATGAAATCAAGGAAATTATCGCAAAGAAAATTGGCGCAAGAGTAGAAGAAACCTGGCTGACCGGTCAGACTGCTTCCGAGGCGGTAGGAACGATCATTGCCAGCGGCGAATATCCGGATTTCATCGACGGCGGTGACGGCATGATGCAGCTTTACGATGCAGGCGCACTGGTTCCGTGGGATGAATATATTGAAAAATACCCGAATTTGAAAGAACTGTATACAGATGAAGAATGGGAAATGTTCCGTCAGGATGACGGTCATATCTACTGGGCAAACGTATTTGCCAACAGCTATGGCGAAGATAAAACGACAGAACATGGAGATGAGGCATTCTGGGTACAGGCAAAAGTTCTGGAATGGGCTGGTTATCCGGAAATTAAAACACTGGATCAGTACTTTGATCTGCTGATTTCTTACGCAAAAGAAAATCCGACAACAGAAGATGGTACGGCAGTAATTCCGTATACTGCGCTGTGCGAAGACTGGAGATATTTCTGTATTGAAAACGCGCCGCAGTTCCTGGACGGATATCCGAACGACGGTTCTGTTATCGTAGACAAAGAGAATCTGAAAATTGTAGATTATAATACAACAGATACTGCAGTTCGTTATTTCAAAAAATTAAACGAACTTTACAATGCAGGTCACATGGATAAAGAGTTTGGTACACAGACATACGATGAGTATATCGCAAAACTTTCTACCGGTGCGGTACTTGGTATGTGCGACCAGTGGTGGGATTTCGCGTTCACTATTAATGACGTATTCAAACAGACCGGACTGGATGAAAAAGGCTGCAACTATATTCCGCTTGGTCTGACAATCGATGAAGGCATGGAAAACAGATGGCATTCTTATGGAGATACCGTAAACAATTCCAACGGTATTGCAGTTACGGTAAGCTGTGAGGATCCGGAAGCAGCGTTCAAATTTATGAATGATATGCTGGATCAGGAAATCCATGATCTTCGTTTCTGGGGCGTGGAAGGTGTAGACTACGAAGTAGATGAAGAGGGACTGTATTATAGAACAGAAGAAATGAGAAAGAATGCTTCTGACACTGCTTATAAGGCGTCTCACCTCTGCGAGTACAGCTATTTCCCGCAGTGGCTGGGTACAAGCAGAGACGGTAAAAATGCAATGCAGGCAAAACAGCAGACATCTGAGTTCTTTGACAGCCTGGCAGAGCCGGTAGTAAAATGTTTCGAAGCATATGGCGTTACTACATATGTAGAAATGGTGGGTTCCGTTGAAGAAGAAAACGCACCGTGGTATCCGATGTACTCCTTCTCAAATGCAATGACAACAGATACTCCGGGTGGTGTTGCTTGGACAAAGATGGGCGAAGTAAAACATGAGTGGCTGCCGAAAGTTGTTATGGCAGAAGATTTTGATGCAGCCTGGGCAGAATACATGGAAGCTTATAACGGATGTAACCCGCAGGACTTCCTGGATGAAATGCAGGCAGAGTTGGAGAGAAGAATAGGTAAGTAATGATTCGCTGCTGAACAGGGTTTAGTTGAAACAAAAAAGCAGTCATGGTTGCCGAAAAGGAACTGTGACTGCCTTTTATTTGGAAGGAGAGAGGTTTATGAAACGAAAAGCAAAAGAAGCCCGTGTGCCGATCACCTGGAAGGAGATAAAAAAACAGAAATTTCTGATGGTCTGCGCACTGCTGTTTGTGATTTACGGTATTATTTTCTGCTATGTTCCGCTGGGCGGCTGGATTATGGCATTCCAGAATTACAAACCGAGAACAGGACTGCTGCATTCCACGTTTGTCGGATTGGATAAATTTAAGTTTCTGTTTTCGGATGCTACCTTTCTGCGTGTTCTGAGAAATACGCTGGCAATGGGAATTTTAAATCTGGTGACTACTTTTGTAACGGCAATTGCATTTGCGATTCTTCTGAATGAAGTACGATCCGAAAGAGGGAAAAAAATGGTACAGACGATTTCCTATCTGCCGCATTTCCTTTCCTGGATCATTGTTACCGGTATTCTGCATGACGCGTTGTCTCCGAACGGTATTATCAATGAAATTTTGGTAAATTTGGGAATTTTCAAAGATTCTGTAAACTTTTTCGCGCATCCGACTTATTTCTGGCCGATTGTCGCTTTCGCAAATGTCTGGAAAGAAACTGGTTGGAATGCGATTATTTATCTGGCGGCAATTACCTCTATTGATCCAAGTCTGTATGAAGCGGCATCTATTGACGGAGCGGGAAGATGGGCAAAGATCAAGAATATTACATTGCCGGGCATTCGGCCGACCATTATGATCCTTTTGCTGATGAATGTCGGAAACGTACTGAACGCTGGATTTGAGGTACAGTATTTGCTTGGAAACGGTTTGATCAAGAGTGTATCAGAGACCATTGACATTTATGTATTGACTTGGGGTATCAGCCAGAATGACTATTCACTTGGTACGGCGGCAGGTATCTTCAAAAGCATTGTATCTATTGTTCTGATTGTAATCGCAAACCGAATGGCAAAGAAATTCGGTGAAGAAAGACTGTTCTAAAGAGGTGGAAATTATGGGAAAAAAGAAAAAATTTAAATCATCTTTTGCAAACACGTCTTTTGTCGTGTGCAATACATTGTTTATGATCGCGTTCGTGGTAATTACGCTGTACCCGGTATGGAATACGGTTGCAATTTCGTTTAACGACGGAATTGACGCGGTAAGAGGCGGTATTCATCTCTGGCCGAGAAAGTTTACGCTGAAAAATTATCAGACGGTACTTGGTCTGGAAAGCTTTATGACCGGAGCATACATTACAGTAGCCCGTACAGTAATCGGAACGCTGTTTGCCCTTGCGGCAAATGCGCTTTTGGCTTATGTGGTCAGCCGCAAGCGTTTTCTGTTTAAATCGCAGCTCTCTTTGTTCTGGGTTATTACGATGTATGTGAACGGAGGTTTGATCCCAGTGCTGCTCCTTTATAAATCACTGCATCTGACAAATTCTTTCTGGGTATATGTAATTCCTGGTATGGTTAGCGCTTTTAATATGCTGGTTATGCGTACCTTTATGCAGGGACTGCCGGATGCGCTGGAAGAATCGGCGCAGATTGACGGAGCGGGAGATTTCCTGATTTTTACAAGAATTATTTCTCCGCTGTGTAAACCGGTATATGCAACGGTAGCGCTTTTTGTGGCAGTCGGACAGTGGAACTCCTGGTTTGACGCAATGATTTACAACCGTATGAAACCGGAGTATACTACATTACAGTATGAATTAATGAAACTGCTTTCTTCTGTTATGCAGCAGAGCGGAAGCGCAACGAATATGAATACAACGAATGCAGCGACAGTTACGCCGGTATCTGTCCGTTCCGCGGCAACGGTTGTAACAATGCTTCCGATCATTTGTCTGTATCCGTTCCTGCAGAGATATTTTGTAGCCGGATTGACAATCGGCGGGGTAAAGGAGTAAAGAAACAATGAATAAAAAAACATACAGAAATGTATTTGCGGAAGCCGGATATTCAGAGGCAGAAATTTGCCGCAAAGTACAGGATACGTTTGAAGGAATTTTTTATGGTCCGGATCGTTTCTATCATGAGGTCGGAGACGACATGGCTTATATGGAAGATACCGGAAATCATGACGCGCGCACAGAGGGAATGTCCTATGGAATGATGATGTGTGTACAGATGGATCGAAAGGCAGAATTTGACCGCCTCTGGAAGTGGACAAAAACCTATATGTATATGGAGGATGGTGTACACAGAGGATATTTTGCATGGTCGGTCAGCCCGGAAGGCGTACCAAACGCGTATGGTCCGGCGCCGGACGGAGAAGAATTTTTTGCGATGGCGCTGCTGCTTGCTTCGCACAGATGGGGTGACGGAGAAGGAATTTTCTGTTATTCTGAAGAGGCAAGAAAACTTTTACATACCTGCATTCACCAGGAAGAAGAAACAGAGGGCGGACGTAATATGTGGGATTTGGAAAATCATCTGATCCGTTTTATTCCGGAATGTGATTTTACAGATCCATCCTATCATCTGCCGCATTTTTACGAGCTGTTCGGTGAATGTGCAGATGAAGCAGACCGCCCGTTCTGGAAAGAGGCTGCAAAGGCAAGCCGTGCCTTTTTACAGACTGCTTGTCATCCAAAGACCGGACTTTCACCAGAGTACAGCTATTATGACGGTACGCCGATGTCGCCGGAGATGACAACTTTTGGCGGCCGCCATGACTGGTATTACAGTGATGCTTATCGTACGATCGCTAATATTGCGCTTGATCGGGAATGGTTCGGGGCGGAAGGAAACGAAGATTGGCATGAATTGGCAGCAAAAAATCTGCAAAAGTTTTTTTGCGAGACAATGAAAGACAATGACAAAGCAATCTATAGTGTGGAGGGAGAGGTTCTTGGAGAAAAAGCACTGCATCCGATTGCGATGACTGCAGTGAACGCCCAGGCTTCTCTGGCAATTGCCGCGCCGCTTACAGGATATGCTCTGCAGTGTGTAAAAGAATTCTGGGAGACACCGCTTCGTACGGGGGATCGCAGATATTATGATAATTGTCTGTATTTCTTTGCTGTGCTGGCGCTCAGTGGAAATTATCGGATATATTAATTGTTTTTTGGTGAAAGGAGAGATACCATGTCATTTCTCAGACCGGACAGCGAATTTATGAACGCGGTTTCAAAATGCGCGGATTATGTAATATTAAATCTTTTGTGTTTGTTGTGCTGTATTCCTGTCGTTACGACAGGGGCGGCACTGACCGCAAAATACTATGTTTCTATGAAACTGGTACGCGGGGAGGAACCGGCAGTTACAAAGGCCTTTTTTACGGCATTTCGGAAAAATTTTCGGCAGGCAACCGTTATGTGGCTCATTCAGATGGTGATGATCGCAGTTCTGGCAGTGGATTGGTATCTGGTAAAGAAAGCGCCGAAAGGAATGATTCACCCGGCGTTTTCTATCTTCTTAACAGTGCTTTCTGTGCTAGTGGCAGGAATTATTTTTTGCGTTTTTCCGATGCTGGCAAGATTTTATATTTCTACTAAGGATGCGATTAAGGGAGCCTGTATTTTTACGCTGATGAAGCTGCCGCGGGTACTGTTGGAACTCGTTGTGACGATTGCCACTGGAATTATCTGTTTTTGGTATATGCGCTGGCTTCCGGCAATCTGGATATTTTGTACCGGAGTGATGCTGTATTTTAACAGCCGGATGTTTGTAAAAGAGTTCGAAAAGATTGAGCAGCGGAGCGAAGAAGAAAAGAGTTTATGAAGAGTGTGTGGAAAAAACTGGAAGTATTTATGAATAATCTGAAAATACGCAGAAAGCTGATACTTTTGTATCTTCTATGCGTAATCACGCCGCTTGTAATTACAGACGGCGTGATTCTTTCCATTTTGATTCAGACGGACAGTGAAAAAATCAGACATGAGATGGAAAATACCGCGGATGCAGTCAGTTATGAACTGTCATCCGTTTTTGAAGTTTTGGATAGGATCAAGGGCAATATTTACACAAACCGCAAATTGGATGCTTTTTTAAAGAAAGAATACCAGTCAAATCTGGAATTTTATGAAGAAAGCCGGGCGATTCTGAATTCGATTTATTATGATAGTATCAGTGGCTACAGCGGCGCAAAGCTTTTGCTTTATGCGGATAATAATACGATTTTAAACGGCGGTCACTTTCAGCGTCTGGAATCCGTAAAAGAAACGGATTGGTATCGGGAATTTGCGGCATCGGAGAAAAAAGACGATCTGATGATTGCTTATGATGAGAGCAGAAAATTGTCGGCAATCAATCAGAGGCGTATTTTTGTCGTGGGACGTCTGGATTATTTTGGGAAAGATGAACAGGAACAGCTTATCAGAATCGATCTGGATTATAACAGTTTCAACCGGGAACTGGAGAATATGAATTGCAATACGCCGGTATATATTTGCAGCGGCGATCGGATTTTGTTTTCAAATGGAAAAGAAAATCGTTATACACAGCCGTTTGAACAGTTGACGGGGAAGGAAAAAATCGGATATGAGCGAGAGTGGAGTTTTTATGACGATGAGCTTCGTATTCTGGTGGAAAAACCATCCAATATGATTTTAAACTGTCTGATTCGAAATTTCCCCTGGATTATTGTTTTGGTGGCGGCTAATATTTTACTGCCGCTGACAATTATGAGCATCATCAATCATTCGTTTGTTGGACGGCTTCAGATTTTGAGCAATGCATTTGACGAGATTGAACCGGAAAAAATGGAACTTCTTTCGAATGTGCGCGGGGCAGATGAGATTGCCGGATTGATGAAAAATTATAATCGAATGCTGAGGCGTCTCAAGGAATTGATTCAGATTGTGTATAAAGACCGACTGGAACGTCAGGAGATGGATCTTGCCAGACAGAAAGCGGAGATTCAGGCACTGCACAGCCAGATTAATCCGCATTTTCTGTTTAATGTGCTGGAAAGTATTCGGATGCACAGCGTACTGAAAGGGGAAGAAGAAACTTCAGAGATGATCGCGCGTTTGGCTGTGCTGGAACGTCAGAGCGTAAAATGGACGAGCGATTATGTGAAGGTGGCGGAAGAACTGAAATTTATTGAGGCATATCTCGAACTGCAGAAATATCGTTTTGGAAAGCGGTTGTCGTATGAAATCCAGGTGATGCCGCAGTGCCGGGAATATGTACTGCCGCGTCTGACGATTTCGACTCTGGTGGAAAATGCCTGTGTACACGGTATCGAAGGGAAAAAAGGAAACTGCTGGATTTATATCCGTATTTATGAAAAAGACGGATGGCTGTATCTGGAAATCGAAGATACGGGAAGCGGAATGTCGGAAGAACAGACAGCGAAATTGCTGGAGCAGATGCGAAACTGTGACATTGACAGTGTCCGCGCAAGTGATCATATCGGGATTTTAAATGCTTGTCTGAGACTAAAGATGATTTCAGGCAATACGGCATTGTTTGATCTGGAAAGTGAAGAGGGAGCCGGAAGCTGGTTTTTGTTCCGGGCTCCGACTGAAAAATTACTGGGGAGGGTATAGACGATGCTCAGAGTGATGCTGGTAGATGATGAACCGTTTATCCTGCAGGGACTGCAGGTGCTGATTGATTGGGAATCAGAAGGCTTTATGATTGTAAAGCTGGCAGAAAACGGGCAGGAGGCGCTTGCGTACCTGCGCGAAAATCAGGTGGATCTGATTCTGGCAGATATTAAAATGCCGGTGCTGGATGGTATTTCTCTGCTCAAGACAGTGCGGGAAGAGAATCTGTCGGACGCTTTGTTTGTGATCTTGAGCGGGTACAGTGATTTTTCTTATGCACAGACAGCAGTACGTTATAACTGTATGGATTATATTTTAAAGCCGGTTCAGAAAGAAAATCTTTTGGAACTGCTTCATAAGGCCGCAGAAAAAAAGGCATATAGTGTCAAAGAACGGCTCTGGAAAAATCAGATGAGAAAAAATCAGTTGGAAAGGCAGATTGTATCTGTGCTGCGCGGAAAAGCCAGAAAAGAGGATGTGGACGAGATTGAACAGAACCTTCAGATGCAAGGAGTGATCCGTTATGTTCATGTCGGCATGGATGTTGTGAAGCTGCAGGACGAGTTCTCCGATGAGGAACTTTCGGAACAGAAAGCTTTCATGCTGGAAAGCTGTCAAAGATTTCTGAAAGAAGCTTCCGACTGCTGCTTTCGGGATATGATCGGTTATGAACGAGATCATGAGATGGCAGTTCTGTACATTCAAAATCGTATGCTTCCGCCGGGAAAGAGTGAAACAGATTTTTTTGAAAAAATGCAGCAGGAAATTCAAAGAAACGTAGAACTTCCCGTATATTTGCTGGTGGGAAAAGCGGTAGAGGGAACGGCAAAACTGGGACATTCTTATTCTACTGCCTGCTTACTGCGTTCGTTTATCGGATTTCGAGAGTTGCGGAAAGTATATTATTACGAGGAAGAACTGCAGACAGAACGAAATGCAGTGGTACTTTGCAAAAAAAGTCTGGATCTTTTAGTGGAAGCGATCAAGGATAATGACCGTATGGAAATGAAAAGTCAGCTTGACGCGCTGTATCAAGAGCTGGAACGTCCGGGCATGGATGGAAATATGATTAATATGAACATCAATTATCTTTTGTTTCAGCTGATCCATTTGGCGGTAGAGCAGGATGAATCGGTAGATCAGGAAGAAATTATGCAGCATATCAATGAAGACGTATTTGAAAAACGGACAGATCGGGGCGGGAAGAGTCATATGCGCCGTTTTATATACGAATATGCAGATTATTTAAGTCAGCTTCGAAAGAATGTTTCCGGGGGAGTGCTGCATGAGATTGAGCGGGAAATACGGGAAAATTATGCCGAAAACCTGACGTTAAAGAATCTGGCGCAAAAATATTATATTAACAGCTCTTATCTCGGACAGATTTTCCGAAAGCAGTATGGACAGTCTTTTCGTGACTATCTGTCAGCTTACCGGATTTCACAGGCAGAGTATCTGTTGATACACACCGATAAAAAGATCTCTGTGATTGCAGAGGAAGTGGGCTATCATGATATTGACTATTTTATTAATCGATTTATAGCGTTAAAAGGCGTGACACCGGCAAGATACCGCCGGGCAGCAAAAACCGGAGGATGAGTTTGAAATCCTCCGGTTTTTGTTTTTAGCAAAACATTGCGTTAGATAATTGTACTTTTGAGGATGTTATGTTAAAATGAACATATATTGGAAAAGTATGTGCAAAAGCACAAAAGCAGAAAAATGGGTATATATGCCCGCAGGATAAAGGAGAAGCGATATGGACGCATACAAAGAGCAGTTTATTGAATTTATGGTGGAAAGCCAGGTATTAAAATTCGGAGAGTTTACGTTAAAGAGCGGCAGAAAATCTCCGTTTTTTATGAATGCAGGCGCATATGTGACCGGTTCCCAGCTGAAAAAGCTTGGTGAATATTACGCACAGGCAATCCATGATAAGTACGGTGAAGATTTTGATGTACTGTTCGGACCGGCTTATAAAGGAATACCGCTGGCAGTTGTGACAGCGATTGCTTTTTCCGAGCTGTACGGAAAAGAGATTCGTTACTGCTGTGACCGCAAGGAGGAAAAAGATCACGGCGCGGATAAGGGCAGTTTTCTTGGCAGCAGTTTAAAAGACGGTGACAGAGTGGTGATGATCGAGGATGTGACCACTTCCGGTAAATCCATGGAAGAAACGGTTCCGAAGGTAAGAGGCGCGGCTAATGTGACCATCGTCGGTCTGATGGTATCTCTGGATCGCATGGAAGTCGGTAAGGGCGGTGTAAAATGCGCACTTGATGAGGTAAAAGAGTTATATGGTTTTGAAACGAACGCGATCGTTACAATGGCGGAGGTTGTAGAAAAACTTTATAACAAAGAATGCGGCGGCAAAATTTTGATCGACGATACGTTAAAAGCAGCAATCGACGCATATTATGAACAGTATGGAGCAAAGTAAACAAAGAGCAGGAAAGGAGTTTTTTATTATGAATGAAAAAATTTACCGTACCTTGGGCGCAACGGGAGCCGGTGACATTGTGCTGGGGATTCTGGTGATCGTTGTTGGTCTTTCCACCGGCATTCTTGCGATTGTAAACGGCGCGAGACTTCTGGCCTCCCGCAAAAGTGTGCTGCTTTAAAGGAAAGGCATTCGCGTGAAAGTTGAAACAAAAAGAAAAATACAGGTAATCAGCGTACTATTATTTATAGGATATCTGATTCTGCTGACATATTTTCTGTTTTTTGCGGAAAATTTTGGGAGGGTGTATTCAGAACGGGAGTATGCCTATAATCTGGAGCCTTTTAAGGAGATTAAGCGGTTTTGGATTTACCGGAAAGAACTGGGGATAGTAGCTGTGTTTACTAATCTGGCAGGAAACATACTCTGTTTTGTTCCGTTTGGAGCAATTTTGCCGGTACTGGCGCGAAGAGCCAGAAACTTTTTTCTGATCACCATGCTGAGTTTTGAATTCAGTCTGCTGGTAGAATGCGCGCAGTTGATTTCCAAAGTGGGCAGCTTTGATGTAGATGATCTGATCTTAAACACACTGGGCGGGATTTTAGGTTTTACTCTGTTTACCATATGCAACAGATTCAGGAGAAAACACTATGGCTAGAAAAGTAATGTATTCTTTTGCGGAAAAGAAACATTCAGTAAACGGAATTGTCTCCACCGTGCTCGGCGGTATCGCGCTGGTCTTTTTGCTGGCGATGATCTACGCTTCCTATTATATGCGCGGCGATGCGGGGCTGTATGCCGGCGGCTTTGGCGTGGCGGGTATGCTGCTGTCATTAGTCGGCTTTATTATCGGCGTGATGAGCTTTTCCGAAAAAAATATCAGATATAAATATCCAAAGATCGGATCGATTATGAGCGGCGTTGTATTTGTCATCTGGCTTGCACTGTACCTTATCGGCTGCTCATAAATCAAGAAAGACAGAAAAGGAGAACAGCATGGACGAACTTATTACGGAACGTCTGGCTCTTGCAAAAGAGCGGATCGCGGCAATTTTAGAGGAACATACCGTTCCCGAAAATTATGAAGATTATTTTCGCAGAACAGCGGAGTTTATTTTAAAGACAGCAGAACTGGCTGGGCAGCTGCAGGCGGGAGTGTGCAAAGCATGGAGTGAGGAAAAATGGCAGCAGGTAAATCAGGTTCTTTATGCCGATATCCTGCCGGAAAACTACGAAAAGAGTTATGGCAACCCGGCTTACGCAGTGGAAGTACTGGGAGAAACTCACGGGCGAATTCTGTCGTTTCTTTACGCGGAAGTGCGCAGCATGATCGCATCGGCCTTTGAGGGTGACATGGAAGATATCGCGGTTTTGTGTGAGTTGTTTATTGAAGTTTACAATGCCTTTGAGGATAGTGAGCTGCCGGCTTATCGTCAGATTCAGCAGATTGTGTACTGGTATGTAAGTGATTACAGCGATCGTCTGGTATCGAGACGCATTCGCAGCAGTGTGGATCCTTCCATGGATCTGGCAACGCGCATTATTATGGAAGAGGATCTTACAGATCTGCGTTACCTCTATTTATATGGAGAGTATGTTTCTGAAAATGAGCGAAAGATGGCGGCATTTATGAACGCTCTTCCGCAGGAGGAGATTGATCGGATCGCGTCTGTCTATACCGAAGGCTACCGTATCGGCTTTGTACTGGGCAGAAAAGATTTGTCGAAAAAGAAAACGGTCAATATCCGTTTTCAGCTTGGATTTGAGCGTATGATCAAAAAAGCGATCGAAAACTTCCGGGAGATGGGACTGGAACCGGTGATTTACCGTGCGGCTGCGCACAGTGTTAACCGCCGTTCTCATGAGCGGATCGGTTATTACGGTGCGATCCCGAACAAGCAGTTTGATTACGATCATAAGGCAGACAGCGCGATCTATCTTGACGCAGCGTTTGTGGAGCGAAAGCTTGGCGTGATCCGTACGGCTTACGAGGAAGTGAAGGAATTAGCTTATGTACACGCAGGTCCGGCCGTTGTGGAAACGTTCGGAGAGATTCCTTTTGCTCCGGAGACGAAAGAGGCAGCATATCATCTGTCGGAAAAACAGCAGAAACTGGCGGTGGAACTGGCAAATGAAAACGCGCAGATCACCAACCGTTATATCAAAGGAGAAGAACGCAGCTTTACGATCATCGCCTTTCCGGTACCGGAGATTGGCGCTGATTTTGAGGAGATCTTCCGCGAGACCGTGCGAATTAACACACTGGATTATGCGCTGTATCAGAAAATGCAGCAGACGATCATTGATACGCTTGATAAAGCTTCACAGGTGCGTATTCTCGGTAAAGACGGCAATCGCACCGATCTGACTGTAAATCTGTTGGAATTAAAAGATCCGCAGAAAGAAACTTTGTTTGAGAATTGTGTGGCAGATTGTAACATTCCGGTTGGTGAGGTATTCACCTCTCCGAAGCTGACAGGTACGAATGGTGTTCTTCATGTCAGCAGCGTTTATCTAAATGATCTGCGTTATGAAGATTTGGCGATCACGTTTTCGGACGGCATGATCAGCGACTATTCTTGCGGTAATTTTACGGATTCGGAGGAAAATAAAAAATATATCCGTGAAAATATTCTTTGCCATCATGAAAGCCTTCCGCTGGGAGAATTTGCTATCGGGACAAACACGACAGCATATGCAATGGCGGAAAAATTTGGGATTGAGGATAAACTTCCGATCCTGATTGCGGAAAAGATGGGACCGCATTTTGCGGTAGGGGATACGTGTTATCATTTTGCAGAAGATACTGCCGTTTTTAATCCGGATGGAAAAGAGATCATTGCCCGAGACAACGAGGTTTCTATTTTAAGAAAAACGGATCTGTCAAAAGCATATTTCGGATGTCATACGGATATCACGATTCCGTATCGTGAACTGGCGCTGATCGAGGCGGTAGCGGCGGACGGCACACGCACAGCGATTATTGAAAACGGCAGATTTGTGTTGGCTGGAACGGAGCCGTTGAATGAAGCGCTGTTGGGGTACAATAGATAGGTAACAAGATAAATAACAAAATAAAAACAAGGAT
>CALDMO010000007.1 GCA_937915375.1 uncultured Marvinbryantia sp.
ATCGCCCATTCTTATCATAGAAGATCATATTTACAGACTTTTCTTCATAGTCTCTAACTGTTATATATAAAGCAAGGGCGAAAAGCTGATTTTATTTAAGCCTATCGCCCATTCTTATCATAGAAGATCATATTTACAGACTTTTCTTCATAGTCTCAAGAATTAAAGAAAAACTTGGATGGATGAGTCCTGTTGAATACAGATTATCCATCTTGGCTGCATAAAAAATAGCGTAGCAGCAATCAAAACTACTACGCTTAAAAAGTCTAACTTTTTGGGGTCACCTCACATCAGATGCCCTGTATAATATCTATGGATTATTGACTGTTAAAAATACACTTACTTCTACCACTTCATCATAAACTTCACATATTTTCAAATATGTATTTAAATAATCTCTTCTTTCTTCCAAAAAAGATCGATTACAGTTCTTCTCTCTACCACACTATTATTTCTTCTTTACTCTTTTCCATAATAGCTTTCTTGATAATACCCGTCACATTACCACTTCCCTCATCCTTACACAAAGACTCTCCCCATCGCCAACAACACCACCAAAAACACGATATTCCACACAGTAAAAACAGCCAGATATTTTTTCTTCTGCTCCGGAAACACTCCCGCCACCTGTTTATAAGAAATCAGACTCGCCATAGAAGCAATCAGTGTCCCTAATCCGCCAAGGTTCGTGCCGACGATCAGCTCTTTAGCATTTTCCGTATAGCCAGACAACAGAACTGCCGCCGGAACATTGCTGATAATCTGGCTTAACCCTACTGCCACCAACCGCTCCTGATCTTCAATCATACCGCTGATGAGCACACGCAGACTTTCCATTCGGTTCATGTTTCCGACAAACACAAAAAAGCAGACAAACGTCAGCAGAAGTGCATAATCTGCTCTGCGAAACAATCTTTTATCCGTCAAAAAAATCCCGGTTGCAACCAGCGGCAACAGCACCGGTTTTGGAATGACTCCTGCCACAGATAACAGACATAGTGCAAATAACAACAGATAGGTATAAAACTGTCTGTTGGCAGCAAACTGCATATCTTCCAGGACAAAGGTGATCTCTCCTCTTTTACCTCCAAAACGCACACAGATAAACAGCAGAACTGCCGCCAGCAATGTATATGGCAGCATCAAAAGCAGGAACTCCTCAAAGCTCATACCCGAACTAGAAAACAGGTAAAGATTCTGCGGATTTCCCACCGGCGTCAGCATACTGCCGAGATTCGCTGCGATCGTCATCAGAGTGACCGTAAAACATATACCATTGGTCATCCCTGTCATTTCCAGAATCAACAGTCCAAACGGCACAAAAGTAATCAACGCCACATCATTTGTGATCAACATACTGCTTATAAAACATAAAAATACCAGTGTCAGGATAATTCCACGTTTCGTCCTTACACGTTCCAATACACTTCTGCCAACATAACGAAAAAATTGTATTTCCTTTAATCCTTCCATAATCAGCATCAAACACAACAGCAGAATCAACGTATTAAAATCTATATATCCAAGATATGCTCTATCCGGTGGGATAATAAAACAGGATAAAACCGCCAAAAACATAGCGGCCGTCAAAACAATATCATTTTTAAAAAATACAACTATCTTTTGCAGCATGATAAACGCTCTCTCCTTCACTCACTGGATTGATTATAGCACAATCCCACGCATTGTCGATGATAAATCATTATAAATAAAAAACAGGAAAACCGCCGCATTCCCCGATACGACAGTTTTCCTGTAACTTCTATCTCCTTGTTTTTGCACCCCATGTATTACTGCAAATATTTATTCATCCTTTGCCCAGCCATAAGCATATTTGACCGCCTTCTGCCAGCCCTTCACCTTCTTCTGCCTTTCTTCTTCCTGCAGAGTCGGGTAGAAGGTCTTCCCAACTGCCCAGTTCTTCTTTACATCCTCAATATCTGACCAATAACCGACTGCCAGACCTGCCAGATACGCAGCTCCCATCGCCGTGGTTTCCACACACTGCGGACGGTTTACCGGAACTGTAATGATATCTGCCTGCGTCTGCATCAGGAAATCGTTCGCACTGGCACCACCGTCCACCTTCAGTGAGGATAGCTCGATACCGGAATCAGCTTTCATTGCCATAAGCACATCATTCACCTGATAAGCCAAAGATTCCAATGTCGCACGAATGATATGATATTTGTTTACGCCGCGCGTAATACCGACGATCGTGCCGCGCGCATACTGATCCCAATATGGAGCACCAAGCCCTGTAAAGGCCGGAACCACATAACAGCCGTTAGTATCCTTTACTTTTTTCGCCATATATTCGGAATCCATCGCAGAATCAATGATGCGCATTTCATCGCGCAGCCACTGGATAGCCGCTCCGGCAACAAATACAGAACCTTCCAGTGCATAATTTACTTTGCCATCTAATCCCCAGGCAATCGTTGTAACCAGACCATTCTCAGAAAATACCGGCTTTTCACCTGTATTCATCAACAGGAAACAACCTGTACCGTATGTATTTTTGGCATCGCCCGGTTCAAAACAAATCTGACCGAACAGCGCCGACTGCTGATCGCCCGCCGCGCCCGCAATCGGAATCGGTCCGCCAAGGAAAGACGGATCCGCCGTTCCATAAATACAGCTGGACGGCATCGGCTTCGGCAGCATACACTTCGGTATGTCAAGTTCTTCCAAAATTTCGTCATCCCACTCCAGTGTGTTTATGTTAAAGAGCATTGTTCTGGCAGCGTTGGAATAATCCGTCACATGCACAGCTCCTTTTGTTAATTTCCAGATCAGCCATGTCTCTACCGTACCGAACAGCAGATCACCGCGTTCAGCACGCTCTCTTGTGCCTGGCACATTATCTAAAATCCACTTAATCTTAGTCGCGGAAAAATACGCGTCAATGATCAGACCGGTTTTTAAACGAAATTTCTCTGTCAGACCTTTTTCTTTTAAAGAATCACAATATTCTGAAGTGCGTCGGCACTGCCAGACAATCGCATTATAAACCGGTTCACCAGTATTTTTGTCCCAGATAATCGCCGTTTCACGCTGATTTGTGATGCCGATTGCCGCAATATCCTCCGCCGTTGCGTCGATCATTCCCATCGCTTCTACTGCTACGCCAAGCTGACTTGCCCAAATTTCGTTCGCGTCATGCTCCACCCAGCCCGGTTTCGGGAAAATCTGACGGAACTCTCTTTGCGCCACGCTGCACATCTCACCTTTTTCATTAAATAAAATACATCTGTTGCTTGTTGTTCCCGCATCAAGCGCCATTACATACTTTGCCATAATCCTTCTCCTTTGCCGCTAAATAAAATGTATTTATCTAATAAGCCTTCCTGCTTAAAGCTCCTCCACTGAGAGCAAACCTTCCTGATCCTCCAGGGCCCGGAAAATCGCATTTCTCGTCATCCATCTGCCGGCCTCCACCGACGCCTGCACAACGATGTTCTGGCTTTTCGTTTTCTTTTTCACGATAATCACACTGCTTACCTTGATGTCTTCTTTTCTAAGATTTCTGATTGCTGTGCTCAAATGCTCTTCCGTCAGAAATTCCATATATACCTCATACACATTAGAATGATTCTCTACATAAACATCCAATGCTTTAAAATAACGCAGTACAAGGAGTACTGCCACTGTACCGAAAATCGCACCGCTGTAAAATCCTGAACCAATCGCCAGACCGATACAAGAACAAGTCCATAGACTGGCCGCCGTCGTCAGCCCCGATACATGACGCTGTCCGGTCACGATAATCGTACCAACACCCAAAAAACCAACGCCGCTGATCACTTGCGCGCCAAGCCGCGCCGTATCGCCTACACCTGCTCCGTTTGAATACAGATGAATAAACTCCCCTGTCATCATTGCAATAGTTGCACCGATGCAGACAACCGTGTGTGTTTTTACCCCCGCTACTCTTCGTTTCATTCCGCGATCAAAGCCGATCACACCGCCCAACACGATCGCCAGAAACAGTCGGAAAGCCACGGTGATAACATTCAGTTCTCTCATATATGCTACAAAACTGTTCATTGCCCCAATAAGGCCCTCATTGATCATACGTGTCCAACCTTTCCTGCCTGTTTTATTCACTATTTATATGCAGACGCTTCCATAATATGATACCCGGCAGAGGATTTTACTCTTTATACTTTTAAATCTTCTGCTCCCGGTCTCGCAGTAAGAATGCCGCATAGTATAGGGAACGGGATACCCCCGCACGCTCACGGCAGTATCCCGCATCCCAGTTTTATCTTCTTATTGATTATTTAATAGATGCGTTATAGTTTTCAATCGCTGCATTTACCTGCTTAGCCAGTTCTGCCACACCTTCTTCCGGTGTCATCTTACCATCATATACCTGAGGCATAACATCGTTAAAGATTAATCTGGATTCTGTCTGTACGCCAGAAAGAACACCTGCGGTATAATTATTAACCGGAGTAGCATTCAGCTGATTGATCGCTGTCATAAAGTTCGGATTTTCTTCCAGGTATGCTTTGAAATCTTCTGTTTCATAAGCTGCCGGATTGATTGCGAAGTAACCGGTACCCATGGACCATTTTGCCTGTGCTTCCGGAGTCGTGCAATATTCAATAAATTTCCATGCCGCGTCTTTCTTCGCCTGATCCTCAGAATCCATCATCCAAAGCGCGCCGCCGCCGATAATAACGCCGCCTTCTTCGTTCTCTTCAATTTTCGGAAGGTTACCGGTTCCGATTTCAAACGTAGAAGAATTTGTCGCGTTCTTCAGAATTGCGGTAGATTCAATGATCATACCAACCTGACCTGCAAAGAATGCAGTCTGTGTGTCAGCTCCTACTGTACCATAGTTCTCAAAATATCCAGAATCGTACAGTTTCTTCCAGGTTTCAAATACTTTCAAACCGCCGCCGTTCTGATCAAAATCAACTGCTGTGATCGGCTCTGTACGTCCATTTTCATTATTTCCGTAGTATGCGCCCAGTCCTGCCAGCTGCTGCTCAAAGTACCAGCCGTAGATATAATGAGAATAACCAACCGGAGCTGCGCCGCTCTCTACAATCTTCTGCGCATATTCCAGAACTTCATCATAAGTAGTCGGCGGTGTATTCGGATCTAATCCTGCTGCCTCAAAAACATCTTTGTTATAATACAGCATCGGTGTAGATACGTTGAACGGCATTGCGTACTGTTTGCCGTCTGTCGTATAATAACTGGTAATTACATCCATAACGCTGGCCGGATCGTAACCT
This sequence comes from uncultured Marvinbryantia sp., assembly GCA_937915375.1. Classification (GTDB taxonomy): domain Bacteria; phylum Bacillota; class Clostridia; order Lachnospirales; family Lachnospiraceae; genus Marvinbryantia. The sequence continues at coordinate 5,253 of CALDMO010000007.1, forward strand.
GTAGATTCAAACATATCCTCAACAGGAACAGCCGCACCGCTGTCCACCATGAATTTCGTTCCAACATCGTACATCTGACATACATCCGGCAGTCCCTGACCAGACTGCATTGCCGCTTTCAGTTTTGTAATTGCGTCATCATAACTTCCCTGATATTCCGCATGCACTTCAATCTCATCCTGAGATGCATTGAAGTCATCTACCAGTGCCTGCGCTGTTTCTCCGTTTACACCGCCCATTGCATGCCAGAACGTAATCTGAACTTTTTCTCCTCCTTCCGCGCAAGCTGCGAAGGACATAGACGCTGCTAATGCTCCACCTAATACTACTGCTGCTAATTTCTTGTTCATACCCTTTCTCCTTCTTTCTGTTTAAAATTTTACGTTTATATCATCGATGGATGCCCCATCGAAAATATCATGATGCCTAACCTTTTACCGCGCCGGAAGTCAAACCACTGATCAGCTGTTTCTGTCCTGCCACAAACGCGATAATAGATGGAAGCAGGATAATCATGGAACCTGCCATAACCGGACGGAAGTCTGTGGACTCTGCACCCTGCAGCATACCAAGACCGATCTGAACCGTACGCATATTTACGGAGTCTGTTACCAAGAGCGGCCACAGATAATGATTCCAGCTCTGCAGGAATACATAAATACCAAGTGCTCCCAGAGACGGTTTGATCAACGGAAGTGCAATCTTGTAAAAGAATTTGAAATTTGTACATCCATCGATATCGGCTGCTTCTTTCAGTTCCTTCGGGAACTGCAGAAATGCCTGTCTCATATTAAATACTGCAAACGCTGCCGCCACATTCGGGAGGATCAGTGCAGTATAGGTATCGCGCAGACCCCAGTTTGCGATGGTCAGATAATTCGCAATGATAATCGCCTGGCTCGGAATCATCATCGTCGCCAGCATCAGCATAAAAAGAATCTTCTTTCCTTTAAATTCCATCATAGAAAACGCATATGCTGCCAGCGCGCCCGTAGCCACCTGTCCAAATGTTACCGCAACAGATACAAACAGGGAGTTCTTGATAAAAGTAAAAAACGGCGCCAACTGTAATGCTCTGGTATAGTTTTCGAGTGTCAGTCTGCTCGGCCAGAAACTACCGGAGTAAATCTCTTTCATATCCATCATACTTACATTAAAGCAGTAAACGATCGGCATCAGAATGACCACTGCGAAGAAAATATTCAATATGTAAAATAAAATCATAAGTGGGGATTTCGTTTTCATCAATAGGTCACCTTCTTTTCCAGTTTAAACTGCAGCGCAGTAAGTATAATCAGAATAATAAACAGTATCACAGATTCCGCACAGGCAACACCGAAACGGCTGTTGATAAATGCCTCGGAATAAATCTCATACACGATAACATTTGTACTGTCAGACGGTCCACCCTGCGTCATCATCTTAAACTGCGCATATGCCTGCAGTGAGTTGATCACGTTGATGATCAGCAGGAAGAACAATGTCGGAGAAATACACGGAATGGTAATATGTCTGTGTTTCTGGAAAAATCCCGCTCCCTCAATTGATGCGCATTCATACAACTCCAACGGTACGCTCTGCAGCGCCGCCGTAATATAAATATAGTTCATACCGACGTTCATCCATACACTCACGATCATAACCGCAAAAAGCGCCCATTTCGTATCTGTCAGCCAGCCGATACGGGTTCCCAGCACACGGTTTAAAATACCAAGAGAGCTGTGGAAAATAAACATAAACACGACGGATGCCGCTGCTGCGGAAATAGCCATCGGCAGCGCATAAGTCGTACGGAAAAATCCTTTCGCACGGATTCTTTCCGCACTGATGATCGCCAGAACAAAGCCAAGTCCGATGGAAAAAACAACCATCATAGCGGCAAATTCAAATGAGACCACCAAACTCTTGATAAAAGACGGATCCTTAAAAATATTGATATAGTTCATCAGGCCGACATATTCTGCCACCCCGCCAAGCGGCGTAGTTCTTGCCACACTGAGTTTTAAGGTTTTCAAAAACGGCCAGTAAACAAACAGGCAGAAGAAAACCAGTGCCGGCAGCAGGTACAGATACGGCTCTATTTTTCTGAATAACGGTTTTTTCGCTTTCACTTTTTCTTTCTCCTTCCAAAAATGATTTATTCATCTGCAATCTTACGTCCGCGATCCGGATAATTCGTGATTGCAGAAAAAACACCCCATTTTTTCACTTTTCGCAAATCTTCTTCTTCATTCACGGTCCACACGTTAATACCGATACCATTCTGCATGCAGTTCCTGCAATGCTCCTCCGTGAGGAATTTTAAATTTGGATGGTAATAATCCACTTCGCATTCTCTTGCATACACTCCGGCATTTTCTACACAGGTTTCCACAAGAAAACCAGCTTTCATTTCCGGATCCATCTCTTTACACTTTACAATAGAGGCGTTGTTAAAGGAAGAGAGAATAATCCTGTCCTCAAGACCGTATTTGTAAATCAGATCCATCACGATCTTTTCCATGCCGCCGTAATAATAAACGCTGTTTTTCAGTTCAATGTTGGTAATCAGCTCTGTCGCTTCTTCCTCCATCCATACAAAGTACTCCTCCAGCGTAGGAATACTCTGAACCCCAAACTTTCCGTTAAATTTGTCCGGATAGCTGAAATCCAGTTTTTTCAGTTCATCATAGGTCATGTCATGAATATAACCTGTTCCGTTACTCGTCCGGTCTACTTTTTCATCATGAATAATGACTGGTACCAAATCCTTTGTGAGCTGTACATCCAGCTCGATGCCATCACATCCTGCCACCAATGCTTTGCGAAATGCAAGCATCGTGTTTTCCGGATATTCGCCGCTGAATCCGCGATGTCCAAAAACTTTCATGTTTCCGCTCCTTTCATTCGCCGATATCTGCGGACATGAAAAACAAAACAGAACAACACTCCGAGCCTTATCGGAATACTGTCCTGCCATCTCCACTCTCTCGGCATATTTGTCTTCGTTGATATATAATCTAACACACTTTTGTAGAAAATGCAATATTATTTTATTATTTTTATCTTATTTTTTGTTCTATTTTCGTTATTTTTTTATCAAATTATGTACTGCTCAAAATTTCAATCATCTTTTTACACAGTTTTTCACTTTTTTTCATCCACTTTCCTTTAAAAATTACCATTCGACATCTTTTGTTCATTATACCCAAAATCAACCCCTTGTTTTCTATCTTTTCGACATTGTGTTTCCATCCAAAAAGATATAATATGTTTTTACAATAATATTGTTTCCATCGGAAACAATTAATGCAAGGAGGATGTCTTATCATGAAAGACAAAACAAAAGTACCATGGAGAATGCTTGCCATTGCACTCGTTTTGATTCTGACGGGAAGTTTTCTGGCCAGTATGCTCCACACCTCGTTCTTTCAGGTCAAAATCAGCGAAATTGAATTTGATACTGAACGAGGAACATTAAACGGTCTTCTCTACATGCCGAAAGGGGCAGGTGAAGATGATCCAAGACCGGTTATTGTAACGACACACGGATATCTTAACACCAAAGAAATGCAGGACGCGCCTGCCATCGAAATGTCGCGCCGCGGCTATATCGTTCTGGCTCTGGATATGTATGATCATGGAGATTCCAGATGGGCGGCGGACATTCCGGTTGGAGGTCAGTTCGGTACATTCTGGATTTATTCCCAGTTTGACGCTGCAAACTATATGGCGCAGCAGCCCTATACCAAACATGACGAAAACGGAAATGCCTATGTAGCGGTAAGCGGTCATTCCATGGGCGGTTTCTCTACCCTGGTTTCCATGTATCTGGACGAAATGAATGCTCTGCAGACCGGAGCCCGCTCCATTTACGCAGGTATTTCCGTTGGCGCGGATTTCTCTTATGCTTCTGCACTGGCACCTCAGGAAGAAATCATGGCGGCATTTGGCGATCGAACAGTCGGTATGATCTGCGCCCACTATGATGAATTTTTCTTTAATAAATCAGAAGAAGAAAAAACAGAAGCCGAAAAGAAAATTCAGGGTACTGTCACATATAAAGATTTCGCAGCAACAAATTCTGGAAAAATGTTTCTGGGCATTGCAGGACAGGAAGAAGCTGCAAATGCCGGTGAATTTTATACCGTTGCTTCCGGCGACGTAATGCACGAAGGAAAAACTGTACGCGCATCACAGGAAGCACAGCATATCATTTACACGCCAAATGAAACCCATCCGTGGAATCATTTTTCAGGAGAAACAACCGGAAATCTGATTGATTTTTATGCGAAGGCCTTTGAAGGTGTCACTTCTCCGAATCAGGCAAACGCAGATCTTCCTGCTTCCAGCCAGATCTGGTTCTGGAAAGAAGTATGCAACCTGATCGCAATGATCGGATTCTTCCTGCTGATCGTACCGCTGGCTTCTCTTCTGCTGCAGGCTCCATTCTTCAAAACGGCAGTTACGGAAGAAGTCCCGGTAGTAGCCGCTCCGAAAAACAACGCACAAAAAGCAGCATTCTGGATCAGCATCGCTGCCAGTGTACTTTATCCGGCAGTACTTTTCCCGACATTGATGGATAAACAGGCATCCGGTTTAAATGTTCTGTTTGTTCTGAGCTGTATCGCCTGTGTCGGCGGCTGCATTATAGCCGCAGTCAGCCTTCACAAAGATCAAAAAGGACAGGCATGCGCAGGTGCGGGAGCTGCGATCGTATCTCTGATCGCGGCGCTGGTATTCCGTTTTGCCGGAAAAATTCTTCCTCTTAGTCAGACATTCAACGAGCCGACCACAAATCAAATTGCCTACTGGGCAATTGCCTGCGGTCTAATCGCATTGATCATCCTGCTGTTTTTCTATGCACTCTCCAAAAAGGCACAGGGAACACAGGCAAAAGATTATGGTGTACGCCTCAATATCAAAGCAATCGCTGCAAGTTTTTGCACCGCAGTCACAGCGGTAGCAGTAGCCTACCTGCTTCTTTTCCTTATACAGGGAATATTCGGAACAGATTTCCGTTTCTGGACGTTGGCTGTCCGTACATTTAAAACTGAACATCTGATAACCGCGCTGAAATATATGCCGTTTTTCTTTATCTACTATGCAATCAATGTTGTTGCACTGAATGCTAATACACGCGAAAAACGTTTTGGAACCCTGTTTGCCGTTTTACTAAATATCGGCGGTCTGCTCCTATGGATGGCGCTTCAGTACGGACTCGATTTTGCAACCGGAAAAGCATTGTATCCGAATCAGGCGCTGAACGGTATCCTGTTGTTCGCAACCGTACCATGTCTCGGTGTTGCAGCCGTTTACGCAAAAAAATTATTTGACAGAACCAACAATGTATGGTTAGCATCTTTTGTAAACACCATGCTGTTCACAATGATTACTGCTGCAAACACAGCCTTATTCTGGAACATGGTACCATAAAAACCTATTGAGAATCTGCGGCATAATTGGTATACTAAGTCCATAATAAAACAGCGGTTCTTCCTAAAAGCTAAGGCAGAACCGCTGTCTGACAAGAGGTGGAATGGCATAAAATGAAATTGGAATGGATGGGGGAATATCGTGAATTTGTAGAGCAGTTAATAAAATACTGTAACTACTACACACAATCCTATAAAAAAGAAAATTATTACGGAACAGAAATACCAATCTCTTTTGAACAGATACAGGTAGTAGAATACATTCTGGAAAATGAAGAACGACAGCAGAACATGAGTGAGGTGGCTTCCCGGCTCGGAATCACACTCAGCAATTTTTCAAAACTGACGAATAAGCTGGTGACGAAAGGACTGCTGGAAAAATTTCATACAGAAGATAACAAAAAAGAGATTATCGTTCTGGTAACCGAATATGGAAAAATGATTTACCAACAATATGCAAAAACTATTTATGAAGGTCATTTTAAGGCAATGTTTGAAGCGGGGGATGCCCTTCCAAAAGAATATCTGCCGGTTGTCTGCAAAATGATCGGCAGCGGACTGCAAAAACCGAAAAAAAAGCCGCCAAAAGAAAAAGTTCTGATTCCGATAGAAAAAAAATAGTATTTCAATTACTAAGGGTGACGTAAAATCTCAAGAAAAAGACTTTACGCCACCCTCATTTTATACCCTTATCCCCCTTTATATGAACCAGACATCCTGATTCGTTGCGGAAATCGCTGTAGCTCCGGCATTCAAGGCTGCCATCGTATCTTCCTTATCAGTAATCATACCGCCCGCAATCACCGGCACTTTTCCCTCAATAAAGCTGCAAAGCTTGGAAATTACCTTCGGCATCGCGCCCGGAATAATCTCAATCATATCCGGTCGGATATTCTCAATCTGTTTTCTGACATTATCATACGCCATGGAATCCAGCATAAAAAATCTCATAATCGCGAAAAAACCCAACTCCCGCGCCTGTTTGATCAAAGCCGGTTTTGTTGAAATAATTCCATCTGCCGTTGTTACCTGATGGATATAATTAACCGTCACTTCCCTGCTGCTCAAGCCGGAGATTAAATCCAAATGAACAAATACTGTTTTCCCGGCTTTTTTCAAACGCGCCACAATATCTCCAATCGTACAAATGTCACCATAAAGCACAAATACGATCTGAATTTCCGATTCCAGACATCTGCTTAAACCTTTTTCATCTTTTATCGCTGCGATCACCGGACAGTCTTCAAACTGTTCTACAATCTCGCCATGTTCCATCTTATCCTCCATGTATCTTTGATACAATTTTTTCAAACCTACCACACTGCCGCCTAAAAAACAATATGGCAATGGGCATTGCCGTCCTGAAACAACAATGCCCGCTTTAGAAAAATGAGTAACCACAATTAGATTCTTGCCACGCCAGTATCTCTTGCCGCTTTTGCAACTGCAGCTGCAACCGCTTTTCCTACTCTCGGATCAAACGCTTTCGGAATAATATATTCCGGTGACAATTCTTCGTCAGAAATCAGGTCTGCCAGAGCCTGCGCTGCTGCCATCTTCATTTCTTCATTAATATCTTTTGCGCGAACATCAAATGTACCGCGGAAAACACCCGGGAATGCCAGAACGTTGTTGATCTGGTTCGGGAAATCACTTCTTCCTGTTGCAATTACTTTTGCTCCGCCTGCTTTTGCCTCATCCGGGAAAATTTCCGGTGTCGGGTTTGCGCATGCAAAGATAATCGCATCTTTATTCATAGTTTTCACCATCTCGGTTGTCACCTGACCCGGTGCGGAAACACCGATAAATACGTCAGCGCCTACCAGCATTTCAGCCAGCGTACCCTGTTTTTTATCTTTGTTTGTGAGCTGAGCCATCTCTTCTTTGATCCAGTTCATACCCTTTTCACGTCCTGCGTAAATTGCGCCGGTACGGTCACACATCGTTACATTTTCAAAACCTGCGGACAGAAGCAGTTTTACAATAGATACTGCTGCCGCACCTGCACCGGAAGTAACGATCTTCACATCTTCTTTTTTCTTTCCAACAACTCTCAACGCATTTAACAGACCTGCAAGTGTAATGATCGCAGTTCCATGCTGATCATCATGGAAAATCGGAATATCACATTTTTCTTTCAGCTTACGCTCAATTTCAAAGCAGCGCGGTGCAGAAATATCTTCCAGATTGATTCCTCCGAAAGAACCAGACATCAGATATACTGCATTTACGAACTCATCTACATCTTTTGTTTTCAAACACAGCGGAAATGCATCTACATCACCGAAGGATTTGAACAGCACACATTTTCCTTCCATAACCGGCATACCTGCTTCCGGACCGATATCTCCAAGTCCAAGCACCGCTGAACCGTCTGTGATTACTGCGCACAGATTGTGACGTCTGGTCAGATCATAACTCTTATTTACATCCTTCTGAATCTCCAGGCACGGCTGAGCAACACCCGGTGTATATGCCAAAGACAGATCGTCTTTTGTTGCAACCGGAACGGTACTTACCACTTCAATTTTACCTTTCCATTCTCCATGAAGTCTTAAAGACTCTTTTGCATAATCCATTTTTATTTCCTCCTAAATAAATTGTAATTTTATTGGAAAACCGCAATTTGCGGCATCACTGCCTTTTCAGCACTTTAGGAGAATCCGGCATGCCGAATTCTCCTGTGTATGTTTAATCTTCAAAATCAAAATGGAACTGTGTCAGTCCAAGCTCATCTCTGAGCTGGATGAACTCTTTCTGTACGGCTTCCGTTACCGGAACGCCCTTGTCCTTACGATACAGCCATACGTCATGCTCTTTTTCACCTGCGGTGTAGATTCTTTCCTGACCCGGAGCTTTTTCGGAATTACGCAGCGCTCTTAAAATATCGCCTGCTGTTTTCTTGAACGCTTCCGCTCCCATAAATGCTTCTGTATCGATCGCGATAAAGAAATGACCCAGATGATACGGACGGATCTTTCCTTCTTCATCCTTTCCGTCAAGATCTTTCAGGAACAGACCGGACTGCAGTGCTGCGGAGAGCAGTTCAACAACTACCGCATAGCCATATCCCTTATAACCGGCAAACAGTTCACCAATACCGCCAAGCGGTGCAAGCGCTGCTTTATTGCTGCGGATATCTTTAAGAATCTGCGCGCTGTCTGTCATCTCGGATCCATCTCTGCCGATTACCATACCAGCCGGTGTTTCATGACCGATACGCGCATAATATTCAATCTTACCATTCTGAATGATCGATGTTGCACAGTCAAGGCAGAATGGGAATTCTTCGTCTGTCGGCATAGAGAATGTCAGAGGATTGGTTCCCAGCATATTTTCCACACCAAAGGTCGGAGCGATTGACGGTCTCGCATTTGTTCCGGAGATACCGATCATATTTTCTTTCGCCGCAAGGCCTGTCCAATAACCGGCGATTCCGTAATGGGAGGAATTTCTCACAGCTACCATACCCATACCGTACTTACGCGCTTTTTCGATACACATATCCATCGCTTTTTTGCTGGCCACCATACCCATACCGTCATTTGCGTCAAGAACTGCCGTCGTTGGCGTTTCTTTCAGAATGTCGATCTTGGTAACCGGATTGAGGATACCCTGACGGATGCGGTCGATATAAATCGGTTTGAAACGGTTACAGCCATGACTCTCAATACCTCGTCTGTCACTTTCCATCAGAACGTCTGAGCAAAGTCTTGCATCTTCTTCCGGCACGCCCATCTTCATGAACACCGCTGTCATAAAATCATCCACCTGTTTCCACGGCACGAAAGGTCTTGTTTCTTTTTCCATAAGTAAAACCTCCTAAAATCATATAATTTTGCGGGATACGCCCGTCTTTCCACGATCACCGCGAAGCGCGGGAGAGTTTCCATATTTCTTGAAAAAAAGGGCGATGTTATGAAACACTACGTGATTCATTGCACCGCCTCTACTCTCTTGCAACTTCATTAGCTTGTATAAAATATACCATTTTTTTTCGTCTTCGTCAAGTTCTTTTTTGCATTTTCACGGAATTTTATAATCTTTTCTATCAATCCGGTCATAGGGCCACTTATGCGTAAACACAACGTGGCCCTATGACCTTTTGACCCTGATACCTTATAAGTTATCGAATATCATATACACTTCTCACTCTAAGGCTGCTCACATCTCCGCTCTCAATTTTCACGCGCTTTGTCCCCGCGTTCATGTCAAAAAAATTATCCGAAAGAATCAGATCTTCATTCTCATTGAGGATCTCGACGCTTTTTGCGTAAGCCGATGCCGTTACTTCAATTTCATCCCCGATCACGCGGCACGTCAGCTGCGGATCTTCATAACGGAAATACTTCGGATAAGAGAAGTTCACAGTGCCGTCAGAAATCACTACACCGTCCTGCTCCATCTCATAGCTGACATACTGTGTGTATACATCCGCATCCGTAAATTCCACCTTATCCAGCCATACACTTGTCAGCGCCGGAACTTTCACCTGCTGCTCGCCGCTCTGCAGCACTTCCGCATTCGGATTACGCAGCGCCCAGCGCACTGTAACCTCTGCATCCTCGCGCGTTTCATTAGCTACATTTAGCCGAATTGATTTTTCAAACTCATCAAAATGCTGCCAGTTCAATACTTTTCCGGAGGACATCATCCCCTGCTCTTCACAAGAGAGCATCAGCGGCGCAAAGAACCTTTTTGCATAGTAGTGCAGCGCTTTTAAGCGGCCGCAGTAATCAATTGACGACCAGGAAGCCACCGGCCAGCAGTCGTTCAACTGCCAGTAAATCGCGCCCATACAGCGTCCGCGGTTACGGCGGAAATGTTCTACCCCATAGCGGATACCATCTGCCTGCAGAAGCTGAGACGCATACAGAACGGTTTCAAAGCTGGATGGATAGCGGTAGGTCTGCTGCATATAGTTCATAATCTTTCCATTCGCGCTGCCGTTTCTTTGATGTTTCTCCATCACATAGGAAAAGATATTCAGATCTGCCGGATCGTCTGTGAAAGTCTCAATCGTCTTTACAGACGGGAAGGACTGGAATCCGAATTCCGACAGATAACGGAAATAATAGTTACGGTAATCCGTAAACGGTTTATTGCCGTGCCATACCTCCCAATAATGCACATCGCCGCGGTTCGGATCCTGAGGCTCGTCAAAACTGCCCCCCGAAGACGGGCTGGACGGCCAGTAGAAGGTCTGCGGATCGTACTCTGCCAGCACTTCCGGGATGATCCGTTCGTACATGATCAGATAATCGCGCACCTCTCTGCGTTTTGTAATCCACACATCAACCGCCACAAACTGCTCCATCTCATTATTGCCGCACCATAAGCCCAGGCTGGCATGATGACGCAGACGTTTTACATTGTCAATAAACTCTGCGCGGATATTTTCTTCAAACTCCGGCGTCAGATCATAGACACCGCACGCGAACATAAAATCCTGCCATACCACAAGACCAAGCTCGTCACAAATATCATAGAACCAATCATCCGGGTAGTAGCCGCCGCCCCATACACGAATCGAATTAAAATTCGCCCACTTTGATTTTTCCAACAAAGCTCTGGTCGTCTCTGGGGTTACGCGCCCGAGCAGATGATCTTCCGGTATATAATCCGCGCCCATTGCAAAGATATCCACACCGTTGACCTGACAGGCAAAGCTTTCTCCCCACTGATCCTTTTCAATGTGCATTGTCATGGTACGCAGACCGATCCTGCGGCTCCAGCAGTCAAGCTCATATTCTCCGCCGTCCTCTGTTCTGGTAAATAAAACAACGTCCACCTGATACAGATTCTGCTCTCCATAACCATTCGGCCACCAAAGCTGCGGTTCTGCAATTACGATTTCTTCCGGGCTGTCATCCACAGTAAAGCTCTGACCAGCCGGATCCGTAACTGTCACCCGGTAAAACAGATCCTCATTCTCCTCCAGATAATTTTCAATCTCCGGATAGTCCTCGATCTCCACCTCAAAGCCAAGCGTCACCTGACCTGCTTCATGTTTCTGTGTCACATAAACACTGTCAATCCTGGCCTCGTCAAAGCCAAGCAGCCAAACCGGACGGAACAATCCCGCATCCGGCAGATGAGCACCCCAATCCCAGCCAAACATACAGTGTGCTTTTCTCAAATGTACAAAGCCTTCCATCGCATCTTCACTGCCGTGCGTCTCACTTGCTGCGTAAGCATCCGCGATATACTTTGTCGGAGAATGGAAAATTACTCTCAGCTCATTGTCTTTCTCCGCCAGCAGATGCGTCACTTCATATTCCCAAGTACGGTGCATATTGCAGACAGAATCCAAATGCGTACCGTTTAAATACAGATCTGCCACTGTATCCACGCCGTCAAAACGCAGGATAATATGCTCTCGCTCCAGAAGCGCATCCTCGCAATCAAACTCCGCCTTGTATTCGTAGTCCTCATCCATCAGCTTCAGCGCTTTTAATTCATTGTCTTTAAAAAATGGATCCTCCATCTGCCCGTTTCTGAGCATATCCGTATAGACAGTTCCCGGAACAACCGCGGGGGAAAACGCTTCGTCGCCCACCCTTCTCATACTCCATCTGCTGTCAATATTTCGCTGTATCATGTCATCTCCTCCTAAACTGTATTAAGATCCCACTCTTCATAGATTTTCGGAACATCACTGATCAGACGCCTGGTGTATTCCGCCTTCGGATGCAAAATACATTCCTCCGCAGGACCAAATTCCACAAATCTGCCGTGTTCCATAATATAAACCTTGTCAGATATATAATAAGCTAATCCGATGTCATGCGTAATAAAGATGACCGTCATCTTAATCTCATCTCTTAATTTCAGCAGCATATCCAGAATTGTCGATCTGGAGCACGCATCAATCATAGAAGTTGGCTCATCCGCCAACAAAATCTTCGGTTTTAACAGAAAGATTCGCGCGATCATCAGACGCTGCATTTGTCCGCCGGATAATTCAAACGGATATTTATTCGTCAGTTCCTTAAATTCCAAATTAACAAACCGACAAGCTTCCTCCATCAATTTAAATTTTTCCTCTTTCGGAAGATTGCCTTTTCCGCGCATTTTCAGACAGTCAAGCAGAACCGAATCAATTTTGTTGAACATATTGTAAGAAGAAAACGGATCCTGAAAAATTGCCTGAATCCCCTTCCAATACTCTCTTTTTTTCTTACCGCTGCTAATGTCACGCGGCTGTCCCTGAAAGAAAATTTCTCCTTCCGTGACACTGATCAGACCGAGAAGCATTTTGGACAGCGTCGTTTTGCCGCTTCCTGATTCCCCTACAATGGAAATAATCTCGCCCTCACGAAAATCAAAATCCACATGATCCACAGCAACCGTCTTTTTATTTCCGATGCCAAAAACCTTTGTCACACCCGTTCCGCTCAGGCATTGTGCTCTTTTCTCACTCATTCTCATACACCTCCCGGATCTTTCTCTCCGACATCAGGCAACGATAAATACGTCCTTCCGGTGTTTCAATCTCCGGAATTTCCATTCCTGCACAAGTCGGCGTCGCATATTTACAACGCGCTGCAAAACGGCAGCCCTTCGGCGGATGCTTCAGGTTCGGCGGCGTCCCCGGAATTGCAGTCAGCTTCGTATCTCTTACGCCAGCCTCCGGTACAATGATCGATCCCATTAATCCTTTGGTATACGGATGCAGAGAATCAAACACCATCTGCTTCGCAGTGCCGCGTTCCACGATCTGACCAGCATACATAACCATGATGTCATCCGTTACATTATAAAGAAGCGGCAGTTCATGCGTAATAAAGATCATACTCTTGATATAACCTTTTTCCATCAGATCGCGCATCATCTTGATAACCATCTTCTGACTGGTTACATCAAGCGCCGAAGACGGTTCATCCGCGATCAGCACTTTCGGAGAAAGTATCGTAGAAATCGCAATAACCGTTCTCTGTTTCATACCGCCGGAAAGTTCTACTGCATGTTTCTGCAATACTTCCTCCGGAAGTCCAAGGATACCGAAGCGCTCTTTTGCCAGATCATAAATATCTTTTTTAGACATTTTCGGATCATGTACATGAATAACATCTTCAATAAAACGGATAATTTTCTGCGTTGGATTTAAGGCATTCATCGCTGCCTGCGGAATATAAGCAATTTCCGTTCCCAAAATATTCCTGCGCACATCATCCGGCTTCATTCCAGAAATATTCTTTCCATCAATAATAATATCTCCGCTGATATAATGAAGCGGCGGAAAATAATACCCCATCAGCGAAAGCGCCAGCGTTGATTTTCCGCATCCGGATTCTCCTGCCACGCCCAGTGATTTCCCTTCCTCAATTTTTAAGGAAACGCCGTCTACCGCAAAAACATCCTCACGCAAACGCGTTATATATTTGGTTTTCAAATTTTTTACTTCCAGCATTACTTTTCCCATGGTAGTCCCTCCTTAATCTCTGAGCTGAGGATTGAATACCTGGTCGAGCCCTGTATTCATCAAGTTCAATGAAAACGAAATTAGTGCAATCACAAAAACTACCGGGAAGTAAGCCCACCAAGAACCGCTCAAGTGCGCAGAATACAATGTTGACCAGTTCATCATCTGTCCAAGTGTCGCCGTCGTCGTCGTAGATGGTCCAAGGCCAAGCATAGAAAGCTGTGCCTCAGAAAGAATTCCTGAAGAAATCTGCAGAATCAGTGCCATCACAACATATGATGCGACATATGGCAAAATATCCGTCAGCACAATCCGCAGCATACTGTGTCCCGACAATTTAGAAAGATTTACGTGATCACGGTTTCGCAGCGAAATTACCTGTGACCGTACAGAACGGCAAGTCCATGTCCAGGATGTCAATCCGATCACTACTGCAATCAGCGTCACACCGCGTGCCGACTGTCCGACAGAATAAGTGATCAAGATCAAAAGGACAAAGGACGGGATTACAGTAAACAGATTGGTGATAAACATAATCAAATCATCAAACCAACCGCCGACATAGCCAGAAAGAAGTCCCAGAAGCAAACCGATCACCGTAGCAACAATCCCGGCAATCAAACCGATTTTTAAAGAAACCTTTGTCGCCTGTACCAATTCAGTAAGAACATCACGTCCAAAGTTATCTGTTCCCAAAACAAGTGTACGTTTATTTGCAATATCTCCGATATTCACATACTGCTGAGAATTGATCGTTCTGCTCTCTTCCAGCTCTCCCTCTTCGTTTTGTGCCGCCAGGATCAGATCCGCATCCTCTGTCAATTTATGTATTTCCTTATCCAAACGAACATACGCTTTCTTTTTGGAAGCCAGCAAACCTTTCTGATCTGCCTTGGAATCATAATGCTCTGCCCAGAGTGTAACCAGCTGATCATCATCTGCGGCATCCATCTCTTCCTGAGAAATTCCGCCATATTTTACCAGCCAGTCGCGCATATCCGTCTTCTGCTTATCCGACAAAAGTGCACCGACGTTGCCGGCCTTCGCTTTAATATTCAACGTATACTGTTTGGAATCTACCGTATCCTTTACCGATACATATGTACCCGGTTTAAAAAAGTTTCCCTGCCCTACCATTTCAAGCGGATCTGCTGTCACAAACCACGGATAGATCAGAGTAAAAAGCAACATCCCGAAAAAAATCACAAATCCGATCACAAATTTGGGAGAATGGAAAAGATTTTTTATCGTCTGTTTCATAACCGTCCCTCCCTTAATCCTGCTGCGCTGCTTTGACACGCGGATCAATCACACCGTAAACAATCTCGACAAAAAGATTTGCAAGAAGCACCATAATCGTAATGATCAGCGTACATGCGGAAAGCAGCGGATAGTCATTGCCTTTAATCGCATTCATCATCGTTGTTCCAAGTCCCGGATAACTGAAAATAATTTCAGAAACCAGTGCGCCGCCCATCATCGTACCAAGCGACATTGCCAGACCGGTAATCTGCGGGAGCATAGCATTACGGAATACATAGCCTACAATCTTGCGGTCTTTAATACCGAGAAAACGGCTGTATTTTACATAATCTGCATTCAGCTCATAAATAGACATCGAACGCATACCGATTGCCTGACCGCCCACAGTGATCAGTACAATAGACCAGAACGGCAGCTGATAATGCGCAATTACAGAACGTATAAACGTCCAGTTCATACTTGGGATCAAATCAAACCCGTACGCGCCGCTTGTAGGAGCCCAACCAAGCTGAATTCCAAATACCGTCAGCATAATCACAGCCATACCAAATGCCGGAATATTGCTGATAAACAAAAATACCGGCAGGATCACCTTGTCAAATCCCTTTTTCATATAAGCGGCAATTGCCCCCAGAAGATTTCCAAGAATCCATCCCAGCAGGATCGCCGGGAGCTGCAGCGCCAACGTCCATCCAACCGAAGATGCCAAAATATCCGAAACCGGTCTTGGATACTGACTGAAGGAAACGCCAAAATCTCCGCGTACTGCTGCTTTCAACCATTTACCAAACTGTACCGTCATCGGTTGATCTACACCAAACTTCTCAATATATTCATCATATACCTGTTTGATCGCCTGAGCATCCGTCATTCCCTCCGCCGCCTGTCCGGCAATCGCAGAAACCGGATCTCCCGGCATCAGACGCGGAAGTACAAAATTCAATACCACCGCAAAAACCAATGTGATCAGATACCACATGATCTTTCGTCCGTAATATTTTTTATATCCCTTCAAACTTCTTCACCCCATTCCACCGTTTCAGACAGAGTTTTCAGAAATGAAAAGGTGACCAGAGAAGCCAATCTCCGGTCACCAGATCCCTGTAACTACCCTGTGCTGTCTGCCATCTGCAGTTTATTCACTTATCCTTCAACCAACTCCAGATTGTAAAGGGCCGCAATACCATAACCGTCTGTACAATCTGCCGGCGGAATATTTGTACCGTCATCTTTCATCGGATATCCGGTCCATACGGTTTCATTTACGGTATAGAACATATCCGGTCTGTACATCAGTCCGAAGGACGGAACATCTGTCAGATAAATTTCATTTAATCTTGTGTAATATTCTTTTAATTTCGCTTCATCTGTTTCCGTTGCAAGCTTATCAAGGATCTCATCTGCTTCTTCGTTGCGGTAATGTCCGTAGTTACCCTGATAGTTGATCTCCAGATCCGCAAACGGGCCATACAGGAACTGTTTACAACGATAGAACGGATTGGTAATGGATGCTCCTGTTACAGAGTTCATCATAATATCAAAGTTTCCTGTTGTATAATCATCTGTGTATACCGATGCTTCCGGGAAATAAGTCTCAATCTCAATACCGATTTCTTTTGCGGATGCAGCTACGATTTCCAGAGATGCGTTCCAGTCAGTCCAGCCGCTCGGGCACTCAGCCTTGAAGGAAAGCTTATTGCCATCTGCTTCACGAATGCCGTCGCCGTCCGTATCTACGATACCCGCATCATCCAAAAGCTTGTTTGCGCCTTCAATGTCATTGCCGGTCCACTGCAGTTCCTTTAATGCTTCGTGATCAAACAGCGCCTGCTCCGGTTCGCTCGGGTTCATCATCGAACGCGGAACATCTGCAAAACTCGGAGACTGATTTGACATTGCGGATGCAAGAATCTGATCGTAATCTGTTGCCATTGCAATTGCCTTACGAACTTCCACTCTGTCAAGACCCGGCTTTTCTACATTAAACCAGCAGGTCGGAATCGTTCCTGCGATATTATACGGCGGCTCATCGATATAAGTTGTTACCGGCAATTCTTTTTCTTCCCACATCTTCTGAACATCTGTGATAAAGAGCTGTGCCACGTCAACTTCGCCCTTTTCAAATGCAGTCTGTGCTGCGGCATTGTCCTTGAAGATATTGTGTCCGATGTATTTCGGAACCGGAAGCTTGCCCCACATAGACTCTGCCTGTCCCCAATAATTATCATCACGGATAAATACTACTTTCTGGTCATCATTGTAATACGGTTTATACGGACCGGTTGCTACCAGGTCTTCCATTTTATCCAGTTTCATATCTTCCGGTGTCTCACATCTTGCTTCCACCGTTTCCAGATATGCCTTCTGCATAATATGCATCTTCTGCAGCATCTGCTGAATCATCAGCGGATTCACTGCCTTGCCTGCGTCATCCGCAACCGCTTTGATCGATACAGTCTGGTCATCCACTGCTTCCATGGAAGCGATGAACGACGTCATCTCAATACCATAGGAAGACTGACATTTCACATTATAATCAAACGTAGCAACCACATCGGCTGCCGTAAACGGTGTACCGTCACTCCAATGCGCATCCGGGTTCAGTTTTACCGTCATAGCGGACATAGTCTCATCATCCCAGGACCATTCCGTGCCAAGCAGCGGATACAGTTCATTATCCAGAAGATTATACATAAAAAGTGTTTCATAAATTAATGTACGTGTAGAATCCTTCTGCTGAACGCCCATTGCATTGTTGGAATTTGCAGACATCGGATTCCAGTCATTAATCGCTCCCCATTGTTGTCCAGCAAAGTAGAGAGTCTCATTTCTCGGTGTAGAGCCATTGCCCTCAGCAGCCATCGCAACAGCACCCAGACTTGATACAGCCATACATGCGGATGCAAGAACCGCTGCTGCCTTCATCATTCTCTTCTTCATACCATTTACCTCCAAAAAAGTTTTTTCAGGAAACCGTCCCCCAAACTGTTTCCTTTGTCTATTATTATAGTATTTTTTCACAATAAATCAAGCATTATTTTTTTTATTTGTGCATTTCAACCAACATCTTTTCGTTTCCTCCTTTTGGTTACAAATATTATATGTGTATTTTCGCCATTTTTCTTCTTTATTTTTATACTTTTCCTATTTTTCACAAATAGTTGCTTTCTGTTTGATCAAATCAGACGAATTCCATCTATTTTTGCCTTCCGCACGGATATGTAAAAACGCCGTCTGCGGAAAATCCGCCGGCAGCGTTCTTTGAAACACGTTATTTTATTTATGATTCCCATACCTGCGCAGAAAGGCTTTCTATAAAACCAGCCAGCTCCAGCGCCATGTTCATCGCCTCCGGCACACGCACATGCCCCGGGGTTCCCCTTCCGGTTTCTTTAAACAGAAAATGCACGATTTTGGGATCGTTAATTTCCGCGCATACGCTTCCAATACTGCGGTCCCACCCCGGAGAATGATACAGAATCGTTGTTGTCAGGATGATCCATGCGCGCGGATAAATCCGACGCAGCGAGAGAACCCACTTCTTATAATGTTCCCTCCACTGCTGCGCTTTTTCTCCGTAATACGCTTCTTTCATAATATCCTGCGGGAATGAATCATTCTGTCCGATTGCCGCGACAACCACGTGCGGCGTGTAACGCGCAAAATTCCATTTTCTTGTGCGATCCGCATCTTTTTTTACAGAGTCTGCCTGCGGATCAAAATAAATCTTATCAAAACAGCTTTCCATCCCGATCCTGCCATCCGCATAATATCCAGTACCGTCCATCAACGCGATTCCACCCTGCGAAACCAGATGCGCCTGCGCATGCAGAAGCCTTGCCGTCGCCCACGCATAGGAAAAATATGCATTATGGTACTCTCCATTGTGAACCGGGTCCGGACGGCCGACATAATCGATCGCCTCCGCCACCTCACCTGAAGTCACGGAATCTCCGTAAAATTCTAATTTTTTTCGTGAAAGTCTTCTGCCTCTCTCAATCCGCGTTCCATGCTCTGTCAGAAATCCCAGAAAGAGATATTCATGACACTGATCCATCCGTTTAAAAAGCGTTACCTCATGCAGCTCGTCTCTGCTTAAATTCTCCGCCAGCGTAAGTACCTGCGGCTCATCATCTTTTTCAATACATACTCTCGTCTGTTTTTTATCTGACAGCACGCCGACCCAGGACTCTCCCCACCTGCGGCGATTCACCACAACAGCCCGAATCCAGGAAGAACCAGAAAAAGTTATGCGCACAAAACTGCCCGGCATAACAAATACCGGTGCCGTCCTATCCTCGTCATCAATCCGTCCGCAATAAACAAGATTATCATTTTCCGGCTCGATCAGACGCGTAGTCTGAGGATCAAACTCTGTATATTTCATGATCATTTCCTCCACTTATTCTTCCCTGTATATACTTTTTTCTTATTTTGAATTCCCCGGACATAAGAATCCCCATAAAAGGAAGCCATCAAATACAGCGCCATCACCGTCTACAAAAACGGTTCACAAAAAATCACTGCCCTATACCCGAAATGAGGAACCAGAAACACTGCAAACAAAATCTTTCCTGTCAGTTCTATCGCGCTTGCAAGCAGCGGCCGCACTTTCTGTCCAATGCCCTGCAGCGCATGCTGTGTAGAAACCACGATCCCCAGCATTAAAAAAACAACGTGCTCACTTTCAGATAAAGAGAACCATTTTGAAGGATCACTGTTTCCTTGGAGCCAGAAACCCAGCCGATCAAATACGACGCGGCAAAAGCCATTATGAAAAATGTACCCACCGCAATCACCGCCGCTGCCAGCGCTTTTTCACCCAGCGCATGACCAATAATTACCGTATCCATCGTATTATAAAGCTGCTGAAATATTTCTGATACCAAAATCGGCAATGCAAACAGCACCATAGATTGGAAGATTGGACCGTGTATCAAATCCGTCTGCGTGCCTGTCTTTACTTTTTCTGCGCTCACAGTACTTCTCCCAAATCCGAAGCACAAAACCGTTCCAGCTCTTTTTTCAGATACTCATACCGCAGCCTTTTTTCCTCTTTCGCAAAATGCACCTCTCGAAACTGCTCCGGATTATTTATATATATCAGAATCTTATCGCCGAACTGCTCGCTGGTCAAATCAAACCGACAATCTCCGACCACATTGTAGCAGTGATAATTACCGCCGGAAAGCGGCACACCGTACACCTTTCCGCCAAAAATATCCTGCGCCAGAAACGCAGTGATCGAACACTGTCCCAATGTTTTATTTTCCAGCGTCCAATCCTGTCTCATTCTCGGCGCGCAGGTCTGTGCGCACCAGATTTCAGAAAGCGCGTCATATAAATCAAGAGGCGTACAAATCCCCGGATACTGTTTATTGACCGCCGGGACATTCGCCTCTTCCCAACCCCAGAATTTATATTTCATTGTAAAAGCCCTCCGTTTTTCTTTTTTTCATTTTAGCGTATCAAAGCAGAAAATACAATTTATTTCTTCATTATGCAGGCTTTCAACATCTCAAACCATATATTTTATTTTTATATTGATTATGTTTTTTCCAGCAAAGCATGCGCATGATAGCAATAAAGCATTTTGAAAATATGTAATACAAAAAAGAAAAAGCCCGGCAAAAACCGAACTTTTTAGTAGCGGAAGGGAGATTCGAACTCTCGACACTACGGGTATGAACCGTATGCTCTAGCCAACTGAGCTATTCCGCCATATCTTATTGTACCTCTGTCATTCTGACAGAAGAAGTGGGACCTATAGGGCTCGAACCTATGACCCTCTGCTTGTAAGGCAGATGCT
>CALDMO010000008.1 GCA_937915375.1 uncultured Marvinbryantia sp.
CCTGGGAAGATACTACTTGGGAAACGGAAGCGACCTGGGAAGATACTACTTGGGAGACAGAGGCGCCGACAGTAGAGGAAACAGAGCCTCCGGTGGAAGAAACCGAACCGCCGACAGAGGAAACCGAAGCGCCGTCTGTAAATGCAAGCAGTTCAGATTTGGATCTTCTGGCAGCAATCATTTACTGTGAAGCTGGAAATCAGAGTATGGAAGGAAAAATTGCGGTAGGACAGGTTGTAATGAATCGTGTGGCAAGTCCGTCCTTTGCCAATACGATCCGCGATGTTATTTACGAACCGGGTCAGTTTACACCGGCGATGACCGGATGGCTGGATCAGGTACTTGGCAGCGCTCCGCAGGATTGCTACGATGCGGCAACAGCAGCGTTAAACGGAGAAGGTACTGTAGGCGGTGCCCTGTATTTCAATACAGGAAGCGGTCAGGGTATTCAGATCGGAGATCATCAGTTCTATTAAAAATCATAATGGGAAATACAGAGTCGTTCCGAAAGGAGCGGCTCTTTTTTAACAATTTCCGGAATTGCGTGAAAACTGGTTTACCAATAGAAATCTTTGATGTATAATAAAGCATAACAAAATAACTGGCATAGTGATGCGAGGGGGGGGATTTTTGTGGAACCGATATATTGGTTGCTCCTGTTTATATTGCTGCTGGTGGTCGAATTTCTGACAGTGGGTCTGACGACTATATGGTTTGCCGGTGGTGCGGTTGCTGCAATGGTGGTGAATATGCTCGGAGGCAATATCTGGATTCAGATGATTGTGTTTTTGGCGGCTTCGCTTTTGCTTCTGATTTTCACACGGCCGTTTGCGGTGCGCTATATCAACCGCGGGCGTGTTGACACCAATATTGATAAATTGATTGGTGCGGAGGCTGTTGTGACAGAGTCAATCAATAATTTAGAAAGCACCGGAAAGGTGCAGGTCAACGGCTTGGAATGGACGGCGCGCAGCAAAGAGGCGGATGCGCTTATCGAAAACGGAACAACAGTGGAGATTCTGTCAATTGAAGGGGTAAAATTAATTGTAAAAGAGAAGGAGGCATAAAAAATGTTATTTATTATTCTGGCACTTATTGTGATTGTCATTTTGGCAGCAAATGTGAAGGTAGTACCACAGGCGTACGCAATGGTGATTGAGCGTCTGGGCGGCTATCGTGCAACTTGGGGAGTGGGCGTACATTTTAAAATGCCAATTCTTGACCGTGTTGCGAAAAAGGTACTGTTAAAAGAACAGGTTGTGGATTTCGCACCGCAGCCGGTTATTACAAAAGATAATGTAACGATGCAGATTGATACGGTTGTATTTTTCCAGATTACAGATCCGAAGTTGTATGCTTACGGTGTGGAAAATCCGATCATGGCAATTGAAAATCTGACTGCAACGACTTTGCGAAATATTATCGGTGATCTGGAGCTGGACGAAACCTTAACCTCAAGAGAGACGATCAATACCAAGATGCGGGCGTCTTTGGATATAGCGACAGATCCGTGGGGAATCAAGGTAAATCGTGTGGAACTGAAAAATATCATTCCGCCGGCTGCGATTCAGGAAGCGATGGAAAAGCAGATGAAGGCAGAACGTGAGCGTCGTGAGACGATTCTGATGGCAGAGGGTGAAAAGAAATCAGCGATCTTGATCGCGGAAGGTAAAAAACAGTCCATCATCCTTGATGCGGAGGCTGAAAAGCAGGCTGCGATTTTAAAAGCGGAAGCAGAGAAAGAAAAAATGATCCGCGAAGCGGAAGGTGAAGCGGAAGCGATCCTAAAAGTGCAGCAGGCGAACGCTGATGGTATCCGTTTCTTAAAGGAAGCGGGAGCAGATCAGAGCGTGCTGGCGCTCAAGAGCTTTGAGGCGATGACGAAGGTAGCCGATGGTCAGGCAACCAAGATTATCATTCCATCAGAGCTGCAGAATATGGCAGGTTTTGTAAAATCTGCGGTTGAGATTGCAAAGAGTGAATAAATAGCTGCCTGCCCGAGCTGTCGAAAGCCGGGCAGGTCTTTCCTTTGGCATCGGAAACGTTCGATTTTTGATGACAAAAAACTCCGCGGAATCTTTTTTAGTTTTAAATTAAGAAAATATGGTTTGCAGAAGGGGAGGAAACAATTTTGATTAGTTTAAAAGGACGTCATTTTTTGACACTGAAAGATTATACACCTGAGGAAATCGTTTATTTGCTGGATCTGGCAGCGGAATTAAAGGAAAAAAAGAAAAAGGGCATTCCGGTAGATTTTCACAGAGGGAAAAATATTGCTCTGATTTTTGAAAAGACCAGTACTCGTACCCGTTGTTCTTTTGAAGTGGCAGCGCATGATCTTGGTATGGGCTGTACATATCTTGATCCGAGCAGTTCCCAGATCGGTAAGAAAGAGAGTATTGCCGATACCGCGCGTGTACTCGGCAGAATGTTTGATGGAATTGAATACCGCGGTTATGGACAGGAAATTGTAGAGGAATTGGCAGCACATGCAGGAGTGCCGGTGTGGAATGGCTTGACGAATGAATACCATCCGACGCAGATGCTGGCAGATCTGTTGACTATTCGGGAACATTTCGGAGATCTGAAAGGACGCAGACTTGTCTATAT
The DNA here is from genome assembly GCA_937915375.1 of uncultured Marvinbryantia sp. GTDB lineage: Bacteria > Bacillota > Clostridia > Lachnospirales > Lachnospiraceae > Marvinbryantia. The sequence goes on from CALDMO010000008.1 coordinate 2,611, forward strand.
GGGCGATGCGCGTTACAATATGGGAAATTCTTTGATGATCGCGTGTGCGAAAATGGGTATGCACTTTGTTGCCTGTACCACAAAGAAATATTTTCCGAATGAAGAGCTTGTAAAAATTTGTGAAGCTTATGCGGCAAAATCGGGAGCGACGATCACATTGACAGAGGATGTGGAAACCGGTACGAAAAATGCCGATGTAATTTATACCGATGTATGGGTTTCTATGGGAGAACCGGATGAGGTATGGGAGGAACGTATTCAAGATCTGACTCCATACAAAGTGACAAAGGCTGTGATGGAAAATGCCGGAGAGAAAGCAATTTTCCTGCATTGTCTTCCTGCATTTCATGATTTGAAAACAAAGATCGGCAGCCAGATTTATGAGCGCTTCGGTGTGACGGATATGGAAGTAACCAGCGAAGTATTTGAATCTCCGCAGTCTAAAGTATTTGATGAAGCAGAAAACAGAATGCATACGATCAAGGCCGTTATGGCGGCAACTCTGGGAGATCAGCGGGCATAATGAAAAGTAAGATTTTGAACATTCTTCGGACAAAAAATGATTATGTTTCCGGTCAGGAACTGTGTGAATACTTTGGTGTGACACGTACGGCCATTTGGAAGGGAATCCGTCAGCTGAGAGAGGAAGGCTATCAAATTGACGCAGTGCAAAATAAAGGCTATCGTTTGGTTGAATCACCGGATCTGATTACCGGTGTGGAATTAGGCAGCCGGATGGAGACAAAATGGGCAGGGCGCAAACTTGTTTATCTGGATGAGGTAGATTCAACGAATAATTACGCCAGAAAGCTGGCGGAGGATGGTGCGCCGCATGGAACGCTGGTGGTTGCTGAGTATCAGAACGGCGGTAAGGGAAGACGAGGGCGTACTTGGGTGATGCCGCATGGACAGGCTATTGCTATGAGTCTGATTGCGCGTCCGGATATCCGCCCAGAGAAGGCTTCCATGATGACGCTGGTGATCGGTATCGCGGCGGCAAAAGCGATTCGGGAAGTGACCGGACTTGGTGCAAAAATTAAATGGCCGAATGATATTGTGGTCAATGGCAAAAAAATTTCCGGTATTCTTACAGAAATGAGTGCAGAAATGGACGGAATCAATTATGTGGTGATTGGTATCGGTATTAATGCAAATTTCACGGAGTTTCCGGAGGAACTAAGAGAAACAGCGACTTCTTTACAGCAGCAACTAGGACATTCGGTAGACCGCGGCGCTGTTATCTGTGCGATCATGAAAGAATTCGAGGCATATTATGAAAATTTCATGGAAACACAAAGTATGAAAGGGCTGGCAGAAGAATATCAGCAGATGTTGGTGAATTTAAACCGACAGGTTCGCGTGCTGGAACCCGGAAATGAATACAGCGGTATTGCCAGAGGAATCGATGAAGCAGGACAGCTTTTGGTTGAGAAAGAGAATGGGGAAACGGCTGCTGTGTATGCGGGAGAAGTTTCGGTGAGGGGAATTTATAATTATGTATAAGGATAAAGTAGTATTATGTGCGGCAAGCGCCTACAATGAAAAATTTTATTTTAATGATGATTTTGCATCTCTTCCGGATTCTGTTCAGGATGAACTGAAAATTCTTTGCGTACTGTATACGCAGGATGTGGGTGGCGTTCTTTCGCTGGAATTTGATGAAGAGGGAAATTTGGATTTTCATACAGAGGCCGCTTCTGATGATTTTTCCTATGACGAGATTGGAAGTGTGTTAAAAATCCGCGAGATTCAGCGCAATAAAAAAGAGCTTCTGGAATCGCTGGAAATGTATTATCGGATATTTTTTATGAATGGAGAGCAGAACGTATGAGTTTAAAAATTGGAAATGTAGAACTTTCCAACCCTTATATACTGGCTCCGATGGCAGGTGTGACAGACCTGCCATTTCGTTTGCTGTGTAAAGAAATGGGCGTCGGCCTTTTGAGTATGGAGATGGTCAGCGCCAAGGCGATTTCTTTTCGTAACCGCAATACAAAAAAACTGTTGGAAATTGGTGAGGGAGAACAGCCGGTCGCATTGCAATTGTTTGGAAGTGATTCGGTGATCGTCAGTGAGGCGGCAAAGTATATTGAACACCTTCCGTTTGATATTCTGGATATTAACATGGGGTGTCCAGTGCCGAAGGTGGTTGGAAACGGAGAAGGGTCCGCTTTGATGAAAAATCCGTCGCTTGCGGAAGAGATTGTGCGAAAGACTGCTGCGGCAATACAAAAACCTGTGACGGTGAAATTCCGTAAAGGGTTTGATGAAAACAGTGTTAATGCGGTGGAGTTTGCAAAACGCATGGAGGCAGCGGGCGCTGCAGCGGTAGCGGTGCATGGCAGAACACGGGAACAGTATTATTCCGGAACGGCGGATTGGGAAATTATTCGCAAGGTGAAAGAGGCGGTTTCTATTCCGGTAATCGGAAACGGTGATGTGGACGGTCCGGTGAGTGCGCATAAAATGATGGAACAGACTGGCTGCGATGGCGTGATGGTTGGACGGGCCAGTCGAGGAAATCCATGGATATTCCGGGAACTTCTTGCATATGATAAAAATGGTACGGTGTCCGGGAAACCGACGCGCGCCGAAATACGCGAGATGATCCTGCGCCATGCGCGGCTGCAGGCAGAGTATATCGGAGAGTATTCGGGTATTCGTGAGATGCGCAAGCATGTCGCATGGTATACCGCGGGACTTCCGCATAGTGCGGCGATTCGCAGACGCGTCAATGAAATAGAAACTTTGGCAGATCTGGAAGAGATGCTCAAGGTATTTCAGTAGATATTTTGGGATTTAAAAAATCATGGAAATGTCTGCAAAAAGGGAAGTATTCCTTGACAGTCTGTGACGTATGATTTATAATATTTTGAATGTTGTAAGGGAAGAAAGGTGCAGGATAATGGAAGGAAAGAAAAACTTATTAACATATGCGGGCTTAAAGGCACTGGAAGATGAGATGCATGATCTGAAAGTGAACAGAAGAAAGGAAGTTGCCGGCAAGATCAAAGAGGCAAGAGAACAGGGCGACCTTTCTGAAAACGCAGAATATGATGCAGCAAAAGATGAACAGCGTGATATTGAAGCTAGAATTGAGGAGATTGAAAAAATTCTCAAAAATGCTGAAGTAGTAGTAGAGGATGAGGTAGATCTTGGAAAGATCAATGTAGGTTGTACAGTGCTTCTTTATGATGAAGAATTTGAAGAGGAAGTAGAATATAAAATTGTCGGCTCTACAGAGGCAAACAGTATGCTGAACAAGATTTCCAATGAATCTCCGGTAGGCAAAGCTCTGATCGGCGCTGCAGTCGGTGATGAAATTGAAGTAGAGACACAGGTGGGTGTCTGCAAATACCGTGTACTTAAGATTCAGAGATCATAACATGTAAATTGCAGGACATGCTTTAACGTCAGCAAGATTGCCCGGGATAGAATGGTGTAACAGATTCTGTCCGTATACAGGCAATCTTTTTGGCTTTTCAAGGGAATCCTGATAAAAGTAATCAACATTAGATAAAGTAATCAGATATTACAGAAGGGAGCAGTATTTTGGCACAGGAGAATAAGAATCAGAAAAATGTTCAGGAAGTAGATGAGAATCAGCTGAGAAAGGTACGTCGTGAAAAGCTGGCAGAACTGCAGGAAAACGGCAAAAATCCTTTTGAGATCACCAAATATGATGTTACACACCACAGCCAGGAGATTAAAGATGCATTTGAGGAACTGGAAGGCAAAACCATTTCTCTGGCGGGACGTATGATGTCCAAACGTGTCATGGGTAAGGCTTCTTTCTGCAATGTGCAGGATTTAAAGGGCAATATTCAGTCTTATGTGGCAAGAGACGCGATTGGCGAGGAAGCCTATAAGGAGTTTAAAAAGCTGGATATCGGAGATATTGTCGGCATCAGAGGCGAAGTGTTTCGCACAAAAACCGGAGAGATTTCTATTCATGCGGCAGAAGTGACGCTGCTCTCCAAGAGTTTGCAGATCCTGCCGGAGAAATTCCATGGATTGACAAACACAGACCTGCGTTATCGTCAGCGTTACGTGGATCTGATCATGAATCCGGAAGTAAAAAATACGTTTATCAGACGTTCTCAGATCATTGCGGCTATTCGTAAATATCTGGCGGGCGAAGGATTTATGGAAGTAGAAACACCGATGTTGGTATCGAATGCCGGTGGTGCAGCTGCGCGTCCGTTTGAGACACATTTTAATGCGCTGAATGAGGATTTGAAGCTTCGCATTTCTTTAGAGCTGTATTTAAAGAGACTGATTGTCGGAGGAATGGAGCGTGTATATGAAATCGGACGTGTATTCCGTAATGAAGGTCTGGATACCAGACACAATCCGGAATTTACGCTGATGGAGCTGTATCAGGCATATACGGATTACAATGGCATGATGGATCTGACGGAGAATCTGTATCGCTTTGTGGCACAGGAAGTGCTTGGCACAACGAAGATTGTTTACAATGGTATCGAGATGGATCTCGGCAAGCCGTTTGAACGTATCACGATGGTAGATGCGGTTAAGAAATACGCAGGTGTAGACTTTAACGAAATCCATACATTGAAAGAAGCACGCGCCATTGCGAAAGAGAAGCACGTAGAATTTGAAGAACGCCATAAAAAGGGTGATATTCTGGCGCTGTTTTTTGAAGAATTTGCAGAAGAGCATATGATTCAGCCGACCTTTGTCATGGATCATCCGATTGAGATTTCTCCGCTGACGAAGAAGAAACCGGAAAATCCGGAGTATACAGAACGTTTTGAGTTCTTCATGAACGGTTGGGAGATGGCGAATGCGTATTCCGAGCTGAACGATCCGATCGATCAGAGAGAGCGTTTCAAAGCGCAGGAAGCATTGTTGGCACAGGGCGATGAGGAAGCGAATACGACAGATGAAGATTTCCTTAATGCATTGGAAATTGGTATGCCGCCGACAGGAGGTATCGGTTTCGGTATTGACCGTATGGTCATGCTGCTTACGGACAGCGCGGCGATCCGTGATGTTCTGCTGTTCCCGACAATGAAGAGCATGGGAGCCGCAAAGAATGAAGCTAACAATGC
>CALDMO010000009.1 GCA_937915375.1 uncultured Marvinbryantia sp.
AGATTCATTATATCTTCGCCAGAAAGCACTGTCAATGATTGCAGATGTTTTGTCCTGCAATGACTAAATGAAATAATGCCGATAAGACTTCCATGAAATCTTACCGGCATCTCTGTTTTTTACAATATACAGGCTGTCTTTCCATCAAAATGGATTTCTGCGTCATATTGATTTTTCAAATCTTCAAAAACTCTATGGGAAACTGCAAGTACCATTGTATCTTCAAGCGACAGCACATTTGCTTCTATCTGATATGCCATCTCCTGATTCAGCGCAGAAGTAGCCTCATCCAGAATCAGAATCTTCGGTCTGCGGATCAACGCCCTTGCCAGACAAATCCTCTGCCGCTCGCCTCCGGAAATATTTCTACCGTTTTCTTCAATCCGGTACTCCAACCCTTCCTCGTGATGTTTTACAAATTCCTCTAAGCAGCAAAGTTTTACAACACGCTGCACCTCTTCCTCCGGATATGTATCAAACAATGTGATATTCCGATATACTGTATCCTGAAAAACAAAGCTGTCCTGTCCTACCACAGAGATATATTGATACCAACTGTCCTTTGCAAGCTCACGGTAATTTTTCCCTGCCAGAAGTACATTGCCCGTATAGTCCGTATAAATATTCAGCAGAATTTTTATCAGAGAAGATTTTCCGCTTCCGCTCTCACCCGTCACAAGATATTTCTTTCCGGATTCCATGCGCAGATTTACATCTTCAAAAATGGTTCTCTCCATCTGTTTTAAGCTAATATTCTGAAAACAAATTTCTTTCGGAAGTTCTGTCAAACTTTCTAATCTTTCTTCTTCAACATCTGCGCTCTGACGGTCAAGTTTCTCTGAAATCTCACGATACACACCATCTGCCGCTTTCATTCGCATCCACTGACCTGAAATACTGTAAAGAGGATTCACTACATTATTTAGAAGCTGAGCTGCATTTAGAATTTCTCCGGTCGTCATCAGTCCGCGCACCGCATACCAGGCGCCAAGCAAATAACTTCCAAACCAGATCAGAAAGGAACCTGCAAAACTGCATATTTCTGCCGCATCGTCTGTATACTGTGCACAAAACTGTGTTTCTTCTCTCTTTTCATTCACAGTTTGAAATGAACCTCGCATCTTCTTCGTCAAACGATATAATTTCGTTACTTCAAATCCTTCCAACAGTTCCTTTGTCTTTCCCACAAATATTCCATTGGCTTTTGAAACCTCTTTCTTCGATGCTTCCAGACGTTTCGCAAAAAGCTGATTGGCTGCAACCGGTATCCAGAAGGTTGCAACAATAAAAATGAGAAACGCATAATGAATTTTCACAATTACTACCAGCGACGCAATCCCTACAATAATACTTTCCACCATTCCGAAAAAATTCTCAAAATAATCCTGTTGAAGCATTTCTGCATCTGATGTAAAATGTCCGAGCCATTCTCCTGATTTTTGTGAATCATATTCACTCAGTTCTTTTTTCTGAATACTGTCAAACCACTGTTCTTTCAAAGATACCATGCATTTCTGTACAAATCTTTCTTTGCAATAGTGATGCACCAAATAAACTACAAGAATACAGAGCAATGCCATTACTGCCAAAAACAATGCTGTTTTCAATTCCTGCATAGATCTATGTACCGCCGCATCCAGGGTATACTGCATCACATAGGCCTTCAGAACTTCCTGAAGCGCCATAAAACCAGCCGAAACTATAAGCAGTACAAGCCAAAGCTTATGCTTCAATAAAATATTTCTCATACGATACGTCCGTTTCATTCCTTTCGTTTTCCTCCTTTTAACTCTATCTGAAAATCGTATTTCGCCAAATGCTCTTTTGCGCAATTATGCGTAACAGCAATCACGGTTTTGTCCTTCATCTGTAAAATCCGATCTGTCATATATTCAGATAATTCTCGATCCACTGCTGACAACGCCTCATCCAGGATCAAAAGATTCTTCCCTAATGCAATCGCTTTTAAGAGAATCACAATCCCAAGATAACCTCTCGCAAGCGTGGTGATTCCTTTCGGATTCAAATAATTTCCGTCTAACAATAGCTTTATAATAAACGGAATCGCCGCGGTAATCACTGAATACACTCCGCTCATCCCAAGCCGCAGAAACAGATAAGGAGATATTTTACGAATATAAGTTTTCATAGTTGATTGTTCCTCAATTATTTACTCTTATTTACAATACCGCTTTTTTATACAAAAAACTATGACGTTTCAAGAAAAATATTTTTTTCTCAAAACGTCATAGTTTTTTCGACAACTTTCCATATAGTTTTTTACCGGTAGGGAAACCGATAACTCACATAGTTAATCGATCACGATACAAAAACTCCGGCCGCTTCACGTATTCCACCATAATTTCGTATCTCCAGTCTATTTTATATAATTTCAACAGATCCATTCCCCATTGAAAATACGCAACGCCGGAATCATCCTGCTGTTGCTCTAACGCCCCAGCGATTGTAATCAATGATCGTCCAAGTGTATTCCCTTTTCCAGCTTCAAGATTCATTTGATTGTTTTTCCGACTCAGATCGATAGCTTCTTTCGTAATACCATTTTCTTCATATACAGTTGCCAGATTACTTTGTACTAATCCTTTCTCCATAATTTGAAATACTGAACATACTTTACTATCATTAAAGCACTGTAATTCTAACCGCAAAATTTCCTTTGCTTTTTCTGCATGATTCTGTTCATTATAAATCAATACCATTTCATTCAAAATACTGTTTTCTTCCACAGAAATCATATGCTTTCCTAACCGAGTCCCATCCACATCCATTGTCATTCTCAAGGCGTTTTCCAGCTCTTTTAAACACTTGTCTGCATCCCATTTCTTGGCTGCATAGTTTACTTTAGCCCATTCAGCCTTAAGAAATTGCTGATTTCTTAAATGCTTCGGATTCAGATACCGCTCCAACTCCTGCAATACTTCTATTGCCTCTTGCGTATGTGCGCGAAGTAACATCCGATTATATTTTTTCTTCAGCCGAACCACTTCATAAGAATCCGTCTCAATGATCGTATCCATACGCCTTCTGTCTTTCTGAAGACGTTCCAAAATCCGGCATAAATTCTTATCACGCGGACTCCTGTGACCTCTTTCAATTCTGGAAATCGTCGGTAACTCACAGATTCCGTCACTTAACTTTTCCTGTGAAATTCCTCTCTCCTGTCTCGTCTTTTGAATCAGTTCATAATCTAATTGAAATCTTCGCAAAATATGTTCAAATAAACTTATTTTCTCCAGATGGATTCCATAAAATTCACATACTTCCAAAAGACTTTTCCTCTCCTGCCTGAGCATACAAAGAAATGCTCTGTCCGCTCCCCGTTTTTCCAAAAGCTTACTGTATTGCTCAAGGATTTCCGGCATGTATGCAATTTTCCCCTCGTCTCTTAAAATCGAGAGCGCTCTCTTCGTTTCTTTCTCCAATGCATCCTTTTGTTCTTCCAGACAACCGCTCTTTCCAAGCAGCAACACTACATAAGGAAATACTTTCACAAATTCTGAATCATCCATTTCCTTCCTTTTCAAATAAGAAAGGACAGCCCATATCTCTTCCGCCCGTCTTTCATAAACAGATGCTCTGGATATTTCCCACCGAAATAAAATAAGCTTTAATTCTTCCGCACTAAGCTTTATTTTACTGTCGATCCATCCGTGCGAAAGCGCTTCTTCAAAAGCACTTCCCATTACTGTTTGCATTGTCTCACTCATTGCCTGACTGAGCAATGCGAGAATCTCTTCTTTTTTCTGTCCGGTCAGCCAGCCAATCTGCGCCCGCTCCTGCGCAATAAACTGACGATGAAGCGGGCGATTCGCTGATTTTCTTTTTTCATAAGCTTTTAAAAGTTCTTCTGCTTCTCCCAGTTGTCGTCTGCAAATATTCGTCTGTATGAGATAACGAAATTCATATAATTCGTATGCCTCGATCGGTAATACATATTCCAGCCTCTCTGTCGATTTTCCAAGCCTGCCAAATAGTCGGTCGATCAAAAAAGGATCCACCGACTGTTCATCTTTCTCTATTTTTTCAATTTGTGAAGGTGTACAGATGCCTCTCCCTAATTGCTCCATCGTACAGCCCTGCTCTGTCCTCAGCCGTTCTAATAATGCTCCGATGCCTTTTCTTCCCTCTTCCACAGTAACGCTCCCCTTGACAGCAAATTTTCAGTAACTATAAGTCTTTCCGTTCTTCTGTAGATTATAAATTTTCTTCCTGTCAAAGTCAACTATATCCACCAGTCCGCAAAAATCCATTCCACCAGCCTGCGGGAAGTATCAAACACTCTCTTATCGTCTCATATTCGTATAATTA
>CALDMO010000010.1 GCA_937915375.1 uncultured Marvinbryantia sp.
GAGTTCGAGATGAGCATGGCGGAGTGGAAAGAAACAAGCTTGCGGAAGTGTTTCTGACAGGGCGATTATACGGCGAAAGCCGTCATCGAGAAAGAGCGAAGCAAGTTCGAAATGAGCATGGCGAAGCAGAGAGATGGTATGGTGTCGGGCTAAGGCGAAGACAAGGCAAAGCAGAAAAGACAGGAGAATTCATCATGATTAACAGATTTGAAGTATATGAAACAAATAAGATGATTCAGCAGGAGAATCTGGATGTGCGTACAATTACGCTTGGTATCAGTCTGCTGGATTGTGCAGATTCTGATCTGCAAAAACTAAACGAAAATATCTATACAAAGATTACTACGCTGGCCAAAGATCTGGTGGCAACCGGAGAGGCGATTGAACGCGAGTACGGCATTCCAATCGTAAATAAACGAATTTCTGTAACTCCAATCGCTCTGGTGGGCGCAGGTGCCTGCAAGACATCCGCGGATTATGTGACGATCGCTAAAACGCTGGATAAAGCGGCAAAAGAAGTGGGTGTGAATTTTATCGGCGGTTTTTCTGCTTTGGTAAATAAAGGTATGACGAACAGCGATGAACTGCTGATTCGTTCTATTCCTCAGGCGCTTGCTGAAACAGAACGTGTCTGCAGCTCGGTTAATGTTGGTTCTACAAAATGCGGTATTGACATGGATGCCGTACGTATTCTTGGCGATGTGATTCTGGAGACGGCAGAAAAGACGAAAGAGGCGGATTCACTCGGCTGCGCAAAACTGGTAGTATTTTGCAATGCGCCGGATGACAATCCGTTTATGGCCGGCGCGTTCCACGGCGTGACCGAGGGCGATGCGGTGATTAATGTAGGAGTCAGCGGTCCAGGCGTTGTAAAGCGTGCGCTGGAAAAAGTGCGCGGAAAAAGCTTTGAAGAACTTTGTGAGACAATCAAAAAGACAGCGTTTAAGGTGACGCGTGTCGGTCAGCTTGTCGCGCAGGAAGCTTCCCGCAGAATGGACATTCCGTTTGGCATTATTGACCTTTCGCTTGCGCCGACACCGGCGATCGGGGATAGTGTAGCGGATATTCTCTGTGAAATCGGTTTGGAATATGCAGGTGCGCCGGGAACGACGGCAGCTCTGGCGCTTTTGAATGATCAGGTGAAAAAGGGCGGTGTAATGGCATCCTCCTATGTGGGTGGATTAAGCGGCGCGTTTATCCCGGTCAGTGAAGATCAGGGTATGATTAACGCTGTGACGGCAGGCGCGCTGACGTTGGAAAAACTGGAAGCGATGACTTGCGTCTGCTCTGTCGGACTTGATATGATCGCGATTCCAGGCAGTACTCCGGCGACAACAATTTCCGGAATTATCGCGGATGAAATGGCGATTGGAATGGTGAACCAGAAGACAACGGCGGTTCGTATCATTCCGGTGATCGGAAAAGGCGTTGGTGAGACCGTAGAGTTTGGCGGCCTTTTGGGCTACGCGCCGATTATGCCGGTGAATCCGTGGTCCTGTGAGGCGTTTGTAAACCGCGGAGGCAGAATCCCTGCACCGATCCACAGCTTCAAAAATTAGAGGAAAATGCCCATGCGATCTGCAAAAGAACTGCATGGGCATTTAGACTATATGATTGCAGTGTAAAAAGTATTGGACGAAGCGCAGACAATGTTTGATGGTCTGATTTAAAACAGGTTGGCTAAAAGGAAGGAAAATATGGGGGAAACTTTAAAGAGAAAAGTGATATAGATCTGGCGGTGCAGGGCGGCGATTTTATTCGCTTTATGTTGGATGTAAATGAGGAAACGGATACTCTTCTGAGTTTTGATATTATCAATCTGGACGAAGAAATACAGAATGATTTAAGAGAGAACATCAAAAAAGAAGGGAAAATAGTATATGAAAAAGTTTGAGCATTTTAAATCGAATCTGAAAGTTCTTGTTACCGCAGAAAAGGAAGATTTATCAAATGAATTTATCATAGGCGGAATTATTGATAAATTTTTTGTACAATTTGAATTGGGCTGGAAGGTGTTAAAGGAATTGTTAAGCTATGAAGGCCAGGCTGTTTCTGCGACATGTTCTCCCAGAATAGCGTATTCCTTGACGGGGATTGGTGTTGGGACGCAAGTCCGTTTCAAGTAACCGTTGAAACCAAAGAAATGGTAATAGATAATATTTGTCATTTGTTAAACAACTTTCTGAAATGTTCCGTATATGAAAATATTATTTTCTGTTGGGTTATGCACGAACAGCATATTATCAATTCTATTATTGAAAAGTTGGATACAAAGGATTGTGCTGTGAAATGCATCTCTCTTGTTACAAATGAAAAGAACTTGCGGAACAGATTATCAAAGGATGTTGAAACTGGTATTCGCATTGCGGATGTCATCGAAAGAAGTGTTTCAAGAATACCGCTGTATCAGACACTCAACACGATTAAAATTGATACCAATGAAAAAACTGTGGCTATGATTGTCAATGAAATCAAGCACCTCTGATATGGATAAACTTTCGGTAATGCTAAACTTTTTGCGTGTAGATATGAATTGTGACAAAGGAGAAAAAATGAGTTATAGTGATGAGAAAGATTATATCATGCGTATCATTAAAGAGATGGTAAGAGTGCTGTGTTCTCTGATGCTCGGAAAACAGACTGCCGGAAATGATTGAGTATGGGAAGAAAGAAGAAGCGTTGGATGGGATAAAAGAGCTGGCGCGGAGAATAGGATACGGGGAGATAAGCGATTTGCTAAATTTTTAAACCACCACAACCGGGCGCGTAAATTCACTGCGCCCGGTTTTTTTATTTTTTCGACCGGAAACAGCCATGTATAGTTCGCTGCTGCGGATATCTTCTGCGAAAAGTTGTCCATTTTGTTCATTCGGCAGGGCAGCAAGAAGAGACGGCGCGACAGCCGTTTTGGATAACAACGGCAGCTGTCCGTGTTTTTTTATAATATGAAGGAGAGCGGCGGCATTCTTGCGAAATCCGAGGATACGGGCATAGCCTGCCGCGCGGATCTGCGGATCTGCCGGAAACTGCAGCAGGATATGAAGCAGCGCGCGGCGCACCGAAGGCGCCGTATAGTTTCTGGTCTGCAAAAGAGAGGTAAATTCTGTAAATGTTGTAAACTCGTAACGCATGGTAAAAATGCGCCGTGCAAGATCTTCCGGTACATCAAAGCAATCGGCAAAAACATGCCAGTCTGCAGCTGTCAGCAGACGGTAGTGCAGCATTTGTGAAAAATCATCTGCGCAGATAGGAACAGGAAAAGGCATAAGCGCAGCAAGCGCGTCCTGCGGGAGATAGGGTGAAAGGGTATATGACAATTCTGTGTGAAACTGCTCTGACGCAGAGAAATCCCCCTGCAAAACAGAAGTTTCCATACGAATGTATTGTTCGCAAATTTGCTGCCGCAGCGCTGTGGCGGAGGTAAATTGACTGCTTAATTTTGTATCATGATAATGGCTTCCGATGCGCTGAATCGTGATAGGGGTGATGGAGCTGCCGGATTTTTTTAAGGCTTTTAAATATTCGATGCCGAGAATATTATTCGGCTGCTTCAGAAGCTCGTGAAGCTGCGCGGCGTTAAAAGGAAAGCGTTTCTTTTTTGAACACGTTGGAAATGGAGCGGATGCGGCTTCGCACATGGTCTGTTTGGAAGCGCCGCATAAAATTTCTGCCAGGGCCGATTCGCGCGCTGCTGGAAAATTGTTTCCTGCTTTTAAGGCGTTCTGCAAAGCAGATCGATATGTTTCTGGTTCCTCTGCCAGGATTGCCGCGATTTCGGAGAGAAGGGAAAGTGCTCCGGCTTCACTCCCGAAACAGAGATGATCCACACAGCCGAGTCCGTTTAATAAAGAAACTGCGCCCTCGGCAAAATATTCTGCGCTGCCGCAGGAAAAGCGTGCCGGCAGTTCCAATACCAGATCTGCTCCGCAGCGCAGCGCCATTTCTACGCGCAGGGATTTATCAAAAATGGCTGGTTCTCCGCGCTGCACAAAATTACCGCTCATTACAACGACAATAAAATCAGCGCCGGAAATGCGGCGCGCCTGTTCGATATGATAAGCGTGTCCATTGTGAAAGGGATTGTATTCTGTAATCAGGGCAGTAATTTTCATTTGGATACTCCTTAGAAGCTCTTTTAAGATTTTTAAAGTGTATCATTATTTTTTGCATCTGGCAAGGAGCATGAAATGCTTTTGAAATAAAAATTTTCATATGGAAATCATGAGAAAATATGTGTACAATGAGAACCAAAATAGATATCAATTCAGTGGAGGTACTATGAGTACGACTATCGAAGAGATTGTGAGGCGTCAGAGAAGTTTTTTTGCGGCCGGACTGACGAAAGAATATAAATTCCGCATGAAACAGCTGCAAAATTTGGCTGTTTGTATGCACGAATATGAAACGGATATTTTTGATGCCTTAAAAAAGGATCTGAATAAAGCACCATTTGAGTGTTATGCGACAGAAATAGGGATCGTGTTGGACGAAATCCGCTATATGCAGAAGCATCTGCGGAAGTTTATGCGGCCGGAACGTGTGCATACACCAATTACACAGTTTCCGGCAAAAAGCGTTCGGATCAGCGAGCCATATGGGGTTGTGCTGGTGATGGCTCCGTGGAATTATCCGTTTCAGCTGGCGATGTGTCCGCTTGTCGGAGCGTTGGCGAGCGGAAACTGTGTGGTGATCAAGCCATCGGCTTATGCGCCGCATACTTCAAAGGTAATCGCGAAAATTATACAGGAAAATTTCCCGTCGCAGTTAGTGAGCGTTGTGGAAGGAGGACGGGAGGAGAATACCGAGCTGCTAAAACAGCGGTTTGATTATATTTTCTTTACCGGAGGCGTAAATGTCGGCAAATTGGTAATGGAGGCCGCGGCAAAGCATTTGACGCCGGTGACGCTGGAATTGGGCGGAAAAAGTCCATGTATTGTGGATGAGACGGCAGATATTCGTTTGACAGCAAGACGGCTTGTCTGGGGGAAATATCTGAATGCCGGCCAGACCTGCGTGGCACCGGATTATCTGTTGGTGCAAAGTACGGTCCGGGATAAACTAATTGAGATGATGAAAAAAGAAATTCGTCGTCAATTCGGCGAAGAACCGTTGAAAAATAAGGATTATGTCAAAATCGTAAATATCAAACATATGAAACGGCTGCAAGGGCTGATGCGGGACACCGTGATTTTGGCCGGAGGCCGCGTTTCGGAAGAATTGCGTAAGATTGAGCCGACCATTCTTGGCGGTATAAATGAGAATAGTCCGGTGATGCAGGAGGAGATTTTCGGTCCGCTTCTTCCGGTGCTCACATTTGAGCGCATAGAGGAGGCTGTCAGTTTTGTAAATAAAAGGGAAAAGCCGTTAGCGTTATACCTTTTTACAAAAAGCGCGCAGAATGAAAAGAAAGTTTTAAAAAATACCTCCTGCGGAGGGGGATGCGTGAATGACGTGGTTGTACATCTGGCGACGCCTTATATGCCGTTCGGCGGTGTTGGAAACAGCGGAATGGGCAGTTATCATGGGAAGCAGAGCTTTGAAACATTTTCACATAAAAAGAGTATCATGAAAAAGGCGCTCTGGCTTGATATTCCGCTTCGCTATCAGCCGTATCGGAAAATATCGCTTACTTTGCTGAAAAAAATACAAAAATAACCATATTGTATAGGAAAACATACAGATTCCTTGTTGAAAAATAAGATACAAACGCTTATAATGAAACTATGTAAATCATGAAAGGAGTCATAGAATCATGGGATTTATTGACGTTATTAAAGAGAGAGCAAGAAACAACAAAAAAACTATCGTACTTCCGGAGACCGAAGACCGCAGAACCTACGAAGCGGCTGCACAGATCCTGAAAGAGGATATTGCAAATATTGTTTTGGTGGGAAGCGAAGAAGCAGTGAAAAAAGGCGGCGAGGGACTTGATCTGACAGGCGCGATCATCGTTGATCCGGCAACATCGGACAAGACGGCTGCATACATTGACAAGCTGGTTGAACTTCGTTCTAAAAAAGGTATGACACCGGAACAGGCAAAAGAGATTCTGCTGAATCAGTATCTGTACTACGGTGTGATGATGGTAAAAATGGGTGATGCAGACGGTATGGTATCCGGTGCATGCCATTCTACAGCTGATACATTAAGACCGTGTCTGCAGATTTTGAAAACAAAACCGGGTACAAAACTGGTATCCGCATTTTTCCTGATGGTAGTTCCGGATTGCGAATACGGTGCAAACGGTGCGTTTGTATTTGCTGATTCCGGTCTGTGCCAGGATCCGAATCCGGAAGAACTGGCAGCAATCGCAGCATCTTCCGCAGAATCTTTTGAACTTCTGGTTGGAGAAGAAGCGAAAGTTGCGATGCTTTCCCATTCCACTATGGGCAGTGCAAAACATGCTCTGGTTGACAAGGTGCTTGAGGCTACAAAGATTGCGAAAGAGCAGCATCCGGAACTGAAACTGGACGGAGAACTGCAGCTTGATGCAGCGATCGTTCCGAGCGTAGGCGCTTCTAAAGCTCCAAACAGCGATGTTGCGGGTAAAGCAAACGTTCTGGTATTCCCGAATCTGGATGCAGGAAATATTGGCTATAAATTGGTACAGAGACTGGCAAAAGCAGAAGCTTACGGACCGGTTACGCAGGGTATTGCAAAACCGGTTAATGACCTGTCCCGTGGATGTTCCGCAGAGGATATTGTCGGCGTAGTAGCAATTACAGCAGTACAGTGCCAGGCTGAGGATCGTTAAGTCTGAATAAAAATGGTATAAAACATGCAGAAGATGTGTGCATGGGATTATAAAAATCAAAAACAGGAGGATACGTACCATGAACGTATTAGTTATTAACTGCGGAAGCTCTTCTCTGAAATATCAGTTGATCTGTTCCGACACAGAGGCAGTTCTTGCGAAAGGACTCTGCGAACGTATCGGTATCGATGGAAGACTCGTATATCAAAAAGCAGGATGTGATAAAGAAATCACAGAGGCAGCTATGCCGACACATAAACAGGCGATCCAGATGGTTCTGGACGCACTGGTAAATGAAAAAACTGGCGCGATCAAATCGTTAGGTGAAATTGATGCTGTTGGACATAGAGTTGTACACGGCGGAGAAAAATTTGCAAGTTCTGTTGTGATCAATGACGAAGTACTCAAAGCAATCGAGGAATGTAATGATCTTGCGCCGCTGCACAATCCGGCAAACCTGATCGGTATCAATGCCTGCGCAGAGCTGATGCCGGGCGTGCCGATGGTAGCCGTATTTGATACTGCTTTCCATCAGACAATGCCGGAAAAAGCATACCTTTACGGACTGCCGTATGAGTATTATGAAAAATATGGCGTAAGACGTTATGGTTTCCACGGAACCAGCCACAGCTTTGTTTCTAAACATGCAGCGGAATTTATGGGACTTGATCTGGATAATTCTAAGATCATCGTTGCACATCTGGGCAACGGCGCATCCATCAGTGCGGTTCTGAATGGAAAATGTGTGGATACTTCCATGGGTCTGACTCCGCTTGAAGGTCTGGTAATGGGAACACGTTCCGGTGATATCGATCCGGCGATCATGGAGTTTATCGCAAAGAAAGAAAATCTGGATATTGCAGGCGTGATGAACGTGCTGAACAAAAAATCCGGTGTGTTCGGTCTTTCCAAAGAACTTTCCAGCGACTTCCGTGATCTTGAAATCGCAACGGAGGAAGGAAATAAATATGCTGCTGCTGCACGTGAAGTCTTCAGCTATCATGTAGCAAAATATATCGGTTCATATGTTGCGGCATTAAACGGCGTGGACGCAATCGCATTTACCGCAGGTATCGGTGAAAATGACGGTGATGTGCGTGAGAAGGTGCTTTCTTACCTGGGTTATCTGGGAATTGAAATTGATAAGGAAGCAAATTCCAAACGCGGTTCTGATATGATGATTTCTACCGCAGATTCTAAAGTAAAGGTTGCGGTGATTCCGACAAATGAAGAACTGGCAATCTGCCGCGAGACAGTAGCTCTTGTGAAATAAATTCCAAAGAATACGGCCCGGGAACTGCAGAATGTTTCCGGGCTGTTTTTAAGAAAATGGAAATTTGGCTTCTGCAGGTGTTCTGTTTTGGTGGAATTTTACATAATCTTGAAAAATGTTATTGACAAATGATAATGGCATAGTTATAATAATCAGGTGTGGATAGGAGGTCAGTATGCTTGTAGACTTAAACGAAGTTTTAAAAAACGACGGAAAAGCGATGCATATAGATGTTGTTCCCGAGGTGGATGTGTTTACTTCTAAAATGGGAGAGTTTCCTATCGTTAGCAAGACACCGGTTTCCCTGCATATACAGAACAGGGGAAACAAGGAATTGCATATTGAGGGAGATACAGTGGTGACGCTGCATGTTCCCTGCGACCGATGCCTGGAAGAAGTACCGGTTTCGCTGGAACTTCATATTGACAAAGATGTTGATATGAACCAGAGCGAGGAGGAACGTGCCAGAGCATTGGACGAATTGTTTTATATAGAAGGATACAATCTGGATGTGGATAAGCTTGTCTGTTCAGAGATACTGGTAAGTTGGCCGTCGAAGGTAGTGTGTAAAGAGGACTGTAAAGGAATCTGCCCAACCTGCGGGACCAATTTAAATCTGGGGACTTGTGACTGCGAGCCAACAGATTTGGATCCCAGGATGGCGAAAATCCAGGAAATCTTTAGCAAATTTAAGGAGGTGTAAACCATGTCAATCTGCCCGAAGAATAAATCTTCTAAAGGAAGAAGAGACAAGAGAAGAGCAAACTGGAAAATGACTGCTCCGAATCTTGTGAAGTGCAGCAAATGCGGCGAGCTGATGATGTCTCACAGAGTCTGCAAAAATTGTGGTACTTATAATAAAAAAGAGGTTATCGCTCAGGATTAATGAAAAGCAGAGCTCTCCGGAAACGGAGAGCCTTTTTCATTTCAGCGCAGGCGAGATACTTTGTTCTATTCTGCTATATTTCTGGTTGATTTTTACAATGATGTCTTGTATGATATGGAATAGAAATATAGGAGGTAGAAAAATGCAGGAGATTGTTCAGGTTGTTGTGGACGCTATGGGCGGCGACAATGCACCTGTAGAGCCGATTAAAGCTGCAGTGGAAGCAGTATCGTCTAGAAAAGACATTCATGTGATCCTCACAGGGCGGCAGGAAGTGATTTTGGCAGAGCTTGCGAAGTATACGTATCCGAAGGAACAGATTACGGTCAGACATACCACGGAAGTGATCGAGACGGGAGAGCCGCCGGTGAACGCTATCAGTAAAAAGAAGGATTCGTCTATCGTAGTCGGTTTGAATATGGTACGTAAACAGGAAGCGGATGCGTTTGTTTCCTGCGGAAGTTCCGGAGCGGTATTGGCAGGCGGTCAGCTTTTGGTAGGCAGAATCCGCGGCGTGCAGCGTCCGCCCCTTGCACCGCTGATTCCGACGGCGAATGGCGTTTCTATTTTGGTGGACTGCGGGGCAAACGTAGACGCGCGTCCGTCACATTTGGTGCAGTTTGCAAAGATGGGTTCCGTTTATATGGAAAAAGTGCTTGGCATTAAAAACCCGAAGGTTGGCATTGTGAATATCGGCGTGGAGGAAGAAAAAGGAAATGCTCTTGTGAAAGAGACATATCCGCTTCTGAAAGAATGTACGGATATCAATTTTATCGGCAGTGTGGAGGCCAGAGATATTCCGTCCGGCATCTGTGATGTCATTGTCTGCGAGGCATTTGTGGGTAATGTGATCTTAAAGCTGTATGAAGGCGTGGGAGCTACCCTGATCAAGAAGATCAAGGCAGGGCTGATGACGAGCCTTCGGTCTAAGATTGGAGCGCTTCTGATCAAACCGGCTTTAAAAGAGACGATGAAGACGTTTGATGCATCAGAATATGGCGGCGCGCCGATGCTGGGATTAAAAGGGCTGGTAGTGAAGGCGCATGGAAGCTCTAACAGCAAAGAGATCAAAAACGCGATTTTCCAGTGCGTACAATTTAAACAGCAAAAAATTAATGAGATTATGAGCGAAAAATTTGAAGAAAGCTCAAAAAAATAGGAGGGACTTATGGAACTTGAAAAATTAAAACAGATTATTGCGGAAGTTATGAATGTGGATGAAGATGAAATTACGATGGATACCACATTTGTGGATGATCTTGGCACAGATTCACTGGATGTGGCACAGATTATTATGGGTATCGAGCAGGAATTTGATATCGAAATTTTAAATGAAGCAGAGAAGATTGTTTCTGTAGGGGATGCAGTGGAAGCAATCAAGAGCAGAACGAATTAGAAAGCTTGTTGCAGAAGAAGGGGAGCTGTATACAGCTCCCCGTTTTTGCGGGCAGCAGAGGTGAAACATGAAAAGAGATTTGTGTGAATTAGAAGAAAAGATCGGATATTCCTTTAAAAACAGAGGGCTTTTGGAAAATGCGCTTCGGCACAGCTCCTATGCGAACGAACATAAAAGAGAACATTTAAAAGACAACGAACGGCTGGAGTTTTTGGGCGACGCGGTTCTGGAGGTGTCCAGCAGCGATTTTTTATACCATAATTATCCGCAGATGCGGGAGGGTGATATGACCAAGCTGCGTGCCAGCATTGTCTGTGAACCAACGCTTGCGCAGTGTGCAGCTGTGATAGAACTGGGCAGTTTTTTACGTCTCGGGAAGGGTGAGGAACTGACCGGAGGGCGCGGCAGAGAATCTGTGGTGTCGGACGCGATGGAAGCGCTGATCGGAGCAATTTACCTAGACGGTGGTTTTGCTAGTGCAAAAGAATTTGTGGAAGCATTCATATTAAAAGACGTGGAAAATAAGAAACTCTTTTATGATAGCAAGACTATTCTTCAGGAAATCGTACAGAGCGCCTTCAAAGGAGAGCAGATGGCGTACCGTCTGCTGCGGGAGGAAGGACCGGCACATGAGCGTACCTTCGTTGTGCAGCTGTTTATCGGGGACAAAGGGTTTGAAGAAGGCCGCGGACGCACAAAGAAGAGTGCGGAACAGGAAGCAGCTTACCGGACGATTATGACGTTGAAAGGAAAAACAAACGGATGTATTTAAAAAGCATCGAGGTACACGGGTTTAAGTCCTTTGCAAATAAATTGAAATTTCAGTTTCATAACGGAATTACCGGCATTGTCGGTCCGAACGGAAGCGGAAAAAGCAATGTCGGCGACGCGGTCAGATGGGTGCTGGGAGAACAGAGCGCTAAGCAGCTGCGCGGTTCTAATATGCAGGATGTTATTTTTTCCGGCACGGAAAATAGAAAACCGCTTGGGTTTGCATCTGTGGCGATTACGCTCGACAACTCCGATCATGCGCTTCCAACGGATTATGAAGAGGTAACTGTTACAAGAAGACTGTATCGATCCGGTGAAAGCGAATATCTGCTGAATGGTACAAGCTGCCGCTTGAAGGATATCAATGAACTTTTTTATGATACCGGAATCGGCAAAGAGGGCTACTCCATTATCGGACAAGGTCAGATCGAAAAAATCTTAAACGGTAAGCCGGAAGAACGGCGTGAGCTGTTTGACGAAGCAGCAGGTATCGTAAAGTTTAAACGTCGCAAGCTGACAGCACAGAAAAAACTGGAGGACGAGAACAATAACCTCACGCGTGTGAATGATATTCTTTCAGAAATTACCAGACAAATTGGGCCTCTGGAGCGTCAATCGGAAAAGGCGCGCATCTATCTTCAAAAAAAAGAAGAGTTAAAAACACTGGATATCAATATGTTCTTGCTGGAAAGCGGACGTGTGGAAAAACAGCTGCAGGAGGTAGCGGAAAAAACGGCGATTTCCGACCATGATATTGCAGAGGTGAAGGAAGAGCTGGAAAACGCCAGAAAAGAATATGAGACAGCGGAAAAACAGATTGAAGAATTGGATGAGCTGATTGCTGTCAGACGAAACGAGATTAGTCAGGGAAAAATTATAAAGCAGCAGCTGGAAAGCCAGATTGATCTGCTGCGGGAACAGATTCGTTCTTCGGAAGCGAACGAAGGACATTATCAGAGCCGGTTGTCTTCGATTGATGGTGAGATCGCAGACAAAAAAAGCGCGAAAGAGAAAGAAGCGGCGGACCTGCAAAAAGAAAAAGAGCGTTTCGATGAAATGCAGACCAAAGAACGTGAGATGGAGAAAATTCTGGCGCAGCTTACCCGTGAGGCGGCAGATTTGGAACAATGTATCGCACAGGGACAGGCGGATGTCATTGACCTGCTGAACAGCCGTGCGGCTACAAAGACGAAGCTGCAGCGTTATGATACGATGACCGAGCAGATTGAAATCCGTCGCGCGGAGCTGACAGGGCGCCTTTTGACGGCCAAAAGCGAAGAAGATGTGCTTTTGCAGAACCGTCGGCAGATGAAGCAGGAATACGATGCTGTTGTAGAGCGTATCCGACAGATGACGGAAAAAAACAGCGGTATTGAAGCACAGCTGCAAGAAATTCAGCAGCAGCTGGCACAGAAAAGCCGGGAACTGGAAGAAGCCAGAAACGCATATCACCGCGAGGCGTCAAGATTGGAATCGCTGCGCAATATTACGGAACGCTATGACGGCTACGGTATGAGTATCCGTAAAGTCATGGAGCAGAAAAAGTCGGCTCCCGGACTGCACGGCGTTGTGGCTGATTTGATCAAAACAGAAAAGAAATATGAAACTGCGATGGAAACGGCGCTGGGCGGCAGCATCCAGAATATTGTCACGGACAATGAAGCGACGGCCAAGCGCATGATTGATTTTTTGAAGAAAAACCGTTTTGGCCGCGCGACATTTCTGCCGCTGACCGCGATCCGAAAAAGAGGCGGTCTGGCCAAGGAGCAGGCGCTTTATGAGCCGGGGGCGATCGGTGTGGCAAGCACATTGGTAGAAGCAGATGCTGCATATGAAAATCTTGTGGAGTATTTGCTTGGTCAGACGCTGGTGGTAGATCAGATTGATCATGCGATTGAGATTGCCAGAAAATATAAACAGTCTATCCGCATTGTCACGCTGGATGGAGAACTGCTCAGTCCTGGCGGATCCATGTCGGGCGGTGCTTTTAAAAATGCGGGTAATCTGCTGGGCCGCAGACGCGAGACAGAGGAGCTGGAAAAGACAGTAAAAAAACAGAAGAAGCGCATGGAAGAAATCCAGCAGGAGATCGAAAATCTGCGTGATACGAGAACGGCGTACCGGGAGAAACTGGCTGCACAGACCGGACTTTTACAGAAAGAGTACTTGCAACAGAATACGGCAAAATTAAAGCTGGAAGAGATCCAGTCACAGGAAACAAAATCTGTTTCCATAAATGAACAGCTCCGGGGAGAGGCGCTTGAACTGGATGCACAGCTTCGGGAAATTCGCATGGAGCAGGAGCTGATCCAAAAAGAACTGGCGGATTTTGATGCTATGCAGCAGAAACTGGAGCAGGATACTATGCAGAATCAGGCTGCGCGCGACGAAAAGAAAACACAGCTGGATCAGCAGAATGAACAGACGATGCGGATCCGCACAAATGTGGCGGCGCTGCGGGAAAAAACGGAATTTGCTGCAGAAAATGTTTCTCGTCTGGAGAGGGAACTGACCGCTCTCACCGAGGAAAAACAGCAGCTTTTGGAGACGCGCCGGAGCTTTGGCACAGAGATTTCTGAAAAACAGAGCCAAATTGAGACGATTCAGGAGAGTATCGTGCATGCTGTGCAGGCGGAAACGGATGTGACGGCAGAGACGGAACAGCTTCAGCAAAAACGGCAGCAGATATCACAGACGCATAAAGATTTCTTTCATAGACGCGAGGAATTATCACAGCACATGAGCGCGTTGGATAAAGAACGTTTCCGTCTGGATAGTCAGAGGGAACGATTGACAGATTATCAGGAACGTCAGATCAGTTATATGTGGGAGGAATACGGTCTGACGGCAAGTGAGGCGCAGAATTATCGCAGCGAAGAGCACGAGAATGCCGCGCAGCTGAAAAAACAGATCAGTGATTTGAAAAACGCGATCAAGGCGCTCGGTCCTGTGAATGTGAATGCGATTGAGGAATACAAGGAAACAAAGGAACGATATGAATTTTTGTCAACACAGCACACGGATCTGGTGAAAGCCGGTGAGGCATTAAAGAATATTATCAGTGAACTGGATGCCGGCATGCGTAAACAGTTTAACGAACAGTTTGCGAAGATTCAGACAGAGTTTGCCAAAGCGTTCAAGGAATTGTTCGGCGGAGGGCATGGTTCGCTGGAACTGGTAGAGGATGAGGATATTCTGGAGGCCGGTATCCGTATTATCGCGCAGCCGCCAGGAAAGAAGCTGGTCAATATGATGCAGATGTCCGGTGGCGAGAAAGCGCTGACGGCGATTGCGCTTTTATTCGCGATCCAGAATCTGAAACCGTCTCCGTTCTGTCTGCTTGACGAGATCGAGGCGGCGCTTGATGAAAATAACGTGTCGCGCTATGCGGGGTACCTGAAAAAGTTGACAAAAAGTACGCAGTTTATTATTATTACACATAGAAGAGGTACAATGGCGGCGGCGGACCGCCTGTATGGTATTACTATGCAGGAAAAGGGCGTATCGACGCAGGTATCTGTAAATATGCTGGAAGACCAGCTTGATCAGTAGGAGGCTTTATGGGAGAAAAAAAGGGCTTTTTCAGAAGACTTGCGGAAGGCTTATCAAAGACCAGAGATAATATTGTTTCTGGAATTGATAATATTTTCAGCGGTTTTTCCAGCATTGACGAGGATTTCTATGAGGAGATCGAGGAAACTCTGATCATGGGAGATCTGGGCATCAATGCGACGACGGCGATTATTGAAAAATTAAAGGAAAAAGTAAAAGAAAACCGGATCAAAGAACCGGCAGAGTGCAAGCGCTATCTGATTGAGAGTATTAAACAGCAGATGGACGTGGGTGAAACGGCATACGAATTTGAAAACCGTACGTCGGTGGTGCTGGTGATCGGTGTAAACGGTGTTGGTAAAACGACCAGCGTTGGTAAACTGGCAGGTAAATTAAAGGACCAGGGTAAAAAAGTTGTGTTGGCGGCGGCGGATACTTTCCGTGCGGCGGCAGGTGAACAGCTTTCTGAATGGGCGAATCGCGCCGGTGTGGAGATTATTTCCGGACAGGAAGGGAGCGATCCGGCATCCGTGGTTTATGATGCGGTAGCGGCAGCGAAAGCGCGTCATGCGGATGTACTGCTGTGCGATACGGCGGGCAGACTGCACAATAAGAAGAATCTGATGAATGAACTCGGTAAGATCAATCGTATTCTGGAAAAAGAATATCCAGAGGCGTTTCGTGAGACACTGGTTGTTTTGGATGGCACGACCGGACAAAATGCGTTGGTGCAGGCGCGTGAGTTTTCTGAGGTGGCAGATATTACCGGCATCATTTTAACGAAGCTGGATGGCACAGCGAAAGGAGGTATCGCAGTAGCGATCCATTCCGAGCTTGGTATTCCGGTAAAATATATTGGTGTGGGAGAGCATATCGACGATCTGCAGAAATTTGACGCGGGTGAATTTGTCAATGCACTGTTTCTTTCCGGTGAGGAAGAACAGTAAATGTTTTATAGTAAATACATAAAAGGAACGAACAATTATGCTGACATTAGAAAAATTTGAAGAGGCGTCTGAACTGGTAAAAAAGGTTACGCAGGAGACGAAGCTGGTATACAGTAAATACCTCAGTGACCAGACCGGAAATCGTGTGTATTTAAAACCGGAAAATATGCAGGCGACCGGCGCTTATAAAATCAGAGGCGCATATTACCGTATCTCTACATTGACGGAAGAAGAACGCCGGCGCGGTATGATTACTGCGTCCGCTGGAAATCATGCGCAGGGTGTGGCTTACGCAGCTCAGGAGCTGGGAGCGAAAGCGGTTGTCGTGATGCCGACGACTACGCCGCTGATGAAGGTGAACCGCACGAAGAGTTACGGGGCAGAAGTGATCCTGCACGGAGATGTATATGATGAGGCATGTGAATATGCCTACAAGCTGGCAGAGGAGCATGGGTATACGTTTATCCATCCGTTTGATGACCTGGGAGTGGCGACCGGACAAGGTACGATCGCTATGGAAATCATCAAGGAGCTCCCGCTGGTGGATTATATTTTAGTGCCGGTCGGCGGAGGTGGGCTGGCAACCGGCGTTTCTACGCTGGCGAAGATGCTCAATCCCAATATCAAGGTGATCGGCGTGGAACCGGCAGGAGCGAACTGTCTGCAGGCTTCGCTGGAAGCAGGCGAACCGGTGATGCTCCCGGGAGTGAATACGATTGCCGATGGTACGGCGGTGAAACGTCCGGGTGAAAAGATTTTTCCATATCTGCAGAAAAATCTGGACGGCATCCTCACAGTTCAGGATGATGAGCTGATTGTGGCATTTCTGGATATGGTGGAAAATCACAAGATGATCGTCGAAAATTCTGGTCTTTTGACGGTGGCGGCATTGAAACATCTGGATGTGAAGAACAAAAAGATTGTTTCTGTTTTAAGCGGCGGAAATATGGACGTCATCACGATGTCTTCTGTAGTGCAGTTTGGCTTGATTCAGCGAGACCGTATTTTTACAGTTTCCGTGCTTCTGCCGGATAAACCGGGCGAGTTGGTGCGCGTATCTTCTGTTGTGGCGCAGAAACAGGGCAATGTAATTAAGCTGGACCACAATCAGTTTGTTAGCACGAACCGTAATAAAGCAGTGGAATTAAAAATTACAATGGAAGCATTTGGAACCGAACATAAAAATGAGATTGTACAGGCACTTGAGGAACAGGGGTACAAGCCGAGAGTAATCAGAGCAAATCTGTAAACCGGTTCAGCCGTGTGTCTGAAACGTTGTGTTCGGCATATGGCGTTCTGTTATCATTGAATAAAAAAAGTTTGCGGTGTCAAGAAAAAATACTTGACACCGTTTCTTCTTTGTATTATGATAGCAAAGGTGATTGGAAATGGAAAGAATTGTAGAGCAGACATTGTTGTTTGATTTCTATGGAGAACTACTGACGGAACATCAGCGCAGTGTATATGAAGATGTAGTAATGAACGACTGCTCATTATCCGAAGCGGCTCAGCAGTATCAGATCAGTCGTCAGGGCATACATGATTTGATAAAGCGCTGTAACCGTACACTGGAGGGTTATGAAGAGAAACTTCATCTGGTAGAGAAATTTCTCTCTATCCGGGAAAAGGTGGAACAGATTAATTGGCTTGCAAAAGGGCAGCATGAAATAGAAAAAATTTCCAACGAAATCTTAGAGGAGTTATAATTATGGCATTTGAGAGCCTTTCTGAAAAACTGCAGAATGTATTTAAAAATCTGCGCAGCAAGGGACGTCTGACGGAAGCGGATGTAAAGACTGCTTTAAAAGAGGTAAAGATGGCGCTTCTGGAAGCGGATGTAAGCTTCAAGGTTGTAAAGCAGTTTATGAAGTCTGTGCAGGAACGGGCAGTCGGTCAGGACGTAATGAACGGTCTGAATCCGGGACAGATGGTAATTAAGATTGTCAATGAAGAAATGATTGCTCTGATGGGTTCGGAAACTACCGAGATTACGTTAAAATCCGGCAGTGAGATCACCGTGATTATGATGGCCGGCCTGCAGGGTGCAGGTAAGACCACTACAACGGCAAAGATAGCCGGGAAATTGAAATCCAAAGGCAGGGTTCCGCTTCTTGCAGCCTGCGACGTTTACCGTCCGGCGGCAATCCAGCAGCTGCAGATCAACGGTGAGAAACAGGGCGTTGAGGTATTCTCCATGGGAGATAAAGTCAGCCCGGTGGATATTGCAAAAGCAGCCGTGGAACATGCGAAAACCCATAACATGAACGTCGTGATCCTTGATACGGCCGGACGTCTTCATATTGATGAGGATATGATGAACGAGCTGGTACAGATCAAAGAGGCAGTGCAGGTAGATCAGACCATTCTGGTTGTTGATGCCATGACCGGTCAGGACGCAGTCAATGTTGCTGAGATGTTCAATACGAAAATCGGTATTGACGGCGTGATCCTTACCAAACTGGACGGTGATTCCAGAGGCGGCGCGGCACTTTCTATTAAAGCAATCTGCGGAAAGCCGATTCTTTATGTCGGTATGGGCGAAAAGCTTTCAGATTTGGAACAGTTTTATCCGGATCGTATGGCATCCCGTATCCTCGGAATGGGCGATGTGATGAGCCTGATTGAAAAAGCGCAGGCGAATCTTGATGAGACGAAAGCGCGCGAGATGGAACAGAAGTTCAAGAAAGCGCAGTTTGGATTTGACGACTACCTGGAAAGTATGAACCAGATCAGAGGCATGGGCGGTATTTCCAGTGTCCTGAATATGATGCCCGGTATGGGCGGCAAGATGAAGGATATCGACGGGATGATCGATGAAAAAGCCGTTGCCCGTAACGAAGCCATTATTTATTCGATGACACCGCAGGAGCGGTCAAATCCGGATATTTTGAATCCTTCCCGCAAAAACCGCATTGCGAAAGGCGCAGGTGTGGATGTGGCAGAGGTAAATCGTCTGGTGAAACAGTTTGAACAGGCGCGCAAGATGATGAAACAGCTCCCGGGTATGATGGGAGGCAGAGGCGGTAAAAGAGGAAAATTTAAGTTTCCCTTTTAAATAAAGCAAGTATGGAACCAAGGAGGTGAAAGAAATGGCAGTAAAGATTAGGTTAAGAAGAATGGGTCAGAAAAAGAATCCATATTATAGAATCGTAGTTGCAGATTCCAGATCCCCGAGAGACGGAAAATGTATCGATGAAATCGGAACATACAATCCGAACGCAAACCCGAGCGAATTTAAGGTTGACGAAGAACTGGCTAAGAAATGGCTGGCTAACGGCGCTCAGCCGACAGAGGTTGTAGGCAAGCTTTTCAAGCTGGCTGGCATCGAGAAATAAGATAGGGGTGACAGCAATGAAAGAACTGGTAGAGGTTATTGCCAAATCCCTGGTAGAGCATCCGGAAGAGGTTGTGGTTACTGAAAAGGAGAGCGGCAAAGCTACTGTAATTGAGCTGAAAGTTGCTCAGTCCGATATGGGTAAAGTTATCGGCAAACAGGGAAGAATTGCGAAAGCAATCCGCTCCGTTGTAAAGGCAGCGGCTTCCAAGAGCGATAAAAAAGTAATAGTGGATATTGTATAATATTCATGGAAAGCTGTCTCGATATGGGACAGCTTTTTGACTATCTGAAAAGAAATGCGGAGGAATTTATGGAACAGTTTCTGCAGGTGGGAGTGATTTCTTCCACACACGGTGTTCGTGGTGAGGTAAAAGTATTTCCGACGACGGACGATGTGAACCGTTTTAAGAAATTAAAAGAAGTATTTGCCGAGACGCGTCAGGGGAAGATTCCTCTGAAGATCGTACAGGTGAAATTCTTTAAAAATATGGTAATCCTGAAATTTGACGGGATTGATAATATCAATGATGTAGAAAAATACAAAGGCTGTCCGCTTCTGGTGACAAGGGATCGTGCGGTAAAACTGGCTCCGGGAGAATATTTCAGATGTGATCTGATCGGACTGTCAGTGTTTGAGGAAAATGGTGAAAAACTGGGGACGCTGACAGAGATTCTGGAGACCGGAGCGAACGATGTCTATGTTGTGAAAACAGAAGATGAAAAAGAAGTCTTGATACCAAATATAAAAGAGTGTATTATGAAAATATCTTTGGAGGAAAACGTCATGACAGTACATTTGCTGGAGGGAATGCGGTGAAATTTCATGTATTGACTTTATTTCCGGAAATGATTGAGCAGGGGCTGCATACCAGCATTACCGGACGGGCAATGGAAAAGGAATTGATTTCTTTAAATGCGGTCAATATCCGTGATTTTGCCAACAATAAGCACAGTAAGGTGGATGATTATCCGTACGGCGGTGGAGCCGGTATGGTGATGCAGGCGGAACCGGTTTACGGCGCATACAAATCAGTTGAGGAACAGGCCGGACATCCACTGCGTACGGTTTATCTGACGCCGCAGGGGAGGACTTTTACGCAGGAGATGGCGCAGGAATTTGCGAAGGAAGAGGAACTTGTGTTTCTGTGCGGCCACTATGAGGGTATCGATGAGCGTGTGCTGGAGGAAATTGTTACAGATTATGTTTCCATTGGCGATTATGTATTGACAGGCGGTGAGCTTCCGGCTATGGTCATGATCGATACGATTTCACGTTTGGTGGATGGGGTTTTAAATAATGAGGCTTCGGCAGAATTTGAGTCGTTTCAGGATTCTCTTTTGGAATATCCGCAGTACAGCAGACCGGAAAATTGGCGCGGCAAGACAGTGCCTCCGGTACTTTTATCCGGTCATCATGCAAATGTGGAAAAATGGCGAAGAGAACAGTCGGTGAAAAGGACTGCAAAATGGCGACCGGATCTTTTGAAGAAAGCTGTGCTGACGAAAAAAGAATGGGAAATGGTGAAGGGGGAACAAAACGATGTTTGAGGATTGGGGAAAGGTTTTGGAAGGACTTGCGCAGAATGTTGGCGATATCGCTCAGAAGGTAGTGAAAAAGACCGGAGAATTGGCGGAGATCACCAGTCTGCATGCCAAAGTTCTTGCTCAAAAAAAGAAGGCAGACGAGGCTTTGTGTGCGCTTGGTAAAGCATTTTATGAGGCGCATAAGGATGATATGACGGAGTTTGGAGATCGGATCACGGGGATCAATGATATTTACAATGAAATTCTGCTGCTTGAGGCAGAGATTAAGAAATTGAAAGAGAAGCTTCCGGAGGAAGAAAAAATTTACGCGGATAAAATGGATCATGAGGCAGCGGATATTGTAGAAGAGGCAAAGTCGGCTATGCAGAGCGGACAGATCGTGGATGCGGCAGAGGGACAGGAAGCCGCGGAGCCTCAAAAAGAGGAAACAGAGACGGAAAATCAGTAAATCCGGCAGGAAAATACAAAATCTGCTTGCATTTTGTAAAGTGACATGCTAAAATGATTTACGTTGTGAGAAAATGAGATGGTCCTCTGTTACGAATCGTATTAAGAACATCCAAAAGAATAAGGAGGCACACAATGCAGGAAATTATTAAAAACATCGAAGCAGCTCAGTTAAAAGCGGAAGCACCGAAATTCAACGTAGGTGATACTGTAAGAGTATACGGTAAGATTAAAGAGGGTAACCGCGAACGTATTCAGGTATTCGAAGGTACTGTATTAAAGAAACAGGGTGGAAGCAATCGCGAAACCTTTACAGTAAGAAAGAATTCCAACGGTATCGGTGTAGAAAAAACTTGGCCGTTACATTCCCCGAACGTAGAAAAAGTAGAAGTAATTAGACACGGTAAAGTAAGACGTGCAAAACTGAACTACTTAAGAGAACGTTCCGGAAAGAGCGCAAAGGTAAAAGAGTTAGTAAAATAATGGAACGCAAGAGGCTGTCTGTCGTCAGACAGCCTTTTTTCAACGTATGCACGGTGGAGGTTTGCAATGGGAGAACATATGCGTAGAGAAAGAAAAAAGAGAAAACGGAAAAAAGAGCAGATGTCATTCCGTCAAAAAGCAACCGCGGTCTTTCTGTGGGTTTTTGAAATTCTGGTGATGGTTTTATTTGCCTTTGTGGTGGTATATTTTTTTGGACAGACACGTACAAATGTCGGTAAGTCAATGGAATTGACAATATCGGATGGTGATAAGGTGCTTCTGAATACGTTGAGCTATCGTATCGGCAGTCCTAGGCGAAACGATGTGATTGCTTTTAAACCGAACGGCAGCGCAACAAGCCATACGCATATTAAACGTGTACTCGGTCTCCCCGGCGAAAAGATTGAGATTAAGGACGGGATTATCTATATTAATGATTCTGTATATCTGGAAAAAGCAAGTTACCCATTAATAAATAATGCCGGACTGGCTGATGAACCGATTACGCTGGGAACAAAGGAATATTTTGTACTTGGGGATAATCGCAATGACAGCGAGGACAGCCGCTATGCGGATATAGGACTTGTAAATGCGGATTATATAGAGGGAAAGGTATATTTTCGGATTTCCCCATCTGAAAATATGGGATTTATCAGATAGTAAGGAGAATGTTATGAATTATCAATGGTATCCTGGTCATATGACGAAAGCAAGACGTATGATGCAGGAAGATATAAAATTGATTGATGTGATTATTGAACTGGTCGATGCCAGAGTGCCGCTTTCGAGCCGTAATCCGGATATTGATGAATTGGGAAAAAACAAATCAAGGATTATTCTTTTGAATAAGGCAGATCTGGCGGATGAAAAACAGAATGAAATCTGGGCGGCGTATTTTCATGAGAGAGGGATGTATGCCTTGACGATGGATTCCAGGAACCGCGCGGGCTTTGGCGCCCTAAATAAACTGATCCAAACAGCCTGCCAGGAAAAAATTGCCAGAGATTTAAAGCGTGGGATTAAGAATCGTCCGGTGCGGGCGATGGTGGCAGGTATTCCAAATGTGGGGAAATCTACGTTTATTAATTCTTATGCCGGGAAAGCCTGCGCAAAGACCGGCAATAAGCCGGGTGTAACAAAGGGCAAACAGTGGATCCGCCTGAACAAATCTGTGGAGCTTTTGGATACACCGGGTATCCTATGGCCGAAATTTGAGGATCAGAGTGTGGGTATGCGCTTGGCGATGATCGGTTCGATTCGCGATGAGATTTTAAATGCGCAGGAACTGGCGATGGAACTAATTACTTTTTTGCGTGAACACTATGGGGGATTGCTGCAGGAACGCTTTAAATGTGAAGAGAGCGGCAGTTCGGCTGAAATATTGACTGAAATTGCCAAAAACCGCGGCTGTTTGTTAAAAGGACAGGAATTGGATTATACAAAGGCTTCCGCGATTTTACTTGATGATTTTCGCAGCGGCAGGATTGGTCGCGTGACTCTGGAAAGACCGGAAAGCTGATGCAGGAGAGTTGATATGACGCAGGAAAAAATTGCAGAGATTAAGAAAAAACTGGAAACGGCAGAGTGGCAGGAACTGCCGGATCTTTTGAATAGTTATCGGACAGATGAACGCGCAGGCGTGGCAGCGCTTGTGAAACGCTTTGAAAGAAAATTGGAGCAGGAGCAAAAGGAGAGCGAACGCCTGTATCAAATGCTTGCTTATGAGCGAGAATATGAGACTGCCGGGTTGATCTGCGGGATTGATGAGGCGGGCAGAGGACCGCTGGCAGGTCCGGTTGTGGCAGGAGCGGTGATTCTGCCGAAGGATTGCCAGATTCGTTATTTGAATGATTCCAAACAGCTTTCCAAGAAAAAGCGCGAGCAGCTATATGATGAAATCATGGAAAAAGCACTTGCTGTCGGTGTTGGTATGGCATCGCCGGCAAGGATTGACGAGATCAATATTCTGCAGGCTACCTATGAGGCGATGCGTGAAGCAATCGGAAAGCTTTCAGAAAAACCGGCGGTACTTTTAAACGACGCGGTGAGAATTCCAGGCGTGGAGATTCAGCAAGTGCCGATCATTAAAGGCGATGCTAAGAGTCTTTCGATTGCTGCGGCAAGTATTATTGCCAAGGTGACGAGGGACCGTCTGATGGAGGAATATGATAAAATTATGCCGGAATACAGTTTTGCAGGACATAAGGGCTACGGCAGCGCCGCACATATTGAGGCAATCCGTACCTATGGCCCGTCGCCAATCCACCGGACATCTTTTATTAAAAATTTCGTATAAGGAGTTTTATGAATAGACGCAGAACAGGAAGCGTATATGAACAGATGGCGGCTGTGTATCTGGAGAAGAAGGGGATGCATGTCATTGCCCGCAATTTTCGGACGCGAGGCAGTGAGATCGATCTAATTGCCAGGGACGATGATTATCTGGTTTTCGTGGAAGTGAAATACCGAAGTGATGCGGCAAAGGGATACGCGCTGGAAGCGGTGGATACGCGGAAACAGCGGGCCATTATAGCGGCAGCGAAAGTCTTTCTGCATCGCTTTCGGTTTGCAGAGGATACACCGTGCCGTTTTGATGTGATCGGCATGGACGGCAAAGAGATTACCCATATTGAGAATGCATTTTGGATGGAGTGAAGCAGATGAGTAAAGAAATCAACTGGAAGAGAACAGGGACTGTGCCGATATTGGAAAGTCATGAAAAGGACGGCGTTGTCTGGCTGACCTATCCGGCACTTTCAAAGATTGCCGGTATCCGGCATGGATTTTCTACGCGGCTTGGCGGTGTCAGCAAGGAACATCTGTACAGCATGAATTTGAGTTTTTTCCAGAGGAGATCAGGAAGAAAATGTGAGGGAGAATTTTCGGCGCATGAGTGCGGTTATTGGCTTTGCGCCGGAAAATCTGGTATTTTCTGATCAGACGCATACGGCGAATGTGCGTGTAGTAACAGAAGCGGACAGAGGAAAGGGTTACGCTGTTCCAAGAGATTATCACGATATAGACGGTCTGGTGACAAATGTGCCGGGATTGATGCTGGCGACATTTTACGCGGATTGTGTTCCGCTGTATTTTGTGGATCCGGTACATAAGGCAATCGGACTTTCTCATTCGGGGTGGCGGGGAACGGTACAAAAGATTGGCAGGGAGACAGTAGAGATGATGGCAAGAGAGTATGGAAGTCGGCCGGAAGATCTTTATGCGGCCGTCGGCCCGTCCATTTGTCAGGAATGTTATGAAGTCAGCGAAGATGTGATCGAAGAGTTTAAAAAAGCATTTGAGAAAAGATGGCATGAACCGACCCCCAAAAGTTAGACCAAAAATCTAACGATTGGGAGGTCGGTTTAT
>CALDMO010000011.1 GCA_937915375.1 uncultured Marvinbryantia sp.
ATCCTTGTTTTTATTTTGTTATTTATCTTGTTACCTATCTATTGTACCCCAACATGATGAAATTCTTTATTTATGATTATCAGCTTGACAAAAACACTTGCACGGCAGAGTAATTTGTCCTTTCATTTCCCCTGTCATTTGTTCCGTAAACATGCTATAGTACTCTCAAGAACATCAGACAGGAGAATATACTATGAACGTAATTGATATGCACTGCGATACCATAGGCAGATTATACTGTGAACCGAAAGGTAACTCCCTTTTGGAAAATTCCTTCCATATTGATCTGAAAAAACTGCAAAAAGGCGGTTATCTGCTGCAGAATTTTGCGCTGTATGTGGACAGCAAAGCCGTGGAAAATCCTCTGGAAACAGCTCTGGCCATGACAGATTTATACTATCAGGAATTAGAAAAGAACCGCGCCGTTATTCGACCGGTTTTTACATATAAAGATATTGAAGCAAATCGAAAATCCGGTAAGATCAGCGCCATGCTGACTTTAGAAGAAGGCGCAATCTTAAAGGGCAGCCTTTCTAATCTGCGTAATTTCTTTCGTCTCGGCGTCCGCATGATCGCACTCACCTGGAATTACAACAATGAGATCGGCGCCCCCAATCTTTGCCGCGACACAGATGGAGCACCGATCTTTTTCAAACGAAATCCACAAGGATTAACCGATTTCGGAATAGAAACCATTTTGGAAATGGAACGTCTGGGAATCATCATTGATGTCTCCCATCTGTCAGACGGCGGCTTTTGGGATATCATCCGCTATACAAAGAAACCGTTTGTGGCAAGCCATTCCAACGCGGCCGCCCAGTGTAATGTCTGCCGCAATCTGACTGATGACATGATTCGCGCGCTTGCCGAACGCGGCGGCGTAACCGGACTAAATTTCTGTACTGATTTTCTGTGTACGCCGGATACCCGCACTCAAACTGCTTTTTCAGCAGCCGGCGCAGCGGATTCCAAACCTCAGATCAGCCGTATCAAAGATATCGTCCGCCACATCCGTCATATCACGAATGTCGGCGGTATCGAAGTCTGCGCGCTCGGCAGTGACTTTGACGGTATCGAGAATGCTCTGGAATTTGGAGATGCCTCCGGCATCGGCATGATTGCGGAAGCTCTGAAAAAAGATGGCTTTTCCGAAAGCGATATTGATAAGATTTTCTCTGAAAATGTACTGCGCCTATACCGGGAGGTGTTGGCGTGATCCCGATAAGAGAAAACAAGATCCACGGCACTGCTGATTTTCCCTGTGCATTTTACTGGGTAGACGCCCGCACTACCACCGAACCGACTCCCTTTCTCTGCAAGCCGCACTGGCACGATGAAGTAGAATTTATTCACTTTCAGCAGGGGCAGTATCTAATCAACATTGACATTCAAAACTATGAAATCTCAGAAGAAACCTTCTGTTTTCTGAATGGCGGCGCCTTTCATTCCATCGAATGCAGCGCCGGTTATATCGAAAAAGCGGTCGTATTTTCTCCATCCATGCTGCATTTTGCTGTCCCTGACCCAGCACAGAGTCAATTTTTGCTGCCCCTGCAAACAGGAGAATTGTCGCTTCCCCACTTTATCACAAAAGAAAATGTCTGCTTTGAAACGATTCACAAAGCCTGGCTGACAATTTCCGATCGTTTTATGCAGGCACCGCATATTCAGAAATGGGGCGGCGAACAGCCTGCGCCCGCTTCCGCTGCCAAACAACTTTCTATCAAGGCCGCGCTTTTGGAAATTCTTGCCGCGCTTGCCGAAGAAGATCTGCTCACACACGGAGACAGCATGGACGACCCGCACATTGAAATAGTAAAAAAAAGTATTTCTTATATGAAAGAACATTTTGCGGAAAAAATTTATATCCGCGATCTGGCACAGCAAGTCAATATGAATGAACAATATTTCTGCCGTTTTTTCAAAAAGAGTGTCGGCAAATCGCCGGTTGAGCATCTGACAGAACTGCGGATCCGCCGTGCTTTACAGCTTTTAAAGGATACCGATAAATCCGTAATGGAAATTTCTCTGGAATGCGGCTTTCATAATCTGGGCAATTTCATGCGTGCCTTCAAAAAAACGGCCGGATGTACGCCTCTGCAGTACCGTAAATCCTCCGTGCTCTGATAGCAGTCAAAATATCGTAGTTTTTAATCAATTTATCAGAAGAATTTTTTTCAAAAGCGCATTATACTGCACTTATAAATGATATCAGAATCTTACCAAAGGAGGCATTACTCATGCAGAGAAAATGGTGGCACGACAAAGTTGCCTATCAAATTTACCCGAAAAGCTTCTGTGATTCCAATGGAGACGGTATCGGAGATCTGCGCGGTATTATCAGCAAGCTTGATTATTTAAAAGAACTCGGCGTAGACATTATCTGGCTTTCCCCGATTTTCTGTTCTCCCCTTGCCGATCAGGGCTACGATATTTCCGATTATTACAACATTGACCCACGCTTCGGCACTATGGAGGACATGGATGAACTGATTGCCGAAGCGAAAAAAAGAAACATGTATATCCTGATGGACCTAGTTGTAAACCACTGCTCCGATGAACACGAATGGTTTAAAAAAGCCTGTGAAGATCCGGACGGACCATACGGAAAATATTTTTACATAGAAACGGTCAAGGATGGAAAACTTCCCTGCAACTGGCGCTCCTATTTCGGCGGTTCCGTATGGGAAAAACTTCCTAGACATGAAGATAAATATTATCTGCATCTCTTCCATAAAAAACAGCCGGATCTGAACTGGGAAAATCCGGCGCTTCGTGAGGAAGTCTACAAAATGGTAAACTGGTGGCTGGACAAAGGACTGGGCGGTTTCCGCATTGATGCTATTATCAACATCAAAAAAGTGCTGCCGTTTAAGGATTACCCGGCTGACCGCGCAGACGGTCTCAGCAACCTTTCCAACATGCTTGCGGAAGCAAAAGGTGTCGGTGACTTCCTTAGCGAACTGCGTGACCGCACCTTTAAACGCTATGACGCTTTTACTGTCGGAGAGGTATTCAATGAAAAAGAAGGCGATCTGCCGTATTTCATCGGTGATAACGGTTATTTTTCCTCCATTTTCGATTTCAGTGAAACAGTTTTCGGTCAGAGTGAGAACGGCTGGTATGACCATGCTCCGATCACCCCAAACGATTACCGCGCCTGCTGCTTTGCCGCTCAGAAAAAAGCCGGCGATGTTGGTCTGCTCTCAACAATCATTGAAAATCACGACGAGCCGCGCGGTGTCAGCCACTATCTTCCGGAAGGCGAAGTAAACGACACCGGCAAAAAAATGCTCGGAACGATTCAGTTGTTGTTAAAAGGACTGCCGTTTATCTACCAGGGACAGGAAATTGGCATGGAAAACATCAACTTTACCTCCATTGATGAAGTAGACGATATTTCTTCTCTGGATCAATATCAGGTTGCCTTAGATGCAGGCCGCACACCGGAAGAGGCAATAAAAATTGTTTCCCGTTTCAGCCGCGATAATTCGAGAACGCCGTTCCAGTGGAGCAGCGAAGAAAATGCCGGTTTTACGAGCGGAAGTCCATGGCTGTGTGTCAATCCGAACTACCCAAGAATCAACCTCGCTTCCCAGCGCAGCGACAATGAATCCGTGTATCAATATTACCGCAAACTGGTGGCTCTCAGAAAAGATCCGCAGTACAAAGAAACCTTTGTTTACGGCGAAACCATACCGGTATGGGAAGATTCAGATAATCTGATGGCTTTTTACCGCAAAGGTGAAAAAACGCTGCTGATCGCGGCAAACTATCAGAAAGATCCGCAGACAATCACACTGGATATGCCGTACAAAAACATATTACTCAGCAACTATGCGACTATCAAAGAAAACAATATGCAGATCACCCTGAACGGCTATCAGGTGATTGTGCTGGAAATGTAACATATGTTTTTGATTAATAAAAAGGAGTAAGGAAGCATGGAACGCAAATGGTGGAAAGAAGCAGTCGTATATCAGATCTATCCCCGCAGTTTTAAAGATTCCAACGGAGACGGCATCGGAGATCTGCGCGGTGTAATTGAAAAATTAGATTATTTAAAAGAACTGGGAGTAGACGTTGTCTGGATGTCTCCATTCTACAAATCCCCAAACGATGACAACGGTTATGATATTTCCGATTACCGTGATATTATGGACGAATTCGGCACGTTGGATGATTTCAGAGAGATGTTGGACGGCATGCACAAGCGCGGCATCAAACTCGTAATTGATTTGGTAACAAACCACAGTTCCGATGAGCATAAATGGTTTCAGGAATCCAGAAAGTCAAAAGATAATCCATACCGCGACTATTATTACTGGCGTGACGGCAAAGATGGAAAAGAACCAAACAACTGGATTTCCTGCTTTTCCGGTCCTGCATGGGAATATGACGAAACAACCGGACAATACTACCTTCATCTGTTCTCCAAAAAACAGCCGGACCTGAATTGGGAAAATCCGAAAGTCAGAAACGAAGTCTACGACATGATGAAATACTGGTTGGATATGGGCTGTGACGGTTTCCGTATGGACGTTGTCAGCTACTATTCCAAAGTTCCGGGACTGCCGGATTCCAAAACACGAGGCAGTCAGGAAAACTTCCTGGACGGTCCGCGCATGCACGAATTTTTGCAGGAAATGAATCGCGAGGTACTTTCCAAATATGATATTATGACAGTTGGTGAAACACCGGATGTTTCCGTAGAACAGGCCTGCCGATATGCCGGCAATGACGGTAAAGAACTGAACATGGTATTTCAGTTTGAGCAGAACCTGCTTGACTACGACACCGGAAAATTCACACACCGCGCTGTACCGCTCACTGAACTGAAAGCCTGCTTCTCCAAATGGCAGACAGCGCTGGAAGGGAAAGCATGGAACAGTCTGTATTGGACAAACCACGACCAGCCGCGTACTGTGTCCCGCCGCGGAAACGATACTATTTACCGCGTAGAAAGTCAGAAAATGCTTTACACCATGCTGATGACTATGCAGGGCACTCCGTATATTTATCAGGGCGAGGAAATCGGTATGACGAACACTGTCTTTGACAGTATTGATGAATATGACGATGTAGAAATTAAAAACTATTGGAAAGAAACTGTTATCGACGGCGGTGCCGATCCGGTAAAAACCCTGGAAAATATCCAATATCATGCCCGCGACAACGCCAGAACGCCGATTCAGTGGGACGACAGCGAAAATGCCGGTTTCACCACCGGAAAGCCGTGGCTGAAAATCAACCCGAATTACAAGGAGATTAATGTAAAAAGCGCACTTGCAGACGAGAATTCCATTTTCCGCTATATGCAGAAGCTGATCCGCTTCCGCAAAGAAAACCTGATCGCCGTTTACGGGGATTTCAAAGAGTATGAGCCGGAAAACGAAAGCCTGTATATCTACGAACGAAATCTGGACGGTCAGAAACTGTTTGTCATTCTGAACTTTACCGACAAAGAAATACCGTTTACTCTGCCGGAAGGTTTTGTTGCTGCAAATGCAAAGCAGGTGTTAAGCAACTACAACAAAGAAGAACCTCTGACAGATAAAATCATGCTTCCATATGAAGCCGCTGTGTGGATGATATAAATACATATTTTATATCGTTTTATAGAAAAATAGCCTACGGATTCCATACTTTTCCGTATAGAGTCCATAGGCTGTTCCTATTTTCTCACTCCGTCGGTTTCTGATAAAATCTGCCCGCAAGCTGCTCCGTACGGATTGCATTCACAAAGGCCTGCGGATCAATTTCTCTGATCAGCCGCACAATCCGTTTACTCTCAGCGCTGGAAACAACCGAATACACAACATACCGATTGCAATGGTCATAGGATCCTTCCCCCTCTAAAATCGTCGCGCCGTGATGA
The DNA here is from genome assembly GCA_937915375.1 of uncultured Marvinbryantia sp. GTDB lineage: Bacteria > Bacillota > Clostridia > Lachnospirales > Lachnospiraceae > Marvinbryantia. Next base: position 5,879 of record CALDMO010000011.1, read on the forward strand.
GTTTCCCGTGAAATTGCATCACTGATCTCCTGCGGTTTATTCGTAACGACAAATAAGGTTTGCTGCTGATACTTTTTATACAGCACATGCAGCACCTGGGTTGAAACATACTGAAAAATAATCGAATACAGAGCCTTGTCCCAACCGAACAAAATACCCGCCGCAGCAAGAATCAGCATATTTATACCCAAAATAATATTAAAAGAATCCATTCCTTTCTTCTCCGACAGGAAAATGGCAATAAAATCTGTACCGCCTGTTGTCGCATTCACCATCAGACAAATACTGATCACCAGTCCGTTAATAATTCCGCCGAATACGCTGACCAGCAAAATATCGTAGGTGATCGTATAACCCGGCACAATATCCGTAAAGATACCCGTCAAAAAGATCATCAGACAGGAATATAAAGTAAACTTTTTTCCGATAAAGCGAAATCCAATATAAACCGGCACCGCATTCAGCGCTACATTCATCAATGTATACGGCACTTCCATATGCAAAAATGTCTGCGCGATATGCTGCAGCAAAATCGTCAGTCCCGTTGCCCCACCCGGATATAATCCACCGGTACGGACAAATGACTTGATATTCACTGCCATAAGCAGAGAGGCCAGGCCGATCACCAGGATTCTTTTTCCGTCCTCTTTCATTGAAAATTTCATAAGCTATCCTCTTCCGTACAATACTGTAATTTCACGGATTTTTTCCAGCAGTTCTTTCGTCAGTTCTCCCTCTTTTAATCTCCACCGCCAGTTTTTACCCAATGTAGACGGTTGATTCATCCGCGCTTCATTTCCATAGCCGAAATAATCCTGCAGCGGAATCACACAGAGCTTTGCCACGCTCGCCATACAAACACAAATCATATCCCAATAGATTTCATCGTCCTTGTCATAATGATTATTCAAATATTTGCGTACCATCTCTCGTTCCTGCGGAAGAATATCTTTGAACCACCCGTTTATCGTCTCATTGTCATGCGTTCCGGTGTAAACCACACTGTTCACCGGATAGTTGTGCGGCAGATAATCGTTGGCACTTCCGGTATCCCGGGAATCAAACGCAAATTCAAACACCTTCATCCCCGGAAAGCCGCTGTCCTGCACAAGTTTTCGCACAGAATCTGTTACATATCCCAAATCCTCAGCAATAACATTTTTCTCCCCCAGCACTTCCTTCATCCGATAAAACAACGCAATCCCCGGTCCTTTCTCCCAGTGTCCGTTGTGCGCGGTTTTATCTCCATAAGGGATAGAAAAATATTCGTCAAACCCGCGGAAATGGTCGATGCGAACCATATCGTGCATAGAAAAGCAAGCGTTCAGGCGCTGCATCCACCAGGCAAATCCGGTATCGCGGTGGTACTCCCAGCGATATAATGGATTTCCCCAAAGCTGGCCGTCCGCTGCGAATCCATCCGGCGGACATCCCGCCACCGCAGTCGGAAGTCCGGCTTCGTCCAGCTGGAACAACTGCGGATTTGCCCAGGTATCGGCGCTGTCAAAGGCCACGTAAATCGGGATATCTCCGATAATCTGAATGCCTTTTTCATTTGCGTACTGCTTCAGCTCTTTCCATTGTTTGAAAAAAACAAACTGAATATACTCATAAAATTCAATATCAAAATATAATTTTTCCCGATAATAATCCAGCGCAAACTGCCAGCGTTTACGAATATCCTCCGGCCAGTGATCCCAGCTTTCTCCCTCAAAAAAATCTTTTAACGCCATAAACAGCGCATAGTCCTTCACCCAGACACCCTGTTCTTCCACGAAACGGATAAAATCTGGATTTTTACTGACATCACTGCGCTCATAAGCCTTTCTAAGAAGCGGAAATCTGGATTTATACAGCTTTCCGTAATCAATATCAGACGGATTTTTTCCAAAATCCGCGCTATCGCACTCCTTTTTTGTCAATACCCCTTCCTCGATCAACGCTTCCAGACTGATAAAATATGGATTTCCGGCAAACGTCGAAAAAGACTGATACGGCGAATCTCCGTAACTAGTCGGTCCCAGCGGCAGGATCTGCCAGTATTTCTGTCCTGCCTGCTCCAGCATATCCACAAATTCATAGGCGCTCTTTGAAAAACAGCCAATTCCATATTTTGACGGCAGACTGCTGACCGGCAGTAAAATTCCACTTGCTCTCATGATTTTCCTCCTCTATTTGCAATCTCTCTCTTTTCCAAGATGGGATAGTATGATATATTTTAAACATAGATGTCCGTGTCAATATCTGACATCTTAATTGTATGGAACATTGATCAAAATAACAAGTCTTTTTTATAACAAAGTATCTGGAGGTAATTATCATGATCCAAAAATACGTCTATGGAACCCCATTCCAGACTGACGCGGTAGTAACGGAAATTGCAGCTGCAGACGGCGCTCCTTCCTATGGAAGCGTCAGCACTAAAAACGGTTTTCACTTTTCTTTTACAATGAACGACGGCGACGCTGTTTACGGACTCGGCGAAGCCAATCGCGGCATCAATAAGCGTGGTTATCAATATGTAAGTAATTGTACGGATGATCCAAATCATACCGAAAATAAGGTATCTCTGTACGGCGCACACAATTTTATTATCGTATCCGGTGAAGAACATTTCGGCATGTTTTTTGATTATCCGGGCACGATCACCTTTGATATCGGCTATACCAGACAGGATACGCTGTCTGTTTCCTGTGAAGACGCAGATCTTGATCTATACGTGATCACCGGTGCATCCGACTATGAAATCGCAAAAGAATTCCGCTCTCTGATCGGACGCAGCTATATTCCGCCCAAATTTTCTTTTGGTTACGGCCAGAGCCGCTGGGGCTATGCTACCGCGGAAGATTTCCAAAAGGTAGCCCGTGAGCACCGCGAAAACCACGTGCCGCTTGATATGATCTATATGGATATTGACTATATGGAACGCTACAAAGATTTTACCGTAAATCAGGAAAACTTCCCAGACTTTAAAGCTTTCGTAGATGATATGAAAGCCCAAGATCTCCATCTTGTTCCGATTATTGATGCCGGTGTCAAAATCGAAGACGGCTATGACATCTATGAAGAAGGTGTAAAAAATAATTATTTCTGCAAACGCGCAGATGGAAGTGATTTTGTCGCTGCCGTGTGGCCCGGCTATACACATTTCCCGGATGTACTAAATAAAGATGCCCGCAAATGGTTCGGAGACAATTATAATTTTCTTCTGGAACAGGGCATCGACGGATTCTGGAATGATATGAACGAACCGGCTATTTTCTATACCGAGGAAGGCATAGCGGAAATTAAGGAAAAACTGAAAAGCTTTTATGACGGCAATCTGGATTACAATCCTTCCGAGCTTTCATTCCTGATGAGCCATCTGGCAAATAATCCGCAGGATTATCGACGTTTCTACCACAACGTAAACGGTCAGATTATCCGTCATGACAAAGTACATAATCTGTTTGGCTTCAACATGACAAGAGCAGCCGGAGAAGCGTTTGAACGTCTCGTACCTGGCAAACGCATCCTGATGTTCTCCCGTTCCTCCTACATCGGTATGCATCGCTACGGCGGCATCTGGACGGGTGACAATCATTCCTGGTGGTCACATATTCTGTTGAACCTGAAAATGCTGCCTTCCCTGAATCTGTGCGGTTTCTTGTATATTGGCGCGGATCTCGGCGGCTTCGGCTCTAATACCACGCGCGATCTGCTGCTGCGCTGGTTGGCGCTCGGCGTATTCACACCGCTGATGCGCAACCATTCCGCAATCGGCACCCGCGAGCAGGAATTTTATCAGTTTGAAAACATTGCGGATTTCCGCCATGTGATCAGCGTGCGCTACCGTCTGATCCCATATCTGTACAGTGAATATATGAAAGCTGCCTTAAATAACGACCTGATGTTCAAAGCTCTGTCCTTCGTATATCCGGAAGACGCGCATGCGCGTCAGGTAGAAGACCAGGTAATGCTCGGCAATGAAATCATGATTGCTCCTGTCTACACACAAAATGCAGACGGAAGATATGTTTATTTGCCGGAGGAAATGAAATTTGTCAAATTTCTACCCGACGGAAGCCTTTCCGAAGAAACACTTTCCGCAGGTCATCACTATGTAAAAATTGCTCTAAACGAGGTATCGCTCTTTATACGCAAAGATAAATGCATCCCGGTCGGAGACGCAGCCGAATCTGTTGCGCAGCTCGATAAAAACAGCATCCGCATGATCGGTTATCCTGACGCTTCCTACGAGATGTATGATGACGACGGTACTACACCGATTCATTAAAAGAACAATAAGGTGTAAAGCTCTGATTTTTGTCAGACTTTACACCTTAATTTATAAATGATTACTGATTAATTATCCTGTTCTTTTGGATCATGCGTCTCAATATATTCAATAATGTCAATTATTTTTTCCGCACTCATCCCCTCTGCCTTCAGTCTGCGAATTAGATTCACAATTTCCTTTCCTGTCATATATTCATCCATCCCTTCACCGCCCTTCATATACTATAAGTATATTATAAAGCGAATTGTCTAGAGTGTAAACCATCAGATTACTCTGTATCTCCTATATGATTCCGCACAAACGCTGTATGGCTTTCATCCTGGTCGGTCACCTTCCTGTTATAAAAAACAGCGCCTCTGTCCTTTTCATCTGCAACCGTAAATGTCACCCGGCCGTTTGACACGCTGCCCCCGGAAACACTGTGGATTTCCTGCAGCGCATACCGGATCGTCTGTTCCTCGGATGCCATATAATTTCCTATTGGCACACGAAATACCGCTGTTTGACGAACTTTTCCACTTGCCGGACAGTTTTCCTTTGAAAATTCCACAGTTTCATAATAGATATGCCTTTCTCCGAAGATATCCTCTCCCTGCAGACAAAAGGTAAATGTGGGATTGCCATGTGACCATACAATATCTTCCGCGTCAATCTCCTTTGTCAAAGCCAGATTCGCCCACAAAAGCTCATTCATAAATTCCAATTCCACATGTATAACCGGCGTATTGGCATCTTTCCATTTAATCTCGATTTCTTTTGGTTCTTTTTCCTGCATGTAGCCATTCGGCGCTTTCTTTTCCGTCACCAGATATTTTCCCGGATATAGTTCTTTACTGACAACCGTTCCGGTATTATCTGTTGTCAAAGTTTCCAATACCGTTCCGGCTTCCACCAACACCTTTCCCTGCGGCGATACAATGTTCTCCTTTGCGGTGATTTCAAAAACCGCACCGGACAGCATGCCTCCCTTCTCATCTTTCTTACGGATCGTGATCTTTCCCCTGGACATTTCATTTTCTACATGATAGTTAATATCTACCACACCGTCTGTCTCCGGCACAAGAAATTCCTGTTCCCAGAAACCGACATGCCCAGGCGGAACTTTTGTCTCCGTCACCTTATATTTTCCGCTGTTCACACTGTTTCGTGTCAGCTGTTCCATCCGGTATTCTCTCTTTTGCGCATCCCATCTCATAAGACCGCAGTCTTTAAAATACCCGTTTCCATCCCACTCATAAACCCGAAACTCCGCGTTAGAAATCACTTCTTTTGTCTGCGCGTTTGTCTTTGTTACATGCAGTCGTACGGAACGTTCTGCCACAGCGCGCGTCTCCACCGTATTCGATTCCTTTGAGGCGGAAGATGCTCCAACATTTTCATAAGTCAGTACCGCCTTATTTATTATCTGATAACTCAGCGCACCGTCTTCCTCCTTCGGCGTAAGCTCTGTCGGATCCATCACTACCTTGATCAAAATCCGATAATGATATCCGTAATAAGCAGCACTGTTTTTGAACGCATCGACAGCTGTCAGTGTGATTACATCCTTCTCTGTACGAATCTGAAATTTATCTGTCACCGCCACATTATCTTCCGCACGGACAACACTGACAATACCTGCATAATCCGCGCCGGCCGGAAGCGTGTCCTTGATCTGAAATGTTTTATAGCGATGCGACATATCATTCCACGGCACAAGCTGTTCAATCATATAGTAGTATTCCGCTGTTTTATCGGGCAGCGTATTCGCCATCTTCCAATCCGCTGTCGTATTTGACACATATTTTTTCGGTGCAGGTGTGTCAATTACAGACAGACTGGTATCGGTCTGCACCAGTTCGCCAACATTCTCCCCGTCCTCTCCTCCAAAAGTTCCGCCTGCCGCCAGTTTTGCGTTCCACTTTTCGATGCTGGATTTATAATTACGGTAATCATCACTATCCTTCAAATGATCCTGATAGGCAAACGCCATATAGTAGGTACTGCACTTTGCGATCTCAAAAGTCAAATGTCCCTTGGGATTGCTGTCGTCCAATCCAGTTCCCTGTGCGACATAAATCTGATAATTGTTTCCGTCACCCGCCACCTTGCCGCTCTGATAATTGACAGAACTCCCGAAAGCAGAATAGTAGCGTGCGGCAAAAGAACCGTTCGCAAGCCGAATCCCAAACCGCTGGGCAGAATCAATATCCCACCATTGAAATCTGGCATTTACCGGCGCCGGTGTATCCGTTCCTGTTTTTACAAATTCAATTTTCAGAATCAGCTCTCCCATACGCTCGTTAAAGCCCCAGCCAATGCGGTCTTCATAAAAAACAATGAAAGGCCGTGAGGCAACGGTTCCTCCTCCGTGCACATACGTTTTCTCCGAATAATCCTGCACTGTCATTTTCATATCATACCACTGATTATTGTAATGAAGCACTTTCCGATAACGAGCGCCGAACGTTCCCTTTGCTTTCGCATTTTTCGGATATAGATAGATTCGCCCCCGGTCTGTCTTTCCGACAGCGACATTCGCCGAAGTAAAACGCTCTAAAGAGGAAATTCCCGGATAAAATTTCACCGGCCAGAAATCCGATGAAGTAATTACCTGCGGCGCCTTTTGAAAACCGGAACCAGACGCTGTTACAGAACTCCCGGATGCCGGAAGATTATACTCAAGCAAAAGATCGATCTGACTGTTGTAAAACTCCATGCAATCCTGCATATACTGAAAATAAGCACATCCATGCGCATGCCGGGAAAAATCCGCTTCTGCACTGCTGCAGGTACAGCTGTAACGCATTAGTTCCACTAATGCCGGACATGTACTATGAAAACAGGCTGGAGCTGAAAAAGCACCGCATTCCTCCGTACATCTTACCGCCAGCGCCTCCAAAACCGCCCGGCATTCATAAGCATGCTGCAGCAAGTTTTCCGATCCGTCTCCGCAGTCGCAGTCTTTCTGTAAATTCTCTGTAAATACCACACAGTCCCACTGATGCAGCGCCGCCTTTTCCTCCATCTGTCCGCAAGTACAAAATTCCTCCGTCCATTCTTCCGTAAAGCGCTCTTCTATCTCCGTCTCAGGCAAGAATTCCTCCGTATCTGATTCCATCATTTCCTCCGTTTCTGGTTCAATATCAGATATCGTCTCTGTCTGAAACTCAGTCAGTGCCTCCGTATCCTGCTGCAGTTCTGTTTCCTGGGTATCCGGCAGTATCGGTAATTCTGTCATCGGTGGTTCCGTCATAACTGGCGGTTCTACAGGTACTTCCGTCTCTGGTATCTCCGGCGGAATCTCTGTCATAATAGGTGTTTCTGTCAATTCTTCAGATACCGGAGGATCCGTTCCATTCTTCTCATGTTCCGACAGCATCTCTTTTTCCGTCTCCAAGATCAATATGCCATTTTTCGCATGTACCAAACGTTCTTCTCTGCCGCAGATACACCACACACCAGTCAAAGCAAATACCGCTGCCAGCAAAAGAATCCATTTTTTTATATGCCTCATAAATCTGTTCCTCCCTGCGCAGGATCCGTCTCCTGTTGCAGATAAATCTGATAAATTTCCGCAAGCGGCGTATTCGGAACACAGACGCTGCTTTGAATCGCCGCCGCTTCCACCGGAATCTCCAGCATTTCCTCGCCATCCAGCTCGCCTTCCAGATAATTTACTGCCGTCACCTGCTCAAACAGCGGCTTTGTTTTCTCTCCCGGTCCAACGATATGAGGATATCCGAACACATATTCCACACGGTCTGTCTTCTGTACCCTGCTGATCTGTTCCCACTCAGGCAGTACCTGAAAGGAAAACAATTCTGTCTCTTTCGCTTTTATTTTCCTGCGTGTTTCTTCATCTACCAGAATAATCTTTCTAAGCGGAACCGCAACTCTGACAAACATCCACGAAGGTGTATTTCCAGTATTCTCCGGTGTGGGATTTTTCGTCACCGTTTCGCGTGGCAAAAGATTTTTCGCCTCCTGTTCGCTCCAACCAGGTTCCTTTAATTCAATCCCCAAAAATCCTGCCGAGACAATATTCTTGAGCTGCTCCGGATAGGAGGTCAGATAGGCTGACGTAGTCCCGGCAGTCACAGCAAACACAGAAATTCCCAAAAACAATACTGCTGCTTTTTCCATCGTACGTAAATTCATATTATATCCACTTCCTTTTCTCCGCGTTTTGTCATCTGCACCAATAAAGTCTGTAATCCAAACAGGCAAAGCAGCAGTACCATTAATCCTGTCTTTTCCTGTGGTCCCTGAAACAAAATCGCCAGATAACCGAGACAGGGAAGGGAAAAACACACTCTTCCCTCAAGCTGTTCACAGTCTATTTTTTTCGCGTCCATCGTTTCATTTGCATCTCCTTTTGTCAGCATCTGACGCTGTTCACTATCTTTTTCAATGATACGGTGCGTCACAGCAGTACCGTTCATCCAGTAAGTCACGACATCTCCTTCTTTCAGTTTCTCAAATGGTAATCGTTTTACATACACGGTGCTGCCGGCAGGAATTTCCGGCTGCATGCTTCCGCTGATAACGGCAAATACCTGATACCCGAGAAAATCCGGTACCATAATCAGCAGAAGCGCTCCCACATAAATTGCGATCACACCGTCAATCAACCTTTTCAGACCTTTCATTCTTCAGATCTCCCATCTCTTTTTATCAAAATCAATGCAATCAAAGCAGCCGCTCCGCTCACAGCCAAAAGAACCGCCCACATCCCCACATGCGAAATATCCCCAGTCACCGGCGCTGACTGCGCCACAATACGCCCGTCTTCACCTCTCGCCGCGAAAATCCAGACCACTTTTCCAGTCAATTTTTGATATTCATTATCCATTTCCGGCGACAATGCCAACCGCACAGTCAGATTCTTCTTTTCTCCCTCCGCAAATTTGCCAAGACTGATTTCCTGTTTCATAGAATCACCGCTCACCGGCCCGTTATATAGAACTGTTTCATTCTGCCGTATCTCAATCTGCGCATAATGATCAATCAACTTACGCACAAGCTGCAATTGTTTTTTAGATGCTGCGCTCTGTCTTGTCGCCTCCGCCCGCAGAAAAATTTCTGTTTCCTCCCCTGATTGATTTTCTACTACAATCTCCTGCGTGCGCGCACAGCCCGGCAGCAGGTTTTTAAAGGAAGCAAACAAATCTGTCTTCTCTGCATCCACCAAAAATCCATCCGCGCGGCCACGGTATATGACGCCAGTCGATTCTCCCTTCGGCGCATCCGGCACAACAATGCCAAGCTCCGCTGCAGTTACTCCCCATAGTTCAGTGCCATTTCCCTCTGCCTGTACAGACTCCATAGAAATAATAATCTGCGCGTCTTTTCCCTTATATTCATTTCCGGTCTGCGCCGCCAGAGTATAGCTCTCCATTAACGGCTCCGCTGTTATTTCCCCCGCCTTTAATATCTCCGTATAATAAAACCATCCGTCCGCACGCGATTTCCAGTATTGGTCATTAAATACAATCTGTATCATCTCCGGATCCAGCGAAGTATCTTCCAAAAAGCTTCCATCCGGCTGCCGTCTGCCAAACATTTTTCTCACTGAGACACGCACCAAAATATCTACGCTGCCTTCATTTTTTACGTTTACTTTTTTCGTAACTGTTTCCGACGGATTTACGTACTCAGGTACCTTATATTCCTCAATAATTCTGGCCCGATATGAAGACATCGTCAGAAAATTCTCTGTGCTCTGACTGACAGACCAGGCTGCTGCCGCAAGTGACATACACAAACTCAAAACCACGATCAGCATCAAGAGCGTCACGTTCCTTCTTCTCATCATGCATCACTTTCCTCTTCCTGCATCTGCTCTTGTGTATCAAGCGCCGTAAACGCCTCCTCCTGCCCTGCAAAACCGGAAGCCTGAATTGCCTGCGCCTCAATATCAAGCTGAAAGTCCCCAAGCAGATTCATTTCCGTTTTATTCCATTCCGTTGGAACAGCAATCGTTGTAAATAACGCCGCTTCCTCACCGATTTTAAAAATTCCTTTTTGATCAGTTCCCATATAATTAAATACCAGAATACTCTCTTTCGACCGCTTTTCATCCTGTACAAAAAGCGGGTTTACCATTGGAAGCGCATGAATCTCTTTTTGTGAATACCCCGGAATCCTCCCCTCCACAATCGTCTGCGCCGTTCCTTTATTTTCATAAGTTCCATTATAGGTGCTGTCGTAGCGGATCACCTCTTTTATCAGCTTCAAACGCGCTGGGTCGGTAACCAATTCGCCGTTTTTATCCCGCATATACAGAAGGATACGCACATAGCTGCTCTGTTCGCCGTTTTTATCGGAAGTAATATTTTTAATCGTTGGATTTTTGTACACTGAGCTGCCCGGCACCATACTGCCGCCGTCTCCTTCATCCGGATCCCATTCCGGTTCCCGAAGCCCCAGTTCCAAGTCCCCGACTGTAAAAACGTTCACTGCCTGTTCCTTCTGTGTCAAATAAGCTATACTGCTCCTGGCTGCTGTCAGTGTGAGCATTGCAGCAAGTATTCCGAATCCTAAGTTTTTTATTTTTTTTCTGTTCATCTTATCTCTCCTTTTTCGATCATGCGCTCATTGTTTTCCATGCATCCTGCGCTGACAGACTTCCGCACTGCACGGCTTCCGCATACACTAAAATATCAAATGGCTGTATTTTTTCCGCGCCCGTCCGGATCTGCACCGTCTCAAACAGCGGAGCTGTTACTTGTCCCGGTGCAACTTTTTCCCGCCAGTAATAATAACCATCATCTCCCGCCTGCCAGCCTTCACAAATGGCTAACGGTTCACAAAAGCTTTCAGCCTGCCCATGCGAAAAATGAACGGCCATCCGCACGTAACAGTCCGTGTCAGAACTGCTGACAACTCGCGGCGATTTTTTAATCTTCAGCCCGGGACTAAGTGTTCCCGGTGACTGAAAGTCCTCCCGGATAGCAATTTCAACTCCGGAAGCCTGCAGCTGATTTACCGCACTGTCATCCGCCGTCAGATAAGCGTGCGTCACCCCTGCCCCAACACCCAATATCAGTGCAGTAACCAGCATCAGCGTAATAAGCTGTTTCATATTCAGTTTTCCTTTCTTTTTTGAAATACGGCGATACGCCCAGATTCGGGGATACGATCGTTCCCCTGAGTCTCACATGTGAAATTCTGTCTTTATCTTATCACATTTCTTATAACCGCGCAAGCATTATTTATCATAAAATTTGTATATTTATCTTATTGCATTAGTTGCTTTTTCTTTTTTCCCAAAAACAAGGACAAAACTGTTCCCGCTCTTCTGAAAATATTTCAAAATTTTCAGTTTGTCCTTTCATATTCCCTATCGTCATTCATAAAATACAGCAAAACACTTTTTTCGGAGCGTCTATGCATAAACTGAAATTTGCTCTGATTCCCGCCGCCTGTTTTCTGACTGCCGCCGTCTTTCATTACCGAGGCGCCGTAAATACCGTAAATGCCGTCAACAGCTTCCGTACATTTACCACCTCTCTTTTTCAAAATGAAATCACTGCCAGTACCCTAAACCTGCACTATACCCTTGAACATCCAGAAAATTTTGGTATCACCGACTACCCGATCTCCTACGGCGCCGTCTCCGAAGCCTCACTCGTACTATCCGAACAGACTCCGTCTGCAAAGGAATATCAAAAAATGCTGTATACCATTCCATATGAGGATTTATCCGCAGACAATCAGCTTACGTTTGACGTACTGGCGCTTGCGCTGGAAAACGCGCGTGAAAAAGAGGCATTCGCTATCTATGATGAGCCTCTTGGTCCGACGATCGGTATACAGGCGCAGCTCCCCATCCTTCTTAGTGAATATCGTTTTCAGAATACACAGGATATCGAAAATTATCTCACTCTGATTGCACAGACAGACACTTATTTTTCCTCTATTTTAGAACATGAAAAATCGCGCTCCAAAGCCGGACTATTTATGATTGACGAAACACTGAGCACTGTTGTCAGTCAATGCCGTTCCTTTGCCGAGACGGACGATCTCAAGCATCACCTGCTGGTTACAGTATTCAACGAAAAAGTGGACGCTCTTCTAGAAATCGACGCAAAGAAAAAAGCCGAATACAAGCTGCAAAATTTAGAAGCCGTGCAGACACACGTGCTCCCTGCCTATCAGAAACTGGCAGATGGTCTGAATACTCTGTCCGGAACCGGAAAAAATCCTTATGGACTCTGTTATCTTCCATCCGGAAGAGCTTACTATGAATCTCTTTTGCGTTCTTCTGTCGGTACCTATCTCTCAGTTGATGCCGTTGAACAGCGTATCCGCCAGCAGCTGAACGATGACGTTGCCGCCGCCCGCGCGCTGCTCAAAAAATATCCGACTGCCGCTCAGGAAACCATCACAGAAGGAATTTTCGGAAATCCATCTGAGATCTTAACCGACCTGCAAGTACAAATGCAAAACGATTTTCCAACACCGCCAGATGCTGCTTTTTCTGTAAAATATGTACATGAATCTCTTGAAAAATATTTGAGCCCAGCTTTTTACCTAACGGCTCCAATCGATAATCTGAAGCAAAATGTCATTTACATAAACAATGCTTCTGTCTGCTCCCCGCTGGAACTCTACACCACGCTTGCGCATGAAGGATATCCCGGACACCTTTATCAAAACCTCTATTCCGGCAGCAGACTTTCTCCGGTGCGCAGTCTCTTTTCCTTTGGCGGATACACGGAAGGATGGGCAACTTACGTAGAAATGGAAAGCTTCCGTTATGCAGCTGACTGCCTGCAGCGTGCCGCGGCCGAACATAACAGCATACCTGAAAATGCGGCCGCCGTCACAGAGTTTGCCCGTCTGAACCGCAGCGTTTCTCTGGGAATTTCTTCCCTTTTAGATATTTGTATTCATTACCGCGGCTATACACGCGAACAAACTGCCGAATTTCTTTCCAGACTTGGTTTTTCGCCGTTCAGCACAGATTCCATCTATAATGCCGTTTTAGAAAGCCCGGCAAATTATTTGAAATACTATCTGGGCTATCTCAGTTTTACCGATCTGCGCAGATACTGCTCCGAAAACTGGCCGGAAAAATTTGAAATAAAAGATTTTCATGAACAAATCCTCCGCATCGGACCGGCGCCGTTTCCAATCGTTGAAAAATATCTAAAGCGATATTACCGCTCCCTATAGAAATTAGATTCCCTTTCTTTGAGCTATATGGTATAATGTACGCGTACACAAGAAAGAGACAGCAGCTGCCACCGGAGCTGCATTGTTATCTAGGAGGAAATGTTATGGCACAGCAAAAAGCCAAGTACGGCGGCAAACTGAAATCTTATCTGCAGTTGCCACTGTTTATGACCATACTGCTCATTATTATGACAGTTATCATTTATTTTTTTGACGCAAAGGCCGGTTCTGTGGCCTGCGTTTTTACAGTCGTTTATCTTATCTACGCGGTTGGTCTGACTCTGTTTTACCGGCCGCGTGTGATGGCAGATCTGGTTGATTTTGCTTCGCAATACGGACAAGTACAAAAGCAAATGCTGGATGAATTTCTGATTCCATATGGTCTGCTGGATGTGGACGGAAAGGTTCTCTGGATGAACCAGCACATGCGCATGTTGCTGGAAAAAAGCAACCGCTATCACAAAAGTATTACCGGAGTGATCCCGGAAATCACCCAGGATAAATTGCCGACCTCACACGAACCAGTCAGCATTGATCTGGAACTGAACGGGCGCAACCTGCGTGTTGAACTCAAACGCATTCGCATCGACGAATGGCATGCTTCCAGCGATCTGCTCTCTTTGCCGGAGGATCAATGTTATCTGTATACCATTTATATTTTTGATAACACAGAGCTGAAAAAATCCCAGAAAGCACTTGAGCAGCAGCGTCTTGTGATCGGTCTGATCTATATCGACAACTACGATGAGGTTCTGGACAGCATCGACGATGTACGCCGTTCACTTCTGCTTGCGCTTGTTGACCGTAAAATCGACAAGTTTATCAGCGCACATCACGGCATCATGAAAAAACTGGACAATGATAAATACTATATTATCATGAAACAGAAATATCTGAATATGCTGGAAGAAAACCGTTTTTCCTTGCTGGAAGATGTCAAAACCGTCAATATCGGTAATGATATGAAAATTACCCTTAGTATCGGTATCGGCGTGAACGGCGCCAGCTACATTCAGACCTACGAATTTGCCCACGCTGCAATTGAACTGGCACTCGGCCGCGGCGGCGATCAGGCTGTGGTAAAAAATAATAACGCGATTTCCTATTTCGGCGGCAAGACACAGCAGATGGAACGCAACACGCGTGTAAAAGCCCGTGTAAAAGCACAGGCACTGCGTGAATGTCTCAGCACCCGTGACGATATGATCATCATGGGACACAAAGTAACGGATATCGATACTTTCGGAGCGGCAGTTGGCCTCTACCGCGCCGCGAAAGTGCTCGGCAAACGCGCGTATATCTTAATTGATGAAAACAGCGCATCTATCCGCCCCTATTTGAATATGTTCCGAGATAACAAGGATTATGAGGAAGATATGTTCATCACGCACCGTGATGCGGACGAGCTTCTGGACTCATCCACCGTACTCGTTGTAGTTGATACCAACCGTCCGAGCAATACCGAATATCCAGAACTTCTGGAAAAGGCAAAAACCATCGCCGTATTTGATCACCATCGCCAAAGCAGTGACGTCATTAAAAATGCCACTCTTTCCTATATCGAACCGTACGCTTCTTCCGCCTGTGAAATGGTAGCGGAAATTCTGCAATATTTTGATGACGGCGTAAAGCTGGCCGGTATTGAAGCAGACTGCGTATATGCCGGAATCATTGTCGATACCAACAATTTTGTGGCAAAAACAGGCGTGCGCACTTTTGAGGCAGCCGCTTACCTGCGCCGCTGCGGTGCGGATGTGACCCGTGTCCGTAAAATGATGCGAAACGATATGGCTTCCTACAAAGCAAGAGCCGGCGCTGTCCGGCATACCGAACTGTTCATGGACAGCTACGCCATCAGCGTGCTGCCGAACTCAAACCTGGAAAGTCCGACCATTGTCGGAGCACAGGCCGCAAACGAGTTGTTAAACATTACCGGTGTAAAAGCTTCTTTCGTACTGACAACCTACAACAATCAGATTTATATCAGCGCCCGTTCCATTGACGAGGTCAATGTACAGATCATTATGGAACGTCTTGGCGGCGGCGGTCATCTGAATATTGCCGGAGCACAGCTCAAGGATATGACGATGGATCAGGCCAAGGAACAATTACAGAAAACCATCCGGACTATGGTCCAGGAAGGTGCAATATAACAGCAGGAGGATTGAAAATGAAAGTAATTTTATTAGCAGATGTAAAATCTCTGGGAAAAAAAGGTGATACCGTAAACGTAAGCGACGGATACGCAAGAAATATGCTTTTCCCGAAAAAACTCGGCGTGGAAGCAAACGCCAAAAACATGAATGATTTAAAACTGCAGAAAGCCAACCAGGAAAAGGTTGCTCAGGAACAGCTTGATGCCGCCAAAACATTTGCAGAAGAAATCGCGAAAAAAGAAGTCATCATTTCCATTAAAGTCGGTGAGGGCGGTAAAACCTTCGGTTCCATTTCCTCCAAGGAAATTGCTGAGGCAGCAAAAGCACAGCACGGTCTTGATATCGATAAGAAAAAGATTCAGCTGTCCTCTCCAATCAGAGCCATCGGCACAACCAACGTTGCCGTAAAACTTCATCCGAAGGTAACTGCAGAACTGAAAGTCACTGTCAAAGAAGCCTAACAGGAAAATACTATGGAAGAATCACTGATTAAACGCGTTATGCCGCACAGCCCGGAGGCAGAGCAATCCGTTATCGGCTCCATGCTGATGGATACCGATGCGATCCTCACCGCTTCTGAAACGATTACCAGCGATGATTTTTATCAAAAGCAGTATGGCGTGCTGTTTGACGCAATGGTCGAATTATATAATGAAGGAAAACCGGTCGATCTGATCACCCTTCAGGACCGTCTAAAACAAAAAGACGTACCGCCGGAAATTGCCAGTCTTGAATTTGCCGCAGATATCCTCAATTCCGCATATACCTCTACAAACGTGCGTCAATATGCCAAAATTGTTCAGGAAAAATCCATGCTGCGTCGTTTAATACGCGTCAATGAGGATATCGCAAATGAATGCTATACCGGAAAAGAGGATACCGATGCCATTCTCGCAGATACAGAAAAAAAGATTTTCGATATTCTGCAGCAAAACACCTCCGGCGAATATGTGCCCATTAAGCAGGTGGTACTAAACGCGCTCGATAAAATTGAACTTGCTTCTAAAAACAAAGGCAACGTCACCGGTATTCCAACCGGATTTATCGATCTGGATTATAAAACCGCCGGATTTCAGCCTTCAGATCTGATTCTGGTCGCAGCTCGTCCTTCTATGGGAAAAACAGCATTTGTGCTGAATGTCGCGCAGCATATGGCATTTCGCGAAAATGTCACCGTTGCTGTATTTAGTTTGGAAATGTCAAAGGAGCAGCTCGTCAACCGTCTGCTCTCCCTGGAATCGCGCGTCGATTCCCAGTCTATCCGTACCGGTAATCTCTCCGATGAAGACTGGGGCAAGCTGATTGAAGGCGCCGGCATCATCGGCCAGTCAAACCTGATCATCGATGACACTCCCGGTATCTCCGTTATGGAACTGCGCAGCAAATGCCGTAAATTTAAAATGGAACATAATCTGGGCATTATCATCATCGACTACCTGCAGCTAATGACTGGCAGCAAACGTTCCGAATCCAGACAACAGGAAATTTCCGATATTTCCCGTTCCTTAAAAGCGATTGCGCGTGAATTAAACGTTCCTGTCGTAGCCCTTTCCCAGCTCTCACGAGCCGTAGAACAGCGGCCGGATCACCGCCCTATGCTTTCCGACCTGCGTGAATCCGGCGCCATCGAACAGGATGCCGACGTAGTAATGTTCATTTATCGTGACGATTACTACAACAAAGATACTGCCAAGCCGAATGTAGCCGAAATCATCATCGCCAAACAGCGAAACGGCGCTATCGGCACTATCGAACTGGCATGGCTGCCGCAGTATACTAAATTTGCAAATATGAAAAAATGAATCATGCATGAAAAATCAAAAAGCATCTGTGAGGGTTGAACCGACCCCCAAAAGTTAGACCAAAAATCTAACGATTGGGAGGTCGGTTTA
>CALDMO010000012.1 GCA_937915375.1 uncultured Marvinbryantia sp.
AGAGCACTTGACTTTTAATCAAGTTGTCCGGGGTTCGAATCCCCGATGCTTCATGGTAAGCTGTAAGGTAATCTTTTACTTTACAGCTTTTTATTTTACAAAAATCTATTACACGGATTTCTTACATTAACAGATCTGTGGTGTTTTCCACAAGGATGCTATAAATGAAGCCTCTTATCAACAGAAGATTGATGTTTCCACAGCGTACGCTGTGGAAAAAGTCTCTATAAAAAGCTCTTTTCTGAGAAAAAGATGAAAATCTGATATTCTGAAAAGAGTTTTTTTATTTTATTCGAGATTATAAACTTACAAAAAACTTACCTGCATTTTACAAAAGAATGGTATTAAACTTTACATTTGATTGTTAATATACTCCATGTCAGGACGAGATAGGTAAAAAGAAAACGAAGTGTAACTGGTAAATGTCCTGAAAACTTGTATAAAAGAGGAGAATAAGAAAATGAAAAAAATGACAGGTATGATAGCAGCAGTAGCAATGGCAGCATGTACAGCAGTAGCTCCGGTAATGGCAGAGGATCTGAGCGACACTGCAATTTCTGTAATTTCTCGTGAAGATGGTTCTGGAACAAGAGGCGCTTTTATTGAGCTGTTTGGTGTAGAGGAAAAAGATGAAGAAGGCAACAAAGTCGATAATACGACTGTAGATGCAAATATTACGAACAATACAGCAGTTATGATGTCTACTGTAGCAGGTAATACCGCTTCTATCGGATATGTATCTCTTGGATCTTTAAATGATACAGTGAAAGCTGTGAAAATTGATGGTGCGGAGGCTACAGCAGAAAATATCAAAAATGGAGAATATAAAGTATCCAGACCGTTTATGATCGCAACAAAAGAGGATGTAAGCGAAGCAGCACAGGATTTTATCAATTATATTTTGAGTGAAGAAGGTCAGAAGGTTGTAGAAGAAAGCGGATATATTGCGCTTGATGACGTAACAGCGTATGAAGGCAGCGGCGCAGAAGGTAAAGTAGTAGTTGCAGGTTCTTCTTCTGTAACACCGGTTATGGAGAAATTAAAAGAGGCTTATGAGACAGTAAATGAAGGCGCAGAGATTGAAATTCAGACAAGTGATTCAACAACTGGCATGACATCTGCGATTGACGGCATCTGCGACATTGGTATGGCATCCAGAGAGGTTAAGGATGAAGAACTGGAAGCAGGTCTGACTGCAACACAGATTGCAATTGATGGTATTGCAGTAATCGTAAATAATGATAACCCAATTGAAGATATGACAACTGAGCAGGTAAAGAGTGTTTATGTTGGTGAAACAACTACTTGGGGCGAACTTCAGTAAGGGTTATAGTTCATGAAAAAAATAGTTCAAAGCATCAAGGAAAATTTTAATAAAGAAAAACTTATGCAGGCGGTGTTTTTTACAGCCGCCTGTGTATCTATTTTATCAGTAGTATTGATTTGTGCATTTCTTTTTGCAAACGGCGTTCCGGCGATGGCGAAAATAGGGGTGTTTGATTTTCTTTTGGGAACATCATGGAAACCTGGAAATGATATTTATGGAATTTTGCCAATGATTCTCGGCAGTATTTATGTAACAGCCGGAGCAATTGTAATCGGTGTTCCAATCGGACTTTTAACAGCAGTTTTTATGGCAGAATATTGTCCGAAAAAAATTTATAAACCACTGAAAGCAGCGACAGAACTTCTGGCAGGAATTCCTTCGATCGTATATGGATTTTTTGGATTAATCGTGCTGGTACCGCTGATTCGCAGCATTGATCCGAAAAATACGGATGGAAACAGTATCTTGACATCTGCTATTCTGCTGGCGATGATGATTTTACCGACAATTATCGGTGTAACAGAATCGGCAATTCGTACCGTGCCGCGTCACTATTACGAAGGTTCGTTGGCGCTAGGTGCGACAAAAGAGCGCAGTATTTTTATGGTAACACTTCCGGCAGCAAAATCGGGAATTATGGCTGCAGTAGTGCTCGGTATAGGCCGTGCGATTGGTGAAACAATGGCGGTAATGATGGTAGCTGGAAATCAGCCGCGTATGCCGAAAGGATTACTTCAGGGAGTGCGTACGCTAACGACAAATATTGTTATGGACATGGGATATGCATCGGGGCTTCACAGGGAGGCATTGATTGCTACTGCAGTTGTATTATTTGTTTTTATTTTGATTATTAATTTTACGGTCGCATGTCTAAAACGTAAGATCACGCATGAATAAAGAAAGGATTTTTCATGAAAACTGGAAACAGAAAACTTTCTGTGAAATTGAAAGAATATAGTAAACATCCGGGATCAATGCTTTTGATGTTTTTAGTGATATTGTCGGCAGTAGTTACATTTATAGTATTATTATTTCTGATCGCGTATATTTTATTTAATGGCGTACCGCAGTTAAAACCGTCATTGTTTTCTTTGGAATATAATTCTGAAAATGTATCTATGCTGCCATCTATCATTAACACTTTGATTATGACAGTGATTGCTTTAGCAATTTCTGTTCCTTTGGGAATTTTTACGGCAATTTATCTGGTGGAATATGCAAAACGTGGAAATAAGTTTGTGACAGTTATTCGTTTGACAACGGAAACACTGTCGGGAATTCCTTCGATCGTATATGGTCTTTTCGGAATGCTGTTTTTTGTGACGGCTCTGAAATGGGGGTTATCTATTCTGGCGGGTGCGTTTACACTGTCAATTATGATTTTACCGTTGGTTATGAGAACAACGGAGGAAGCCTTAAAATCCGTACCGGATTCTTTTCGAGAGGGAAGTTTCGGATTAGGTGCGGGAAAATTGCGTACAGTGTTTCGAATTGTACTTCCGTCAGCAGTTCCTGGTATTCTGGCAGGTGTAATTCTGGCGGTTGGACGAATTGTTGGAGAGACAGCTGCTTTGATCTATACTTCTGGAACGGTAGCTGATATACCGGACAGTGTATTCGGATCTGGAAGAACACTGGCAGTACATATGTATAATCTGTCCAGTGAGGGGCTTCATGTGGAAGAATCTTATGCTACAGCAGTTGTTCTGTTGATATTTGTTGTTGGAATCAATACTTTGTCTGGATTTGCGGCAAAGAAACTGGCAGCGAAATAGCCGGATAAAGAGAGGACATATAGGATGAGCAAAATTGAGATCAAAAATTTGGATTTGTACTATTCAGATTTTAAAGCATTGAAAAATGTAAATATGAATATTGAGGCAAATAAGATTACAGCATTTATCGGACCTTCGGGATGCGGAAAATCTACATTATTGAAATCTTTAAATCGTATGAATGATTTGGTAGAGGGGTGTCGGATTGAGGGAGATATTTTGTTGGACGGTGAGGATATTTTTGGAGATATGGATGTAAATCTGCTGCGCAGACGCGTGGGTATGGTGTTTCAGAAACCAAATCCATTTCCAATGAGTATTTATGATAATATTGCTTATGGACCGCGCACACACGGTATACGTTCTAAATCAAAGCTGGATGATATTGTGGAAAAATCCCTGCGTGATGCGGCAATCTGGGAGGAAACAAAGGATCGTTTGAAAACAAGCGCTTTGGGAATGTCCGGCGGTCAGCAGCAGCGTCTTTGTATTGCGCGCGCATTAGCAGTGCAGCCGGAAGTGCTTTTGATGGATGAACCGACAAGTGCGCTTGATCCAATTTCTACGTCTAAGATTGAGGATCTTGCAATGGAGCTGAAAAAGGCTTATACGATCGTAATTGTTACGCATAATATGCAGCAGGCGGTGCGAATTTCTGATAACACGGCTTTTTTTCTGTTGGGTGAGATGGTAGAGTATGGAAATACACAGAAGCTGTTTGCAAAACCGGCAGATAAGCGTACCGAGGACTATATTACAGGGAGATTTGGCTGATATGAGAGATTTTTATGATAAACAACTAGAAAAGCTGAATAATTATCTTGAGGAAATGGGAACGCTGATTGAACATGCCATTCAGGAATCAATTTCTGCTCTTATGAAACAAGATAAGGAAGAAGCGGAAAAAACAATTCGCTATGATAGTGAGATTAATAATAAAGAGCGTGAGATAGAAAATCTCTGTATGAGTCTACTACTCTCTCAGCAGCCGGTAGCAACTGATTTGCGCATGGTTTCCGCAGCGCTTAAGATGGTAACGGATATGGAACGTATTGGTGATCATGCAGCTGATATTGCGGAGTTAACTTTACTGTTGGCAGAAAATGGTGTACCGACAGATTTGTCTGAGATTGAAAAAATGGCGAAAGAGACGACCTACATGGTAAAGGAAAGTGTAGATGCGTATATTCAGCGTGATACGAACAAGGCTTCCCAGGTAATTAAGTATGATGATGTGGTGGATGATTATTTTGTGAAGATCCGCAAAATGATTATTAAGAGAATTAATGAAAATATCCAGGATGGTGAGCAGGCAGCAGATATATTAATGATTGCAAAATATCTGGAACGGATCGGCGATCATGCAACGAATATTGCGGAGTGGGTATTGTTTTATATTACCGGAGAGCATCTGGAAGAAACGGTATAGAAAATCTTAGGGGAATATAGTTTAATGAAAGAGCGGCTCTGTCGGTGAAAACTGATAGAACCGCTCTTTCGTTGACAAAGAATATGGTTTTTTTTATAATTTTATTTATAAAGTGAACATAAGTAGCGGAGGGATTACAAAATGGAAAAAGAAGTGCAGTACAAAATTTACAAAAATCCAGGCGGACCGGATATTGGAACAGTGGATGCTAAGGTTTTGGAAGTAGATGGAAAGTATTTCAAGGATCTAGCAGGAACGGGCGAGCTGCTCCCATATGAGGACTGGCGGTTGGATGCGCAGACGAGAGCGGAAGATTTAGCAAAGAGACTTTCGGTAGAAGAAATTGCCGGATTGATGATGTATTCTTCCCACCAGATGGTGCCTTTTGTACAGGAAGGTCCATTTGGAGCAACCTATGATGGAAAACCATTTCCGGAAAGCGGTAAAGAAAAATGGGCTTTGACTGATCAGCAGAAGAAATTTCTGGAAGAAGATCATGTGCGTCATGTTTTAGTAATGGGACAGGAAAATGCGGAGATTGCTGCGAAGTGGAATAATCAGATGCAGTATTTTGTAGAGCGGCAGCCGTGGGGGATTCCGATTAATTTTTCCAGCGATCCGCGCCATGGGGCTGGTTCAGTATCGGCAGAGTTTAAGAGTACGGCGGAAGACGTATCAAAGTGGCCGGAAGGAATGGGCGTTTCTGCAACATTTGATGTGGATATCTGCAGACAGATGGGAGAGGCGATTTCCAAAGAGTATCGTGCGCTTGGTATCACGACGGCGCTTTCCCCACAGATTGACTTGGCGACAGAGCCGCGTTGGATGCGTTTTGAGGATACATTCGGAACACATCCGGATATGGTAGCGGATATGGCAAAGATGTATTGTGATACGCTGCAGACTACGGAAGATTCTGTGGATGGTTGGGGAGTAAATAGTGTCTGTGCGATGGCGAAGCATTGGCCGGGCGGCGGCCCATGTGAGGGAGGACGCGATGCGCACTACGCGTTTGGAAAATATGCAGTATATCAGGGAGAAAATTTTGCGGATCATCTGAAACCGTTTGTGAACGGTGCATTTCAGCTGGATGGTCCGACCAGATGCGCGTCAGCGATCATGCCGTACTATACGGTTTCTTGGAATATTGATCAGAAAGATCATAAAAATGTCGGAAATTCATATAGCCATTATTTAATCAATGATCTGCTGCGTGAAAAGTATGGCTATGATGGTGTAGTATGTACAGATTGGGGAATCACAGGAGATCCTGATCCAAAGCTCGATTCGTTTGGAAGCAGATGTTTCGGTGTAGAAAATTTGACGGTGGAGGAACGCCATTTTCTGGCCATTGAAAACGGCGTTGATCAGTTCGGTGGAAATTCTGATAAGGAACCGATTATAAAGGCATATCAGATAGGATGTGAAAAATACGGAGAACAGGCAATGCGTGCACGGATGGAGATTTCTGCAGTCCGTCTGTTGAGAAGTATGTTTCGTTGTGGATTGTTTGAAAATCCGTATCTGGATCCGCAAGAGAGTATGCGGATAGTTGGAAATAAGGAACTGTGTGAAGCCGGGTATCAGGCACAGCTGAAATCAGTGGTACTGTTGAAAAATAAAAATGTGCTGCCGATTCAGGAAAAGAAAAAAGTGTATATTCCAAATCGAAAGATTAAGTCGCGCAAGAATTTCTTCCGTGGTATGGATCCGGAAAAAGAAGTAGTTACGATGCCGGATGATCTGCTGGACGGATATTATGAGCGCACGGAAAAAGCGGCGGATGCTGATTTTGCGTTGATTTTTATTGAAAGCCCACTGTCTGACGGGTTTTCAGCAGAAGATGAACAGGCAGGCGGCAGCGGATATGTTCCTGTTTCTTTGCAGTATCGCCCGTATAGAGCGGACACGGCACGTGAAAAGAGTGTGGCTGGCGGAGATTTCAGGGACAAATCTGATAATCGCAGCTATCGGGGCAAGGTGGGAACGGCAGCCAATGAATCGGATTTGGATTTAATACTCGATGCGAAAAAGACAATGGGTGAAAAGCCGGTGATCGTCTGTATGCGTATGCATAATGCGGCAGTTATGGCAGAATTTGAACCGTATGCGGATGCGATATTGATTGATTTCGGTGTACAGAAGCAGGCAATTCTTGATATAGTTAGCGGAAAAGCGGAGCCGTCCGGGCTTCTGCCGATACAATTTCCGGCTAATATGGAGACAGTAGAGGCGCATTGTGAGGATAAACCGTTTGATATGGAGCCATATGTGGATGAACAGGGACATGCGTATGATTTTGCGTTCGGTATGAACTGGAATGGTGTGATTACAGATGAGAGAATACAGAAATATCGGAAATAAGTAAAAAAGAATGGACTGACGGAAACAAATATTGGTTGTTCCTGTCAGTCCATTCTAGGTAATTTATGCTGTTTTTTCGTAATCCTTTGTGATATTATTGAGCCATTTTTTGCTGCGGTATCTGCGGATCACCCATGGCCATTTTACAAACTCGTCAGTGCAGAGGAGGAAGTAAACAACCAGATGTGGGAGCTTTAAGACAAATGCAGCGATAAAACCGAGCGGTACAGCGTAACACCACATATCAATAAGGTCACACTTGAGACCAAACTTGCTGTCGCCGCCTGCACGGAAGATACCGGCGATTAAAGTGGTATTGACGGCAGTGCCGAGTACATAGTAGCTGTTAATATAAAGCATGTATTTCAGATAGTGCATGGCCTGTTCTGTTAAGGAGGCATGTTTTATTACAAATGGTGAAATAAGTAAAACAAAGATTCCGCCGATAATTCCCGCGGCAACAGTCAGCCACAGCAGACGGCTGGCATCTTTTTCTGCACCTTTCATATTGCCGCGTCCGATTTCTTTTCCAATCCAGATTGTGGAGGCGCTTCCAAGTGCGAAACAGAAGGTGGTTGCGAAGTTTCGGATGACAACGACGATGGAATTTGCCGCAACCATGTCGCTGCCCAGGTGACCAAGAATTACGGAGTAGGTCGAAAATGCGACACCCCAAACGAGATCATTTAAAACAGCAGGCATGGATAAGTTGATAAAATCTTTAAATAATATTTTGTTGTGGACAAAGATATAGGAAAAACGCATTTTTACATTTTTGGAGCGGGCAGAAACAAACAGACAGCATAGGAGCTGAACGGCTCTGGAAATACTTGTTGCAAGAGCGACTCCGGCAACCCCCATCTTCGGAGCGCCGAAGATACCGTAGATAAAAACTGCGTTTAATATAACATTTAATCCAAGTGCGAGTGCGTTTAAAGCGGTACTGATACCGACGCGTTCTACACTTCGCAGCGAGGAAAGATAGACCTCCGAAATACTCCAGAATACATAGCTGAAGCAGACGATGCGCAAATAGGTGGCTCCGAGTGAAATTAGTTCCGGATCATTTGTAAAAATACACATCAAAGTCGTTGGGAAAAAGAGCGCCAATCCCAGAAAAGCAGTTGATACCAGAATCGCAAAACGATAGGCAATCCCAGTTGTCAATTCAATTGCATGGACATCTTTTTTACCCCAATACTGTGCTCCGAGCATGGTAACACCGGTTCCCAGTCCATAGAAAAACATAAACAGGATATGCGCGTATTGTGAAGCCAGGGACACTGCGGAAATTGCGGATTGTCCGACACTGTTCAGCATAATGACATCAGCCGAATTAACGGCTGCGC
The DNA here is from genome assembly GCA_937915375.1 of uncultured Marvinbryantia sp. GTDB lineage: Bacteria > Bacillota > Clostridia > Lachnospirales > Lachnospiraceae > Marvinbryantia. The sequence goes on from CALDMO010000012.1 coordinate 8,245, forward strand.
TGAGCAGATTTTGGATTACGATTGGCATGGTCAGTTTTACGATCTGACCGAAAAATTCTTTTCTTGTGCTGATTACAGATTCCATAGGAAATACCCCTGATAAATAAAATGTGTTTTAGTGGCGCTGTGAAAAATCATCGTAGATTTCACAGAAGCGGGCAGAAAATGATGGTTCCAGACCGTTTATCGTCAGGTGTGAAATGTCACCGATCTGAGCGGCGCGGAAATAGGCGATGCCTTTTTGGCGTTCTTCGGTATAGATGGTGGTGACAGAGGTTGGCGCCAGCGCAGTTCCGTGCCAGAGGGTAAACGGAGAAACACCTAGAAGATGTGACAGCAGGACGCACTCCAAACCAAAGTGACAGAAGAATACCAGTGTATCAGTATTGGCATTTATTGCCTGATAATAGTTGTGATGACGTTTGTAGCCGTGTTTTTCCAGTAAAGCATCAAAATTTTTGATGACATAGTCGTAGCAGGAAACAAGGTCGCTGTGCGCAGCCATTTCACTTTCACGCCATTTAATGCGATCAAAGTATTCCGGATGTTCTGTCCAGTAATTTGGCAGCATATCCCAAGCAATATTGCTGTAAAAGCTGCCGTTTTCGTGCTGTTTGGCGTCCGGATAACCACTTAAAAGAGACTGGCAGCTGCCGTATTCAATATGTGCCGGAAATTCGCGCATCCAGTCAAAAACAGCATCTTCTGTTCGGCCTGTTTCTTTCAGTGTGCAGGATGCGGTATCGCGCGCCCGTCCGAGAGGAGAAACGTAAATATTGGTCATTTTAACGGAAGCAAGCCTTTTGGCAAGAAACGTTGCCTCAGTCCAGCCGCGTTCTGTCAGAGTGTCATGTTCATAATCTGGATCACCGTGTCGTATAATGATTAATTTCATAAAAAGGTTCCTTTCATTATCGTTTTCAAAGTTGAATTTACTGTAGCATATTTGCCACAGACGGACAATGTATTTTATTGCGTTTTCTGGAGAAATCGGCTACCTTTTTTGGAAAAGGAATGTTAAAATAAACGAAAATGAAACCATAGTAGAAAAGAGAATGGTAATGCAGCAGAATTTATATTATAAATTAAAACGGTACAGCGCGTCATCGGCTTATCCGTTCCATATGCCGGGACATAAGCGCAGACTCGGAGCGGTGCCGGAGGCGCGGGATATTGATATCACGGAAATTGACGGTTTTGACAATTTACATCATGCAGAAGAAATTTTAAAGGAAGCGCAGGAGCGCGCTGCAAATTTGTATGGTTCGGAAGAAACCTATTATCTGATTAATGGAAGTACCTGCGGAATTTTGTCGGCAGTTTTTGCGTGTACGAGTCAGCGTGGTAAAATTCTCATGGCAAGAAACTGTCATAAGGCCGTATATCATGCGGCAGAACTGCGGGAACTGCAGACGGTTTATTTGTATCCGAACATACAGTCAGTTTCTGAAGGGAACGTGCAGATGAATGGCGTAATCAATCCGCAGGAGGTGCAGCAGGCACTTGCAGAGGATCATACAATAGAGGCGGTACTGATTACTTCTCCAACGTATGAGGGAGTTGTTTCTGATGTGGAAAAAATTGCGGGAATCGTGCATTCTTTTGGAAAAATACTGATCGTGGATGAGGCGCATGGCGCGCATTTCGGATTTCATTCGTATTTTCCAGAAAGCTCGGTGAAGCTGGGAGCAGATCTTGTGATACAGAGTTTACATAAGACATTGCCATCCTTGACACAGACGGCTGTTTTGCATGTAAACGGCAGGCTGGCTGACCGGGCGCGTGTAAAAAAATATCTCGGTATGTTTCAGACCAGCAGCCCATCATATGTGCTGATGGCGGGAATGGATGAGTGTGTCTGCCTGATGGAGCAGGAAGGTGCGGAATTATTCGAGGTGTTTGCCAGACGTCTGGAGGAATTTTACAGAAAAACGGAAAAGCTGCGTTATGTTTCTGTGCTGAATGAAGAAGCAGAAAAGAAAATTAAGCGAGACCGTTCCAAAATCATTGTCAGCGCCGAGGGGCATAGCGGTAAATGGCTTGCAGATGTGCTCAGAAAGAAGTATCAACTGGAAGTAGAGATGGAAACAGGTGGTTATGTGGTGCTGTTGACTTCAATTGGGGATACACAGGATGGATTTGATCGACTGATTAAGGCATTAGAAGAGATAGATGAGATGTTGGCGGACGAGAATTATTCTGTACAAAGACAGGTTGTTTTTATAAACAACGATATCCGTAATCCGCAGCGAATGACGATCGCGCAGGCAGATGCTTTAGAAAAGGAAACGATTTTGATAAAAGAGAGTGCCGGAAGGGTAAGCGGTGAGTATCTGTATCTGTATCCACCGGGGATTCCTCTCATTGTACCGGGCGAGGAAATGACGCCTGAACTGGTGCGAAAAGCAGGAAAATACCGGCAGATGGGATTGGCGCTGCAGGGTTTGAAAGATTATGAAGCGGAGAGTATAGAGGTGTGCGATAATATTTGACATTTCCCTTATTTTCAGTGTATGATTGATAAGATAGGAAGTGTTGAAAATGGGCAAAATTTTTTACATGATGGGTAAGAGTTCCACAGGAAAAGATACCATCTTTAAAGAGATTATGAAGAAGCCGGATTTAGGGCTGAAGAATATGGTGCTGTATACGACGAGACCGATCCGTGAAAATGAGGAGAATGGTAAAGCGTATTATTTTGTGGATGATACGATTGCTGATCGCTTGCAGGAACAGGGAAAAGTGATTGAGATGCGAGCATATCAGACGATACACGGTGTCTGGAAATATTTTACAGTGGATGATGGAAATACAAATCTGGAAAAGTATGATTATCTTTCTATTGGAACGCTGGAATCCTATCTGAAACTGAAAGAATACTACGGAGAAAAAAAAGTTATTCCGATTTATATTGAGGTGGAAGACGGAAATCGGCTGGAACGTGCGCTGAAACGGGAGCGTAAGCCGCAGAATCGTAAATTTGAAGAGATGTGCAGGCGTTTTTTGGCGGATTCGGAAGACTTTTCCGAAGAAAATTTGCAGAAGGCCGGTATTGAAAGACGTTTTTATAACGACAATGATCGGGAAGAATGTATAAAAGAGGTAGAGGAGTTTATCCGAAGCTGCAAAAGAGAGGAAGTGGAAGAATGATCAGATTTAATGAAGTGGTCGGACATAAGGATGTAGTAGGATATTTTCAGACGGCAATCAAAAGCGGTAAAATATCACATGCCTACATTTTAAATGGAGAAAAGGGATCTGGAAAACATGTCCTTGCCAGAACTTTTGCAGCGGCACTGAACTGTGAGGGAGAAGAAAGGCCATGCGGAGAATGTCATTCCTGCCGTCAGGCAGAGAGTAAGAATCATCCGGATATTGTGGAGGTGACGCATGATAAGCCAAACAGTATTGGTGTAGAGGATATTCGAACACAGCTGGTGGATGATGTAACGATTCGTCCTTACAGCAGCCCTTATAAAGTATATATTGTCAGTGATGCAGAGAAAATGACGCCGCAGGCACAGAATGCTTTGTTGAAAACAATTGAGGAGCCGCCGAAATATGTGGTGATCTTGCTTTTAACAACGAATGCGTCTGCACTTCTGCCGACGATTCTGTCAAGATGTGTAATGTTAAATACAAAACCGATCCCTGATGCGGAGGTACGCGAGTACTTGATGGAGCATGTACAGATTCCCGATTATCAGGCGGATATCTGTGTGGCGTTTGCACAGGGAAATATCGGTAAGGCTGTGCAGCTGGCATCTTCGGAGAAATTTGGGGAGATTAAGGCAGCGGCTGTCCATCTGCTAACTCATGCGGCAGAAATGGATATTGCGGATATTTCGGCAGCAGTGAAAGCCGTTGCGGATTTCAAAGTGGATATCAGGGACTATTTGGATATTCTTGCGGTATGGTATCGTGATGTGTTATATTTTAAGGCGACAAATGATGCAGACGGTATCATTTTTAAGGAAAATCTGCGTGCAATCCAGGAACAGACCAGAACGATTTCTTATGAGGGAATTGAACAGATTCTGGAGAGTATTCAGAAAGCGAAAGAACGACTGACAGCAAATGTAAACTTTGAATTGACGATGGAACTGTTGTTTCTTCGTATTAAAGAGAATGGAGAATAGAATGACAAAAATTGTTGGGGTCAGATTCCGTACAGCCGGAAAAATTTATTTTTTTGACCCGAAAAATATGGATATCAAACGCGGTGAGCATGTAATTGTGGAAACTGCGAAGGGGGTAGAATACGGGAGAGTTGTTACCGGTACGCGTGAAGTAGACAGCGATGAGGTAACGCAGCCGTTAAAGCCGGTGATTCGTGTGGCAACTGCCGAGGATGACGAGCGGGTGCGCCGTAATCACGAAAAGGAAAAAGAAGCGCTGGCGATCTGTCAGGAAAAGGTACGAAAACATAAGCTGGAAATGAAGCTGATCGGCGTGGAATATGCTTTTGATAATAATAAGATTCTGTTTTATTTCACTGCGGACGGTCGAATTGATTTTCGTGAATTGGTAAAAGATCTGGCAGCTGTATTTAAAACACGTATTGAGCTGCGCCAGATCGGTGTCCGGGATGAGACAAAGATTCTGGGAGGAGTTGGCATCTGCGGACGTCCGCTGTGCTGTCACTCGTATTTGTCGGAGTTTCTTCCGGTATCGATCAAGATGGCTAAGGAGCAGAATCTGTCGTTGAATCCGACCAAAATATCTGGTGTTTGCGGTAGACTGATGTGCTGTCTGAAAAATGAAGAGGAAACGTATGAGTATCTCAACAGTCGTTTACCGAATAACGGTGACTATGTAACGACGGACGACGGTTTTAAAGGTGAGGTCAGCAGTGTAAATGTGCTTCGTCAGACTGTAAAGGTATTAATCGATGTGGACGATGAAAAAGAACTTAGAGAATACTCGGTGGATCAGTTGAAATTTAAGCCGAAGCGCAGGAAAGAACGCAGGAAAGACGCAAAGCAGGATAAAGAGTTGGCGCAGCTGGAAGAAATGGAGAAAAAAGAAGGGAAATCAAAGCTGAATGAATAATGAGCTTAAGCCTGGTGAACGGATTGACGAATTGCAGCGAAATGGCTATCAGATCATCCAGAGTAAAGATGGTTTCTGTTTTGGTATGGATGCGGTGCTGTTATCCGGATTTGCACAGGTAAAGACAGGAGAACGGGCTATCGATCTTGGTACGGGAACCGGCATTATTCCGATTTTGCTGGAAGCGAAGACGGATGGAGAGCATTTCACGGGTTTGGAAATCCAGAAAACAAGCGCTGATATGGCGAGACGCAGCGTGGCCTTAAATGATTTATCAGAAAAGATTTCCATTGTAGAAGGAGACATAAAGGAGGCCGGTTCCCTATTCGGAAAGGCCTCTTTTGATGTAGTGACGTCTAATCCGCCGTATATGACGGGAAATCATGGTTTGGTAAATCCAGAACTGCCAAAGGCGATTGCAAGACATGAGATTCTTTGTACATTGGAAGATGTGATTGGACAGGCAGCAGGTCTTTTGCGGGAGGGCGGACGGTTTTATATGGTACATCGCCCGTTTCGTCTGGCTGAGATTATGACTTTAATGGTGAAGTGTCGTCTGGAACCGAAGCGGATGAGGCTGGTTTATCCGTTTGTAGATAAGGAGCCGAATATGGTGCTGATTGAGGGGCTGAAAGGCGGTCGCAGTCGGGTTACAGTGGAAAAACCGTTGATTGTCTATAAAGAACCGGGTGTGTATACAGATGAGATTTATGATGTGTATGGATATTAAGAAAGTCGGAAGGGAGTGAGTAGACTGTGCCGGGAAAATTATTTTTATGTGCGACGCCGATTGGAAATCTGGAGGATATGACGCTGCGAGTGTTGCGTACTTTAAAAGAAGTGGATTTGATCGCGGCGGAAGATACCAGAAACAGCATTAAGCTGCTCAATCATTTCGAAATAAAAACGCCGATGACGAGTTATCATGAGTATAACCGCATTGAGAAAGCGCACTATCTGATTGAACAGATGCAACAGGGAAAAAATATTGCTTTGATCACGGATGCGGGAACACCGGGAATTTCCGATCCGGGCGAGGATCTGGTACGTCTCTGCTATGAAGCGGGCGTGGAGGTGACTTCTCTTCCGGGAGCCTGTGCCTGCGTGACAGCGTTGACGTTATCGGGGCTTTCGACAAGACGTTTTTGTTTTGAGGCATTCCTGCCTGTGGATAAAAAGGAAAAACAGGCGGTGCTTTGTGAATTAAAAGAGGAAACCCGCACGATTATTTTATATGAAGCGCCTCATCGGCTGGTTCGTACGCTGGAGGAGCTTTTGCAGATGATCGGGGACCGTAGGGTGACAATTTGCCGGGAACTGACGAAAAAGCATGAGACGGCATTTGCAACGACGCTTACAGAAGCGTTGGAGTATTATCGTGAAACGCCGCCAAAGGGCGAGTGTGTGATTGTGATGGAGGGAAAAAGCCGTGAGCAGCAGCGACAGGAAGAACAGCGCCAGTGGGAAACTATGAGTGTGGAAGAACATATGGAATACTATCTGTCAAACGGTATAGAGAAAAAAGAAGCCATGAAAAAAGTGGCGAAAGATCGCGGGGTATCCAAGAGGGAAATTTATCAGGCTTTGTTGTGACTGATAAATAACTGTGGAAGTCAGGTACAATAGAATAGGTAGTTAAAAAAGGGATATATTATATCGGTACACATAGAATATAGAAACAGGACAAATGGAGTCTGGTTATGAATTTTCTTTGGGGCGGTATGATTTTAATTGGTATTATTTACGGCGCAGCGGCGGGAACTATGCAGGAAATCTCGGACGCTGCGCTTTCTTCTGTTCGTGAAGCGGTTAATTTATGTATTACAATGGTAGGGGTGATGTCATTGTGGGTCGGTCTGATGGAAATTGCCAGAGAGAGCGGCATGATTGCCGGTTTGACACGAAAAATGAAGCCATTTATTCGATTTCTGTTTCCGAATATTCCGGAGGGGCATGCTGCACAAGAGCATATCAGTGTGAATGTAATTGCTAATATCCTTGGACTGGGATGGGCGGCGACACCTGCTGGCTTGAAAGCGATGGAATCTCTGGCGCAGTTGGAAGAAGAACGGTGCAGAAAAGGGGCAGAAGAAACGGCATTTGGAATGACTAAAAAAAGAGGAAGAAAAAATGGTATGCCAAAGGGCATCGCCAGTAATGAAATGTGTACTTTTCTTATATTAAATATTTCATCTTTACAGCTAATCCCGGTTAATATTATTGCTTATCGCAGCCAGTATGGCAGTGTGAATCCGACGGCGATCGTCGGCCCCGGAATTGCCGCGACAGCGGTCAGTACACTGGCGGCAATTGTGTTTTGTAAGGTGATGGATGGGAGAAAACGGATAAAATAAAACGGACCGGGTACACTAAGAAAATTACATCCGACCTTCTTAACTTGGAAGAACGGAGTATATTTTACATAGATTTTACATTAAGAACTCTTTATTTTTACATACGTGTGTTAGCCTGAAAAAAATATATGCGATAAGATAAGGAGTTTTTTTATGGACATTTTTGCGATTTTAGCATTTTTGGGAGGTTTGGCATTCTTCCTTTATGGTATGTCGATGATGGGAGACGGTCTGTCAAGAGCTTCCGGCGGTAAGATGGAAAAAATTCTTGAGCAGCTGACCAGCAGTAAATGGAAAGGGGTTCTGCTCGGCGCAGCGGTAACGGCAGTAATTCAGTCGTCATCCGCGACAACTGTTATGGTAGTCGGTTTTGTTAATTCCGGTATTATGAAGCTGGGGCAGGCAGTCGGCGTTATCATGGGTGCGAATATCGGTACGACAGCGACATCCTGGATTCTCAGCTTGACTGGTATTGAAGGCGGAAATGTTTTCATGCAGCTGTTAAAGCCAAGTTCTTTTGCACCGGTTCTTGCATTGGTGGGTGCGGCGATGCTGCTGTTTTTCAAGAGTGAGAAAAAGAAAAATGTCGGTACGATCATGGTTGGTTTTGCAATCCTGATGTATGGTATGGATGCTATGAGTGGGGCTGTAAAACCGCTGGCGGATGTACCAGAGTTCGGGAATGCGCTGATGATGTTTACAAATCCGGTTATGGGCGTACTGGCAGGTACGATCATTACTGCGGTGATCCAGAGCTCTTCAGCTTCTGTCGGTATCCTGCAGGCGCTGTGCGCAACCGGAAGCGTCACCTATGGTCTGGCGATTCCGATTATCATGGGCCAGAATATCGGTACTTGTATTACCGCGATCCTGTCTGCGATCGGCGCAAATAAAAACGCGAAACGCGCGGCAGCGATTCATCTGTATTTCAATCTGATCGGTACAGCTGTTTTTATGGTGCTGTTTTACGGTATCAATATGGTTGTGCGTTTTGACTTCCTCGGAGACGCGATTGGTCCGGCAAATGTGGCGGTTATTCACAGTATATTTAACGTCTTTACGACCGCGATTCTGTATCCGTTCTCAAATATGCTGGTGAAACTGGCAAAAGCGACCGTCGGCAAGGAAAAAGACGGCGAACCGAAAGAACTGGAAGTGGCGGTTCTGGATCAGCGTTTCCTGGAACGCCCGTCCTTTGCCTGTGAACAGGCGATGGAAGCAACCCGTCAGATGGCGGAGCTTTCCAGAGAATCCTTCAGCCTGGCAGTTTCACTGTTTGATGAATATGATGAGAAAAAAGCGCAGCGCGTGCGTGAATTGGAAGATGTGGTTGATAAATATGAAGACCATGTTGGAAGTTATCTGGTGGAATTGAGCAGCCGCAATCTTTCGGATTCCGACAGCCGTGCACTTTCTATGATGCTTCACTGCCTGGGAGACTTTGAACGTATCTCAGATCATTCTGTCAGTGTAATGACGGCCGCGCAGGAATTATATACCAAGAAACTGAGCTTTTCTGAAAAAGGTCAGAAGGAAATGGAGATTTATTCAAAGGCAGCGTTGGAGATTACTAATATAGCGTTTGGCGCATTTATCGAGGATGATCTGCGCAAGGCAAGACATGTAGAGCCGCTTGAGGAAGTAATGGATGCTATCCGCAATCAGGTAAAAGAACGTCACGTAAGACGTCTGCAGGAAGGCAGATGTACGATCGAGATGGGATTTATCTTGTCTGATATCTGTACGGACTATGAACGTGTAGCAGACCATTGTTCTAATATCGCTGTTTATCTGCTGCAGCGTCATGATAATAGTTATGATCAGCATGCGTACGCAGATGTGCTTCGTCACGGCGATAACGAAGAATTTAAAAAGGAATGTGCAATGTATCGTGAAAAATATGTATTACCATAGGGTAAACATGTGGTAGAATAAAAGCTAAGAGAGGAAAGGGAGCGTTTCGTTCATGAGCCTGATTTATATTGTGGAAGATGATAAAAATATCCGAGAGATTGAAAGTTATGCGTTGAAAAACAGCGGTTACTCAGTGGATGAATTTGAATCTGCAAAATCCTTCTGGAATAAGGTTTCTGAGCGCGTCCCGGATCTGATCTTGCTTGATATTATGCTTCCAGACAGTGATGGGATAGATGTTTTAAAGAAACTGCGTCGTAATCCGGAAACGAAAAAGATACCGGTTGTTATGGTGACGGCTAAATCTACGGAGATTGACAAGGTCAAAGGACTGGATAACGGCGCAGACGATTATATTACCAAACCATTTGGCATTATGGAGCTGATTTCCAGGGTAAAGGCGATTCTTCGCCGCATTAACAGTATGGAAGAAGAAAAATTCATCCATTTGCATGATATTTTTATGGATGGAGATAAGCGAATGGTGTATGTGGCTGACGAACCCTGTGAGCTTACATATAAAGAATTTGAACTGCTAAAGCTGTTTCTGCAGAATGCGGGAATCGTTATGACCAGAGAAAGTATTATGGAACATATCTGGGGCATTGACTTTGAGGGAGAATCCAGAACGTTGGATATGCATATAAAAACTTTGCGTCAGAAGCTGGGAACTGCGGGAAGCTACATTAAGACTGTGCGGAATGTGGGGTACAGAATCGAATGAAAAAGAAAATAAATAAGCAGTATACATTAATAACCGTCGTAGCGATTGTGCTGACGGTTTTTCTTTCTGTTATTGTTTATTACGACATGTTTCAGGGAGAAGTAATTAACAGTTTGAAAACTTATACAAATGTGCTTCGAAATTCCGGCATGTTTGAGGATGAGCTGCTGCATAGAGATGAAAAAAATTCTTTGGCGGAGGATCTGCGCGTTACGCTGGTAGAACCGGACGGAAGTGTCAGCTTTGACAGCAATGTCGGGATCGGGGATCTGGATAATCACGGAGAACGCCCGGAAATCCAGGAGGCCTTGAATACCGGAGAAGGAGAACAGATCCGGCATTCTGATACGCTGCAGAAAAATGTATATTATTATGCGGTAAGAATGGAGGATGGCAGTGTGCTGCGCGTGGCAAAGGAGGCGGGCAGTATATGGAGTTTCCTGATGCCGCTGATGCCGGTATTATTTGTAATGATCATAGTCCTTGCTGGGGTATGTGTGATCCTGGCGCATTTTATGACGCAGAGTATTGTCAAGCCGGTAGAGGAAATGGCGCAGCATATGGATGACAGCACATATAAGGCCACCTATAAGGAATTGCAGCCGTTTATTGATACAATTCAGCAGCAGCATCAGGATATTGTGAAAAGCAGCCGAATACGTCAGGAATTTACCGCGAATGTTTCTCATGAGCTGAAAACGCCCCTGACGGCGATTTCAGGATATTCGGAGTTGATTGAGAGCGGTATTGCAACGAAGGAAGTGACCGCGCGCTTTGCCGGAGAGATCCGCAAAAGCTCACAGCGTCTTCTGACATTAATTAATGATATTCTTCGTTTATCGGAGCTGGATACGCAGGAGCAGACAATGAGCAAGCAGCCTGTCGATCTGTATGAGCTGGCAGAGAAATGCGCGGATATGCTGCAGATCAATGCGGAGAAACACAATGTAACTTTGGAGTTTTGCGGTGAGCAGCCTTGCATGGTGGATGGCAATCGGGAAATGCTGGAGGAGATCATGTATAATCTATGCAGCAACGCAATCCGCTATAATGTGCCGGAAGGGCATGTGATGCTTTCGGTCAACTATGAGGGAAAACATGCGGTGCTGACGGTTGAGGACACCGGAATCGGTATTCCGCAGGAGGACCAGAAGCGTATTTTTGAACGTTTTTATCGAGTGGATAAGAGTCGCTCCAAGTCAACGGGAGGCACAGGATTGGGGCTTGCGATTGTGAAACATGCGGTGGCGAAACACGGCGCGGAGATCGGGCTATGGAGCAGAGTCGGAGAAGGGACAAGGATTCGTGTGGTGTTCCCGGATCGAAAAGATGAGTGACCGGGTGGACTGGTCAGAAAGACGAAAATTGGATATTGATACCAGATCGGTTTCTGCTGTATGATAGAAGATGGCAGAAACCGATTTTTATTATATTTACATGGATGCGTGTAAGTTGAAATATATGAGTATTTATGATGTAATGCTACACTATCTTAAGATCGTTTCTAGTAAAGAAGAAATTTGACAGGAGAGAGAAAATGATGATCTCACATAATAAACAGAAAAAAATTGCCGTGATTAATGATATTTCCGGTTTCGGGAGGTGTTCGCTGACCGTTTCGATACCGGTGATCTCAAAGCTGAAGGTGCAGTGCTGCCCGGTGCCAACGGCGATTTTATCCAATCATACTGGTTTTCCAAACTGGTTTTTTGATGATTATACGGAGAAGATGCCGGAGTATATTGACAACTGGGAGAAGATCGGACTGAAGTTTTCGGCTGTGTATTCGGGTTTTCTCGGCTCGGAGAGACAGATTGAGATGGTATTGGATTTTATCCGGCGTTTCCGCATGGAGGAGACGTTGGTGGTGGTAGATCCGGTGATGGGCGATTATGGAAAGACATATTCCACATACACGCCGCAGATGTGCAGTGAGATGAAAAAATTGGTGGAGTGCGCCGATATTCTGACACCGAACATCACAGAAGCCTGTATTCTGACGGATACACCATATAAAGAAAGGTGGCATAAGGAAGAGGTGCGGGTGATTGCCCGGAAACTTTTGGAACAGGGACCGGATAAGGTTGTGATCACTGGGATTGTTCAGCGCAGTTATATTGCAAATTATGTCTGCACAAAAGACGGAGAGGATCATTTCCTGCGGACACTCCGCGTTGGTACACAGCGATCCGGTACCGGCGATATTTTTGCTTCTATCATTGCAGCGGATGCTGTAAACGGAGTGAACTTTACACAGTCAGTGAAAAAGGCTTCTAATTTTGTGAAGAAATGCATTCTGCGGTCGATTGAATTGGATGTGCCTCTTACGGACGGAGTAGCGTTTGAGGATGTTTTGGATGAACTCAGGTAAATGGATTTTCGCTGCATTTAAAATTTTAGAGGAGGGAAAAATAGATTATGACAATTTTATATAAATTACATCAGAATTTGTACGTGAATCTGACAAACAGGTGTCCGTGCGCCTGTACGTTTTGTTTGCGGCAGACGAAAGACGCGGTAGGGGAGGCAACCAGTCTTTGGCTGGAACAAGAACCGACTTTGGCAGAAATCATCGCGGATTTCTCGGATTTTGATATGAGTCAGTATCAGGAAGTAGTGTTTTGTGGGTTTGGTGAGCCAACGGAGCGGTTGGACGTCCTTTTGGAGGCAGCAAAATATGTAAAGGAGAATTTTCATTTGCCGACGCGTATCAATACGAATGGTCTTTCAGATCTGATTCATGGAGAAAAGACTGCGCATCTGCTAAAAGGGCTGATTGATACGGTTTCTATCAGTCTGAATACGCCCAGTCCAGAGCGGTATCATGAGCTGGTGCGCTGTAAATTTGGTGATATTTCTTATCAGGCGATGTTGGATTTCGCAAAGGACTGCACGAAATATGTGCCGAATGTGGTAATGACGACAGTTTCCACAACACTTACAGAGGAAGAAGAGGAGCAGTGCGCTAAAATTTGCAAAGAACTGGGAGTGACGTACCGGATTCGTCCGTGGGAAGGATAAGTTTATGAAGTTGATGCATATTTCAGATCTTCATTTAGGTAAGAGAGTAAATGAAATATCTATGTTAGAAGATCAGCGTTATATTTTAGAGGAAATCTTGCGGATCGCGCAGGAACAGACTGTGGATGGGATTTTGGCATCTGGTGATATCTATGATAAGACGGTTCCATCTGCTGAGGCGGTGCTGCTTTTGGACTGGTTTTTGACGGAAGTGTCGAAAAAAAAGATTCCCATTTTTCTGATCAGCGGCAATCATGACAGTGCCGAGCGTCTGGCGTTCGGGGCACATCTGCTGGACAAGGGAGGAATTTATATTTCGCCTGTTTATGAGGGAAAAACAGAGCCGATTACATTGAAGGATTCTTATGGGGAGGTTCGTGTTTACGGTGTGCCGTTTTTAAAACCGGCTGCAGTGCGCCGTTTTTTTCCTGAACGGAAAATAGAAACCTATCAGGATGCATTCGAGGTTGTGATGGAGAGTCTGAATTTGAATTTGGCAGAACGCAATGTACTGATTGCGCACCAGTTTTTTGCCGGAGCGGAGCGCTGCGAATCAGAGGAGCTTTCTGTGGGCGGTCTGGATGTGATCCGTGCGGATGCGCTGGGTAAATTTGATTATGTGGCGCTGGGGCATTTGCATCGTCCGCAGAAGCTTGGCAGGGAGACGGTACGTTACTGCGGTACGCCGCTTAAATATTCCTTTTCGGAGGCGAATGATCAGAAATCTGTTTCTATTGTAGAATTAAAAGAAAAAGGGAATATATGTGTAGAAACGATTCCACTGAAACCGCGGCATGACCTACGGGAAATCCGTGGCAGTTATGAGGAAATTACGCTGTTGGAAAACTACAAAAATACAAAGACAGACGATTATATGCATATTACGCTGACGGACGAAGAGGATATTCCAAATGCGGTCGGAAAACTGCGCGTGATTTATCCCAATTTGATGAAGCTGGATTATGATAACCGACGTACGAGAGAGTACCGCAGTGTAGAGCATACAGAAATGGAAGAAAAAAAGTCGCCTTTGGAATATTTTATGGAATTTTATCAGCTTCAGAACAATCAGGAGATGAGCGGACAGCAGCGGGATTATCTGCTGGAAAAAATAGAATGTGTGTGGGGTGACGAATGAGACCGTTAAAATTGACGATGTCTGCTTTTGGGCCGTATGCGCAGCAGACAGAAATAGATTTTGAGAAACTGGGCGAGCGAGGGCTGTATTTGATTACCGGGGATACCGGTGCAGGAAAGACCACGATTTTTGACGCGCTTATTTTTGCGTTATATGGTGAAGCGAGCGGTAATCTGCGGGAGAACAGTATGTTTCGCAGCAAGTATGCGGAGGCACAGACACCGACCTGGGTGGAATTGACTTTTTTATATCGCGGGAAAGTGTATGTGGTCAGAAGAAATCCAGAATATCAGCGACCGAAAGACCGTGGCGAGGGAATGACCATGCAAAAGGCGGATGCGGTTCTGACGTATCCGGACGGTCATGTAGTGACTAAGGTAAAGGAAGTGACGGCGGCAGTAACAGAGCTGATTGGATTAAACCGCAGTCAGTTTATGCATATTGCTATGATCGCGCAGGGAAATTTTCAGCAGCTTCTGGTTGCCAAAACAGAGGAACGCGGTAAAATTTTCCGGGAGATTTTTCATACAAAACCGTATCTTGCGCTGCAGGAGCAGTTAAAAATGGATGCGGCAAAGGAAAAGAGCGCCTATGAAACAGGGTGTATCAGTATTTTTCAGTATATGGACAGTATTTATTGTGAGCCGGAGCACCCCTGCCATTTGTTGACGGATCAGGCAAAACGAAGCAAAAGTGTGGAAACGCTGCCGGAATTTATCAGTGAGCTGACAGAACTGGTGGAAACGGAGCGCGGTTATCTGAAAAAATTATCTGAAAATCTGAGGCAAATAGAAGAGAAACTGGTGGAGACGACGCGTCAGCTTGGCCGGATCGAGACCGCAAAAAGAGCAAGGGGACAGCTTGCGCGGGCGCAGGAAATTATTTCAGCAGAGGAAGTGCGTCTGCCGCAGCTGGCGGAGGCATTTGAAAAAGAACAGAAAAATGGTCCGCAGATCGAAGCGCTGGCGCTGCAGATTCGTCAGGACGAGCAGCAGGCACAGGAAGCGTATCGTGCGAACAGGGCATTGGAAGCTGCAAAAAAGCAGATGGAGCAGGCGCAGAGGGAATATTTGAAAAACACGGAAGAGGTTCGTGTAAAACGCGAATATTATCAGAGACTGGAAAGATTGTTTTTTGACGCACAGGCGGGGATTTTGGCAGCAGCTTTAAAAGAAGGAGAAAAATGTCCGGTCTGCGGTTCTGTGCATCATCCGCAGCCGGCTGTCCTTTTGCAGGAAGCGCCGACTCAGAAGCAGCTGCAAGCGGAAAAAGAAGCGCTGCATTATCTGGAAGGAAAAACCGTAGAGCTAAGTAGCCGTGCCGGAGCTGCGCGCGGACAGGCAGAAAGAGCAAAAGAAGAGGCGCAGAAACAGCAAAAACAGGTGGTTCCGGCAGAGCAGATTGAAAAGAAGAGACAACATAAAAAACAGATGGAAGAACGACTGGAGACAGCGCGCAGGGAGTATGAAAAATGTAATCGTTTATTGGAACAGAACCGCTTGCTGGTAAAGACTCTGCGGGAGCAGCAGGCAGAGGTGCAGCTGGAAAAAGAGACGGAATTACAGGAAAAATGTGTAAAGCTGAAACAGGAAAAAGCAGTGCTTCAAAGAGAAAATGAGACATACAGTGTGCAGATGCGTACGAATGAACGAGCGCTAAAAGAAATTGATAAAAGAGCGAAGGCGGTAAAACAGACGGAGCAGACTTATATCTGGCTGAAAGCTCTGTCTGAAACCGCAAACGGCATGGTGAAAGGAAAAGACCGCGTTACGTTGGAAACATATATTCAAATGATGTATTTCGAGCGTATCATTGCCAGAGCAAATGTACGCCTGATGGTGATGTCCGGCGGGCAGTATGAGTTTCAGCGCAGGAAAGAGGCTGATAAGCGAAACAGCCAGAGCGGTCTGGAGTTAGATGTGATCGATCATTACAACGGAACGGTGCGCAGCGTGAAAACACTGTCCGGCGGAGAGACTTTTCAGGCATCTCTGTCTCTGGCACTGGGATTTTCGGATGAAATCCAGTCACAGGCTGGGGGAATCCAATTAGATACGATGTTTGTGGACGAAGGATTTGGTTCTCTTGATGAGGAAGCGCTGAGTCAGGCGATCAAAGCACTGACGGAATTGACAGAAGGCAATCGTTTGGTTGGAATTATTTCTCATGTGACGGAATTAAAAGAGCGCATTGAGCATCAGATTGTAGTTACGAAGGAAAGAAGCGGTGGAAGCGGGATAAAGATTGTGGTATGATACAAGTGTGAAAAGATGAGGTACGGAGAAATCCATGTATCATTAATAACTATATTTAAGATATTTTCGGAGAATCTGATATGGCAAAATTATATTTTCGTCACGGAGCGATGGGCAGTTCCAAGACAGCGAATGCGTTGATGGTAGCATACAACTATTATGAGAGGGGAAAAGAAGCGCTTCTGGTAAAACCAAAACTGGATACCAGAGATGAGGGTGTGGTTCGCAGCCGTATGGGGCTGGAGCAGAAATGTATTTATGTAGAAGATCTCGTGCAGATGAGGGATGAAGAAATCCTCAAATATGATTGTGTAATCGTTGATGAGGCACAGTTTTGTATAAAAAGCGATATTGAATTTTTTGTTCATATTGTGGACGATCTGGAAGTGCCGGTCATCTGTTATGGATTGCGCACGGATTTTCGGCGGGAATTATTTGAAGGAAGTATGTGGCTGCTGGCTTGGGCGGATGTGATCGAGGAATTAAAGACCGTCTGCTGGTGTGGACAGGGCGCGACCTGCAATACCCGCTTTACGCCGGACGGAGAGGTGATCCGTACCGGCGAACAGGTAGTAATGGGTGGAAACGACAGTTACACGGCGCTTTGCAGAAAGCATTATCGAGAGGGTAATCTTGGACCGCTTCATAATAAGAAAAAGGAATAATGTTTAATCGATACCAGTCAGTTCCTGATACAGCCGTTTGGCATAGCTGTCTGTCATTCCGCAGATTTCGTCAGTGACGAGCAGCAGGCGCAGGTACAGTTTTTCCTGTGCGGATTTTCCGGCGGCCTGTTTGCGGTAAATATATTTGTAATTGTTTGAAATAAGAGTCATCAGCTTGTCCTGTACATCGGTTAGCGGGTGTTCGGTGTCGTAATTGATGACAGCCGGAACAAATTGGTCGAGCAGAGAACCGAGGATAGCTGATGCGGCGATTTCCAATTTAAAAATCGGACGCGACACAAACGCATAGCGGTAAGCAATATCACTGAGGCGGTCATGCAGAGCGGCGCCATGTGTGGAACGGAACAAATCGCAGGTGTAGGTTCCGTCCATAATGGAACGGTAATTTTTGGTGAAACCATAGGTGGCGCAGGAAATCAGAAATCCCTGTACGCCGACAATCCAATTTGATACTGCATAATTTTCAGGGTCGGAAACATTTCGTTTCCGGCCGCTTTCATATTTACGTTCCAATCGTTCAACCATTTCCAGATAAACGGTCTGTTCCTCCGGCATCATACGGTTTAGCACTGCTTCAGAGCGCAGCTCTTCCAGTAAAATGCGATAGGTGACGTAGCCTTTTTTATAAGCGTCTTCGATATCGGCAGCCAGATAGGCAATATCGTCGGCGGCTTCCAGTATGTAGCAGAGCGGATGTCGGCTGCCGTTTGTACCGGTATGCTGCTGAATTTTGTCAAAAAGATCTTTTTCGGCATAAAAATAGCCGAGCTTTTTATCCTTGATATTTCCGCTGTGTTTGTTGATTTCCAGAGAGGAAACCGGATATTTAATGATGGTGTTCAGCAGTGCGTATGTCAGGTTCATACCATTGTCGTCTACGAGAAAATGCAGCTTAGAAACGAGGCGAAGCGCCTGCGCGTTGCCTTCAAAATAATAAAAATCGTTTACCATCTGCGCGGAGAGGATTTCCGTTAAAGGTGTTCCTTCAAACGTCAGTTTCGGCAGATGTTCACGAAACCAGTCGCGGATCGTAGTCTCGCCAAAGTGGCCAAAAGGTGGATTGCCGATGTCGTGGATCAAACCGGCACATTGAACGATGCTGGAAATATCCGCCTGCATCTGCAGATCAAAGTACTCGTCGCGGCCGTTGCGGATGATGTATTGACCGATGTTCTGACCAAGTGACCGTGCAATTGAGGAGACCTCCATTGAGTGGGTCAGACGTGTGCGGATAAAATCGCTTTTATCAAGTGGAAAAACCTGTGTTTTATCCTGCAGACGGCGGAAAGACGCGCTTCCGATAATGCGGTGATAGTCTTTTTCAAATTCACTGCGCAGATCAGCGGAATTAGGTGCACTGGTATAGCTTCGCACACGGTCGGAAGAGAGAAGGTTATTCCAATTCATTCGTTTTGTCTCCTTTTACGATAAAGTCAGCGCAGACAGCGTTGGCCGCACGAATAAAATCGTCCGGATTCAGTTTTAAAGTGATGCCAATCTTGCCGCCGCTGATATAGATCTGCGGAAAATGTTTGGCGCATTCCTGCAAAAAGACTGGAAATTGCTTTTTCATACCGATGGCGGTACAGCCGCCGCGTACATAGCCGGTGACTGGAGTGAGATCCTTCATGTGAAGCATTTCCATGGATTTTTCTCCGGCAGTTTTTGCTGCGCGTTTCAGATCGACTTCTTCGGCGATCGGCAGGACGAAAACGTAATAATTTTTGCTTTTTCCCTGCGCGACAAGTGTCTTAAAAGAAGCCTCGACGGGAGCGCCGGTAAGAGCGGCGGTATGCAGACCATCGATAAATTCGTCACATTCATAAGTAATCAGTTCATAGGGAATTTTTTTCTTTTCTAAAATGCGCATGGCATTTGTTTTGACTTCTTTTGCCATTTTCAAATCCTTTCTAATGCAGTTCTTTCCTGTTTGGCATTTTCAAATATATCTAGTATATCATAAATTTTATGTTTTTTTTACAGAAATCGCTGTAAAAATATGATATGTTTAATGTATAAGAAAACCAGAATTTTTAGGCAGGGAAGGTCAATATGAATTTTATAGAGCTTAAAAATGTATCGAAAATATATCGGATGGGCGAAGTGGATATTCGCGCAGTAGATGGGATTGAATTTGAGATCGCCAAGGGTGAATTTGTGGTGATTGTCGGTCCTAGCGGCGCCGGAAAGACGACTGTGCTCAATATTTTAGGCGGTATGGACACGGCGACAGAGGGTCAGGTGTATGTAGACGGTTATGATATTGCGAAATATAATGCGAAAAAGCTGACCGGGTATCGCAGAGAGGATATCGGGTTCGTTTTTCAGTTTTATAATCTGATTCCGAATCTGACGGCGCTGGAAAACGTGGAGCTGGCTTTGCAGATTTGCAAAGATCCGCTGGACGCGGAAGAGGTTCTGCGCGAGGTTGGTCTTGGCGACCGTTTGAAAAATTTCCCGGCTCAGCTTTCGGGCGGAGAGCAGCAGCGGGTGTCAATTGCGAGGGCGTTGGCGAAAAATCCAAAGCTTTTGCTTTGCGATGAGCCTACCGGGGCGTTGGATTACCAGACCGGAAAGGCGATTCTGAAACTTTTGCAGGATATGTGTCGGGAGAGAGGTATGACAGTGATTGTTATCACGCATAACTCTGCGATCGCTCCGATGGCCGATCGGGTGATCCGTATCAAGAATGGTAAGGTTGCAAATATGAAATTGAATGAAAATCCGATGTCGGTAATGGATATCGAATGGTAAAACAGGAGAATGTATGAAAAAAAGGGCGCTGAGAAAAGATTTTTACATGGAAATCAAGAAGAGCCTGAATCGATTTATTTCTATATTTTTAATTGTAGC
The DNA here is from genome assembly GCA_937915375.1 of uncultured Marvinbryantia sp. Classification (GTDB taxonomy): domain Bacteria; phylum Bacillota; class Clostridia; order Lachnospirales; family Lachnospiraceae; genus Marvinbryantia. The sequence continues at coordinate 28,242 of CALDMO010000012.1, forward strand.
GTTAGGCGTGGCATTCTATTCAGGCATTCAGTCAGCAGCTCCGGACATGCGCTATTCCGGAGATGCTTATTTTGATGCTCACAGATTGATGGATTTAAAGGTTATCGGTACCTTGGGGCTGACAGAAAAAGATGTTGAAGCGGTTGAAGCGGTTAAGGGAATTGAGGCGGCAGAACCCGGATATATGACGGATGCACTTTGCGGTGTCGGCACGGAACAGAAGGTGCTTCATCTGGAGTCTGTTTCTGAGACGCTCAATCAGCTGACGGCAAGCGAGGGACGTTTGCCTCAAAAAGCAGGCGAGATATTTGTAGATATTGAATTTTTGGATAGTTCTGGATATCGGATCGGGGATAAAATTACATTTTTTACAGAAGAAGAGGAAGAACTTCCGCTGAGACAGAAGACGTTTACGATTGTCGGTGCAGGGAGCAGTCCGCTTTATATTTCTTTTAACCGTGGGAATACGACACTTGGAAATGGTGAATTGAGCGGCGCAGGCTATATTTTGCCGGAGGATTTTGATTCGGAGGTTTACACGCAGCTTTATTTGAGAGTGCATGAGGCTGACGAGCTGACGGCATATACAGATGCTTACGATAATTTAATTGAAACGGTTATGAGCCGTGTAGAAACGATTGCCGGAGAACGGTGTGAAATTCGTTACGCGGAAGTGATGGATGAGGCCGAAAGAAAGCTTGCGGATGCAAAACAGGAACTGGAAGATGGGAAAAAGGAAGGCGAAAGTGAGCTTGCGGATGCAAAAAAAGAGCTCAAAGATGGAGAAAAAGAACTGATCGAGGGAGAGAGCGAGCTAGAGGATGCCAGAAAGGAACTGGCTGACGGTGAAAAAGAACTGGCCGACGGAGAGCAGGAAATTGCCGATAATAAGATAATGCTTACGCAGAAACAGCAGGAACTGGAAGATGGGAAAGCTCAGCTATCTGACGGCTGGAATCAACTAAATGCCGGAAAACAGGAATTGGCGACGAAAGAGGCAGAATTTAACAGAGTATATGCTTCTTCCATGAAGGAAATCAAAGACGGAGAGAAGCAGCTGGCTAAGGCCGAGCAGCAGCTCGCTGACGGTCAGAAGAAATATGAGGCGGGACTGCAGGAGTATGAAACGGGGCTTGCGCAGTATCAGGCAGGGGAAGAGCAGTATGCGGCCGGATTGGCCGAGTTTCAAAAACAGGAGGCTGCATGGCCGGATACAAAGGCAAATCTGGAGACAGAAAAAGCAAAGCTGGAGGAACAGCTTGCACAGGCAGAGGCCGCATATCCGCAGTTGGAAGCAGGACTTGTGCAGGCGCAGGAACAAAAGGCGGCTGCTGAAACAGCGGCTGCAGGTTTACAGACACAGCTTGACAGTGTAAACGGACAAATTTCCGTGCTGAACCAGTCGATTGCCGACGCAGAAGCGGCTATTCCGGCAAGACAGCAGGAAATTGCCGCGCTGGAAGCACAGATTCAGGATTTGGAAAATCAGTTAGAACAGATTATCTCACAGACGATTACTGTGCCGGAGATTACCGAGACGACGACAGAAGAGGAACTGGCGGAAATTGAGCGTCTGCGGGCAGAAGAGGCGGCAAGAGCGGCGTTGGAGGAAGAAATTAGACGCCAGATTGAAGAATTGCGCGCACAGATAGCAGCGCTTGATGCAGAAATTCAGCGGCTTACCGTGGTAAAAGCGGAAGCAGAGGCTGCGCTTCCGGGGCTGCAGGAGCAGGCGGCGGCTCTAACTGCACAGTTAGAGGCGGCACAGCAGGGACTTTTTCAGGCAACTGAAGCGGTAAATAAACTGACGGCGCAGTTGAATACCTTAACTAGCAGTATTTCTGCGCTGCAGGATGGTATCCGACAATATGCGGACGGGATTGCGCAGGGCGAAGCGGGAATCGCGCAGGGAAGAGAAGAACTTGCCCAGACACGCGCGCAGCTGGATGCGGCGAAGGCGCAGCTTGACCAGACTCCGGCAACCTTAGAAGCAGCGAAAAAAGAACTGGAAGACGGCGCGAAAGAAATAGAGGCGAACAAAAAGAAACTGAGCAGCGGAAGAATACAGCTTGAGAATGGTAAACGTCAGATTGAGGAGGCGAAAGCCCAGATTTCCGCGAATGAAGCGACTTTGATCCATTCACAGGCTGTTTTAACGGATGGTGAAAATCAGTTGGCTGCTGGATGGAGTCAGTTGGCTGAGGCAGAGCAAACGCTTGCAGACGCGAGAGAAGAACTGTCCGACGGCAGACAGGAAATTGCCGATGCGGAAAAAGAGATTTCTGATGGGAAAAAAGAACTGAAAGACGGTTGGAAAGAATATCGGGACGGATTAAAGGAATTTAGAGAAGAAATTGCCGATGCCGAAAAGAAAATCGCTGACGCAGAAGAAGAAATTGCTGATATCAAGTATCCGGAATGGATGGTAACAGATCGCAGCTCTCTGCCGGAAAATATCGGTTATGGAGAAAATGCCGATCGTATCCGCAATATTGGGCAGGTATTTCCGGTGATGTTTTTCCTTGTGGCGGCGCTCATTAGTCTGACGACAATGACGCGTATGGTGGAGGAGGAACGTACGCAGATCGGTACGTTGAAGGCACTTGGTTACGGTAAGGCAGCGATTGCGTCTAAATACATGATGTATGCGCTTACAGCCACTCTTGGCGGCAGTATCTTTGGAATTTTGCTTGGTGAAAAATTACTGCCATATATAATTGTTACAGCGTATCGTATCATGTATCATCACATGACAGATATTGTGCTTCCATATAATGTAACATACGCGTTTATGGCAACCGGAGCGGCTCTGTTTTGTACGTTGGGAGCGACTTTTGCAGCATGTGCTTCGGCGCTTGCAGATACACCAGCAGTTCTGATGCGTCCGCCTGCACCGAAAGAGGGAAAACGTGTTTTGTTAGAGCGACTTCCGTTTCTATGGAATCATATGAGCTTCATCTGGAAATCGACGATGAGAAACCTGCTCCGTTATAAAAAGCGTTTTTTTATGACGGTGTTTGGTATCGGCGGATGTATGGCACTGATGCTGGTGGGGTATGGATTGAGAGATTCTATTTCTGATATCGGAGAACTGCAGTATGGAACTTTGCAGCTCTATGATGGAATGATCATTCTGGACGGAGATGCTTCGGAGCAGGAAAAGGAAGATCTGACAAAAGTGGTTTCTAATGACACTCATCTGGAAAATAGTATGAAAACGCTGATGCAGAAAATGAGCGTCGGTAAAGGGAAGAAATCCTGGGATCTTTATCTGATGGTGCCGGAAGATTTGACAAAAGCGTCTGATTTTCTGATATTCCGGGATCGGGAGACACATGAATCCCATATGCTTTCAGAGGAAGGCGCGATTGTAACAGAAAAAATGGCTTCCCTGCTTGGTGTAGGAGTGGGAGACACGATTCTTTTGGAGGATGAGGATGATGTTTCTGTGGAAGTGCCGATTGCGGCGATCACAGAAAATTATCTGTCACATTATGTTTATCTGACTCCAGGGCTATATGAGCAGTATTTCAAAAAAGCGCCGGAATACAATCAGATGATGTTCCGTGTAAAAGAAGACGGTGAACCTGCAGAAGAGATTGGAGAGTCTTTCCTGAAATATCCGGCTGCATTAAGCATTTCTTATTCGGGCAGCCTGATGACACAGGTAAACGATATGCTCAGTACGCTGGATTCGGTTATTATTGTGCTGATTGTTTCGGCAGGACTGCTGGCATTTGTGGTATTATATAACCTGAGTAATATCAATATTAATGAGCGGCGCCGGGAATTGGCGACAATTAAGGTACTCGGTTTTTACGACGGAGAGGTGGATGCCTATGTGTACCGTGAAAATATTCTGATTACGGTGATTGGTATTCTTGCAGGGGTAATATTGGGAAAAATCCTTCATTATTTTGTGATCATTACCGTTGAGGTTGACGCAACTATGTTCGGACGCAATATTAATTTCCTGAGTTTTGTGATATCAGGCGTATTTACGGCGTTATTCTCCTTAATTGTCAATATTGTGATGCATTTTAAGCTGAAGAAGATTGATATGGTTGAGTCCTTAAAGAGTGTGGAATAAAATGGGTTTTGATAGAAATTTGATTTTGAATAAATAGAAGACGAGGAAAGAAATTTGAGTGTACGAGAACTTCCAGAAGCATTTCTGAAAAAAATGCAGACGATACTTGGTGAAGAATATGAGGCATTTCTGGCTTCGTATGAGCAGCCGCGCAATTTTGGTCTGCGCGTAAATGTAGATAAGATTTCACCGCGGGAATTTGAACAGTTGTCGGATTTTCATTTGACGAAGATTCCCTGGACAGAGAACGGCTATTACTATGAAGCGGAGGATGTTCCAGCCAGACATCCGTTTTACTATGCAGGGCTATATTATTTGCAGGAGCCGAGCGCGATGACGCCGGCTTCTCGGCTGCCGATCAATCCGGGGGAGCGGGTACTTGATTTGTGTGCCGCGCCGGGCGGAAAAGCAACGGAGTTGGGGGCGAGGCTACACGGAAAGGGCGTGTTGGTGGCAAATGATATCAGCGCTTCCAGAGCAAAAGCGCTGCTGAAAAATCTGGAAGTCTCTGGTGTGGACAATGCGTTTGTGACAAATGAGGTACCGGCAAAGCTGGCAGCGGAGTTTCCGGAATTTTTTGATAAGATTCTTGTAGATGCACCGTGTTCTGGAGAAGGGATGTTCCGCAAGGATCCGGATGTGGCAAAAGTTTGGGATGAGCAGAAGCCGCTGGCCTGTGCAAAACAGCAGAAGGAGATTATCAGCCGCGCCGCGCAGATGTTGGCGCCGGGCGGACAGCTTCTATATTCTACCTGTACATTTTCACCGGAGGAAAACGAAGAGGTAATTGCATATTTGCTGGAGAGTCGAGAGGATATGGAAGTGTTAGAGATTGCCGGATATGAGGGATTTTCTCAGGGACTTGCCACTAAAAATCATCCGGAATTGGCAAACTGTGTGCGTATTTGGCCGCATCACATGAACGGGGAAGGTCATTTTCTGGCACTTTTAAAAAAAGTTTCAATGAGTTCGGAAGAAAACTCTGAAATAAACAGAGCGTTTGAAACGGAACCTGCGGTGGGAAGGATACAGTTAGATTTAAAGGCTGCAAAACAGGAAAAAGCAGCTCTGGAAGGATTTTTCACTGAAGTAGCGATGGAAATCGACTGGAAGTATGTGGAAGTACGTAAAGGACAGGTTTATTATGTGCCAAAAGCACTGGGGGAGCGTAAGGGACTGGTTTTTTTGCGGAATGGTTTATATCTGGGAGAAATCCGTAAAGACCGTTTTGAACCCAGTCAGTCATTTGCAGTGGCGTTGAGAAAAGAAGAATTTGCTTCCGTGATTGATTTAGATGCAGGGGACGAGCGTGTTATACGTTATTTGAAAGGAGAAACGCTGGATGTGGATGATCTGGAAACGGCATGTGGGAAGGGCTGGCAGCTGGTTTGTGTGAATGGCTATCCTCTTGGTTGGGGAAAGTTAGTAAACGGAACCTTAAAAAATAAATATCATGCTGGCTGGCGGATGAAATATTAGAACAAAGTGGGAGCATAGAAATTATGGAGAAAGTGACTGCGCGTCTGTTTGAACTGCAGGATATAAAATATCGTGATTTCCAAGCGAAGCTGATTCCGAATATTGAGAAAGAAAAGGTAATCGGTGTGCGTGCGCCGGAAGTGAAAAAGCTGGCAAAAGAGATGCTGAAAAATGGAGAATGGGAGCCGTTTATTCGAAAACTGCCGCATCGGTATCAGGAAGAAAACATTCTTCACGCTTATATTCTTGGAAACAGAAAGACAGATATTGACGAGATATTGTATGATTTGGAGGAGTTTCTTCTATATATAGATAACTGGGCGGTATGTGATACAATCAACCCGAAGATTTTCAAAAAATATCCGAAGGAGGTATATGATAAAGTAAAAGTTTGGGTAAAGCGTGAGCACGAGTATACCGTACGTTTCGGTGTGGTTACGCTGCTGCAGTCTTTTCTGGATGAGCATTTCCAGCCAGAAATGCTTGAACTGGCAGCCGATATTCATCGCGAGGAATATTATATTAATATGGCGATTGCCTGGTATTTCAGTTTTGCATTGATTAAACAGTATGAAGCGGCGCTGCCGCTGATAGAAAGTCGGACGCTTGATCCCTGGATACAGAATAAGAGTATTCAGAAAGCAATTGAGAGTTATCGTATCAGTAATGAGCGGAAAGAATATCTGCGGACACTGAAAATAAGGTGAAAAAATAAAAAACATGGCTTGTAAGCGGGATTCTGTAAAAGGAATTCCGCTTTTTTTTGAGACTATTTTCGACTATGTTCCTGTTTTTTACATAATACACACAAAATTTAAAGGATTCATTTGTTGATAGTCACGAAATGATGGAAATATGTGGAATATTCTATTGACAAAATAATACCGGGGGGGGGTATAAAAGAGTTATATCGAAGATATGTAAAAAATGGTAAAGAATGTTCTTCGGTATTTTGAAACAGTATGCGTTTCCGTGATTCTGAAGTATTTTACATAGCAACGGAACAGGAGCCGCATTTGTTTCATTATGTGTCTGGGAAAGGAGTGAGGGGGGAGAACAGACGAACAAGGGAAGATCTATAGAAGTAACAAAACAGAGAGAGGATTAAAATTATGTGCACAAAAATGAAACAAAGATGGAAACGGGTGCTGGTATGTGTTATGACGATAGCAATGCTGGCAACTCAGATGACCGCAGGTGTTTGGGCAACCGAAGAGCATGATTGCTGGGATTACCATGAAACGTTTAAGTATACGTCAAATGGAAAGGGAACGCATAAAGCAGAGTGTCCGGAATGTGGCAAGACTGTAGTAGAGTCAGCAGACTGTGTATATGTAAATGGAAAATGTGGCGTATGCGGAGCAGAATGCAGCCATGCAGGAAATCATTGGACTTACACAGATAATGGAAACGGAACCCATAAAGTAGCATGTGCAGACTGTGGCGTAGTAGTAACAGGCGCTACAACATGTGTATATGAAAATGGAAAATGCGGCGTATGCGGAGCAGAATGCAGTCATGCAGGAAATAATTGGACTTACGCAGATAACGGAAATGGAACCCATAAAGTAACATGTGCAGACTGTGGCGTAGTAGTAACAGGCGCTGCAGCATGTGTATATGAAAACGGAACTTGCGGTGTATGTGGAGCAGAATGCAGTCATGCAGGAAATAATTGGACTTACGCAGATAACGGAAATGGAACCCATAAAGTAACATGTGCAGATTGCGGAGTTGTAGTGACAGCAGAAACAGCATGTGTATATGAAAATGGTGTTTGCGGTGTATGCGGTTCAGAAGAACCGGCAGCATGTGATCATGCAGCCAATAAATGGACTTATGAAGATAACAAAAACGGAACCCATAAAGTAATTTGTGCAGATTGCGGAGCAGTTGTAACAGAACAAACAGCATGTACATGGGAAGATGGAAACGCATGTGTATGTGGTTCTGTAAAACCGGCATGTGATCATACAGCAAATAAGTGGAACTATGTTGACAATGGAAACGGAACTCATAAAGTAACATGTGCAGACTGCGGAGCAGTTGTAACAGATGCAGCAGATTGTGTATATGTAAACGGCGTATGTGGCGTATGTGGTTCTAAAGAAGCAGCATGTGATCATGCAGCAAATAACTGGAACTATGTTGATAATGGAAACGGAACCCATAAAGTAGTATGTGCAGACTGTGAAGCAGTAGTAACAGACGCAGCAGACTGCGTATATGTAAACGGTGTATGCGGTGCATGTGATGCAAAATGCGACCATATGGGAAATAACTGGACTTATGTACAGAACGGCGATGGAACTCACAAAATTATCTGTGAGGACTGTGGTATGACAGCAGCAGATGCAGCAGAGTGTGTATATGTAGACGGTGTTTGTGGTGCATGTGGTTTTGAAGAGCCGAAAGCATGCGGTCATGCAGGAAACAACTGGACATACGTTGACAACAAAAACGGAACCCATAAAGTAGTATGTGCAGATTGTGGAGCAGTAGTAACAGAAGAAACAGCATGTGTATGGGAAGATGGAAACGCATGTGTATGTGGCTCTGAAGAATGCAAGCATGCAGGAAACAACTGGACATATGTTGACAACGAAGACGGAACTCATAAAGTAGTATGTGCAGACTGTGGTGAAGTTGTAGAAGATGCAGCAGCATGTGTATGGGAAGACGGAAATGCATGTGTATGTGGCTCTGTAGAACCGGAAGAAACTGAGACAGAAACTGAAACTGAGACAGAAACCGAAACTGAGACAGAAACCGAAACTGAGACAGAGACAGAAACTGAAGTAGAGTCTGAAACTGAAACAGAAGAAGAAACTGAAACAGAAGAAGAAACTGAAACAGACAAAGAAACTGGAAATACAAACGGAACGAATGATAAGAAACCTTCCGGAACAGACAACAAACAGGATAAGAAAGGTGACGGAGCAGTAAAAACTGGCGACGATACAACAATTGTTTGGTATGGTCTGGCTATGGTAGTAGCACTTGCAGCAGGCGGTTTTGCAGTAAGAAAAAAATACGCAGCAAAATAAGTTAAAGAGAAAATAAGAGAGGGAAACCTCTCTTATTTCTTGATGAAGGGAAGATATGAAGCAGAGAAGACAGACAAAAAGGAGAAGAAGAGAGACCGCTAAGGGAAGACTGGTACTGTTAGTAATGTTGATAATAACAGCAGTGGTTTATATAGCAGTTGGAAGGGAAATTTTTGAAAAAAAGAAAACTACAGAGGAAACAAATGTAACAGAAATAACAGTAACGGAAAAGAATACAGAAGAAACTGCGGAGCATCAGGAGAAAAAGGATGCCGGGAATGTGGAGGGGCTGAAAGAGCAGATTACACAAATAAAAAAAATGGAGCTCGGAAAATATACAGAGGAAACAGTGCAGAAACTTATTGAAACAATAACAGCAGCCCAGATATTGATAGAAGAGAATGCGGAGCAGGAAAAACTTGATCAAATGAGTCAAAAACTGGCGCAAGCGGTTGAAGCGCTTGTAATTTCACAATAGCAGTCTAAAATGTTCCTTTGTACTGGATGAAAGCAGAAAATAACGCAAAATTATAATAAAAAACTGCTTGCATTTTTATATTAATAGTGTTATAGTTATATAGATTGATGTAAGCAGCAACGATGCGTGGCTCAGCTTGGTAGAGCGCTGCGTTCGGGACGCAGAGGTCGCAGGTTCAAATCCTGTCGCATCGATGAAGGAAAGTGGGTACCGTGAGGTATCCGCTTTTTTATAATCAAGGAGATTGTGCCAGAAAAGAAATCCGTATTGCAGATTGAATTTCAGATACATTTTTGGTATAATAATCGCAGAAATGCGATTTAGAAAAATGTATAAGAGAAAGCAAAAACAGGAGGTAATGATATGGCAATTCAATTTGATAATTCTTTGAGAACAGGAAATGAACTGATTGATACACAGCATCAGGAACTGATTGCCCGTGTAAATAAACTGACGGAAGAATGTAAGCCAGGTACAGAAAAGACAGTGGCAGCACAGACACTGGGATTTTTGATGGATTACACAAATGAGCATTTTGCAGATGAGGAAAAACTGCAGGAAGAGCATAACTATCCGCTTTTAGATGCACACAAAGAACAGCATGCTTCTTTTGTAAAAGCAGTGAGTGAACTGGAAGAAATGCTGGTTGAGGAGGAAGGTCCGAGTGAGGCTTTCGTTGCGGCTGTAAAGAAAAATGTGGTAGATTGGCTTTTGAATCATATTATGGTTTGGGATAAACAAGTTGCCCAGTATGTAATAGAAAAATAAAACAAAGAAGAGGGCCGCTGCCGGATTGGGTGGGAAGATAAATGTTCCCGGATCTGGCGGCGGTTTTGTATTGCAGTAAGGATGATGCCTTGAGTTTATAGAAGGCATCAGTGAGAATATACTTTATGCCGGGAGGGGTACAATGCGCTATACAGCACCGGATTATTATAAAAAGTTCAAATGTCTGGCGGGGGAATGTCCGGCCACCTGTTGTGCAGGATGGCAGATTGTGATTGATCCGAAATCACTGGCTCGTTATGCTTCCATGAAAGGGATTTTTGGAAATCGTGTTAAAAATTCTGTTAATTGGAAAGAGCATACTTTTCGGCAGTATAGAAATCGCTGTGCGTTTTTGAATGAAGAAAATTTGTGTGATCTCCATCTGGAGGCAGGCGCAGATATGATGTGTACGACCTGTCGAAAATATCCGCGTCATATTGAAGTATTTGATAATGAAAGGGAGATTTCATTGTCTATGTCTTGTCCGGCAGCGGCAGAATTGATTCTTGGCAGAAAAACGCCGCTAACATTTCGTATGGCAGAGGATCAGAAACAGGATGCAGAGGATGAAAATTTTGACAGCTTTTTATATTCTGCATTGCAGGATACACGTACCTTGTTTTTTGAGATTATGCAGAATCGCAAAGAAAATGTGTTTCTGCGGATGGCAAAGGTATTGACTCTGGCACATGATGTGCAGAACCGGATAGATGGCGGAAGAATTTTTGAAGTAGAAGAAGTTTTGATGGCATATCGAAAGGAAAGTGTGCAGAAACGGCTGGAAAAAAAGCTGAAAAGAAAAATTGCGGATGAAGTGTTCGCAGATATGCCGGATGGAAATGAATTTTTGAATTTGCTCAGTGCGTTTGAAGTGCTTGATTGTACTTGGGCGCCGGATATAGAAAACTGGAAGTGTATTCTGCGGACCGCACAGAGAGAGAAGCAGGGAAGGAAAGATATTCAGCAGTTTTTTACATCTTCTGTGGTAGCGGATACAGAATACGAACAAATGATGGTATATTATCTGTATACATATTTTTGCGGTGCGGTCTATGATGGAGAGGCTTTGGCAAAGGTAAAGGCGGCTGTTGCGAGTACATTGATCTGGAGCTGGATTTCCTGTGCGCTGTGGTTGGAAAATGGGAAAAAATTAAGTTTTCAGGAACGTTTGCAGCTGGCATGGCGATATTCCAGAGAACTTGAACATTCTGATTTGAATTTAAATAAAATGGATGAATTAGCCATAAATAAAGCACAGATGAAGGTTTCTGCGCTTTTAGGCCAGGTATTGTGTCTGTATGAGTGGCAAAATACATGAGACAGATAGAATTGAATTCAGAAAGTTAAAATATAAAAATTAATTTTCTGAATTCAAAAAAATGCTTGACTTTGATATAAATAAATGATATAGTAATAAAGCTTGAGAAAACGATGCGTGGCTCAGCTTGGTAGAGCGCTGCGTTCGGGACGCAGAGGTCGCAGGTTCAAATCCTGTCGCATCGATAAAAAATGGGTACTGTGAAGTATCCATTTTTTTTTTTTTCAAAAGAAAAAAGTTAAGTATGTGATTTCAGAAGGATTGCGTGCGAATGTTCGGGCGCAGAGGGTGCTGCGTGCCAGTGGCACGCGTTAAGCACCGACCGGAGCGAAGCGCAGACCGCAGGTTCAAATCCTGTCGCATCGATAAATGAAAGTGGGTATCGTGAGGTATCCACTTTTTTATTGAAGGAAATCTTAATTTCAGAGAAAATTCATAGAATACTGTAAGAAAACGTGTTATACTTGATTTATCTATACAAAATAAAAAGGGGGTACGCAATATGCAGAATTATTCAGGTGAAGAGGGCTTACAATATCACGTACGGCTGCGAAAGGGAGATGTAGGAAGATATGTAATCCTTCCCGGAGATCCAAAACGGTGTGAAAAGATCGCAAAGCATTTTGATAACGCTTCTTTAGTGGCGGACAGTCGTGAGTATGTAACTTACACAGGGTATTTGGACGGGGAAAAGGTTAGCGTTACCTCTACGGGGATTGGTGGAGCGTCGGCGTCGATTGCGATGGAAGAGCTGGTGAGATGCGGCGCAGATACATTTATTCGTGTTGGTACTTGCGGTGGTATGGATATGGATGTTAAGGGCGGTGACATTGTAGTGGCGACGGGAGCAATCCGTATGGAAGGAACCAGCCGTGAATATGCACCGATTGAATATCCGGCGGTGGCGGACCTGCAGGTGACAAATGCGCTTGTAGAAGCGGCAGAGCGTCTGGGTTATACCTATCACGCAGGCGTTGTACAATGCAAGGATGCATTTTACGGACAGCATGAACCGGAGACAAAGCCGGTTAGCTATGAGTTGTTGAACAAGTGGGAAGCGTGGCTGCGCATGGGCTGCAAAGCGTCCGAAATGGAATCGGCGGCGCTGTTTATTGTGGCGAATTATCTGAGAGTGCGCTGCGGATCTACTTTTTTGGTGGTTGGTAATCAGGAACGTGCCAAAGCCGGTCTGGAAAATCCAATCGTACACGATACGGAAGCGGCAATCGCCAGTGCGGTTGAGGCGATCCGTATTATGATTAAAAAAGATAAGAGATAGAAAGTATCAATATATTTAATTGCAGAAGGAATAAGGTGGAAACATGGAATATAACAGAATTTTTACTGTGGTAATGGATTCCGTAGGAATCGGCGCAATGCCGGATGCTGCCAAGTACGGCGACGCCGGAGCGGATACGTTAGGGCATATTGCGGAGAATAGAGAGAATTTTCATATTCCGAATCTGGAAAAGCTGGGAATTGGAAATATTCGTGAGCTAAAGGGTGTTGCACCGGCAGCAGAGCCGATGGCGCGCTTTGCAAAATTAAAGGAAATGAGCTGCGGCAAGGATACTATGACCGGTCACTGGGAAATGATGGGACTTCATGTGACAAAGCCGTTTAAAACCTTTACGGAAACTGGTTTTCCGGATGAACTGATCAAAGAGTTGGAAAAGCGTACCGGCAGAAAGATTATCGGTAACAAGAGCGCCAGCGGAACAGAAATTTTGGAAGAACTGGCTGAGGAAGAAATACGGGATGGGCATCTGATCGTGTATACTTCTGCGGATTCTGTTCTGCAGATTTGTGGAAATGAAGAAACGATGGGATTGGAAAATCTATATCATTACTGTGAGATTGCCCGTGAACTGACGATGCGGGAGGAATGGATGGTTGGCAGGGTGATTGCCCGTCCATATGTGGGCAGAAAAAAAGGTGAATTTAAGCGTACCGCCAATCGTCATGATTATGCGTTGAAACCGTATGGAAAAACGGTGCTGGACAGCCTGAAGGAGAGCGGTTTGGATGTGATTTCTGTCGGAAAGATTTATGATATTTTTGACGGAGAGGGACTGACTGAATCCAATAAATCTAAGAGTTCTGTACATGGTATGGAGCAGACCATTGAGATTGCCGGACGAGATTTTAAAGGACTCTGTTTTACGAATCTGGTTGATTTTGACGCGCTTTGGGGTCATAGAAGAGACGTAAAGGGTTACGCGGAGGAGTTGGAACGTTTTGATGTGCTGCTTGGTAAACTGATGGAGACGATGAAGGATGATGATTTACTCATTTTGACGGCGGACCATGGCAACGATCCGACTTATAAGGGAACCGATCATACCAGAGAAAAAGTACCGTTTTTGGCATGGTCTCCGTCTATGAAAAAAGGCGGCGCGCTGCCGGAGCAGGAATGTTTTGCTGTAATCGGAGCGACAATTGCGGAAAACTTCGGTGTGGAGATGCCGGAAGGCTGTATCGGTACATCGCTGTTGGAGAAATTACAAAAATAGTTCGGATTTTCTGAACTGCAATAGAAAATTTAAAAGAAAGAGAAGAGGAAGAAAACATGGATAAAAATAGAATATTAAGTATGGTAGATCACACACTTCTGGCACAGGGAGCGACATGGGCGGAGATTAAGGTGATTCTGGATGATGCGATGAAATATGAAACAGCATCTGCCTGCATCCCGGCAAGTTATGTGAAGAGAGCAGCAGAATATGTACAGGGTAAGCTGCCGATCTGTACGGTGATCGGTTTTCCGAACGGTTACAGCACAACGGCGGTAAAGGTATTTGAAACAAAGGACGCTGTGGCAAACGGTGCAGACGAGATCGATATGGTGATTAACATTGGTGATCTGAAGGATAAAAATTATCAGGCATTGGAGGATGAGATCCGCGCGATCCATGAGGCATGTGACGGCAGAATTTTGAAAGTAATCATTGAGACCTGTTTACTTACCGATGAGGAAATTATCAAAATGTCTGAGATTGTTACAAAGGCAGGTGCGGAGTATATCAAGACCTCTACTGGATTTTCCACAGCAGGAGCGACCTTCCATGCGGTAGAGCTGATGAAAGCAAATATTGGTGAAAATGTGAAGGTGAAAGCAGCAGGCGGTATTTCTTCTTTTGATGACGCAGAAAAATTTATTGAATTGGGTGCTTCCAGACTGGGAACAAGCCGGTTGATTAAGTTGATGAAGGCATAACAGGAGGAAAACTTTAGTTTTCGTAAACGTTTAAGAAGGGTAAAAAATACGAGGTATTGTGGTTATGAAAAAAGTGTGGAAACGCATGACGATATTTGCAATGACATGTGTGGTGATGATTTCTATAGCATTTGCTGTTCCGCTGGATGCGAAAGCGAAGAGCGTGAAGCCGTCAATATCAGGAAACAGTACTATAATAAGAGGAAAGAGTGCACAGTTTTCTGTAAAGTATGGTAAGAAAAAAGTGCCTGCAAAATCCTGTAAGTGGTATTCTACAAAAAAGAGTGTTGCAACTGTGAGAAGAACCGGGCGCGTGAATGCGAAGAAAGCAGGAACTACGTACATTTATGTGAAGTACAAAGGAAAGACATCTGCAAAGAAGAAAGTTGTTGTAAAAAATCCGGCAATACGTCCCGTCATATCAGGAAGCAGCAGTATTATCAAAGAAAAGAATGCGCAGTTTTCTGTAAAGTATGGTAAGAAAAAAGTGTCTGCAAAATCCTGTAAATGGTATTCTACAAAAAAGAGTGTTGCAACTGTAGGAAGAACCGGGCGTGTGTATGCAAAGAGTGCGGGAACCACTTATATCTATGTAAAGTATAAGGGTATAACATCTGCAAAGAAGAAAGTTATTGTGAAGAATCCACCGATGTGTAATAAGGAATCAGATCATAAATGGGTAAGGCAGCCGAGTGAAACTCATATGTATATAACAATTGTAAAGCCTGCGAAACATTATTATATATGTAATTCCTGTGGACTCCTTATGGCAGATGAAGATGAGGTGATGTTACATTTTAACAGCTATAGTGTTTATAAATATGGACCGGAAACATATAGACAGGATATGGACATGATTACCCCATATAAATGCTCTAACTGTGGGAAGACTAAGACTGTAAAAAAGACAGAGCGGGGACAAGAACAGTTAGCAGTTTTTACTATAGAAAGTTGGGCAGGAAAGAAGTTTAATCCAGAAGCCTGTGCTTTTGTGGAGTGCCCAAGATGTCATACTGAATGGGGAACATTGGGATGGGAGAAGTATAAAGGGGTATGCCCGTGGTGTCAATATAGGTATACAGATTGGAAAAAGCATATTAAGCATGCATGGGATCAAGGATTAATGTATCGGAACTGGGATAAAAACGGAAGAGAGATGATATATAATCCAGTCAAGAAAAAATGGGAATATATAGGCGGATAAAGTTGTTGACAACAAACGGCTTTTATGTTATATATTTAGCAAGCGAATAAAAGGGAGTAGCTGATCACTCGAAAGAGTGGAGTTGAGACCGTCAGTTGATGTCGAAAGACATCCGTATCAAATGAGATAGCAAGACTTTTATTATGGTGGACATCATGATAAAAGTCTTTTTTTATTAGGAAATTATCACTTACCTGGACTGCATGAGGTCAGCCATAAAGTCTGCTGACAAGAAAGGAAGGATTTTATGATGAACAACAGAATGATTACAGAAGTACAGGAAGCAATTTATGCAGGAGAACGTGCGCTGAACAGTTTGCGGGCGGCGCAGACGGAACTCGGCAGCGCCAGAAATTGGGGGATTGTTGACATGCTGGGCGGCGGATTTTTTACAGATATGTTTAAGCATTCCAAAATGCGCAGCGCTTCAGAATGTATGGAAGAAGCAAAAAATGATCTGCATGTATTTCAGCGTGGGCTGAGGGATGTCACGGTGCAGGCGGATTTGAGAATGGATATTGGTGATTTCCTTGTATTCGCTGATTTTTTCTTTGATGGATTGGTTGCAGATTATCTGGTACAGTCAAAAATTTCGGATGCCAGAGAAGAGGTTGCGCAGGCAATCCGGCAGGTTGAGCGTATTCTTGCGGATCTGCGAACGATGATTTACTAACTATCCATATATATGATATTTGTTGTGGGTGCTGTAAAAAGAAGTGACAGATATACAGAAAGACGAATAGGATAAGACAGGGAGGAAAATGATATGGGATGTTTGGGAAATTTATTATGGTTTTTATTCGGAGGACTGATCAGCGGACTGAGCTGGACATTGGCAGGATGTCTATGGTGCGTGACTGTCGTTGGGATTCCGATTGGTATGCAGTGCTTTAAGTTTGCGTCTTTAAGCTTCTTTCCGTTTGGAAAAGAAGTGGAGTATGGCGGCGGCGCGGTTTCATTTCTGTTGAATATTATCTGGCTGATTGTGACGGGAATTCCGATGGCATTAGAGCATTTACTTCTGGCTTTGATCTGCTGTGTAACGATTATCGGGATACCGTTTGGAATGCAGCATTTAAAACTGGCAAAGTTGGCGCTGATGCCGTTCGGTACAGAGATCCAATAAGAAATGCTACTTGAAATTTTTATAAAAATATTATAAAGTAAAAGGGTATTAGACAATGCCACGATCCACGTCTGTCATGGAAACTTCTCCGGCAGGCGTGGTTTGTTTTTTGTAACATAGGAGAGGTTTTGTGTTGGCGTTCTTTTAACCGAAAGAGCGCCGGGAGGAAGTGGGAAATGGGATATATACAAGGAAAGATGAAACGAAACATGGCAGTTTTACTGGTGATCCTGGGAAATATACTTTATGCATTGACGGTAAAGTTGTTTCTGATACCGGCGGATCTGGTGACGGGAGGGACGACAGGGATCGGCCTGGCGATGAAGCATTATATGAATCTGTCAGTTTCCGGGGTGATTTTGGTATTTAATATCGGAATGCTGCTGCTGGGACTGATCGTTTTAGGAAAGAGATTCGCGATGACGACGATTGTCAGTACATTTGTTTATCCGCTGGTGTTGGATTTATTTGATCGCCTGCTTGGAAATATTGTACTGACAGACGATATCTGGCTGTGTACAGTCTTTTCCGGTCTGGGAATCGGAGTTTCCTTGGGAATTGTGATTCGTTCCGGTGCTTCTACAGGCGGAATGGATATTCCGCCGTTGGTGCTGAATCATTATTTCCGTATTCCGGTGTCTGTCAGCCTGTATGTATTTGATTTTGCGATTCTGTTGCTGCAGGCGGTTTATAATCCGCCGGAAAAGCTTTTGTATGGTGTTATACTGGTACTGATTTATACAATTGTATTGGACAAATTAATACTGATGGGTACGACAAAAACAGAGGTGAGAGTTGTCAGCAGCCATTATAAGGAAATCAAGGAACAGATTATTCAGGGGATGGACCGCGGTGTGACGATGATTTCTGCGGAAACCGGTTATTTGGGCAATCAGACACAGATGATTTTTAGTATTGTTTCTAATCGTGAGCTTCCGCGGCTGGAGCAGGTCATCCATGAGATTGATCCAGATAGTTTTATGGTGGTGAGCCGTGTCAGTGAGGTGCGTGGACGCGGATTTACATTAAAGAAAGAATATCGTTAAATAGAAATGTTCTATTAAGAAAAAGTGAAATGCAGAGATGGGGGAAAACAGGATGCATACAGAATATTATGTAAATAATCGGAAAAGACTTTACGAACAGCTGCCGTCAGGAGCGCTTCTGGCGATGTTTTCAGGAGAGGAGATCCGAAAAACAAATGATGAATATTACGCATTTTTCGCCGATAGAAATTTTGTTTATCTGACCGGACTGGAATGTAAGCAGGCCGTACTGCTGGCTGGCAAGGATGCGCAGGGGTCAGTCTGGGAGCGGCTTTATATTCTTGCTCCGGACGCACATGCGGAGAGATGGACTGGTACAAGAGTAAAGCCGTGGGAAGCACAAGAAATTTCCGGCATCAGTGATATCCGTTACGAAAATTTGTTTGCGGATGAACTGCACACGCTGATCACCAGAGGTAATTATGGATGTTTATACCTGGATCTGTTTCGGGTGAGTCCTGCAGATATTGACCGGCCGGCACATCGGCTTTTGCGCTGCGTACAGGCAGACTACCCATTTCTTCAGATTGGAAATGCAAACGCGTTGGTCCGCAGACTGCGTACAATCAAGCAGCCATGTGAAATTGCTGCTTTGCGTGAGGCAGAGAAGATTACCGGAGAAGGGATTCTGGCAATGATGAAGCATTCAAAGCCAGGGATGTATGAATATCAGTATAGAGCAGAATTTGACTATGTGCTTGGTCAGTATGGAGCCAAAGGACCGGGCTTTCCGTCAATTATTTCTGCCGGAGAGAATAATTTTTGTATTCATTATTATAGCTGTCATGGACAGGCGAAAGACGGCGATATGATTTTGAATGATGTCGGCGCGCAGTATGATAACCTGATTACAGATGTTTCCAGGGGATGGCCGTGCAATGGAAAATTTGATGAGCGTCAACGGCTGCTCTATGAATGTGCGCTGGCGACATCGGATTATTTGTTTTCGATCATAAAACCGGGCATGAAAATGGCTGATGTGGATGCTACGATCCGTAAATATAACTATGAGCGGTTAAAGGATGCGGGGGTTTTACGTTCCTATGAGGAAATCGGTACTTATATGTGGCACGGCGGCGCGCACCATATCGGATATGATGTGCATGATGCTGTACAGACGCCGGAAATTCTCGCGCCGAACATGGTATTTTGTGTGGACGTTGGAATTTATCACGAGGAGTGGGGGATTGGATTCCGGTTGGAGGATAATTGTCTTGTGACGGAAAACGGCTGTGAAAATCTTTCGGCAGCGATTCCGAGAACCGTGGAAGATATTGAAACTGTCATGGGACGGAGATCATAAACGGCTTCTGTATTATATCAAAAACAGGACGGAGAAAGATGGATACGATTATTATGTGGATGATGGCGGCAGCGGCAGTGGCGGGCGGCGCTGACCGGCTGTTGGGAAACCGTTTCGGACTGGGCAAACGGTTTGAGGACGGATTTATGCTGCTGGGACCGACCGCGCTTTCGATGGCGGGAATCATTTGCCTGGCGCCGCTTTTGTCGGAAGGATTGTCAAGGGGCGTGGTTCCGCTCTGGACAAAGCTGGGGTTTGATGCAGGTGTACTGGGCGGTGTTTTGGCTATTGATATGGGCGGATACCAGTTGGCGATGGATCTGGCGGAAAATCCGGTTCTGGGAAGTTATGTCGGGATTATTGTGGCTGCGACATTTGGATGTACGATTACGTTTACGATTCCGGTGGGAATGGGGATGCTGCAGGAAGAGGATAAACCGGTATTTGCTGATGGGATGTTGATCGGGCTGAGTTTGCTGCCGTTAGCGCTGATGATTGGAGGGCTTTTGTGTGCTTTGACACCGAAGATGGTGCTCTGGCATTTGCTTCCGGTTTTTATTTTATGCATTTGTCTGATGCTTGGTATTTGGCGGTTTCCGAAAGGAACGGTGCGGGTGTTTACAATCTTTGCAGGTCTGATCCGCATTTTGACTACTGTCGGACTGGTTGCCGGAGCGGTGCAGTTTATGACGGGATGGCAGATGATTCCAGGGATGACGCCGTTGGAGGAAGCCATGCAGGTAGTTGCTTCCATTGGGATTGTAATGTTGGGAAGCCTGCCGTTTGCGGAACTTCTGCAGCGTGTGCTGAAACGTCCGCTGGCTTGGCTTGGCAGAAAGACCGGTATGAACGGCAGCAGTATTACCGGGCTTTTAATCGGTATTGTCAGTGTGGTTCCGGCAATTGCGCTGATGAAAGATATGGATAAAAAAGGGAAAATGGTAAATGCGGCATATTTGGTATGCGCAGCTTCTGCGCTGGCAGCGCATATGGGATTTACGTTTGGCGTGGAGCCGCAGATGGTCGTGCCGCTTCTGGCGACAAAAATTTTCGGCGGTGTGATTGGCGTATGCGGTGCGCTGGTATTTGCGCAGATGCAGGAGCGCAATGGAAAACACAAATGATAGGAAAGACTGCTGTGTTTTGTTCACGGCAGTTTTTTACAGCAAAATTCTTTCGTAATTTAAAGTTTTGAGCTTTACAGTGACAGGGAGAACGGTTATAATAAAGAAATTACGGTTGTATGCAGCTGAGATTAAAAAATGAAAGTATGAGGGGAGTACGATGGAGCGATTATTGGATGCAACGATTGCCTGTATTCAGGCGGTATATAATTTTTTGTGGGGAGATCTTATTTTTCTTCCGCTTCCCGGAGGCGGTCGGCTTGGGCTGTCGCTGTTGGTGATTTTGCTAATACCGACCGGGGTTTATTTTACAATACGCACGAAATTTCTGCCAATCCGTTTGTTTCCGGATATGCTGCGGGCGACAGTGGAAAAGAAGAATGGGCATGCAAATGCTCTGACATCTTTGCAGACACTGGTTGTCTCTACGGCAACGCGTGTCGGTATGGGAAATCTGGTCGGCGTGGTAGCGGCGATTTCCGCGGGCGGCGCAGGATCGGTATTTTGGATGTGGATAACGGCATTGATCGGTTCTTCCACAGCCTTTATTGAGGCAACGCTGGCACAGCTTTATAAGAAAAAAGATCCTCTTTACGGGGGATATCGCGGGGGCCCGGCATACTATATTCACGATTTTATGACAGGAAAATTTGGAAAGAAAACAAGACGCTTTACGATACCGGCGGTGTTGTTTGCACTCTCAGGTTTGATTTGCTGGTGCGGGATCAGTCAGGTAATCGGGAATTCGGTATCAAGCGCATTTGAAAATGCTTTTCATATTCCGCCGTTGTATACAACGATCATGTTGGTCGTGATTGCGGCAGTTATTGTTCTGCGGAGAAATGCGACGGTAAAGGTACTGGATATTCTGGTGCCGATTATGGCCGGGTTGTATTTTGTGATTACTGTTGTTTTGATCATCATAAATTGGAAATTGCTGCCGTCTGTGTTTGAACAGATTTTTGCGGAGGCATTCGGAATCCGCCAGATGGTGGCAGGTGGTTTTGCAGGCGTTCTGATGAACGGTGTTAAGCGCGGTTTGTTTTCAAATGAAGCCGGTTCCGGCTCAGCGCCGTGCGCAGCTGCTGCGGCTGAAACAGATCATCCGGCAAAAATCGGGCTGGTACAGGCGCTCGGTGTATTTATTGATACGATTGTGATCTGCAGCTGTACAGCGCTGATCATGCTGCTTGCTCCGCAGGAAGTAACGCAGGGATTGACCGGTATGGATCTTTTGCAGGCGGCAATGCAGCATCATTTGGGAAGCTTTGGTGTAGTGTTTATCGCTGTGATCCTGTGGCTGTTCAGTTTTTCCACATTTATCGGTATCTTGTTCTATGCCAGATCGAATGTATCTTATTTGTTTGGGGATAACTGGTTCTCACAGACCGCTTACAAAGTGCTTGCTCTGGTGATGCTGTTTATCGGCGGTATGGCGGCATACACGTTTGTGTGGGATCTCGGAGATGTTGGTGTCGGTTTGATGACAGTGTTTAATATTGCGTTTTTGTATCTGCTGGCGCCAAAAGCGTTGGGAGCGCTGAAAGAGTATGAGGAGAAAAAGAAATAGGCGGAGAATCTTATCCGCGATATTTTCTCGGAGATACCCCGACTAGCTTTTTAAAAATACGGCTGAAATAAAGTGGGTTTTCATAGCCTACGATAGAGGCAATTTCACTGATGTTATAGTCGGTGCTTTCAAGAAGTCCTTGCGCGCGGGCAATACGGGTAGAGGTGATATACTGCATTGGTGTTTTTCCGGTTTGTTTTTTAAAACTGCGGATAAACCAGCAGGTACTCATATGCTGCGCCGCGGCATAATCTTCAATTATGATCGGCGTATTATAATGTTCATTAAAGAAGTGGATCGCGTTTTCCACTTCTTTTTGTATGTTCTGATTGAAAGCAGTTTTGCTGTGCAGACGACGCTGTATGATTAGAAAAAGCTGTTGTAAGGTAAGCGACAGATAATCTTCCAGAAAAGGTCTGCGCAGCTGCAGTTCAAGGATTATTTGGGAAAACAGTTGATGAAACTCCGGGCAGGTGCCGGGAGAAAAAACAACCTCATTATCTCTAAAACCATATTGTGCCAAAAAGTGTTCGACATCGCTTCCGGTAAAATGTACCCAGAATACGGTCGGTTGATTTTCTGCATAGTAGCAGTAATGCTGTGGCATACCTGGGCGGTAAAGCACCATTTGTCCGGCGGATAAAACGGTTTCCGTGTGATTAAAGTAAAAAGAGGCATTTCCGGATGCGATGTACAGAAGCTGGTAATCTTTGCGTCCTTCCGGGCGATAGGTGCGCATGACCGGACGGCTGTGCAGCCGGTATGTGCCGCAGTTTGCTACAAGCAACGGACGGGACAGATTTTCCATATCAATATCATTTGGATAGTAATAACCGGTATTAGCGTACATAAAAGGCTCCTTTGCAATTGAAAATCAGATGTAGAGATTGTATCATTTTGTGCATGTTTTGTCTAATGCAGGACATGGATTTTTTTAAGAAGACCGATATAATAAAAGAAAAAGCAGAGCAATTTAAAAGGGAGGGTTTTGTCATGCTTGTACCACGTTATTATGAAAACTTAAAAATATTGCATGAAAACACTATGCGGAATCGTGCTTATTACATTCCGGCGTCGAAAAGAATCGATGATGCGGCGGTGGACCGCACACAATCCGACCGCTTTCAATTATTGAGCGGAGAGTGGAAATTCCGCTATTACGACAGCATCTATGATGCGCAGGATCCGTTTTTTGAGGAAAATTTCCATACAGAGGATTTTGAGAAGGTAACAGTACCGGGGGTATGGCAGAATTACGGTTATGACCGTCATCAGTATACAAATGTGCGTTATCCGTTTCCGATGGATCCGCCGTATGTACCGCAGGAAAATCCTTGCGGCGCTTATTTGAAAGAGTTTTGTTATGAAAAAGACGCGCGGGCACCGCGTGTATATCTGAATTTTGAGGGGGTAGATTCGTGCTTTTATGTGTGGCTGAACGGAAGCTATGTCGGTTACAGTCAAGTGAGCCATTCTACCAGTGAGTTTGATGTGACAGATTTTGTGCGCGAAGGGAAAAATAAATTGGCGGTGCTGGTGCTTAAATGGTGTGATGGAAGTTATCTGGAGGATCAGGATAAATTCCGTATGAGCGGTATTTTCCGTGATGTCTATTTGCTGAAACGTCCGCAAAACTGTTTGTTTGACTATTTTGTACATACACGGATCGAAGAAGATTCTGCCAAAATAGAAGTTGATCTGGATTATCTGGGCACGGCTGTTCCGACAAAGATTTGCATTTTTGATCAGGAAGGTCATCTGGCGGCAGAATGTACGGAAGTGGTTCAGGCAAAGAAAAAAGAGGTTTCTGATGCCAATGATATGCGGTATGGCAAAGCGGTTTTAAAAATCGCGGATCCGGTTCTTTGGAATGCGGAGCAGCCGTATCTTTATACGGTCGTTCTGGACTGCGGTGATGAAGTGATTACAGATACGCTCGGCGTGCGTGAAATTTGCATTAAAAATCAGGTGGTATATATCAATGGGCAGAATGTGAAGTTCCGCGGCGTCAATCGGCACGACAGCGATCCGGTGACTGGATTTGCCATCAGCAGGGAGCAGATGGAGACGGATCTGCGGCTTATGAAGCGGCATAATGTCAATGCGATCCGTACCAGTCATTATCCGAACGCGCCGATTTTTTATCACCTCTGTGATAGATATGGATTTTATTTGATTGATGAGGCGGATAATGAGAGTCATGGAACAGAATCTATCTATGCGAAGGAAGAAACATGGGAGGAACGCGCGAAAAGATGGAATATCGCGATTGCCGATAATCCGGAATTTACACAAGCAACAGTGGACCGTACACAGCGTTGTGTACACCGTGATAAAAACAGACCGAGTGTTGTGATTTGGTCGATGGGAAATGAATGCGCGTACGGATGTACATTTGAGGAAGCGTTAAGGTGGACGAAAGAATTTGATCCGGACAGACTGACGCAT
Source organism: uncultured Marvinbryantia sp. (assembly GCA_937915375.1). Taxonomy (GTDB): domain Bacteria; phylum Bacillota; class Clostridia; order Lachnospirales; family Lachnospiraceae; genus Marvinbryantia. The sequence continues at coordinate 52,460 of CALDMO010000012.1, forward strand.
TATGAGAGTGCGCGTTATACCAGCGATAAGCGGAAATATGATTTTTCCAACATTGATCTGCATAGCCGTATGTATCCGTCGATGGAAGAGGTAGAGGTGTATTTTGCTTCTAATCCTGACAAACCATATGTAATGTGTGAGTACAGTCACGCAATGGGCAATGGTCCGGGCGATTTTGAAGCGTATTTTAAACTGATTGAAAAATATGACGGTTTCTGCGGCGGTTTTGTCTGGGAATGGTGCGACCATGCGATTGATATGGTCAAAACAACAGAAGGAAAAAAGATTTATTATTATGGCGGAGATCATCAGGAATATCCGCATGACGGAAATTTTTGTATGGACGGACTGGTATATCCGGATCGACGCGTACATACGGGACTTCTGGAATTTAAAAATGTACAGCGTCCGCTGCGGGCATTTTATGATGCGCAGGCAAAGAAGCTGACCTTGCATAATTATCTGGATTTCACTGACGCAGCAGATTATTTGACCATTACATATGAAGTGACCTGTGACGGAGAAACGGTTGATTCCGACAGTATGGAAACACCGTCTATTTTGCCGCATCGGGAGATAACGGTGGATCTGGATGTGACGGTTCCGGCAGCAGGATGCTGTTATCTAAAGATAAACTATTATCTCAAGCAGAAAGAGGCGCTGCGAGAGGCGGGTGCTCTGTTGGGCTTTGATGAGATTCGGCTGGAAAATGCGGACGGCAGAAATCAGAAGATGCTGAGTATAGTAGGAAATGGCGTCTGCAGCGCGGCAGTGACAGAAACCGCTGTTTTTGCGGACGGTGCGCTTGAGATAATGCAGGAAAAAGTACCTGCCAGTTTGCTGGCATGTACCGAAGACGACCGCTATCTATATATCAAACATCCACAGTTTACCTATACATTTAATAAACTGACTGGTTTATTTGAAAAAATGATTTATAAAAATCGGCAGATTCTTGACGCGCCGATGGAGCTGAATATCTGGCGCGCACCGACCGATAACGATCGGAATCTGAAACAGGAATGGCTGCGCGCACAGTATGACCGTACTGTCACAAGGGCATATGAAACTTCGGCAGAACAGACGGAAGACGGCGTGGCGATCCGCAGCGCAATGTCGGTTTCTTCTCCGGCTATGCAGAGAATGCTGGATGTCTGCGCAGTATGGACGATCACGGCAGAGGGCAAAGTACATGCGGCTTTGGATGTAAAACGCAATATGGCGTTTCCGGAACTGCCGCGTTTTGGACTGCGTTTGTTCCTTCCGAAGGAGATGACAGAAGTTATCTACTTTGGCATGGGACCGATGGAAAGTTATGTGGATAAACATCATGCGGCGTGCCATGGTGTGTTTACAACTAATGTGAAAGCCCTGCATGAGGATTATATCCGACCGCAGGAAAACGGCAGCCATTTTGACTGCAGTTATGTGACTGTGAGCGGCGGGCAGACAGGACTTGCGGCAGCAGGACTGGCACCGTTTAGTTTTAATGCTTCCCGCTATACACAGGAAGAACTGACGGCAAAAGCGCACAATTTTGAACTGGAAGCATGCAGTTCTGTCGTGCTTTGTCTGGATTACCGCATGAATGGAATTGGTTCAAACAGCTGTGGTCCGCGCTTGATGAAAAAGTATCGTTTTGATGAGGAAATGTTTACATTTGCAATCACGTTGGAGCCGTTTGCAAGATAAATCAGAAGAAATAATGCCGGGAAATACAGTGTATGCTGCTTTCCCGGCATTGTATTTTCCGGTGGCTTTTCAGAGATGAAAATGATATAATTAATTTAATGGACAAACAATAATTACAGAATTTCCGGAGGAAACAATATTGATTAAATTAATTGCTTCAGATTTGGACGGCACGCTTTTGCCGGAGGCAACTACAGACCTGAACCCTGAGTTGTTTACCGTGATCAGAGAATTGAAAAAACGTGGGATTACCTTTGCGGCAGCGACCGGGCGCCAGTATCTGAGCGCAAAGAGCCTGCTTGCTCCGGTGGAAGACGATATCCTGATCCTGGCAGACAATGGCTCCTGCATTATGGAAAAAGGCCAGGCGCTGCAGTGCCTGACATTTGACAAACAGACATTTGCCGAGCTTGTTCGCTATGTACGTACGCTGGATCATGTTTGTGTTTTGGTATCTTCTTTGACGGCTGCATATACGGACAGCAAGAATGAATGGTTTTGCAAAGAACTGCTCGGCGGTTATCAGGTGAAGCTGCAGATGGTTGACGACGTTCTGGAAGTGGGGGATTCGATGATTAAGGTCGCTGCTTATTTTCTGAAGGATGACGCGGCAAAAATGGCAGCTCCGTGTGCGGAGCGGTTTTCCGATCGGGCACATATTATGGCATCAGGGGCGCACTGGGTAGATTTTATGGCGAAAGATGTGGATAAGGGCGCCGCGTTGAAAAAGGTACAGCAGATGCTGCATGTGACGAAAGAAGAAACAATGGCGTTCGGAGATAATCAAAACGATATCGGTATGCTGCTTGAAGCAGGGGAAAGCTATGCGGTGGCGACAGCCAGAGACGAGGTAAAGTCCGTTGCTAAATATGTATTGCCGGATGAAGAAGACAGTGTGTTGAACGTTTTGCGGAGATTGTGTGAAAGTGAGAACTAAACATATAAAAAATAAATATTAGGAGGAAAGAGAAATGAAGTACGATTTTACAACTGTCATGAATCGTGAGGGAAAGGACGCAATTGCGGTAGACGCAATCCCTTATGAGAACATTGAGACTAAGGATGGATTTTCCAAATTGCCAATGTGGGTGGCGGATATGAATTTTGCCACGGTGCCGACGGTTGCGGAAGAAATTATTGAACGAACAAAACACATGTTGTACGGTTATTTTAATCCGCGTGAGGAATACTATAATGCGATCATCCGCTGGCAGAAAGAACATAACGGCGCGGAAGAACTGACAAAGGAGCACATCGGATATGAAAACGGCGTACTTGGCGGCGTTGTCAGCGCGTTAAATGTATTTTGCTCAAAAGGTGATAAGGTGCTTCTGCATTCTCCGACATATATTGGATTTACCGGTGCAATCGGAAATAATGGTTACGACATGGTTTTGAGTCCGCTGAAACGTGATGAAGAGGGCGTATGGCGCATGGATTTTGAAGACATGGAAGCAAAACTGCGCGATCAGCATATTCATGCCGCTGTGTTCTGCTCTCCGCATAATCCGTGCGGTCGTGTATGGGAACGCTGGGAAATTGAAAAAGCAATGGAGCTCTATAAAAAGTATGATGTTTTTGTTATTTCTGATGAAATCTGGTCAGATCTGATTTTAAACGGAAATAAGCACATTCCGACACAGAGTATTTCGGAGGATGCAAAGATGCGTACGGTGGCGATGTATGCGCCGTCTAAAACCTTTAATCTGGCGGGATTGGTCGGAAGCTATCATATTGTATATAATAAATGGATTCGGGAGCGTATGGAGAAAGAATCTTCCTTGTGCCATTATAATTCTATGAATGTGCTTTCTATGTATGCATTAATAGGCGCTTACAGTGAAGAAGGAAAGCAGTGGGCATCCGAACTGTGCGAAGTATTGTCAGAAAATGTGAATTATGCATATGATTATATTCAGACGCATTTCGAAGGTGTATCGCTGGCAAAACCGCAGGGCACGTATATGCTGTTTCTTGACTGTGAAGAATGGTGTAAAAAGAATCAGAAAACGATGGATGAACTGCTGAAAGCAGGTGTGGAAGTCGGTGTGATCTGGCAGGACGGCAGACCGTTCCATGGACTGTACAGTATTCGTATGAATCTGGCGCTGCCGAAAGCTTTGTTAGAAGAGGCAATGGCGCGTCTGGATCAGTATGTTTTTAATGCCTGATGAAATGCGGCTGTAAAACTGGAAACGGCGTGTTTTGAAGTGTTTTGCTATGCGGGTGAAAATGGATAAATAGTAACCGTGAAGAAAGAGGGGACAGATATATGGATAATCTTTCAGGATATTTACGGTGGCGCGGCGATTTGTCGTTTGTGCAGTCGCCTTTTAATGAAGTGGATGGCCTGGTATTCTGTTATCTGGCCTATGTAAATCTGGACGGAATTGCGCCGGAGAACCCGGAGGAATCCATTACAGTGAAAGAAGCGGCAGAACAGTTTTTTACCTTGAGGACTCAGGCAGAACTGGATGCAGATCGATCTTTGATTCGAAACGCGCCATATCTGATGAAAGAAATGGCGAAGACCAGACGCTTTGCGCAGGCTCTGATCAAAAATTATACAAATAAGATTAGCGATATAAAGGAACTGCAGTTTTCCGCAATGGAAATTCTTCCGGGAGACGGTTCTTCTTATGTCGCCTACCGCGGTACGGATGATACAATCGTAGGATGGAAAGAGGATTTTAATTTAAGTACCGGCACGATTCCGGCGGAAAAAGAAGCCGCCGGCTATCTGAATCGTATAGCGGCATACAGCGACCGGCCGCTTCGGGTGGGCGGTCACTCCAAAGGCGGAAATTTGGCGGTTTTCGGGGCGAGTGAATGTGAACTTTCCGTGCAGAAACGGATTCGAAGGGTCTATAATTATGACGGTCCCGGTTTTAACGCGGAGTTTTTTGAGCGTCCGGGTATTCACCGGATACAGTCGAAGATCCGGCGGTTTATTCCGGAGTTTTCCATATTTGGGATGCTGTTGGAGGATACCACAGAACCGACGGTCATAAAGAGCAGTCAGAAGGGAATTATGCAGCATGACGGACTTTCCTGGCAGATTGAAGGCCCTGTATTTGTGCGCGGAAAGGGGCTGGACGCGGCGGCGCAGATTTTCAGTGATTCAATGGAAACGTGGCTTGCGCAGAGTGATGATGAACAGAAAAATCTGTTTATTGACGATTTGTTTTCCGTTATGGAAGCTCCGGGGTTTGAAACCCTGTCTGAACTGCAGGCGGGAGGGTTGTATAGCATCCGTAAGATGTGGCAGCGGCTCGATAAGTTGAATCCGCATACCAGAGAAAAGGTGGATGAGCTGATTCGCATTATGATGGGACACTGGGGAGAGTTTTTGCAAATGCGGCTGCCGGTAATGCCGGACGCGAAAAAGCTGCAGAAGCTCAGCAGTGTGATGGAGCATAAAAAGTTTAGTGAGAAGAGAAAGAAAAACCCGGATTTCAGGTGAAAGTGAAATCCGGGTTTTTCTCTTTGCTTAATCCTCTAAAAAGGAAAGATGCGGAATGTCTTTTTCTCCACGGACAGGCTGCTCGTCGAAACGGCGGTCTTTGAAATAATATTCTTGATCGTGTTCATTGATCTCGCGGTAAACGCGGCAGGGACTGCCGAAAGCAACTACGTTAGCCGGAATATCCTTGGTGACAACGCTGCCTGCGCCGATAACAGAATTTTCACCGATTGTAACACCCGGCATAACAATCGTATTTGCACCGAGCCAGACGTTATTGCCGATGGTAATCGGGAAAGAATACATACCATCCCCGCGATGTTCAGGTGCGATCGGATGTCCGGTCGTACAGAGCGTTACGTTCGGCCCGAACAGACAGTGTTCCCCGATGGTGATTTTCCAGTCATCGATAAAGGTGGTACCGGCATTCATGTAAGTGCCTTTGCCGATAGAGATATACTTTCCGACAGCCAGTTTAATTGGCGGAACGATCCAGACATGTTCGTCGCATTCACCGAGAAGCTCTTTGTTCAGAGCCATGCGTTCTTCCATGGCTTCCGGCGGCAGCGCGTTGAATTTTTCTACAAGTGTTTTGGCGCGGGCCTGCAGCGCCATGTTTTCTTCGTCATCCAGCCAGATATATCCGGCTTTCATTCTTTCCTGTTCTGTCATAATGGTTCCTCCCGTACAATAATAGTTTTGTGTACACTATAGCATGTTTTAAAGGGCAGTCCAGCACCGGAGACATAGAAATGGTTGACAGTGCGTCTCGTAAAAAATATAATAAAGATAAATAGACAGAATATTTCGAGATAAATAGATAAAATTTTGTGAATTTATGAGGAACTGGAATGTGTAAAGCTAAGGGAGAGATTTTATAAAGAGGCGGAACAGAGTAATTTTTGGAATTCTTGTATATATTTACAAAAGATCAAGTCTATAAGAACAGTATATTAAAAGTATGCAGTGCGACAGAGAAAATAAAAATATGTTGGGTAGCGCAAAGTCATTTAGAGGAAGGAAGAAAATCCCTCCCCGAAAAAGACAGATGATGTTTTTGCCCGGGGAGGGATGTCTGAAACTTAATTATATTTTATACTGTCACATCAAAGTCTTTATGGCATTTCGGACAGTTTGTAGTATGTTTTCCTTTTACCTTTGGCAGACGGATCATTGTGCCGCAGTGCGGACATTTGCGGTAAACATGAGTTTTTCTGTCTGTCCAGCGGCGTTTCTGGATGCGCTGCCAACGCAGGAATGTGTCCTGGCGATCCAAATATCTGCGGTTCTCGTCCTGACGTTTGGTGAGGTTTTTGGACAGGCATCGGAACAGGAAAATGATAACCAGCAGCATTTCCAGCCAGTAAAAAAAGATATTCCGAGTGAAAATATTCAGTACCAACATAACCATATACAGGCCAAATGTGAACTGACCAAGCTCATCCATACCATTTCTGCCATAGAAAAAACGTTCCACGGCATCTCTAAATTTATTCATGATAATTTCCTCCTTATTCAGACACCCTTGCTGTCTTCAAAATCTTCAAAAAAACCATTGTAGCTTCCAGAAGAGTTATCATTGCTTCCGGAAGAACCGCCCTGATGATTGTCTGGGAATGTATAGTAGGTACGGTAACCGGTATAGGGATAGCCGTAGCCATAATTACGTGAACCACAGCAGCCTCCGCCGCCGCAGAACATACACAGGATGTTGCAGAGCAGATAGTAAAAACAAATGCTGTGGTGTCCGCCGAATGGGCTGCCATAGCTCTGGCTTTGTTCGGTGTACACGCGTCCGCCAGACTGCATTTGTGAGAGCATCTGCTGATACTGGGTATTGTTCGGTTCTTTCTGTACTGCAATTTTAATATGCTGCAGTGCGATCACCTGGTTGCCCAGATTATAATTTGCGATTGCGCTGTAGTAGTACCATTCTCCTGTTTTTTCGGAAATCGTGCTCAGTACGTGAAGCGCTTCTTCAAAACAGTTGTTGCGCAGATAATGTCGGACAGGATCGAAAACGGATTTTTCCTGCCGCTGTGACTGCTGCTGCCAACCGCCGAACCAGTCATTGTAGCTTCCATAGCCGTTGTTTCCGTTATTTGTATTTTGTCCGTAACTGCCGTAGGAACCGTATCCGTTTCCACTGTAGCTGTTCTGGCCGGAACCATAAGAACTGCCGGCACTGCTGTAGGAAGCCTTGCCGTTTTTAATCTGGTCGTAGGCAGCATTGATTTCACTCATCTTTTTTGCGGCATTTTCGTTGCCGGGATTCAGATCCGGATGATATTTCTTTGCGAGTTTGCGGTATGCTTTTGTGACTTCCTCTTCTGAGGCGCCGTTTGGTACACCAAGCACCTCATAGGGATTTTGTATCATTGACTTTTTTCACCTCTTCTTTTAAAAAGTTCGTACTTCATCAGGATTCCTGAAAACAGGATATTTTCAATAATGGTACGGTCTTTTTTGATATTCAGTTCACGGTAGGATGCCACGACTTCCGACATCAGCATATGCAGGATATCGTCAAATTCACTTTGGCTGCATTGTACCATTGGATTGTAGTTTTGCTTTTTGAGATCTTTTTTTAAGTCTATGCAGGCATCCAACACATAAATGTACTTGCCAAGAGCATAACCGAAATTTCGCAGTTTGTCACTAAGAGAATCGGTAAATGGGACAAATATTTCGCCCATCAGTTCACCGAAGCATTTTGCCGGTACATCCGGAATTAATATATTATTTTTTTCAATCTGAGAAAGCTCATCCAGTTTTTCGCGGATTACGCGGCTCTGACGGGGATTTTTCTTTGCGGCTTTTCTGCATTCTTTTTCCAGAAGTTTTGCCTCTCCGAGAGATAACACACTTTTATCGTCGTTCCAATCATCAATTAGATTGTAGTATGACAGCATAATGTTCATGTCGGAGGAATAGTCAAGAATTTCACTTTTTACATATTCCTGTTTTTTGATGGGATGCAGAAGGCATTTATTCAGATCCATCGTTTCCGGAGCGTCGTAGACAGCCGTTAGAAACAGCGCTAAAAACGTCATATCATAATTGAGTGTCATTTTGCTGATTGTTCCGTGCTGTTTGCCGAGTGCCCGGCAGAGGCCGCAGTAGTATGCCTGATAACGGTAGCGATCCTGCGGGGAAAGCTTTTCCAGGTTTGCCAGAATATAACCAAACATAGTTGGGTCTCCTTACATTTTCCTTATGATTCGTCATGGAAACTGCCGTCCATGAAATCGTCGCCGCTGTCTGCTGACTTTTCACGGCGGCGTCTGCTTTCTTTTGCATCCGCTTCTTCTTTGCGTCTGCGATCTTCTTCTTCGTACATTTTTGCTTCGTACATTGCGCGGTTAATCTCCTCCTGGCTTAAGTTTGAGGAGGCAGTGATCGTGATATCCTGGCTCTTTCCGGTGCCGAGGTCTTTTGCTGTTACATGTACGATGCCGTTCGTATCTATTTCAAAGGTAACTTCGATCTGCGGCACGCCGCGCATAGCGCGTTTGATGCCGCGCAGATGAAATTCGCCCAACAGCTTATTGCCGCGGGTCATCTGGCGTTCGCCTTGGAACACTTTGATATCGACGGTTGTCTGAAAATTACCTGCGGTTGTGTAAATTTCGCTTTTGCGTGTCGGAATTGTTGTGTTGCGGTCGATGATTTTGGAAAATACACCTCCTACGGTTTCGATGCCGAGGGAAAGGGGCGTAACATCCAGAAGCAGCAGACCGGTTACCGCGCCGGAAAGTACGCCTCCCTGCAGGGAGGCGCCCATTGCTACGCATTCATCCGGATTGATACCCTTAAACGGTTCTTTTCCCATAAACTGGCGAATTGCTGTTTGCACAGCTGGGATACGACTGGAACCGCCGACCATCAGTACTTTGGAAATATCAGCTGGAGTGAGTCCGGCATCAGAGAGTGCCTGACGTACCGGATCCATTGTCTGCATGACAAGATGGGAAGTCAGCGAATCAAAAAGCGCTCGGGTGACAGAGGTCTCATAATTGACCGGACCGTTTTTTGTCTGCGCCAGAAACGGTAAGTTGACGGTGGTTTCGGTCATAGAGCTCAATTCAATCTTCGCTTTTTCAGCGGCTTCTGTCAGACGCGAAAGGATAGAAATATCCCTGCGCGCATCTATTTTATACTGTTTTTTTAGTTCACCTGTAAAATATTCCACAAGCGCCGCGTCGAAATCATCACCGCCAAGCTGATTGTTTCCGGCTGTGGCAAGTACTTCGATTACGCCGCTGTTAATATCCAGTACAGACACGTCAAACGTGCCGCCTCCAAGGTCATAGACCATAATTTTCTGCGGTTCTTCTTTATTAATGCCGTAAGCGAGCGCTGCCGCGGTCGGTTCGTTGATGATGCGCTGTACGTTCAGCCCGGCGATTGTTCCGGCATCTTTGGTGGCTTGACGCTGTGCGTCGGTAAAATAAGCGGGCACAGTAATGACGGCTTCTGTGACTTCTTCACCCAAAAAATCAGAAGCGTCATTTTTTAATTTCTGCAGGATCATAGCGGAAATTTCCTGCGGTGTGTAGAACTTTCCATCTACTTTTACACGGTAATCCGAACCCATATGCCGTTTGATCGAGCTGATCGTACGGTCTGGATTGACAACGGCCTGCCGTTTGGCGGCCTGTCCGATCAGACGATCGCCGTTTTTGGAAAAAGCTACGACAGAAGGGGTGGTTCTGCCGCCGCTTTCATTCGGGATAATTACACTTTCTCCGCCTTCCATGACGGCAACGCAGGAATTGGTGGTTCCTAAATCTATTCCGATTAATTTAGACATTACAGTACTCCTTTATCATATCATACCATACAGTTTAAGCCCTGTATGATAGAAATGTCAATTTTGCGTGTCTAAATCTGTATAAAGAAATTGGAAAAAAAGTATAAATTTTTTATGAAAGTAAGAACAAGACAGCCGATAAAGAGGGAAGAAGTTCTTTTACGGACTGCCTTGTAGTAGAATATGCAGATAAATTATTCTTTTTTCTTTGAATCGTGTTCCTCTTTTAGCAGTTGCTTCAATTCTGCGAACACTTCTTTGTGGTGTGCGGAAACTGCACTTGGATTTCGCCGCAGAATACTGGATACTTTCTTGTAATCACGGTTTCGGCGCGAGGAGAGATCGAGTTCCAGATTTCCAAGTTGTTTTTGAAGATTCTGCAGGTCTTCCAAAATTGTCTGCAGATGATTTTGTTCTGCGGGATGAGAGGACTGCTTCAGCTGCTGTCTGATTTCTTCTGCAATGGAAGCTGCTTTTTCATGCATCATTAAATGACGCTGTGAGATGCGCAGCTTCGCGTTTTCAATACGCGTTTCAATGCGGGAGAGCGTGCGGCTGCTTTCCGACAGTTTTGTCAGCAGTTCTTTTACATCCAGAGCCATACGTACAGAAAGCGCCGTATCAACGGCAAATGCGCAGATACATACAAGGCTCAGAGGATCTGCGATGAAAGAAGGAATTTTTAAAATCATCTTTTCAATCGGCGGATGAATGACTTTTACCAACAATACGGAAAAGACGCCCCATCCGAGCGAACATGCCAGACAGATATGACCGTTCAGATTGAATCGCATATTACTGTAGTCCCAGTAGCGCATATGGAAGAGACGTTCCATAAGAGCGCCGGTAAAATATTCCAGAATCGTAGCGCCGGTCATCCCAATCAGATAAATAAGGATCAGATTTTCCTGGACGGGAAGCGTCAGCCAGAGAATGATGACAGCGCCGAAACCATAAATCGGCAGAAACGGTCCATGCAGAAAACCACGGTTTACCCAACGCTTTTTTTGAAAGGATACGAAACAGCTTTCCCATATCCATCCGCAAAAGCAGTAGAAAAAGAAAAATAAAAGCCATTCGGACTGTGTGTAAAACATAAGAGACCTCCTGATTTTGAATTGCAGCAATTGAATAGTTAGTTCATAAATCATAGGTCAGAAAATGGGAGTTGTCAATTAATTTTCTATAATCTTTACATCCCATTTCTCAAGCGTAAGTTCAGAACCTTTGGCAAGTGTATTTCCGCTGAAAAGTTCCGTACCGTCTTCCGACAGAGGGAATCTCTGCACATCTTCGGAAAAATTCATGTAATAAGTAATTTCTTTGCCGAGTTGGTTGGTTCCTTTGCGTATAATGAGCGGGAACTGTGCCTGCGGAAGCGGAATGTTCCAGTCAGCAAACAGTTTTTGCAGCAATATTTCCAGAGCACTTTGCTCAAATCGACAGGCCAGATAGACAGCTTCCCCGTCTCCAAATTGATTTTTGGTGACAGCCGCAATGCCGCCCCAGGCTGGGTGCTCATAGGTACAGAGAACCTCTCCGGTTACCTGCTCCGGCAATTCCATCCAATCATATACTGCCGGATGTTCCGGAAAATCTGCCAGTTTGGAAGCAAGCGTAACATTTGTCGGCTTCGTAAAACGATCGTAGGTAAGACCGAAACAGTCTGTCAGATGATGCGGCTGTGCGTCGGCATATACTTTCAGATATTCATCTGAAAAGAAACTTCGGAAGGAAGCAATTAAGTGGCCGCCGTTTTTGGTATAGGCTTTTAACGCAGAGATCAGATCTTCATCAGCGCTGTAAAGTGTTGGCAGAAGAATTGCATCATACGGCGCAAAATCGCGTTCGCTGTCGTTTATAATGTCATATTCGGCATTGATATGGTAGCAGGCATCTGCCATCCAGCGGAAATAATCTCCATAAGAGTGTTCCGGCGCTGTACCAAGCATGGCAGTTGGGAACCATTTTGTGCCTGTTAGAGAGCGATTGCTAATCATAATGGCAATGCGGTTTTTCTTCTTTAGATGGACAAGATGTTCTGAAAGACGGGCAAAATCTCTACCGATGGTCTGTGCTTCACGGTAAATGGCTCCTGCGGAAAAATCATGGCTTAACAAGCCTTTCCAATAAGTCTCGAAAGAATTGTGAATGCTGTGCCAGTGCCAGTAGCTGACGCCATCGGCTCCTGCGGCAGTGTGGGCAAAGGCCTGTAGACGGAGCTGGTTCGGGTAGGGCAGCCAGCCGAAATTTCCCTGTGCTTCTGTTTCCAGAATCAGATAGTTGGATTTTTTCAGCCCATAGGTGATAGCGCCGCCGAAAGCGATTTCTGCGCCGGTCAGATCGTGTTCGCTTGGATGATAAATGTCACTTCCGGCGATTGTCAGTGCCTCTGCCGCGTCAAAATGATTGACATCCGGCTGCGGACCGTAGGAATGGCTGCGCCATTCAAAATCAAAATTATGCGTGATAAATTGGTCTGGCTGCCGGTATTCATCAATGATCCGGCGCTGCCAAAGAAGAAATTCTGTGACAAGATGACGTTGGAAAGCGGAAAATTCCGCACCGAAGCTGCCATTAATGGTACCGCGCACATCGGGAAGATCCTCCCAGTCAGCGATACTGTTGGACCAGTAGGCGAAGCCGAAACGGTCGTTTAGATTTTCTACTGTACCGAAGCGGTCTTTCAGCCATTCTTTAAACTGTTTCTGCACGCGCGGGGCGCAGGTATCATAGTGTTTTGTTTCATTATCAAGCTGAAATCCAATTATACAATTATAGGGCTGTACCTCTTCCATCAGTTTGCGAATGATACGTTCTGCATGGAAAAGATAGCCTGGATGTGTGATGTCAAAATTTTGACGCGCGCCGTAACGATTTTTTCTCTGGTGTGTTTCGCATAGAATATCCGGATATTTTTTGTCAAGCCAGGATGGGATTGCGTAGGTTGGTGTGCCGATAATTACATTCAGACCAAATTCTTCCGCTGCTTTGAGAACGCGGTGCAGACAAGTAAAGTCAAATTCACCGTCTTTTGGCTCCCAGGTACTCCAGGTGGATTCCGCAATCCGGATAGTATTAATGCCGGCATCAAGCATCATGCGAAAGTCTGTTTCCATCCGATCATAGGGCAAGTATTCGTAGTAATAAGCAACGCCGTAAATTAATTTTTTGTTCATAAATGACTCCTGTTCCGGCGGCAGTTTTTCGGAGGCTGCCGCGCATATGTTTTATGCCGTTTGGCACTGATATTTTAAGCAAATAATAGCATCCCAAAAGAGAAAACTGCAAGTCAAAAATTGTGAACAGAAATCCACAAAAATTTTACAAATATGAACAGGAAATTACATTGCAGATTTTACCAAAATAGTTTATTATAATGATAAGATGAGCTGATAATGTGAATGGATGGTAAATGGGGAGATTGTATGACAAAAAGAATTCAGAAAAAAATTCTACTACTATTAATCGCGTTGTTCGGGATGATGGGAATCTTTTCTTCGTTTGAACCGCAGGTACAGGCAGCAGGCAGTTTTGACGCGTTTGAGAAAATGCCTTCCACTCTGGCAAGACCAAAGAGGAACAGTCCGCGTATTCTTTTTGTGGGGAACAGCTTGACGTTTACGAATGATCTGCCGCAAATGGTAGAACAGCTTTGCAGAAAGAGCGGTATTAACGCACGGGTGGAGCAGGTTACGAAAGGCGCGCATACGTTGAACAGGTTTGCGTTCGCTGCGTCAGGACGACCGATCGATAAGCAGATGCGTCAGCAGCTGATGTCTCAGCTGAAAAAGAAAAAATGGGATTATGTTGTCCTGCAGGGACAGCGTCATGAGGCAGTTACAGACGTTTCGGATATGCGGAAAGCGGTTGCGGCGTTGGAACCGCTGATTAAAAAAGCCGGTGCACAAATGGTATTGTATGAAACTTGGGCGCCGGAAAAAGGTCATTTTGATTACAACGGTTCCAGCAAGATTGCTGCGAATCCGAATGAGTATCAGTCAAAGATTGCCAGCACCTATTACAGTCTGGCAGAAAAGCATAAATGCGCACTTTCGCCGGCGGGAATTGCATTCGCACGCGCGCAGGTGATTTATCCGGATATAGAACTTTTTAATTCGGATAAACTGCATCCGAGTGCGGCGGGAACGTATCTTTCTGCCTGTACGATGTACGCGACGCTGTTTGGAAAAAGCCCGGAGGGGATTTCTTACTATCCGCCGATTTCGGGGAAAAATGCAAAGGAGCGCGCGCAGATTGGTAAAAAGCTGCAGGCATTGGCGGCGGATGTTACCGTGCGCGGCGGTTCTTCAAACAATGCGTCTCTGAAGTTTTCCAGCGCGCATATGACGGTTAAGACAAATGCGAGCAAAACGCTTGATTATAAAATTTCACCAAAGGTGAAAGGAGCGCGCGTTACTTATTGGAAATCCGACAATCCTAAAATAGCCGGAGTAGATGAAAATGGTAAAGTAACCGGTTACGCGGTGGGAAGCGCGAATATTACAGCGATTCTCAATAATGGAAAAAGGGCTGTCTGTAAAGTGGCGGTTGTACAGGGAAATATTAAGCTGGGTGTCGGAGAAAAATATAAGCTGCAGTTTGATAAAACGTATAAGTGGAGCAGCAGTAATTCTAAGATTGCAATTGTGAAGGACAATACGATTATTGCCAGAAAAAGCGGTACGGCAACGCTTACAGGAAAAAATTCCGGCGGCACAGTGAAGATGACGGTAACCGTAAAGAGTGCGCCGGGTTCTATAAAAATAAATAAAGAAAAGACGGTTGCAGTCGGAAAAACGGCAAAGCTTTCTGTCAGTCTCGGTTCTGGGATGTCAGTAAACGGCGTGAAGTTTACTTCCAGCAATCCGAAGATTGTGACGGTGGATGCAAACGGTGTTCTTACCGGAAAACGCGCCGGAAAGGCAAAGATTACAGCCAAAACCTATAACGGCAAGCATGCTTCCTGCATTGTGAGGGTTATCCATCCGGCAAAAAATATTGAACTTGCAGACGGCGGAACTGTAATCAGATTGCAGAAGGGCAGAACAAAACAGGTGAAACTTCGGTTTTATCCATCCAATACTACTATTAAAAAGGTAGAGTGGAAAGTAAGCAATAAAAAGCTTTTGTCTGTCACACAAAAAGGAAAAATCAAGGGACTTAAAAAGGGTGTAGTAATGCTTACGGCAAAGACGACAGACGGATCTAATCTTCGTCTTAAAATAAAAGTAATTATAAAATAGCGGGGGTAACAGTGATGAAAAAATGGACAAGATTTTTTTATCAGCCGTGTCTGCCGATCGGCAGGGATGGAAAAAGAGTGACAGGCAGCGCGGAACATATTGAGTTGTCAAGACAGGCTGCCGCAGAAGGAATGGTCCTTCTGAAAAATGAGGACGCAGCGCTTCCGTTCGCTTACGGAAAAAGAGTGGCGGTATTCGGAAAAGGCTGTGCGGATTATGTAAAGGGAGGCGGCGGAAGCGGTGATGTGACCGTTGCTTATACTAGAAGTCTCTTAGAAGGGCTGCAGATTAAGGAACGGGAAGGCAAAGTAAAACTGCTCCCGGAGCTTGGCAGTTTTTATGAGGAAAATGTGCGCAGGCAGTATGAGGCTGGGCGTGCTCCCGGCATGACGGAGGAACCGGAAGTTCCGCAGGAACTGCTGGCAAAGGCGGCGGCTTTTACAGATACGGCGATTGTTTCTATCTGTCGTTTTTCCGGTGAGGGCTGGGATCGCACAATTATGGAAGAAGTGACAGCAGACAGCAGTCAGCCGCCGATCGCAGGTGAGGCAGATCCGGATCATGCGGATGAAAATATTACGCTTTCCAAAAAGATTTTTGAACGGGGAGATTTTTATCTTTCCGCGGCAGAAGCGAAAATGGTGGAGACTGTACAGAAACATTTTGCGCACGTGATTGCGGTGCTGAATGTGGGCGGTATGGTAGATACCAGCTGGATTAAGGATGAGAAAACACAGGCAGCGCTTCTGGCATGGCAGGGCGGTATTGAGGGTGGTCTGGCTGCTGCGGATATCCTTTGCGGCGATGTGAATCCATCCGGAAAACTGACGGATACCTTTGCAGAAAGACTGGAGGATTATCCTTCTTCCGCAAACTTCCACGATTCTGAAAATTATGTGGAATATACAGAAGATATTTATGTTGGATATCGTTATTTTGAGACTATGAAGGACGCGGAAGACAAGGTGGTTTATCCGTTCGGCTTCGGTCTTTCGTACACAGAGTTTGCCGTGGAAAAGATCAGAGCGAGCATCAAAGACGGCATTACCGTGGAAGCAATGGTTACCAATATGGGTAAGACTGCCGGAAAAGAAGTAGTACAGCTTTATTTGAGCGCTCCGCAGGGCAAACTTGGCAGACCGGCACGTGAATTGAAAGCATTTGCAAAAACAAGACTTTTGCAGCCGGGTGAGATGCAGATCGTTGTATTAAAAGCGCCGCTGGCAGCACTGGCAGCGTTTGACGATATTGGCGAAAAAGACAACTATGGCTGGATTCTGGAAAAAGGTACTTATGAGTTTTATCTGGGAACCTCTGTGCGCGATGCTGAAAAAGTAGCGTTCTTTGAACTTTCCGACGATATGGTTCTAGAAACTACCGGCAGTAAATGCGCGCCGATTTTGTTGACGAAACGTCTGCGGGCGGACGGTACTTACTGTGAACTGGAAACGCATCCGGAATTGCAGCCGGATCTGTATTCGTATGATAAAGAGGCTCTTGGTGCGTTTGCGCCGGAAACAGTGGCGCGTCCGGCAGAACTTTTATGGGGCGGTTCCAAAGCGGTATCTGTGATAAAGTTGATCGACGTAGAAGAAAAGAAGGCAACGATAGAAGAATTTATGGATCAGCTGACCGATGAAGAGATGGTGAGACTGTTATGCGGTCAGCCAAATACCGGTGTGGCAAACACCTTCGGTATGGGAAACCTTCCGAAATACGGGGTGCCGAATGTGATGACCGAGGATGGTCCGGCAGGTGTGCGCATTCATCCGGAATGCGGAGTAAGTACGACGGCATGGCCGTGCGCAACGCTTCTGGCATGCAGCTGGAATGAAGAACTTGTGGAAGCAGTCGGTGCGGCAGGAGCGCTGGAAGTAAAAGAAAACAATATTGGTATCTGGCTGACTCCGGCGATGAATATTCATCGCAGTCCGCTGTGCGGCAGAAATTTTGAGTATTATTCGGAAGATCCGTTGGTGGCAGGAAAGATGGGGGCAGCAATGGTGCGCGGTATCCAGTCCAGAGGAATTGCAGCATCCGCAAAGCATTTTGCCTGCAATAATAAAGAAACAAATCGTAAGGACAGTGATTCCAGAGTATCGGAACGTGCAATGCGCGAGATTTATTTGAAAGGATTTGAAATCATGGTGAAGGAGTCTGATCCGTGGACGATTATGACTTCTTATAACATTATTAACGGTCATCGTGCTTCGGCAAATAAAGAACTTCTGACAGGAATCCTGCGCGATGAGTGGGGATTTAAGGGTATGATCACGACAGACTGGTGGACAAATGCCGAGCAGACGGATGAGATCAAAGCCGGAAATGATGTGAAAATGGGATGCGGTTTCCCGATGCGAGTAATGGCTGATCTGGAAAAGGGCAGCATCACAAGAGCAGATCTTGAGCCATGCGTAAAGCGTGTGCTTGAAATGATATTAAAAGTAGGAGAGGATTAAGCAATGGCAAAATTAGTAATCAACCCAAACAAAAAAGAAAGCAAAATCCATAAGGAGATTTACGGACATTTTTCTGAACATCTGGGCAGATGTATTTATGAGGGAATTTATGTCGGTGAAAATTCTCCGATTCCGAATGTAAACGGAATGCGTACAGATGTAGTAGAAGCTTTAAAACAGATTAAAGTTCCGGTGCTGCGTTGGCCGGGCGGCTGTTTCGCAGATGAGTATCACTGGAAAGATGGTATCGGTCCGAAAGAGACACGTAAGAAAATGATCAATACGCACTGGGGCGGTGTAGTAGAAGATAACAGCTTCGGTACACATGAATTTTTTGAACTGTGCGAACAGCTTGGTTGTGAAGCATATGTAAATGGTAATCTTGGAAGCGGTACTGTGCAGGAAATGTCTGAATGGGTAGAATATATTACTTTCAATGGTGTTTCTCCGATGGCGGATATGCGTGCGAAAAATGGTCATAAAGAGCCGTGGAAGATGACTTATTTTGGTGTCGGTAATGAAAACTGGGGCTGCGGCGGAAATATGAACCCGGATTTTTATGCAAATGAATACCGTCGTTATCAGACTTATGTGCGCAATTATGACGAAAGCAATCCGATTTACAAGATTTGCTGTGGCGCGAATGTTGCGGATTATGAGTGGACATCTGAAGTGCTGAAGACCTGCTTTAATCATACACAGCCGGCACAGCATGGTCATATGGATGGTCTTTCTCTGCATTATTATGTTCATCCGGAAGGATGGGAGATAAAAGGCAGCGCAACCGATTTTGATGATAAGGTATATTACAAGACGCTGAATAAAGCGCTTTATATGGACGAGTTGGTTACACGTCATGGAAATATTATGGATGAATATGATCCGGAGAAGAAAATTGGCATGATCGTAGATGAATGGGGAACCTGGTATACTGTTGAACCGGGAACAAATCCGGGATTCTTATACCAGCAGAATACGATGCGTGATGCGCTTGTTGCGGGTATTACACTGAATATTTTTAATAAGCACAGCGACCGTGTGAGAATGGCAAACCTGGCACAGATGGTAAATGTGCTGCAGTCTGTGATCCTTACAGACGGTGCGGATATGATTAAAACACCGACCTATCATGTATTTGATATGTACAAGTATCATCAGGATGCAATGCTTCTGGACAGCTCTATTGAGACAGAGACGATTGGTGTGGAAGATGAATGGAAAGTGCCGAACTTATCTGAGTCTGTTTCTATGGACAGTGAAGGAACGATTCATATTACAGTGGCAAATCTTTCTAATACAGAAGATTATGAGGTAGAAACACTGCTGACAGATTATGAGGTTTCTGAAATTAAGGGAGAAATCGTACATGAGGAAATGCATGTACATAACACCTTTGAAAATCCGGACGCTGTAAAAGTGCAGGAGTTCACAGGCGCGGAAAAGACTGACAAGGGTCTGAAATTTACAATTCCGAAATGTTCTGTTCTGCATTTGGCAGTGAAATAAAATGGAATTACGCGTATGTAAAAAATGTCTGCTTCGGGGTGAATCCGAAGCAGACTATTTTAAAAATCTGGAGCAGTATATCGCAAATTTAAATGAAGATGACCGTGTAGATCAGGAAACTTATGAAAAACGCCTTCATATCTGCGGCAAATGTGAGAAGCAGATGAAAGGGATGTGCCGGCTTTGTGGATGCTTTGTAGAACTGCGGGCGGCATTAAGAGTGAGAAAGTGTCCGGATGTGCCGGCAAAGTGGGAACGAGTGGAATAAAAGAGAATAAGTTTTGAGAAAAAGGATAGCTGAAAATGCTGTCCTTTTTTGCTGCCCGAAAGGCAACATATATTATAAAAACAAAAACTGGGAAATGTACTGCAGAAAAAAGTTGCTATGCTGTTAGTGAGTGATGAGGAGCAAAAACTGGCTGATGCCAGTGATCTGCGCAGAGAGGTGAATGAGAAAGCAAATCAATTTGCGTGTGATATGATGATTTCACATGATAAATTTGAAGCGTTTTTGGAGAAAAATCAGTTTGATAAAGAAAGCATTACCGCGTTTGCGAAAAAAACAGGTATTGATCCCGGAATTGTCGTTGGACAGCTGTAGAGAAAACGGATTCTTTCTTATCATACAGGATTGAATGTCCTTCGGCAGAAAATGGAATGAATTTATAAAAACCCTCTCCGGCAGATATGGATGTACGGAGAGGGCATTGCGTTTCATAAATTTAATTTGGGCTGTAATTTACTTTCACATTGATATCCTGATTGTAGTTTCCGAAGTTTTTTCCAAATAGGGTGAGACCGCCGACGTTTGCGGCATTTTCTGCAACTTCAAAACGAAGTATCAGTTCATCCTGTGAGGTAAGCTGAAGCTGCGGAGCGGTTACATCGGAAATTTTTAAACCATCAATGTAAGTGCCGCGCTTATCGATGACCAGCATTTTCAAAAGTCCGTACTGATTCCAGTTCGGGAACCACCAGTCCGGAGTAAACATACCGTGTACATCGCCGTAATCTCCGGGACTGGTCCAAGTGCCGATTTTGGTATTATTTAAGGAAAAAGTAATATCGGACGGCCAATCGTTGTTAACACCGGGAGCCTCACTGCTGATTTCAAAAGAGAGTGTCAGCTTATCGATTTTTTGACTAGGCGGCAGCATATTTGGGATACGATAGTCGATGTAGCCTTTACCGAACCAGATAACCTGTGCATCTACATGGCTTGGATGAGCGAAATATCTTGGATCATCTACTTCGCCGATCAGTTTGCACGGTGTAGAAAGTCCGCAGGTTGGAAAGACAGAGTAATTACAGTAATTTCCGATTGGAATGTCAATGGAATAGCTGTTTTCTGCAAAATTATCTTTGTTTGCGACTACGTCTACCAGAATTTTGTCCACATTTACACGGCAGACTTTTTGATTGCCATGTCCGGAATGTTCGGAAAGGATTGTAACGATACCGCTTTCTTCTAATTTTTTTACGTGACTGGTAAGCGCTCCATTAGTGATCCCCAGACTGGCGGCCAGTTCATTCATGTTCATTTCTTTATGTTCCAGAAGAATTTGAATGAGGCGGATGCGCAGCTCTGAGCCGAGCGCCTTAAATACTGGAATAGCCTGTTCCAGGCTTTTAATGTAGAGCATAGAGATACCTCCGTTTTATGTCAGCAGAACCCGGATGTTTCTGTTGTATAGTTTTAACAAAATTAAAATATTTTAGATTCCTCGATTATGCAATTCATTATATCGGATTTTATAAAAGTGCGCAAGAAGAATTCTTTTCTAAAAATACAAAATTTGGTTGATATTTTTTAGAATCTGGTCTATAATTTATTATACTTAAAAGTATTTTAAATTGATCTAAATAAAAAATGATCAAAAACTAAATTATGGAGGGGTAACATATGAGCGCAAATCAGGAATTGAAGTATAATGAAACGTGGATTCCGCAGCGTGCAGATCCGTATGTGTATCGTCATACAGACGGAATCTACTATTTCACAGCGTCTGTTCCGGCATATGACCGCATTGTGCTGCGCAGCAGCTGTACACTTGCGGGGCTTGCAGAAGCTGAAGAAGTGACTGTATGGAAAAAACATGAATCCGGTATTATGAGTGAGCATATCTGGGCTCCGGAACTGCACTATCTGGATGGTAAATGGTACATTTATTTTGCGGGAAGCCAAAAAGAGGATATCTGGGCGCTTCGTCCGTATGTGCTGGAGTGTGCGGATGCAGATCCGATGACCGGTACATGGGTGGAAAAAGGAATGATGACCTGTGCATCAGATGATGAATATTCATTCCGTGCCTTTTCTTTGGATGCAACTGTATTTGAAAATAAGGGCAGATATTATTATGTCTGGGCAGAAAAAGTAGGTGTTGGAAAGCAAATTTCTAATCTGTATATTGCGGAAATGGAAAATCCGTATACATTAAAGACCGTGCAGGTACTGTTGACGACACCGGATTATGACTGGGAGCGTGTGGGCTTCTGGGTAAATGAAGGCCCGGCTGTGCTCAAGCACGATGGAAAGATTTATTTGACGTTTTCTGCATCGGAGACAGGACCGATGTATTGTATGGGTATGTTGACAGTGTCTGAGGATGCTGATTTGCTGGATCCGCGTTCCTGGGAGAAAGATCGCTATCCGGTGCTGATGACGGATGAATCGAAAGGTATTTATGGTCCGGGGCACAATTCTTTCACAACAGATGAAGAAGGAAATCCGGTGATGGTTTATCATGCCAGAACAGAGGAGAAGATTGTCGGTAATCCGCTGTATAATCCGAACCGTCATGCGATGCTGATGAAGATTCGTTTTGATGAAAAAACGGGGCGTCCGATATTTTCGTATGAAAAATAGAAGAAATAGAAAAGGGAAAGAGAAATAAAGATAGAGAAAAGAAAGGCTTGCTGGATGGTAAATCCGGCGAGCCTTTTTCGTAGCTAAACCTGTTTTTCATAGGAAATTTCTATTTGAATATTTTGTCTGTAATCTCCAAAACTTCGACCGAACAAGGTGCAGCCGCCGACATGCCGAGCATTTTCGGGAACGGCAATTCGGAAGAAAAGTACAGATTGATCGGTCAGGGAAAGCTGTTCGGTTGTCACTTCGGAAAGTAGTTCATCGTCAAGAAACGTTCCTTGCTGATTGATCGTGAGACGTTTTAGCAATCCATACTGATTTAGAAAAGGATACCACCAGTTCGGATTGAGGTGTCCGGGACGATCACCGTAATCTCCGGGACTGGTCCATGTACCAAGTAAGGTATCGTTTAAAGAAAAAGTAATATCGGATGGCCAGTTGTCATTAAATCTGGGGGCTTCTGAGGAGAGCTCCATGGAAATAGTCAGTTCGCAGATTGTGGAACCACGCGGGATAAAATTGGGCAGGATATATTCCAGATAACCGCTGGTAAACCATAGAATTTCGGCCTGAAGGCGGTTGGGATGCGCAAAATAACGCGGCTCATCCAACTGTCCGATAAATGAGGTAGGAGTTGCCAGTCCACAAGTGGGATTTATTTCAAAACGACCATAACTGCCAATTGGAATTTCTGTTTTATACATAGAATGACCTGGAACAGAAGATTTGAGTGAAATCATCAGCTGATCCGGTGTATTCAGGAGCTGGCATTGTTTCTGACCACCGTGAGAACTTTTGCAGTTTGTCATGCAGATCAGACCGCAGTCACACAAGATATGCAGATGCGGTGTCAGTGTGCTTACCGGAATTTGCAGTAAAGCGGCAATCTGTTTCGGACTGATGCCGTTTTGCTGGCTGATGAGAGTCAGTGCTTTTACCCGGATCTCAGATGAGAGCGCCTGGAAGACAGGTAGTCCGTTTTCCAGATTATAGGAAGTAACCATGAAAATTCCTCCGTAGGTTTTAAAATGTAAGTTGCATTATAAACGAAAGAAAACTGTAAATGAAAATAGTTTAGAAAAAAATTAATTTTATGTTTTTATTATAATAAATAGCTTGAAAAAGTCAATAAAAACAACGAAAATCAATAAAAAATATCGTGTAATTGTATAATTTTATTTCAGATTCATCTAAATTAATAAAAATAATTCAAAAATATATTGACAATAGAGAGGCGTGATTGTATAATGTCCTCATATCCGGAAATAAAAATAAAAAAAATTGTGCAAATTAAACATGTTTAAATAAATAAAAATAGTTTATAAAAACCCGAACATGCATGAATCGCACAAGAAAAAACCGGAAATACTTAATTTTTTAATAGGGAGGATTTTGTAATGAAAAAGAAAATGTTCAGCCTGCTTATGTGCGGTGCTCTGGCAGTGAGCTCTCTTGGTATGGTAGCATCTGCAGAAGAGGCAGAAACAGAAGGACCTTCCGCTGTAACCACAGTTGGACCGGATGATGCAACACATTTTGAACTGTGGTCATTTGTGGATCTGCATAACAATTTTTATGCAAACATGGTTAATGAGTGGAATGAACTGAATCCGGATAAACAGGTTCAGATCACATTCAGCACTTATCCGTATGCGGAAATGCACAACAAATTGATGATGTCTTTGCAGGCGGGAAGCGGCGCACCGGATATCTGTGATATCGAAATCGGTCAGTTCCCGAATTATACTGGAGAAGATTCACCTCTTTACAGCTTAAATGATGCGCTTGCTCCGTATGAAGATACTATGGTACAGTCAAGACTTGATGTATATTCCAAAGAAGATGGTACAAGAATTGGTGTTCCGACTCATGTTGGTGCCACTGTAATGTACTGGAATGCAGAAATTTTTGAAGAATATGGACTTGACTATAAATCGGTGAAGACATGGGATGATTATACTGCACTTGGTGAACAGCTTAAGGAAGCATCAAACGGAGAAGTTTATTTGACTGCTGTTGATACAGCGGGTGTTGACTGGATGTGGATTGCAATGGCAGAGTATGGTGAAGACTGGACAGGCGGCCCTGGTGGAGAAGTAAATGTTCAGTTGGATTCTGTTAAGAAAATGCTGACTATGCAGCAGCAGTGGCTCAATGACGGTATTGCAATGATTGCTACAGATGGACATACGGATACAGACGGATGTCGTGTCCCGATTGCAGAAGGTAAGATTGCTTCTTTTCCGAAAGCAATGTGGTATATGAGCCGTTTTACAGGTTATGAGAACATGAAAGTATTGGAAGGCAAATATGATATTACAACGCTTCCGGTATTCGAAGAAGGTCAGAAAAACTCTGTAGGTGTTGGCGGTACTGGTACTGTAGTAACAAACGAATGTGAAAATCCAGAACTGGCAGCTGAATGGCTGGCATGGGCAAAATGCTCACCGGAAGGATCAGCTCATATTTGGAATGATCTTGGATTTGACGTATGTAATACAGCTCTTTGGTCAGATGAAGCGTTTGCATATGATGAGACAAATGTTTATAACACTTTTTTCCGTGTGAAACCGTATGAGGTTCTGAATGAATTGGCAGAAAATGATGCAATTGGAACCGTTTATACTACTACAGCATCTCCGACAATTAATGATTATTTCTGTACGACTGTTCTGAATAATGTTCTGGAAGACGGTATGGATGTTGAAGAAGCTCTTCAGGATGCGCAGGATACGATTGATATGGAATTGATGTAATTCTGGAGAAGAAGGCGTTCGGCAGAAAGTCGGACGGTGATGAAACAAAAGGGAAGGCCCGGGAATTGCATTCCTGAGCCTTTCTTTGTGAAAGTGAAAGGAGAAGTACATTTTGAATAAGGCAAAAAAATTATTGTATTCCCAGAAAGTAGCGCCATATGTATTTGTATTGCCGTTTGTACTTAGTCTGCTGATTT
>CALDMO010000013.1 GCA_937915375.1 uncultured Marvinbryantia sp.
AGCAATCAAAACTACTACGCTTAAAAAGTCTAACTTTTGGGGGTCACCTCATTTTCAAATGATGCTATCTATTCTTTTTATTCTGCAAGAATCGCATCAATTTCAGCCTTTGCATCATTAAAAGCTTCTTCCGGAGTTTTCTCCTGATTCAATGCATACTGTACAGCATCAAGAAATGGTGTGTACATCTCATTATATTTTAAACTATATGGTGCTTCGCCTACTTCAAGTGCCTGACGTAAAACCTCATACTCTTCATGACCCGCATAAATTTCATTGTCAAACAAATCAGCACGTGCCGGAATATTTCCAGATGCCGCAAGCTGGTCTACCTGTACCTCTTCTGTCAGACAATACTCAACAAACTGCCATGCCTCTTCCGGCATATCTGTATTTGCTAAAATAGACATACTGTCACCGCCGGAGAAAGAAGCGTATGTTTCACCATCAGCAGACGGAACTAACACACATCCCGCATTAAAATCATACTGGTCATTTACAATATCGCCTACTGCAGAACTTCCCAATACAATCATAGCCGCTTTCTGAGATTTAAAAGCATCAGCAGTAGCTGTCCAATCATAAGAGGTAATAGATTCTGGAGTCACTTTATGTTTATAAACTAGGTCTGTGATAAATTGTAAGGAACTAACCGCTTCTGGGGAATTTAAAAGAGATTCTTTTCCATCCTCACTTGTAAATTCACCTCCAGCATTCCAAACATAAGGACCATATGTAAACATCATGCCTCCAGCATCCGCTGCTGAAAATACATATCCGTAACAATCTTCTGTCGTACATGCTTTTGCTGCCTCAATTAACTCATCCCATGTTTTTGGCGGTGACTCCGGATCAAGCCCATTTGCTTCAAACATGTCTTTGTTATAAATCAGAACACTCAAATCCGGTGCAAACGGGACAGCATACTGAGCACCATCATAAGTTGATAGGTCAAGAAGACCTCCCGAAAAAGCATCTTTAAATTCCAGTTCATTAAATTCCGCTGTAATATCTTTCAACGCACCAATCGAAGCATAGTACGGAACCAGAACACAGTCAATGGAGACAATATCTGGCGTATCGCCAGAAGAAAGAGCAAGTGCTAAATCATCTGACATATCAGACGGTTCTGTCACATTTACCTTTATGCCCGTCTGCTCTTCGAATGCTGCAGCGGCTTCTGATACTTCATCATAATACGAATTTCGAACCCACACTTCAAGGGTTCCATCTTCTGCACCAGCAGTCATTGACATTCCGCAAAGCCCCGCCATCATAGAAACCGAAAGTAAACTGCATACTATTTTTTTGTTCATTTTAACTTCTCCTTTCATACATTAAATAGTTTTTTTGCATACTTTTTCGCGCGAATTCATTTTACAATTATATATATTTACTAATTTCATTTTTATTCTAGCGAAATTGCACTTATATTGAAACAGTATCATTAGCGAAAAAATATAATTATATTAGCATACAAATTATAACAATATCAACTATTATGACTTCTATATATTTGACATTTTCCTTAATTTATGCCATTATTTACTATAACAATATCATTATTATAGGAGACTATTACTATGCCTTTTATTAATATACAATCTCCCTCTTATCCATTTTACTTTTTTTCCGGAAATGCTACCTATCGCCCCGGAGATGCACATTCTTCCAGAAAAGGAATCATTTGTTTTAATCTGATTGTTGTAGAAACAGGAACTTTATATATGCAAATTGAAAATCAAAAATTTGCTGTACATAAAAATGACGCTATTATTATTCCTCCCAATTATTCTCACAAAGGCTATCGCATTTGCAGTGAAAAAACTATTTTTCACTGGCTCCATTTCAACACCACTGAAACATACAACGTATCTGAAACTCCAAATAATATTATTATCAGTCCAACTAACTCATTTACACCTTCTCATCATACGTTATCTTTGCCAATGTTTCAGACTATACATCAAAACGATATTGAAAACGTTATTTCTCTCATGTCACAACTCGAAACACAGACTATTAATTTTTACAATCGTTCCAATACAATCGTAAAAAATATAAATAATCCTCTTTATCAACAAGAATTATTTATACGTCTTTTACAAATTATTTCAATTTCTCCGCCAAGATCGTCCGTAAATGAAATTGCATATATTGCAATGCAATACATTAATACACACTATGCTGAAAAAATCACCTTAGAACAATTGGCTAAGGTCACAAACTGCCATCCAACACATTTGATCCGTTGTGTAAAAAAGCAATATAATATATCCCCAAATCAATTATTAATAAACACTCGCCTTCACAGAGCCTGCGGATTGCTAACCTCAACACAAATCCCAATTACTACAATCGCTTATCAGGTTGGATTTTCTTCACCCTCTTATTTTGGTAAACAGTTTAAACTCTCTTATCAGTATTCTCCTAAAGAATACCGACAAAAATTTTCCGAATTGAAATAGTTATTCTCCGTTTATCATAACAAAAAGGAATTGTTATTCGCTAATTTAGTGCCAATGACAACTCCTTTTTCTTTGTCTCATTTTCTGCCTACTTTACCTTCTTCATCCTCACTGCCATATACTCTTTTCCCGGCAGCTCTACTATAAATTTTCCTTTCTGTATACCTCTATTCTCTATTGCCATCTCCCAAGTATCAATCACTTCCACTTCATATTCCGTTGTATCATCAAAATAAAATTCTCGGAAAGACGGACGCATAAAGCTAAAGTAGAAAATATAGTAATCGCTCCCCTGCTGCCACGGAAACGGGGCTGCTGCGCGTGCAGCTACAGCATCCCAATATCCCTCAACAGGTTCCATGCCCGGCCCCGGTGTCTCACACATAATCTTATATAAAAATTTAATACGCTCCGGAGATGTACCATGCAGCCTGCCGCCATGTGACCACCATAATTTTCCTTCCGGATGCAGATACGTTTCGCCATGACCTGGAAATCCGCCGCGGCAGAAAGCTTCCCAAAACCGTCTTGTCATCTCCTCACCGCTGATATTTCCCCATCCATGCTGAATATTCCCTTCGTAAGCAATTTCGTCCAGCACAACCGGCTTTTTGTAGCGTTCCCGCCATTCATTCACAAGCTCCGCACTCTTATACAAATCCTGTCTCTGGATGCTGCAATGTGTCACCCACGGACGGCTGTAATCATAAAATGGTCCGCAGTTATGAATCGAACGCAAATGATTATACGGATCCTTTTCACAGATAATCCTTGCATAACGTTCCCAGTCCTTCAGCGATTTCTGCGGCATCAGATCATATTCATTTGCAAGCGACCACCAGACATTGCGATATGCTGAAAATCTGGCTAGCACATATTTCCAGTAACGATCGTCGCTCTCCGCATCCATCAGCGAAAATCCCCAGCGGTCATATGGATGCATCACAATCAGATCTGCCTGAATGCCAATATCTTTCAGATCGTCAATCCGTTTTTCAATCAGTTGAAAATGCTTCGGATTAAATCTTGTAAAATCCCAGTTATTACCTGGAGCGTTTCCGGTATATTCATTGAAATTATCCTTTGTTAAAACAGAACTGTCGCACGGAGTCCCCTCAAACGGATAAGAGATCGGTTCGTGAAGGTTATAATCATAATGTTTCGGGAACACGCAAAAGCGTATTTTATTAAACGCACTGTTCTTTAATGTTTCCAGTGTCTGTTCCTGCTGCTCCTTTGACTGAAGATTCCATACATAGCAGGTTGTCCCGATGGAATGATACGGCGTACCGTCCTCATACGCAAAATAATATGTGCGCACAACGCGTACCGGTCCGTGATTTCCCTCAGACGGAGCCGTTGCTTCAAAAGTTCCCTCTGCCTTTTCCTCTGAAAAGCTTCCTTCCACTGTAAATGTATAGGTTCCTTCAAAAGACGGCATAAACCGCACTTTATAAATACCATCTCCGTCATAAAATCCGTCTACAGTCTTTACTTCATTTTTATGCATGAATGTTCCGCGGATCCCATAATCCGTAAATGGATTTCCATCTTTTTTTCCTGAAACCGCCACTTCAAAAACTTCCCATTTTTCTACCGTCGGCTGATAATTCAAGTCCATATAATGCCCCCATTTTCATTTATTTTCAAATCCTGTATCATTTCATTATACTATAATTTTCACACAAAAACAAATATTTGTTCCTTCTGTTTGCACATAAAATATACATCACAACCCATACCGTTTATACAGACTATTCCGATATCTTTTATTTTTCAAAAGTTTCTGTACATCCTGCAGGCGGTCTTCCTGCAGAAGCCGCTCTACCAATTCCAACATTCCGTCTTCACCATATTTTCTGCCTTCCACTCTGCCGATATGTTCACCTTCCTTCCGACTAACCCTCATCATCTAACGATAAAAATATCAATTCTGAAACGAATAACATAAACAATTATAAATTAAAAAAAGGTATAAAGCCCTAATAAGACTTTACACCTGATTAACAGTTACGATTTCATAATATTTAGTTTTGATCTTTTGCTGTTGCGATTTTGTCTAACAGCTCTACGATTTCATCTGTAGTGTATTGTTTTTTGTCACCAGTTGAAAAGATTAAACGCAATTCATAAAGAGTAGACATCTTTACCGATTTCATTTCTTTTTCAGTCATGTTTTCCATCCTTTCCACCGCCTTTCTTGTATTATACCCTTATTATACGGCGGTTTCAGTGAGGTGTAAAGCTTTATTAAGCTATCAAGGAACGTTCTGATAAATATACGAAATTATGGCGAAACGCCTGATTTTCTGAGTTGGTACTGATATGTTACTTGATTTTTATATTTTTGTCAATGTGGTTTAGTGATATTGTATCGCTTTTTATGACTTTGTTTTGCAAAATATAGGGATCAAAAAACAGCAAATCATATTTTGTATATGTATAATCAGTTTTTCGTCTTTATTCCCCACATTTTAAATTTTTTCATAACGCACTTCATACCCAAGCAATAATTTTCCCCTGACATATCCCATTCCGCATGTCAGGGGAAAATCATTATCATTTTTTATAGCTTTCTTCCGTTTCTTTTCTAGCTCTCCGTATCCCGCAGTCTCTGTACAATGCTCTCTTTCTGCATCCGTTTATAGGCAACAGTCGGCACTACAGCCGCCAATACCGCCAGCAGCGGCAGCATGATTAAAAATGCCAGAAAATTCGGGCGATACACAAAGAACAAAATTACATTATTTAAAGCGGTCATTACCAGATAAGAAAGTCCGGTTCCAATAATCAGGCTGATCAATCCAGAAATCAACACATAATACAGCCCTTCCTCCAGCAGCATTTTTTTCAGCTGACTCTGTGTCATACCGATGCTACACAGGATCGCCAGCTCACGCTTGCGAGCAAGAATGCCAGTAACAACCGAATTGATAAAGTTCAGAACACCGATCAAGGCGATCACCGCTCCGAGCGCAATACCAATAATACGGATGGCATTGATCATCGTAGAAAATTCCTCCATCAAAGACGCCTTTGTCATATAACCCATATCGGTATTTACATTTTCCGAATAATCCGCGATTACTTTTGTAAATGCCGGCAGCGCTTCCTCCTCCACTTCATAAGAAACAGAAAGTCTCCAACTGTATGGATCGGCTTTTACATCCTCCAGCGGCAGTACCGCCTGCACAGCATTAACCGGATACCCTCCATCCAGCATACTCGGCGGAATCTCCACGATCGCCATAACCTCATATTCCGTCTCCTTCATGTTTTCCCAATAACCGCTGAGCGTATTTCCAGCCTCATCCTTAATTTCAACAAATTCGGAATTTTCATCCGGTGTAAGCACCGTTATCTTTTCTCCCGGCTCGTAAATACGTTTCCCCTCTGTATGATCGCCGATGATATCTGTCAGAAGTACATAGCCGCCCTTTGCAAATTTCTCTGGATCCAGCGTACCGCCCAAAACCTTCAGTCCAGACAGAATTTCTGTGTCATAAGCATAAACGTCGGCTTCTATCTGTTTCTTTTCCAGGATTTCCTCAATTACCATCTTTCCCCATCCATCCTGACTCAGAATTTCTTCATCTACAAAAGACTGATAGCGCTCCATCGCCGTATCATCCATTTTAATATCCGTAATGCCATAAATCTGCCAGGTCTCATTTTTCGATATCACGCCCGGCTGTGCGTCCGCCAGCTCCACATACTGCGGATCTACCTGATCCGTTGTCACAATACCGCCTGCGCCGCCGCCCATCACATAATTGCATCCCAGCATCACATCGCCAAGCAACCGGCTGAAAAGGTAACTGTCAAGTCGGAAGCTCCCTACACCAGTCAATACTACGCACAGCAGTACCATACTCAGCGACAGGGAAAACAACACTAACGAAGTCTTTTTCTTATTTCGTCCGAGGTTCGAAAGCGCCATCCGGTGAATCCGGGCGCCTGTTTCTGATCTTCTGACCTTTTTGCGTCCGTTTTCACCCTCTGTATAACGCACTGCCTCCACCGGAGAAACACTTCCGGCTATCTTGCCCGGCTTGCGGCAGCTGATAAATACCGTGATCAGCGCAAATACAATCCCGAATACCGCAACCTGCGGATGAAACTTCAGTTTAATGTCAAACCCATACGTTGACATCTGCATTGCGATCGGAAAGATAAACGACGATGCCAGATAACCTACCGCCAGACCGATTGGTATACCGGCCACGGATAAAAGCAACGCCTGTCTCCGGATCATTCTCTTAATCTGCCGTTTCGTTGTACCGATCGTTTTTAAAAGTCCATAAAAACGAATATCCTGGAAAACCGAAATATAAAAAATATTGTAAATAATCAGATAACCGGTGATCAGAATTACAATCAATGCCACCCCCATGATCACCATACTCAAAGGATCGATTGCTTCCGCCCGATTCTGCATATACGCCCAGTTTACACCGTAATTTAAAGTAACATCCGGCTCGTATCCCGCCTCTGTAATGATCGCCCGCACTTTTTCCTCAATCCGCTTTGAACTGTCAAAATAAAGTCCGACTGCATAAAGACCGGATCCGGCGTCATTCGGATGCTGTTCTCCCCAACTGACGAATTCTTTATCTGTCAGATTGCCTTTTAACTTTTTCCAGTAATCCTCCGATACATACAACTCAGAAGCGTGTCCGATCGCGCTTCCCTCATACCAGCCGCATACCCGGAACATCTCTTTAACGGTTTCTCCATGAAAAGAAAATTCCAACGGAATCTGTGTTCCCAGTTCATATGGCAGTTTCAGCTCGTCAAACACATAAGTATCGACAATTAGTTCATTTTCTGCCTGCGGCATCCGTCCTTCCGCCAGCTCAATAAAAGAATTTTCCAATTCCTTCTCTCCCTGCGCCAGACGAATTTCACACTGCCGTTTCTTCAAATTATCTGCCACACCGATAAAAATATTCCACGAATAGTCTTTGACCCGCGTATCTGCCGTTACCTTTTCTACCTGTTCCCAGGTCGCCGCTTTCAATCCGGCATGAAAACGTCCGCCCACCTCACGCATGGTAGATTCCTGCGCGACATCCATCATCCCGGTTCCCATTGCCGCCAGTGAAGTAAACAACATACAAGTCAGTGCGATTGCTGCCACGGCAAAAAGATTTCGCATCTTACTGTTTTTGAGGCTGCGCGTCGAAAGACGGCGCGTTACCTCCTGATTGTTATTTCTCATAGCGCCGCCCTCCTGTATTTACTGGATAGCCTTTTTCATAACTGCTGCGTCCGCCGACAATCCTACCGTCCTCAATACGGATCACACGGTCTGCCAGCTGTGCCATCGCATCATTATGGGTAATCATTACAATTGTCTGCTGGAACTGCTCTCCGGTCAGTTTGAGAAGCCCCAACACCTCCTGCGAAGTTTTCGAATCGAGATTTCCGGTCGGTTCATCTGCCAAAATAATTGCCGGTTTACTTGCCAGCGCGCGGGCGATCGCCACTCTCTGCTGCTGTCCGCCGGAAAGCTGGTTCGGCATACTGTTCTTTTTGTCCAGTATCCCCAGTACCTGCATAATTTCTTTGACAAACGCTCGATCAGGCTTCTCCCCATCCAGTTCGATCGGCAGCACAATATTTTCATAAACGTTTAAGATTGGCACCAAGTTATAGTTCTGAAAAATAAAACCGATGTTTCTTCTGCGGAAAATCGTCAGATCGGATTCATTTAATTTAAAGATCTCTTTTCCGGCTACGATCACTTCCCCGGATGTAGCATAGTCCAACCCGCCCAACATATGCAGCAGGGTGCTTTTTCCGGAACCGCTCGTTCCCACGACAGCCAGAAATTCGCCCTCCTCCACCGAGAGATTGACACCATCCAACGCTTTCACCAGGCTCGCTCCCTGTCCATAATATTTTTTCAGATCAATTGTTTTTAAAATCTCCATGCGAATGCTCCCTTCTAATAGCAGTTCTTTATAGTCTTATCCTAGCACGTACTCCTGACACCTTCCTGACACAAAAGAAAAAAGTTCTTACAAAACTGTCAGAACTTCATTCAACAGGAAAATCCGAAAGCTGCTTCCCTCACCTTTACGGGATGCCACCGTGATATATCCTTTTTCTTTATTTAAGATTAACTGCGCCAGATACAGCCCAAGACCGCTTCCTTCCATCTGCCCGGTCTGTCTGCCGCGGTAAAAACGTTTAAAAATTTCGTTAAACTCATCCTCGTCGATACCGATTCCCTGATCAGAAATCTCGATCTGCGTGTAAATCTCCATCGGTTGCACACGTACTATAATCGTTCCTCCGTACGGAGAATACTTTACCGCATTATCGAAAATATTCCCCAAGGCCTCCGCCGTCCACTTCGGATTGTGATACAATCTGCAGTCCTCAAACGGCTCCATTTTAATTACGACCGCTTTCTCACTTGCCTGCGCATACACACCACTTACAGCCTTACCGATTGTCTCCCGAATGCCGGTATATTCTGCCGCAAACGTAATCATCCCCTGTTCCAGCTGTGACGCGCGCAGCATATTTTCCAGTAGCCACTGCATCTTTTCTGCCTGCTGCTTTGTTTGACAGACAAAATGCTTTCGCTCTTCCTTCTCCAGCGTTTCATCTTCCAAAAGCTCTGTGTACATTCGTACATTCGCCATCGGCGTTTTCAGCTGATGCGACAGATCCGACAAAAGCGCCGCTACACCATCGCGTTCCTCTTTCACCTTTTCTTCTTTTTTCGCAATCTCATTCAGCACACGTTGCAGATCGCTCTCCAACTTGGATTCGCGTGTTTCCTTCATCGTCTGAAACTCGGCGCTGCCGCTCTGACGATATTCACGCAAAATGTGCTGCATACGGTTCATTGTCCGCAGCAAATAAATACCGTACAGTGCCACTGCGAGAACAGCCGCGCCGAGAATAACCG
Source organism: uncultured Marvinbryantia sp. (assembly GCA_937915375.1). Taxonomy (GTDB): domain Bacteria; phylum Bacillota; class Clostridia; order Lachnospirales; family Lachnospiraceae; genus Marvinbryantia. The sequence goes on from CALDMO010000013.1 coordinate 9,394, forward strand.
TCAGAACAAACATGATACCTGTCAGATTTGTTGTCATCGTCAAGACTATTCCTTTCTTCTCTATTCAAACTCATTCGCAGAACGCTTTAAAAACCAACCGTTGCCTTTAGGATTCAGCAGCTTTTTCTTCCCACAGATAACCCATGCCGTGTACTGTTTTTATATACTTCGGATGGGATGCGTCCTCCTCGATCTTCGTGCGCAGACGGCGTACATTTACCATCAGAGTATTTTCTTCTACAAAATTACCGCCTTCATCCCATACACGCGCCAGTATCTGCTCCTTTAGCAGCACCTGATTTTTGTTTTCCAGAAAGTATTTCAGAAGACGAAATTCCGTCAGGCTTAAATCCAGCTCTTTTTCGCCGCGATATGCCTTCATCTCTTTTTCCCGAAGGCTTATCTCTCCGGAAACCAGACGCTGCGGCGTTTCCCCGCCTTTCTGTCTGCGAAGGAGCGCCGCTATACGCGCTTTCAAAACCGCCAGCGAAAACGGCTTGGCGATATAATCGTCCGCGCCGCTTTCCAGACACATCACCTGATCGATTTCCAAATCGCGCGCCGTAATCATCAGCACCGGCACGCTGCTGCTTTTGCGGATTTCACCGCACAGCTTCAGACCGTCGCCATCCGGCAGATTCCAGTCCAGCAGCACCAGATCCGGCGGTGTCTTCATAAGAGCCTCCCGGCTCTCTCGGCAAGTCGCAAACCTCCTCGTGTCATAGCCCTCTCTGTTTAGTGTAAATATGATCCCCTCTGCCAGAACATCATCGTCCTCAATCAAAAATATCTGCATGATAACATCCTCTCTTCAGCCATTTTCCACCCGCTCCTCGCAATAGTACTTTTATATCATAATCATAATGAAATTTTTTAAAAATAGCAAGTATAACCAGATAATATTCCCATAAAAGCCCTCTTTTATGATTTTTCCCAGAAAAATCAATTGACACAGACATTTTTCTATTCTATTCTTTTTACAGGATTTGTGACTGGCGTAACACAGATAACTGTGGGGAAGCAAATCCCTGATTGCCGAACGCCTGGGCAGAGTGATTGACCACTCTGCCCTTTTTTGTATACCTATATACCTAGACAGAGTCGTCGCAATTTTATGGAGGGAAAAATTATGAGCTTTTTAACCGGAAAAACCGCAATCATCACAGGTGGAGGCAGATCCGTCCTTGAAGACGGTCAATGTGGTTCCATTGGATACGGCATTGCCAGCGCTTATGCAAAGGAAGGAGCCAATCTGGTTCTGACCGGGCGCAACTTGCAGAAACTGACCGAAGCTAAGGAAGAGCTGGAAGCCAAATATCAAATCAAGGTTCTGGCTATCCAAGCCGATGTCAATGAAAGTGCTGATAACGAATCTGTCATTTCTTCTGTAGTACAGCAGGCTGCAGATACCTTCGGCCGCATCGACGTACTGATTAACAATGCACAGGCCAGTGCTTCCGGCATTCCTCTGGCTGAGCATACCACCGAGCAGTTTAATCTTGCCATGTACTCAGGCCTTTATTCTACTTTCTACTACATGAAGGCCTGCTATCCTTATCTGAAAGAAACCAGAGGTTCTGTTATTAACTTTGCCTCCGGCGCCGGTCTTTTCGGAAACTTTGGTCAGGCATCCTATGCTGCCGCCAAAGAAGGCATCCGTGGCATGAGCCGTGTGGCAGCCACTGAATGGGCTGCTGACGGTATTAATGTCAATGTTGTCTGCCCTCTTGCATGGACTGCACAGCTGGATAATTTCTGGAGAAAGGATCCGGATGCCTTTGTGAAGAATGTCAAGATGCCCCCTGCCGGACATTACGCAAATTCCGAAACCGAGATTGGCCGCGCCTGTGTTTTACTGGCTCATCCTGACTTTAAATATATGACCGGTGAAACCCTGACACTGGAAGGCGGCATGGGACTGCGTCCCTGATTTCGCTATATAGGATAAAAAAGATATCTTTTCTATGACACAAAGAAAGAGACAGTCCGGCAAAGAATTCGGTTCTTAAAAAATCCGCATTCTTCGGGATTGTCTCTTTCCTGTATATCAGAGATTAAAAATCAGTATTATCCGATAATCCTTAAACGTATCGTTTGCTTTACATGTGTTTTCCGTAACCCCTCAGGAATTCAAATCTACAAATTCCTCATATCCGGTGATGTCCACACTCCCCCCTTTCATATTCAAATACATATTCTCCAGACGGTCCTCGTCCACCAGATAGATCAACGTATATTCCAGTGTTTCCTGCGGCTGCAGTTCACGGAACAGGAAATGTTTTCTGGGCTCTTCTGTAAAGCCCGATTGATCAAAGTAAATCGGCATACCATCATATTCACCATGATAATCCTGGAAATTGAGCGGTTCTATATAAAGATCAGAGTATGCATAGTCACCATCCTCTTTTAGTTCCAGCCAGGTAATGATCGGCATACCCGCCCAAAATTCCACTGTTTCCGATAATGGATTTTCCACCTGCATAGACAGCTTCACAAACTTCTGTGTCACTTCTTCTCTTGCCTTCTCCTGATAGCTTCCGTCCTCCTGCCGTTCCATTACCAGACGCTGGTACGGTTTTAACGTACCGTCCTCATTCAGATTCTGCCGCAGTCTTTCATAATCCGCAAAGTATTCCGTCGGCAGATCGGCAATACTGTCGCAGATCTCTACGGATTTCACTGTCACAGGAAATCCGTCACTCCAAACTTCCTGTCCAATCTGATAAATATTTTCCGCCGAAACGCCTTTTTCCCAGCTTTCCAGTTCTTCTTTTGCCTGTCTTTCCATTTCCTCTTCCAACGATTCCTTTTCTTCCTGTGTTTTCTTTATCGCTGCAAGATCGATCTTTGTATCCGTCTTTGTAAAGGTCAGATCCTCCGTTACCTTTTTCAGTTCTTCCAACGTGATATCATTGCCGCCCCATACGCTTGCCACATATCCGTCCTCCGGATTAAACAATAAGATCTGTTTGTCAAAGTACCTCGTCTGACGCTCCATATCAGGCTCCTGCGCAAGGAGGATATGCGCCTCAAGGTCATTGATTGTGGTCTTCTCCACGCTCTTTACATTTTCTATGATCATATTTTCCCGTCCGACCAAATCTCCGGCAGTGATGAGACCAATCGAAATACCGTTCTGCCATTTTCCGTCCGTACAATATTTTAAGGCATCGCCCTCCGTCTTTTCATAGCCCTCCGGAATATAGCCCGGAGTAATGATAATCTCGTTCATCGCCAGATTATAATCAATCTTAAATTCGTAATCGATCGTTCCGCCCTCTTCCGTCACTGTTTTCGTGAAAAATCCGTTTACAGCCATAACCGTCAGAGACGAAACAGCCAGGATAGCGACTGCCGAAACCGCTACCATCCATTTACGCATCCGCGGCCAACTGTCATTTTCTACACGGTTTTTTCTATTTCTGCCGTTTTCATGCATACGCACCTCCTCCTTTGCATCCCGTTTTTCCTTTGGATAAAAAACGATTTTATTAGAATGATCCTCCGTTTCTTTAGACAGCGCGGCCTCCTTACGAATAAATGCATACGCTTCCCGGATCTTCTGCTCCGTCAGCGCAGACGTACCGATATCCTGCTTTAGAATTCTTCGCATATCATTTCTTGTATATTTTTCAGCCATAAAGCGTGCCAACCTCCTCCCTATATACGGTCTCGAACTTTTTTCTTGCACGTACCAATCTGCTTTTCACTGTATGCTCATTCAGCTCCAGCAGTTCCGCGATCTCTCTGGTGTTAAACCCCTCAACATAATAGAGCACTAAGATTGTACGATACTTTTCTTCGATCGTACCCAACAATTCCATAAATTCCAGATCCTCCGCCGTTGTATCCGGCGCTGCTGTTTCAATCAGCTCTCCCGATGCACAGGAACGATTGCTGTGCAGCAGATCTTTACATTTATTGATTACAATACGGATCAGCCAGGTCTTAAAAAACTGCGGCTGACGCAGTGTGTCTAGCTTTTCATAGCAGGTGACGATCGCGTCCTGCATCACATCCGCCACATCCTCTTCATTCGACAGGTACGACTTCGCCACCTTCAGCATACTCTGCCGATTTTCCTCCATCAGCAGGATAAATGCCTCCGCATCCCGCTCCTGCTGCGCCCTTCTCACAAGCTCTTTCACACGATCACCTCTCATCCCCTTATTTTCTTTACACCTATTAGACGGAAGAAATCTTCGTTTCGATGCATTAGATCAAAAAATTTAAAAAAGCCGCGCACAGATGTGCCGCGGCTTCGGTTACATAAACTATTCTGAAATTGTCATCTGCTTTTCTCACATCGCCTTTAAAACAATTGCCGATGTCGGTGGAAGCGTTACCTGAACATATCCACGTGCCTGCTGATACAGCACCTGATCCATAGAAAAACCATTGCAATCCGTACAGATTACCTGCACCAGTGGCTCCTCGTCCAAAATACCTATATCACAAATACGGACACTTTTCTTTACTGTATCCGCGCTGTTATTGAAGATCACTACCATTTTTTCATCATCAAAAAATCTGCCGTACGCCAGGAATTGATACTCCGCACGGATCATCTTTACCGAACCGCGCGTCAGCGCCCGGCTCTGCTTGTGGATACGGATCATTTTCTTATGAAACTCAATCATCTGCCAATCTTCCCTGCCCCACGGATACGTTCTGCGGTTATCCGGATCCGTAAAACCGCATACACCTGCCTCGTCTCCGTAATAGATTGTCGGCGCACCCGGCCAGGTCATCTGCATCACAACAGCCTCACGCATCACGGCTTTATTTATATCCTGCGAAGCTGCATCATAGCCCAGCTGCGCCACACGGCCGACTTTGTGATTCGTACGCGTCAAAAAACGAGAATGATCATGGTTGGAAAGCTCGTTCATAGAAACCTGCAGAGACGGTGTTAAAAAACTGTTCATAAAATGTCCCATCGCCCACTCAAAATGCAGACCATTTCCATATAAATCTCCCCGGTATTCATCACTGTGTTTTTCCATACCGGTGAAAAACCAAGTCAGCGGTTCCATAAACGCATCATAATTCATCACAGTGTCCCACTGATCGCCCTGCAGCCACGCCTTTGGATCACCATAATGCTCCGCCAGAATCAGCGCATCCGGATTCGCCTCTTTTACCGCCTCGCGGAAACCGCGCCAGAACTGATGATTGTATTCCTGTGAAAATCCAAGGTCAGCCGCCACATCAAGACGCCAGCCATCCGCATTATAAGGCGGCGATACCCATTTCTTTGCAATTCTCATAATATATTCATACAGCTTCGGCGAAGTTTCATACGAAAGCTTCGGCAGCGTATCATGGCCCCACCAGCCGTCATAACTGCCGTTGTACGGCCAAGCCTGCTCGTCATTAAAATTAAAAAATGTACGGTACGGACTGTCAGCCGCCACAAACGCGCCCTTTTCATAACCAACCTGATTTTCATAAATACCTTCACGGTCCATCCATTTATTAAAGGAACCACAGTGATTGAACACACCGTCAAGAATAACCCTCATATTCCTGCGGTGGGCTTCCGCCACAAGCTCCGCAAAAAGCTGATTACTCGCCTCCAAATTCTCTTTGTCAGTCACACGCGTAATATAACGTCCGGCATTACGGTTCTCACACTCTCCCGGCTCTAACAATCGTCCCTCATCTTTTACAATCCTGCCATAATGCGGATCCACATAGTCATAATCCTGAATATCATATTTATGATTGGACGGAGATACAAAAATCGGATTCAGATAGATCACATCCACACCAAGCTCCTGCAGATAATCCAGTTTATCCATAACGCCCTGCAGGTCTCCGCCATAAAATTCCCGGATTCCCATAAACTCCGGACATTTCTCCCAGTTCGTTACGCGGCTTGAGGCATCTCCGATATAAAAGTATTCTCTGTCCAACACATCATTCGATGGATCTCCATTGTAAAATCGATCCACAAAAATCTGATAAATAACCGCTCCTTTTGCCCAATCCGGCGTATGAAAACCAGGAACTAGCATAAAACTATATTCTTTACGGGCACTTTTGCTGACGCCCATACGATCAAAATAACACGTCAGACGACCGACACGCACCTCAAACCAGTAACGCAACGGCAAAATTCCCATCTTCACTTCCGTTTTATAATAATCAAAATTTCCCTCTTCACGGTCAAACTCCATTAACGTTTTCTGTTCCCCGCTACAAAGGTAAACGCCATCAATATTATCTTTTTTTGCCCGAAAGCTAATCTTTACCATATCCCCCGGATCCGGTTCCATCGGCGTCACAAAATTTTCTGTTGTATCACTGAAAAGAGCGCTCGCGTCAAAAACCGGACGCATCTTCAGAATATAATATTGAATCTCCGATAACTGCTCAATTCTTTTTAGGTTCAATCGTTTTCTCCTCGCTGCACATAGTATAATGATCTTATCCTGATTTTATCAAACTTCCCCTGGTGTTACAAGGCTAAGAAGAAATATACGCTGATTTTGGACAGTAAAAAAGACAGCTCATCGCTGCCTTTTTTGGAGAAGGTATTTCTTCTTATGGGGTGTTGCAAAAACTATATAATGTATTGGGGGGTTTTACAATAAGAATTATAGCATACACTTCAAAATAAGTGTGCACAAACTTCACAATTTTCTATACTCCTTTTTGTAAAACTTACACAAAAAGTGCTTCAAACTCTTCTCTGCCGATCTTCTCCTTCTCAATCAGAAGCTCTGCACACTTATGAAGTACCTCCATATGCTCCTGCAGCATCGTGCGCGCTTTCTGATGCGCCTCATCAACCAGCCGTTTGACTTCCTCATCAATTCTTGCAGCAACGGTTTCACTAAAGCCTCTGGACTGCGCCAGATCGCGCCCAATAAATACCTCGTTTTCATCACTGCCGTAATCAATCAATCCGACTGCCTCAGACATTCCGTACTGTGTAACCATTGCCTTCGCTAAATGAGTTGCCTGCTTGATATCCTGAGAAGCGCCTGTCGTAATATCACCAAGTACCAGTTCCTCTGCCACACGACCGCCAAGATCGACAACCAACGTATCGAGCATCTTGCTCTTTGTCATAAACATCTCATCTTTTTCCGGCAGCGGCATAGTATAGCCTGCGGCTCCTGTTCCGGTCGGTATGATTGACACTGTATGCACCGGTCCTACATTCGGAAGCAGATGAAACAGCAGCGCATGACCGGCCTCATGATATGCCGTAATGCGTTTTTCCGCTTCGGAAATCACACGGCTCTTTTTCTCCGCGCCGATACCGACTTTTATAAATGCCTGCTGTATATCCGATTGTACTACATAACTGCGATTTTGCTTTGCCGCTTGGATCGCCGCTTCATTCATCAGATTTTCCAGATCAGCTCCGGTAAAGCCCGCCGTGGTTCTGGCCACATTTTCCAAGTCCACATCATCACCAAGCGGTTTTCCCTTTACATGTACCTTTAAAATCTCTTCTCTTCCTTTGACATCCGGTCTGCCGACACCGATCTTACGGTCAAAACGTCCCGGACGAAGAATCGCCGGATCAAGAATATCCACACGGTTCGTAGCAGCCATCACGATAATTCCCTCGTTGATACCAAAGCCATCCATCTCAACCAGCAACTGATTCAGCGTCTGCTCTCTCTCATCATGGCCGCCGCCCATACCGGTTCCCCTGCGGCGCGCAACCGCATCAATCTCATCAATAAATACAATACACGGCGCATTTTTCTTTGCGTCCTCAAACAGATCACGCACACGGGATGCGCCTACACCAACGAACATCTCCACGAAATCCGAACCGGAAATGCTGAAAAACGGTACGCCCGCTTCTCCTGCCACTGCCTTTGCCAACAGCGTCTTACCGGTACCCGGAGGGCCGACAAGAATTACGCCTTTCGGGATTCGCGCTCCCATCTTTGTGTATTTCTGCGGTTCCTTCAGGAAATCCACCAACTCCTGCAGGTCTTCTTTTTCTTCCTGCAGACCAGCCACCTCTTTAAAGGTTACTCGCTTTGCATCCGGCATCACCATCGTTGCGCGGCTCTTACCGAAATTCATCATTTTGTTGCCGCCGCCCGCCTGACGGTTCATCATCATAACAAGCAGGAACATAAACGCACCCATCATTAAAATCGGGAAAATATTCGTCAAGAAAGTATTTTCCGACGGAATATCATACGTCTCATAATTAATATCGTTCTCCCTCAGAAGCTGTTCCGCCTCTTTGACATCCGTCGCATTTAACGTTTCCGTGGAACCATTCGTCAACATTACACGAATCTGTCCGGTCGGCACCTGCTTATTCTGATGGATTTCCGCGGACGCAACTTCATCATTTTCCACAGCCTCCGCAAACGCGCTGTAGCTCCAGTTCTGCTGCTGTATCAGTCCGCCGCGCAAAGCATATATAACCATCACCGCAACCGCGACAAACAGCAGATAAACTCCAAAGCCTCTTGTACTCTTGTTCAATTCCAGTCTCCTTTCCAGTTCGCTGTCATTTTATAACTCAATTACTCCCACATACGGAAGATTGCGGTAGCGCTGCGCATAATCAAGACCGTAACCTACCACAAATTCATCCGGAATCTCAAATCCGGTATAATCCACTTTTACCTCTGTAACACGGCGATCCGGCTTATCAAGCAGGGTACACAGCTTTAAGCTGGCCGGTTTTCTCGCGCCTAAGATCTCTAACAGATAGCTTAAGGTTCTGCCGGAATCCACGATGTCTTCGATAACAATCACATGCTTGCCTTCCAGCGGCTCGTCAAGATCTTTCACTAGCTTTACCACTCCGCTGGATTTGGTATCCGCGCCATAGCTGCTGCAGGACATAAAATCCAATGTCACCGGCACAGTAATCCGTTTTGCCAGTTCACAGGTGAAAAAAATACTTCCCTTTAAAACACAAATTAAGTGCACTGACTTGCCTGCATAATCCTCGCTGATCTGCTTTCCCAGTTCCTCAATTCGTCTGTCCACTTCCTCTTCCGGAATCAATACACTGATTTTCTCTGCCATAATAATCTCCCATCTTTTGTATTTCTAATATCCATTTTGTTTGCGGCGTCACCTTGTACGCCTCATTGATACGATATCCCACTACCCACAGAATCTCGCTGCCTGACGCTAAAAGAGGAATGTTCTCCCGCGCGGCGGCCGGTATCTTCTCTTCAATAAAATATCGCTTCAGCTTCTTCGTGCCGCCCTTTGCGTTCACAGTCAGAAAATCTCCCGCACGGCGCGTCCGAAGCAGCATATCAGTATTTATTTTACCATAATCCAGCCATTTCGTATATGTTTTTTGCGAAATATTTTGATTTTCATAAGGAAAAACGCGAAATACAAACCGCCCCTGCAGCGTCTCGATTTCTCCAGGAATACGAACCGGCACACCGGAGTTTTCCCCATTCATTTTCGCCCTCTCATCCGTCTCTTCATCCTTCGCCCCAAAAACAAGCTGCCCGAATTCGCGCTGTACCTGATATCCGCCCGGCAAAACAACCCTGCGCCCGGATTGCCCTTCAGCCAATGCTCCGATTGCTTCCATATGCACCCGGCCGACATCCTTCATCGGACACCCTGCGCGTCGCAAGGCTTCTCGAAACAAGTAGGGCTGAAGAATCGATTTCGTATCCTTCAACAGCCTTATATCCAGTATCCACTGCCGCGCACCTCTGCGCGCAAGAAACTGCTCTGCCTGCTGCTGCGCCTGTTCTTCCATATACGCCTGCACCTGCTGCATTTCTTCTGCCAGCGATGCCAAATGCGCGACTGCCTTTTCATTCACCTCGCGCTCCAATACAGGTATCACATGATGACGCAGACTGTTGCGTGTATATTCTGTATCCGCGTTCGACGCATCCTCGCACCAGTGGATTTTACGCTCTTTTAAATAACATTCAATCTCCTTACGGCTGCAGGCAAGCAGCGGCCGGATAATACAGCCGTTCACCGGACGAATCCCGCCCGCCCCGGTAATTCCCGTTCCCCGTGCCATACGGAACAGTACCGTCTCAGCCTGGTCATTCTGGTTGTGCGCAACAGCAATCTTATCTGCCTGCTGTTCCTTTCTCACTTTTTCAAATGCCTGATAACGCGCAAGTCGCGCTGCTTCTTCCATGGAAATCTTCTGTTCCCCTGCCAGACGCGGCACATCACAGGAAATGCAAGTAAACCAGATCCCGTTTTCCCGGCAGATCCGCTCTACAAAGGCCGCATCCGCAAGACTTTCTTCTCCTCGGATACCATGTTCTACATGTACCGCCAGCAATGTAAACGGCACTTTCTTCCGATATTCCAATAATACAAAAAGCAGGCATAGGGAATCCGCGCCTCCCGATACGCCCACAATTACTTTCTCATTCGTACTTATCATGTTATGTTTCTCAAGATAACAATATACTTTTTCCATAAAATTCTCACTTTTTCCAAAAGCTTCCGGCCAGAATCGTCATATCATCCGCCGGCATCTCATTCGCAAAAGACAGCACCTGCTTCAGCAGCAGATCGGCAAATTCCGCCGGATTGTCTGAATGTGTCTGTGAAATCAGATATTTCATCAAATCCATCCTGTTTTCCACCGGAAGAGCATCCAAAACACCATCCGAAACCATCACGATCATATCGCCATGCTCCAGCCGCCTGCCGGCGCGCTCAAAATCGACCTCCCGGAAAATTCCCACCGGAAGACTGGTAGATGTGATCGTCTCCACTCCGGTCATTCGTCTAATAAACGTCGTTGCCGCGCCAATCTTCAAAAATTCACACTGACCGCTGTATAGATTCACACCGCAAATATCCAGTGTAGAAAACTGCCGCATCCCCCGCTGCAAAACCATCGCGGAATTAATCATCCGCACCGCCGTTTCCGCCGCAAATCCAGTTTCAAGAAACTGTTCCAGAAGCTCGATCACAGTCTGGCTCTCACGACTGGCTTTAATCCCGGTCCCCATACCATCGGAAATGCCAAGTATCACTTGACCGTGATTTCCGTTTAACACCGAAAAATTATCGCCGGAAGCAGCCTGTCCATACCCCGGCTGTCCGGCCGCACCGGTCAGCATATAAAAATTGGTTTCCTCCACAAAGTGAAGCGTACAAATCTCATGTCCCAGCATCAGGCGGCTGTCGCGTTCCGGTACCATGTGTACGCCGCAGACCTGTGTCAGTACCTCCGCCAGTGTTTTCACCGCCACGCAATGCCCCTTGACCGTTTGTGCCGTCAACAGAATCACCGTATGACCAAGGCTGTCTCGAAACACCCGTAGATCCTTTACCCATACGCACTGCAGCAACAGTTTATAACGCACCTTTTTTTCCAGCGCACTGTCTGTCTCTCCCGCGTCAAACACTGTACAGGCAATTTCTTCGATAATACCCGCCGTCTCCTGCAGCTGCTGCGCTACTGCCGCTCGGTTTTCCAGCATCCGATTGCTCCACATCATATTCAGTTTCGCCCGATAGAAACAATTTTTTATCTCTTCACGAAACGAAAGCCCTTTGATACAGTAACGAAAAAAACGTTCCTGTACACGGCTGACTGCCATTGTTTCTTCCTCTGTCTGCGTTTCATCTCCACTTTCGGAAATTTCCGCCAGCAGCTCATAGATCAGCCGCGCTGTTTTCTGCACATTTCTGCCCCAACACTCCCGGTACCTACCGCATTCACCACAAATGTGATCACGCGAGGATTCGTAAATCTCCTGCAGATCTTCCTCGCTCAATGCTTCTTTTTTTGACGGCAGATACCGGAAAACGTCTGCCAGACGCTGAAACGATTCCGCATAGCGCTGCAGACGCCCTTTTTCCGAGGCCTTTTCCCACTCCCCCATCGCTCATTCCTCCATATGCACATTCCTGTTCGTTCCGTCCGCACTGCATTCCCATACAAAACACAAACTGTACGCTCTGCCAGCGAACCGCCGCTTCTTCTGAGTATACCTGAATTGCTGCGCATATTTTGTCAAACGAAGGAGGGTTTTTAAATTCTTTTATTTTTCTTTTGCCTTCAGCACATAAATCCGCGAATCAAAATCTGTACATGGCTCTGTTCCGGCCGGAACTTCTCCTGCCGAACTGTCCGTTGTGATCAGACCGAGATTCATCAACTCATCGCCATAATTTTCTGTACCGTTTCGTTTATTTTCATAAACCAAATCCGGATCCAGCCCTTGCAGGCACACCCTAGTATAAGGACCATTCACACCGTTCAATACACGATAGTAACCGACCAGCGCCGTCTTTTTGTCCTCGCTGACCACCATCCAGACAGTCTCATTCCCCTCAAACGGACTGCGCAGACGATAAAAAGTACCGAACTGCAGAAGTTCTCGGTATTCTTTCATAAACCGAATCTGTTCCTTAACTTCTTCAATTTCCTCCTGCGGAAGCTTGTTCAGATCAAGTTCATAACCAAAAGTACCAAAATAAGCCACATTTGCTCTGGTATGCAGCGGCGTGTTCCGGTACACCTGATGATTCGGAATGACGGAAACATGGCTGCCAATGCTGCTGACCGGATAACAAAACGTACTTCCATACTGAATTTTCAGACGTTCCACAGCATCAGAATCGTCGCTTGCCCATGCCTGCGGCGCATAATACAGCATGCCTGCGTCAAATCTTGCTCCACCACTGGAACAAGACTCAAACAGAATATGCGGAAAGCTGCTCGTCAAACGCTCATACAAATCGTACACGCCAAGGATATATCTATGGAACACTTCGCCCTGACGATCGGCCGGAAGCGCGTCGGAAAAACATTCCGTAATACTGCGGTTCATATCCCATTTTACATAGGAAACCTTCGCCTCAGAAAAGATCTTCGCCAGCATTTCATAAATATAATCAACAACCTCTTTTCTGGAAAAATCCAGTACAAACTGATATCGTCCATGGCATCTATGACGATTCGGTGTATCCAATACCCATTCCGGATGCGCACGGTACAAATCTGAATTTTCATTGACCATCTCCGGCTCAATCCAGATACCAAATTTCATACCAAGATCCTCTATTTTCTGTGCGATCCCCGGCACTCCGTTCGGCAAACGGTCCGGATTGGCAATCCAGTCTCCCAGACCGGCGCGGTCACTTGTTCTCTGCCCGAACCAGCCGTCATCCAGCACAAACAACTCAACGCCACATTCTTTTGCCTTCCCGGCAATCTCTATCAAACGTTCTTCTGTAAAATCAAAATATGTTGCTTCCCAGTTATTAATCAGGATCGGACGCGGACGCTCTCTCCAATAACCGCGCGCCAGACGTTTCTGAAACAGGCGGTGATATGTCTGGCTCATACCGTTCAAACCATCATTAGAATACACCATCACCGCTTCCGGTGTTTGGAACGTCTCTCCGGGTTCTAACTTCCAGTCAAAATCTGCCGGATGAATACCTGCCGTAATGCGCACCGTATCGTAAGTATCCACCTCTGCCTGTATCCGGAAGTTTCCGCTGTATACCAGACAGAATCCCAATGCTTCCCCCTGTGTCTCCGTCGTACCCGGACGCTTCAGCGCAATAAACGGGTTATGATTCGGGGAAGAATGACCTCTGCGACTCTCCACCGCGTGTATGCCCTGCACCAGTTCCCGTGTTTTCACATAGCGTTCTCTCGCCCATGCGCCAGAAAGCTGAATCCATTCATAATCGGAGTCTGGTAAGTCAAGACTCATACTCATAGCTACCGTCAGATGCAGGTTCTGCGTTCCCTCATTCGTATAACGCACGCTCCGCGCCAGCACACTCTCATTGGCAAAAATTGTATAGAGAAGCTCTGCCTTTACCCCTGTAACCGGATCTTTTACCGTCACCGTTAACGTCATTGCCTCATCATCGCTTTCCGTATAAGTGGCAGGTAATCCCGCAAGTTTCGGCTTGCCCGGTGTGATCACATAAGATTCATACTGAAAATCACATAACCGGCTGCCATTCTCCTGCAGAATTTCCACTGCCGGATTGCGGTAATCCGAACTGCCGTACACCGGAAGCTCCTGTTTGATATGCTCTAAAGAATAGCTTCTGTCATTCTCAAAATATGTAGATGCCATCGGACGACCAACCAATTCCAGCAGATAGGAAAAGTCTTCTTTGTCATGAATTTTCTTTCCATAATAAAGCTGTCCCATATGTCCGCTTGGCAATACTGTCACAATATAGCTAATGGAATCATTATACAGATGAAATGTTTTTGTTTTCTCATGAAATACAATGTTCATAAAACATACCTCCTTGATAAAATCGGGATTCCCCCTTTTTCTCAGTATAACGTATCCACTGAAATATTCAAACATAATCGACAGATTTTTTTCATTTTCTCCGTTCAGCTGTCTTTCAAAACCAACTCAAACTGCAGCCAGCCCTCGCGCGCCATCCGCGCAGTCAACTGACCGCCCATTTTCTCCGTTAAACCTCTGGCAATAGATAACCCCAGCCCGGAAGCCCCCTGCGTACGCGCAGTGTCTTTCACATAAAAACGATCGAATAATTTTTCCAGTTCTGCCCCATTTTCTCCCTTCGGCAAAGAAAAATCCATCGTATCGTTTCCGAAAACAATCCTCACCCGCTGCGATTCTTTCTGCAGGCTGACGCGCAGCCTTGTTTTTGCGTAACGGCTGCAGTTCTGCAAAAGATTTGCATAAATACGTTCCAACGCATCCAAATTTGCCGTTGCCATTACTGCATCTTCCGGTATTTCCAACTCCACTTCCAGATTTCTCTCTTCCAATTCTTTCCACTGTTCCAACATCTTTTCCCGCAAAAGCCGCGCTGCGTCTACGCAAGTCAATTCCAGCTTCAAGTCCTCATCGCGCGCCTTTGAATAATCGTAAAACTGCGTAATCAAACGCTGCAATGCCTGTGCTTTCCGCTCAATCACTGCAAGATCTTCTTTTTCTTCCTGTGATAAACCGCTCTGATCCAACATACGCAAATAACCGATCATAGAAGTCAACGGCGTACGCAGATCATGACTGATCTGCGCAATCTGCTGCTGAAATTCTGTTTCCCGCTTATGATCTGCTGCACGTTGTCTGCGAATATCCTTCAAGAGCCGATTCATCACTTCCAATAACGGCTCCAGTTCCTGCAGCGATGTATCCTGACGTAAGATCCGGTTCTGATTCAGATTTCCGGCCATCTCCTCCAACTGTTTCTGCGTGCGTTTCAGTTCCCGGCACAGAAGCGCATAACGCAGCCCGACCGCCGCAAGTACTATTACCAATACCATTATCATCACATATGCCGCCATGTACGCGCTCCTTTTCTCCGGTTTCCATTCCTTTTTCTCCTGCGGACAGGTCTGTATTTGCCCGAAAGCTGTATCTTCCAACCTTCCCCAGCCCGTAAACGTATCCTGTAAAATTTATAACTCCCTGCGTCTTGCCGCCAGCAATCCGGCTCCTAAATAGATTGCGATACTCCCAATTCCGGCAATCAGACATTTCGCCAGTCCCTGCGCCGTATCCCACAGCGCATAATATTCGCTCCGGTTCATCGTCACCTCTATCTGCAGAAAGTTCGCCGGCATCCACTCGGAAACAGCATTTAAAATACCAATATCCAGTCCGACGCCTAATAAGAGGACCACTCTCGGAAGCGCCCCGATAATGAGTATCCACAGCATTGCGACGATATACTCATTTTTTAACATCTGCATCAGCACGATTCCCAGAACTTCCGCTCCAATGCAGATGAAAAGGATTGCTCCAATCTCACGTATCAGAACTGCCAGCAGCCAGGTCCATTCCCCTTCCAGTAAAAGCACCGCGCTTACAAAAAATGATATCACAACCGCCAGCATACAGCAGATCGCAGTAATGACTCCGGCAATGCATTTGCCAACCAGCGCCGCTTCACGCGAAATCCCGTAAGCGACCACATTTTTCCAGGTACCGTTTTTGTTTTCGCCGTTGCAGATCAGAGACGAGACCAGCACACCGCCATACAGGAAAATAAGCACATTTTCAACCAGAAAACTGACGGAAAACCGCACCGAACCATAGGGAAAATCTTTGATGGCATTACTGGAAACCGCCAGTATCACGTTAAATAAAATCCCCAGAGCCGCCATGATACCGGTCCATAGATAGGTATCTTTTGTATGTGTTACCTTATATAATTCGCTCTTAATATAATTTATCATTTTACCGCGCCTCCTTTTCCATGCCGTGAACGGAAACCTTTTTTTCGTAATATTCCTCCAGTGTCATCTGATGATTTTCCAGACGCCGGATCGATATTCCGTGTTTCCCTGCCAAATCACTGTAAAGCGCGGCTTCTTTCTCACTGTCAAAAATATGTAGCACCTGATCCGGCAATATCTGATATGTAATATTCGGATATGTTTTTTCCAGCAGTACACTATAAGAAGGAGCGTCGGATACCGCAATTTCAATGTAACTGCGGCATTTCCCACGCAGTTCTTTCGCACTGACCTGCTCCTTTAATCTGCCGTTCTGTAAAAATCCGTATACCGTCGCGATCTGCTCCAGCTCTGATAAAATATGGCTCGATAACAGAATGGTAATATTTTTCTCCTCATTGAGTGTCCGAAGAATATTCCTGATCTCAATAATGCCGCTCGGATCAAGTCCGTTGATCGGTTCATCCAGAACCAGTATTTCCGGTTCGCCAAGCATCGCGATTGCCAAGCCGAGACGCTGTTTCATCCCCATAGAAAGCTTTTTGCACAACTTTTTACGCTGCGGTATCAATCCGGTCAATTCCATTGCTTCTTCTACACAGGCTTTTCCCGGAATCCCTCTCTGTATACGGTAATATTCCAGATTCCTTTCTACCGTCATCTGTTCATAAAAAGCCGCGCTTTCAATCATCGCTCCAATGCGGCGGCGCGCCCTTTCCTGTTCGCGCTGCGTATGCGTTCCCAGAAGCTCCAATTCGCCCTCACTTGGAAAGATCATTCCGGCAATCAGCTTTAAAAGCGTCGTTTTTCCCGCGCCGTTATCCCCGACCAAACCATAAATATCGCCTCTGCGGAGCGCGATATCCACATGATCGAGCGCGATTATCTTTCCATACTGTTTTGTCAGACCATGTGTATTTATCACTGTTTCTCTCATTTCTTTATCCTTTCCTGATGTTGTTTTGTTATGTCGTTATAGTACCACCTGTGTTTTAAATAAGTCCTCAAGAAAGTTTAAAGAAATCATAAAGATCGCTTTCATGCTAATTTAAACCCGATTCCCCACACGGTACGGATGTATTCATTGTCCGCATCCTGCGCGGCAATCTTTTTACGAATGTTGCTGACATGTACATTTACCGTATTGTCCTCGCCGTAATAACCGTTCTGCCACACCTTTTCGTACAGTGTTTCCCGCGAAAATACCTTTTCCGGCTGCCGCATCAGAAACAGCAGAATATCGTATTCATGCGGCGTCAGAGAAATCTCCGTTTCCCTGACAAAAACCGTGCGGCTGTCCGGGCAGAGCATCAGATTTTTATATCGCAATTCTGTTTTACTTTCTTCTGCAGTCCGCATCCCCTCTATTCTGCCGCTGTCTTTTCTTTCCGGCTGCTGCGTAGTTTGCGCACGACGCAAAAGCGCCATCACGCGCACCAGTACTTCCTCCGGCTCAAACGGTTTCGTCAGATAATCATCCGCCCCCAGCGTCAGCGTTTCAATTTTATTTTCCAAGGCATGCTTTGCTGATAGGATCAAAATCGGCGCCTGAATGTTCTTCTCCTTGCGAATAAAAGAAATCAGTTCTTCTCCCGTCATGCCCGGCAGCATTAGATCCAGCAAAATCAAATCCGGTTTCTCCAACTCCAGCACCAGTTTTGCCTCTGTACCGGAAAATGCTGGCAATACCTGATAGCCGCCTTGCTGCAGGATACGGCAGAGCAGCCGATTAATGTCCGGATCATCCTCGATTACAAATATTTTTTTGTTCATCATGATCTTGTCCTTCCATAAATACAAAGATCATATACCTGCCCATTTTTATAAACAGCATCCTTCATCATACCTTCCAACACAAATCCGCTCTTTTCCAATACTCTCTGAGACGCAATATTGGGCTGATATACCAGACCGGTAATGCGCAGCAGATCAAACTCATGAAAAGCGATCTCACAAATCTGTTTTGCAGCTTCCGTCATGATACCTCTCCCTTTTACACTCTCAGAAAGCATATAACCGATCTCTGCGTCCTTTTCGTAAACATCACTTTTTTTCTCTATTGAAATATTGCCGACAATACGGTCATCCAGCATAACCGCACGGAAAATCCCTTCTTTTCCATCCTGCTCCCGCACCATATTCAGCCACCAATCTGCGTCCGCTTTCGTATACGGATACGGCAGGCGATTGGACAGATAATTCCTGCCTACATTGTTCGCAATCTCCATCAACGCTTCAACATCTTCCAGTGTCCATTTTTTCAGTGTCACGTTCATCCTTTTATCCTCCTGCTTTATCTCAAAATATTTTGCGATACCCCATTTTCATCCCAGCAATGGTGTTCTGTAATCTCATCTTCTGTAAATATTTTCAGCATGTACTCCATACCGCTTGCCAGATTCATTTTTTCGAAATCCTTCTGGCTGATCCAGAATACCTCACCTTCACTAGATGATGTCAGCGTTCCCTGAAAATGCTTTGTTTTGTAGCAAAGCACCACGTAACGGCAATTATCTTCCGTCATCCAGTATTTCACACCGCACATCTGCACATGTGAAATATGCAGCCCTGTTTCTTCCCACACTTCACGGATTACAGCTTCTGCAAAACTCTCACCATTTTCTACGTGTCCTCCTGGAAACGTAATCCCCGGCCATTCCTTATCTAAGCGATTCTGCACCAGAATATTTCCGTCATCGTCATAAATCATGCACATATTAGTAAAGATTACTTTTTCCGGTGTTCTCATCTATTTCTCCTCCTGCTAAAATATCTATTTATAAAACTTCTTCCGCGTCTTTCGGCAATCTGCGTACCTGTTCCAGATATCCATAAGCATTTACCCCTTCTGTCTCATTGTACACAAAGCCACGCTGTTCTCCAACAAATTTTGCGGTCTTCTCAAACAGTCTGCACATTCGCAGAACCGCTTCCCATGCCTGATTCATATCGCACGCAAACCAGGTAGAAAGATATTCTTCCCACTCTTCTTTTTTCAGCCAACGATACATATATTTTGCAGATTTTCCGACACTGACACTGAAATCTGTCTGAATACCAATCTTCCATGACAGCATTTCCTGAAGCTGCGGCCGGACAATCTCATTTGTCATATCCTGTACATATGGAAATTCTTCTCGCCACAAGCCTTTCGCAATATTGTTTGTACACCACCAGAATTCATTACAAACGGCCAAATACTCCTGCTCTGTCGGTTTTTTCACCCAAAAATCCTCATCCGTCGTTTCTGAAATCTCCGGCAAAATTCCTGCTTTGTCCAATAAAACTTTGCATAGTCTATCGTCAAAAATCACACGTTTCATAAATTCCTCTGTCTGCACATGCAGATCGATTCGATTTCCATCCGCAAACTGCATCAACCATCCATAGCAATCTTCTCTGGCGTTCGTATAAAACGGGCTGTCATCCGGATACTGCATATAAAGAATTTCACCAAATTTCCGAATCCACTTTTTATCTGCAATAAAGCTCTTCGTTTCTTTTACTACATATACCACATCATAATCCTGAAAAATATCTTTCGGTACGTTCGGATTTGTCCGCGAACCATTCATATAAACTGCCAGAATGCGATCGTCCTCTCGCGCAATATTTAAAATCAAATCATACATTTCCCGCTCATTTCTCATAATAATTTCCCCCTTCTGTCACTTCTTGCATGTCCTCAGCGTCTTTTTAAAAGCATAGTATACTTTCTCGTGAATGTCTATAATAATGATCTTTTCTATAAATAAAAATATGCCGATCGCTGTCGTCAGTAACTCTTGCGAAGCGTTTTGTATCATAAAAAAACTACCACATCACTGTGATAGTTTTTTTATTTGCAGCTTCAGTTTTCTTACCAATATCTGCTCGCGCTGACCGGTGTATTATAATCGTAGTTAGAAATGATAATTCCAGTTTCTGGTGTGCTGGCATGCACAATCTGTCCCCCACCGATATAAAGCGCCACATGACCGATATATCCGCCGTCCGAATAGAACAGCAAATCACCCGGAAGCAGGCTGCCCATATCTACCGGTGTACCACCGTATGACTGGGAATCTGCTGTTCTGGAAAGATCGATTCCAAAATTTGCGAATACCGACTGTGTAAAGCCAGAACAATCAGCTCCGTCTGTCAGACTGGTGCCACCATATACATACGGATTTCCTACAAACTGCACTGCAAAATCTGCAATCTGCTGACCGAGGTCTGAATTACCCACTGCTTCCGTTTCCTCTGTATAATCGCTTTCCGGCTCTGTCCATTCTGTCTCCGGCTCTGTCCACTCGCTTTCCGGTTCTGTCCATTCTGTCTCTGGCTCTGTCCACTCACTTTCCGGTTCTGTCCATTCTGTCTCTGGCTCTGTCCACTCGCTTTCCGGCTCTGTCCACTGCGTCTCCGGCTCTGTCCACTCACTTTCCGGTTCTGTCCATTCTGTCTCCGGCTCTGTCCACTCACTTTCCGGTTCCGTCCACTGCGTTTCCGGCTCTGTCCACTCACTTTCCGGTTCCACCCATTCTGTCTCTGGCTGAGTTTCTTCCGTATACTGCGGTTCTGTCTGCTGTGCTTGGGCTTCCGCCTGTGCCTCTGCTGCCGCTTGGGCTTCCGCAGCCTCCTGCGCAAGTCTGGTCTGCTCCTCTTCCAGTGTTTCACCTACTGCATAATAGGTTTTATAATCTACATGCTCTGCACTTACATATCCATAAGCGTTTCCTCCCAGAGCCACCTTCATCCAGTTTCCATCCCATTCAACGACCTCAAGTTCTTCGGACTGTTCTGCCACATCTACTACAGCCGCCGCTTCATCCGGTGTACTGCGTACATTTAATGCCTCTGGATGTACTTTTGCTACATTATACGCTACACGTTCTGCAATCTCCTGCGCTTCCTCACCTGTCGCAAAATAATCTGCCTTTACATAACCCGTCACATTTCCGGATGTGATCTCATACCAGTCATCCTCCTGACTGACGATCGTTACGGCATTTTCATTATATACCTTTCCCGAAACCTCCCCATCTGTTCCCGCACTGCTGCGGACGTTAATGTATTCGTCACACTGCGCAAAGGCGAGCGTTCCTTCCAGAGAATTGTCACCGGCTCCCCCCTCGACATTCTCCTGTGCCGCCTTTTCTTTTTCTGCCAGAACCGGAGTGCCTGCCCATGAAAAAGCCATTCCTGCACTTAACACCAATGCTGTTGTCTTAATTCCTCTGTTTTTCATTGCTAACGCAACCTCCTTCTTTTCAAACGTCATATGTTACAGAATCATTACAAATTCTTACTGCATTATAAAAGAATTGGAGATTCGCGTCAATGCACTTCCCGAAACATTAATGCGATGCTCAGAATCCTAAGATTTTCATAATATTTCAGACAAATTTTTTTCACATTTTCAAACTATGCCTCATTAAAAATATTCCATTTATAATCTTTCTTCCCAATATAGCCAAAAGACGATGCCACAACCTTCCTGTGAGCATCGCCTTTTAAATTTAAGAACTTTACCACGCAATCCAGATTTTATAAAAACAGATTACGCTGTCAGAATCTCACACAGCATACCAAATACTGCCTCATTCAAATCCATTGCAGCAAGCGTTGCCAACGCACCGGACCCCTGCTTTTCTATCAAATTCAGAATCTGTGCTTTCCGATCATAGGAAATCTGTGCTTTTTCCAAAACTTTATAACACAAACCTGCCAAATCATTTTCTACAATCACAAAACCGTTCGGGAAGAAAACAGAAATTTCTTTTTCCACACTGGTACATGGAATTTTTACTGTCAAACTTGATGTTTCCTTATTATAAGAAACTTCTGCCTCCACAGCAACACCGTCTGCCATTACAACCGGTGTACACGGCACTATTGCTTTAAACACCAACTTCCAGCTTCGCTGCTCCGGAATCACAGACAGATTTCCTGCCGCCTTGCCGATTACAAATCGATCTCCGCGCAGAGAAAGTTCAGTGGATACCCAGTTCTCATCCGTATCTTCCGTTGTATCTCCGGCATCCTCCCAAAGCGTAAAGCTTCCGTCCTGTGCCGGGAAAATCTGCACTTCCATGTCCGTCGGATTTGCAATACTGTTATCAAACACATCCATATTTTTCATCGGTACGATTGCTCCGGCTTTCATCAATACCGGCATCTGATCTACACCACGCCAAATGTTTATCATACGCCCGCCGCAATATACCTGACCACTAAAGAAATCAACCCACATTCCTTCCGGCAGCCATGTTTTCGCTTTTGCCGCTCGAGCAATGCTGTCCTGCTTCGTCGTAATCGGAGAGACCAGAAGTTCCGAACCAAAGTAGTATTCATTTCTCACATCATATGCTTCTGCACGTTCAGGTTCCTGATAATACATCGGCTGTACAAGCGGCTGCCCATCGCGGCTTGCACGACGGTTCATTGTATATAAATACGGAACAAGCGCATGACGCAGACGCAGATATTCTTCCATTACACTCTGTGTGATCTTGTCAAATTTCCACGGTTCTTTTCCGCTGAACGGATTATCACTGCTATGCAGACGGTTAATCGGAGAAAATACACCATATTGTACCCAACGTGCCATCAGTTCGTCATCACGGTATCCCAGCATATGACCGCCGATATCATGACTCCACCAACCATATCCGATATTGCTGGCCGTATTTGTGAAATATGGCTGGAAGTCCAAGCTTTCCCAGGAAATCACGGTGTCTCCTGAAAATCCAACCGGATAACGATGACTTCCCACACCTGCATAGCGCGAGAAAGTCATCGGACGGTTTCCTTTCCAGCTGCTGTCCAGAAAATGATAATGATTCAGCATCCACAGCGGATCAAGCCCCGGAACCTTTGTCGTATTACCCTGCTGCCAGTCAATCCACCAAAAGTCAACCCCTTCTTCCTCCAGAGGATGATGCAGATCCTTCAAATATACTTCCATAAAATGCGGATCTGCCGCGTCAAAATGCACCGTCATATCACTGGCCGGATCAAGCCCCATTTTTTCTGCTACGCGCGGATATAGTTCTTCATATGGGCGAATACCGTCTGCCGGATGCACATTCAGTGTAATCTTCATGTCATGATCATGAAGCCATCCCATAAATTCCTTCGGGTCCGGGAAGAACTTTTTATTCCAGGTATAACCGGTCCAGCCGCTTCCATATTTCGGATCAACATCATCTACCAGATGCCAATCCATATCGACAACCGCCACGGAGAACGGAATCTTTTCCTCCTCGAAACGCGTGATCAGTTCTTTATATTCTTCCTCGGTGTAGCGATGATAACGGCTCCACCAGTTACCAAATGCATACCGCGGAAGCAGAGGCGTTTTGCCACAGAGATAATAGAAATCCTTCAGGCAGTCCAAATACCGTGTGCCATAACCGAAAAAGTAAATATCTGTACAGCCTTCCGGGCGCGGCGCAATCCATCCATCTTCTGTCAATGTCATAGAACGGCTGTCATCCACCACAGAAAAGCCTTTGCGAGACATCAAACCATGCTCAATCGGCACCTTTCCGGCAAATTTTTCTTTCGTCGGAGCATTATCTCCTGCAAAATAAGCATTTGTGATCACATCTGATCCATCTGTCATATCAAGCGTACGCGCAGTACCGCCCAAATCCTCCAGTTCTTCTCCGTAATGCCAAAGGCGTCCCCAACCTTTTCCGCCGCCAACTACCTTGATCATCAAACCACTGGCGGTAAATGGACCACGGTCATAATGGATTTCCAATTCCTCCGTAAAAATACTCAATTCCTCTTTTTCATCCAGTACTTTGTATTCCGGAACAGGAAAATCTCTGTTTAAAACCGACTGCGTCGGACGATCCTCAAACTGACCGTTCGCACTATATTCCAAACGCACCAATGCCGGCGTCAATATCGTGATTCTGTATTTTTCCCCTTGAACAACTGCTTTCGGATTACATACCGGATGCATCTCCAGTTTATATCCTTCCATTCCCATCGTTTCCATACCTCCTTTTTGGAAATTTACCCTTTCTTCGCTCGGTTTTTCGTTCCTTCCAAATCCCCGACTGCTAATATTTTCTATTATAATACAATTTTCTTTCATTTTCTTCCATTAAACTGACCAAAAACTATATTATTTTGACTAAATAAAAAAACGCGCAGATCTTTTATTATTTTTATTGAAATTTTTTTCAACTGTGCTATTATTATTTTTATGGGGCATTAGCGCAGTTGGGAGCGCGCAACATTCGCATTGTTGAGGCCACGGGTTCGACTCCCGTATGCTCCATTTCACATAAAAATAAAAAAGAATGCAATCCATGCATTCTTCATAATTTTATTATTCTTTGCAGATATGGTTCATCGGTAGAACGCTAGCTTCCCAAGCTGGAAAGGCGGGTTCGACCCCCGTTATCTGCTTTTTTAATTGAATAAAAAAGCTTGAAAATCTTTTCAAAGACTTTCAAGCTTTTTCTAAGTAGCGGAAGGGAGATTCGAACTCTCGACACTACGGGTATGAACCGTATGCTCTAGCCAACTGAGCTATTCCGCCATAACAAAATATATTATAGCGAACTTCCCTTCTATTGTCAACCATTTCTTGCTAAATTATACATTTTTTTATATCCGTTTATTACAGTTTCTTCCCGATGACACAGCATCAGTTTTTCACCTTAAACAAAATCTCATTTTCCCCTATCATCCCCAGTTTTTCCCGCGCTGCCTCACCCGCGTATTCCGGAGTATTGACATACTCTTTTAATGCCTCGATTTCAACCGAACGCTCGCTTTCTTCTTCCAATTCTGCTGTAAGGCTTGCAATCTTCTCTTCATATCCAGTATTTTTTTCACGTAAATGATTGCTCTGTACGAATACGACTCCCAAAAGCACCAGCACAACCGCAGAAATACAGATCATTTCACGGCGATTGCTTCCCCTGCGCCTTTTTCTTCTTGCCATATATTACACTCCTCTTACCCAAATACACTCATTTATCTTTTGCCACTGTCATTCTACCCTTTTTCCCGAGTTTTTTCAACACCTTTATCCAGATCTTTCGGAAAAAGACTTCTACCGTATATTGTACCCACACTCCAGCCAAAATACCGACGAAAGCATAACCGCGCAGTGCCCCGTCATTCTGTTCAAAAATCATTCCAAATATAATCAGCGCCACCAGAAACCAATACAACAGATCCTCTGCATTAACAGCAATACTGTGATGCGGCACTATCTTTCGGAAAATGCGGAAAATATCATACGACCAAACCAGCACAATGCCGGTAACAATGCTTGTAAAAAAGAAAAGCACTTCGCCTCTTACCACCTCGCTCATATCAGCGGAACAATCTGCTCACCAGCGAGCCCTCCTGTTTCTTTTTATGACCGCGCTCTGAATAGACCATACTGTCTACCTTTCCTTCTATATCCGCCTCACCAAGTTCAAGGCTCAGACGGCTGATATGCAGCTCCTTTCCTTTTATTGTCAGAAGCCCCATCTCTGTATCGAGAATAATTTCATTTTCATCAAACGAGAGCACATCTGATATTCCACTGATCATTCCTGATTTCCTGCCTACAACAACTACCTTATGCGCTCTCGGCATCTGCTTTTCTTCCATACCTTCACCCGGTCCGCATCTTCATTAACAATGTATGCGCCGTTACAGGTATTTATACATCTCCTGCGCTTCTTCCTTGCGTACCGTCTCCTGTACGTTTACTACTTCGACTTTTACACTTCTGGTGCCGAACTGGATTTCAATCACATCCCCTGCTTTTACATTAACAGAAGCCTTGGCCGGCTTATCGTTCACCAGAACACGACCTGCATCACAAGCTTCATTCGCCACGGTTCTTCGCTTGATCAAGCGTGAAACCTTTAAATATTTATCTAACCGCATCGTTATCTCCCGTATTACTTCTTTCTAATATATGAATAAAGAATCCCACGGCATTTTTCATTCCGCCGCAAGACAACTCTCACGAAATGTTTTCATCATTATAGAAACAATTTTTCCTATATAATGAAAAAAAGGGGACCTACTCAGCCCCCAATCCACTCACAATAAACTATAATTAATTAACAGCATCCTTTAATGCTTTACCGCATTTGAACTTCGGTGTTTTAGAAGCTTTAATTTCCATTGTCTCACCTGTCTGCGGATTTCTGCCTGTTCTTGCAGCTCTTTCGGAAACTTCAAATGTACCGAATCCTACTAACTGAATTTTTTCGCCCTTCTTTAATTCTGCTGCAATAACATCTGTGAAAGCTTTTAACGCTTTTTCCGCATCTTTCTTCGATAATTCTGTTTTTTCTGCAATAGCTGCAACTAATTCTGTTCTGTTCATGGAATAATTCCTCCTGTAGATTTTCTTTGCCTGCCTGCAGGCAATTCGTCTGATTTTCGTACATGTGCAGTTATCCGTACACATTCATATCATTTATATACCGTAATCCTGCTTTTGTCAAGTTTTTTCAATAGAAACGCGCCTACCGCCGCAGATGCGCTGCCATATCCCTGTAAGCTTCCTCAAGCGCCTGTTTTTTCGCTGTCTCTATCTCTGGAGGCACCAACGCTTTTTCCGCTTTTTTGATCTCATTCCAATCAGGTACGTTTTGATTTTCTGCCGCGAATACATGCGGATGACGACGAATCATTTTTTCACTGACAGCCTGTACCACCTCAGAAAAATCAAACTTTCCCTCTTCAGCAGCAATCTGAGACTGTAGCAAGATCAAAAATAACTGATCTCCCAGTTCTTCACAAAGATTTGTACTGTAACCGGTGCTTTTCTGCACCTTAATCGCAGCCAATACCTCTGCCGTTTCATCCACCATACACGGAACCAGACTCTCATGTGTCTGCGCCAAATCCCACGGGCACCCTTCCGGCGCCCGCAGTTTTTCTACAATCTCAAGCAAATCTTCTATCTGATACATCCGCTTCCTCTTACAGCATTTTGTCGATCATTTCCAGAACCTGTTTGCCAAGCGCTTCGGATTTCGCATCCGCATCCGCTAAAGAAGTTCCCTTTACACCATAGTAAAATTTCACTTTCGGTTCTGTACCGGAAGGACGCACGCACAACCATGCGTCATCATTCAGATCATAGTAAAGAACATTGGAATTCGGCAATCCTGTTGCTGTAGTTTCTCCCGTTTCCAGATTTTTAATCACATCCAGCTTGTAGTCTCTCGCGGATAATACCTTATAGTCACCGATTTTCTCCGGCGTATTGTTGCGCAATGTCGTCAGGATCTCCTGGATTTTCTGCAGACCCTCAATTCCTTTTAAGGTAATAGACTTGATGTCATCTTTGTAATAGCCATATTTTTCATACATATCGATCATGGCATCCCACAATGTCTTGCCCTGACTCTTATAAAAAGCCGCCGCCTCACAAAGCGCCATCGTTGCAACAATAGCATCCTTATCTCGCGCATATGTACCGATCAGACAGCCATAACTCTCCTCAAAACCAAACAGATAAGTGCCGATGCCGGTCTTCTCAAATCCCAAAATCTGCTGACCGATATATTTAAAGCCTGTCAGAACCTCGATAAATTTCATTCCATAGGCTCTCGCGATCGCGCCCGCCATATTAGATGTTACGATTGTACTGACAACCGCTCCGTCTGCCGGAAGACCTTTTGTTGCCTTTCTCTGACTCAGTTCATATTCTTCCAGAAGCGCACCGGACATATTTCCGGTCAGGCAGATATACTCGCCGCTCTTTGTATCTTTTACATAGCAGCCAAGGCGGTCTGCATCCGGGTCCGTTGCCAGAACAAGATCCGCATCCACTTCCTTTGCCAGCTTCAGCCCCAGTTCAAATGCTTCTTTTGCTTCCGGGTTCGGATAGCTTACCGTCGGGAATTCGCCGTCCGGCAGTTCCTGCTCTTTTACGACATAAACATTTTCAAAACCAAGCTCTTTTAAAATTCGTCTTGCCGGAATATTACCGGTACCGTGCAGCGGACTGTATACGATACGAATATTTTTCTGCTGTTCCTTGATCGCATCCCAGTGAATCACCTGCTTTTTGAGCTCTTCGATATACGAATCGTCAATATTAGCACCGATTACCTCATAAACACCTGCCGCCTTTGCAGCTTCTTTGTCCATCGTCTTTGTAGACGCATAATCGGTAATCTTATTTACCTCTTCCATGATACCAGAATCATGCGGCGGTGTAATCTGCGCACCATCCTCCCAGTATACTTTGTAACCGTTATATTCCGGCGGATTGTGGCTAGCCGTAATATTGATACCCGCAATGCAGCCAAGCTTTCTTACCGCATAGGAAAGTTCCGGCGTCGGTCTTAGAGATTCAAACACATACGCCTTGATACCGTTCGCCGCCAGGCAAAGAGCTGCCTCATCCGCAAACTCTGGCGACATTCTTCTGGAATCATAGGCAATCGCTACGCCTCTGCTTTCGCCGCCTACTTTGCGGATATAATTTGCCAATCCCTGCGTTGCTTTGCGAACTGTATAAATATTCATTCTGTTTGTACCAGCTCCAATCACACCGCGAAGTCCCGCCGTACCGAATTCAAGATCCTTATAAAAACGTTCTTTCATTTCATTTTCATCAGAAGCAATCGCTTTTAACTCTGCTTTAGTCGCCTCATCAAAAACCGGATTGGTAAGCCACTCCTGATACATCTCTTTATAGTCCATTGTAAATCCCTCCCATAATTTCCCTCTGTCTGTTTTGCGTACAGTCATTATTATGTACTCATAATAGCAGATGTTCTCTGATTATTCCAGTGTTTTCAAGAAAGAATTTCGCAAATTCTGCTGATCAATCAGTCTTTGCAGCTTCTCCGTACTTTTCTCCGGAATCCAGCATTTATTATGATTATAATACTGATTTGCCAGTTTCCAGAACTTTTCCGGATAAAATAGCCGAATACTCAGATATTCCTGTTCTGCCCTCTGCATAGCCTTTTCATAATCATAGCTCTCTAAGATACGATAACCTGCGCTAAACGACCATTCCTGTTTTTCCATGATTTTACGCATAAACTGATAAAGATCAGACACCTGTATATCATAACGACATTTATCAAAATTTCCAATAAAAATCTGTCCTCTGGTCGGAAACCAAACATTGTGCTGATTGAAATTTCCATGACAAATACTGCCTTTTTTCAGCTCGTCGTTCCATAGTTGTACATAAGAAGACTGCCGCAAACGATGCAGCGCTTCCTGCGCCTGCTCAGCGAACAAAGAAAAACTATTTAAGAACAGGATTTCAAAACTGTTTTTCTGTTTGCGCCTGCGAATGAAAGAGTATACTTTACGAAGCTCTCGGTTGTGTCGTTCCAGTTCCTCCAACAAATTCCCGCCGACATAATCGGAATGTTCCTGTTCCCCCTCAGGCGGCAAATACATCCATTTATGAAGATGTGCCAGTCCTCTGACCGTCTGTTCAATATCCGCCATACTCTTTGTGTCGCATTCTCTCCCCTCATACCAATCTTTTAAAATACAAGGCGGTTCATCTCTGTCCGGTGTAATTAAGTTTCCCTCTTTATTTTCGAGCGCAATATCTGCAAAAAAATAGCCCCGTGCTTTCATCAGCTCCAATATTTTGTTCACAAACTGCATCTTTTTTTCCGAACTGCTGCAGTTTGTCAATAGCTTTCTGCCCTGGTTTGTCTCACAGATATAGGAGCCACGCCCTCTTCTGGTGCTCATTACCTCAATCTCATATTGTTCTAATACCTTCAAGCTCTTTTCGTTCACGCATATCCCTCCCCTATATCACTCCCTCTATCGTATGCGCGAAATATGCAAATTAGAATCTCGCAATCAAGATTCCCTACAGTGCGTTTACAGTATTTTAATCATACAGAAATAAAGTATCCTATATGATTAAAATACCGCACCTGTTCTCACAGCTGCGGTAAATATGTTTTCATCAAATATTCTTTTGTATTATGCTCCGGCTCTTCCAGAACATCTTCCAGCATTTTATTTAAAATCTCTCCGATTTCTCTGCCCTGCGTTACTCCTGCTGAAATTAAATCCTTCCCGGTCACAGCCATCGTTTTCAAAGAAAGACACTGTTTCTTTGTCAAAATTTCCTCATAAACCTCCAGCATCTGTTCCAGTACCATCAGCTTTTCTGTGCGGTGATAATCGCTCTGTGCCAAAACATCGGCACCGCACACCTGTAAAAGTACCGGGAACAATTCCGATGAACATTGTGCCAACAGTTTACGCACATATTTATCCGAAACTACGCGTTTCCCCTGATACAGTTTTTCACGATCAGCCT
Source organism: uncultured Marvinbryantia sp. (assembly GCA_937915375.1). Taxonomy (GTDB): domain Bacteria; phylum Bacillota; class Clostridia; order Lachnospirales; family Lachnospiraceae; genus Marvinbryantia. The sequence goes on from CALDMO010000013.1 coordinate 39,828, forward strand.
CGGAAAGCGGCGCACGGCGATCGTGCAGTCGCACCAAAAGTTTTACTTTGCGGGTGGTATCATTGTCAAATTTCAGCCTGCGCATGATCTGCCCAGCAATCTCTTCCCCTGCTTCCGGATGACCATAAAAATGATCCGTACCATCCTTCACTATTCTGCACTCCGGCTTTCCCATATCGTGAAATAAGACCGTCAAACGCATCACTCTGTCTGCCTCTACAAACTCCAGCGCTTTCAGCGTATGTTCGCCAACGTTGAAGCAGTGATGCGGATTGTTTTGCTCTGTCTCCATCATACGGTCAAATTCCGGCAGAAACACACGCGTCAAACCAAGCTGATAGGCATTTCGTAAAAGCTGCGGATGCGGTGAGACCAAAAGCTTGACCAGTTCCACCTGAATCCGCTCCGCGCTGATATTACGCAAATTCTCTGCCAGAAGAGCTGCCGCCCCCGCCGTTTTTTCTTCGATAGAAAATCCCAGCTGCGCCGCAAACCGCACAGCTCGCAGAATCCGCAGGGCATCCTCCTCAAAACGTTCTATCGCCTTTCCAACGCAGCGAATAATACCGTTTTCCAGATCTTCTATGCCTCCAAACGCGTCTACCAGACCGCGCGACTCATTATAGGCCATCGCATTGATCGTAAAATCACGGCGTCTCAAATCTTCCGTCAGATTATCCGTAAAGCTGACAGCCTTCGGATGACGGCAGTCTGTATACTCTCCATCAATACGATACGTCGTCACCTCATATCCTTCTCCATCCATCAAAACCGTGACCGTACCGTGCGCAATACCGGTATCCACCGTTCTATGAAACAGCTCTTTCACCTGCTGCGGCTTGGCGGATGTGGTGATATCCCAGTCGTCCGGCTCACGCCCCAAAATGGAATCACGAACACAGCCGCCTACTGCAAATGCTTCGTAGCCGGCTGTCTCCAGAGTTTTAATTATTTTTTTTACATGTTCAGGTAATATAATTTTCATTCTAACCTCTTAACCAGAAATATCCAAGAACCACAATACCCAGCACAATGCGGTACCATCCGAATGCTACAAAACTGTGTTTTCGGATATAGCCCAACAGGAATTTGATTACCGCGATTGATACTACAAACGCTACCACCATACCTGTGCCCAGCAGAATCACTTCATCAACTGTAAACGCAAGACCAAATTTTACTATCTTTAACAGACTGGCTCCCAACATCACCGGGACTGCCAGAAAGAAGGTAAATTCCGCCGCAACCGTTCTGGAAACGCCGATCATCAATGCGCCAAGAATGGTAGCTCCGGAACGGGAAGTACCCGGAAATACTGCAGCAATCAGCTGAAACACACCGATCCATATAGCCACAGGATACGTAATCTGCGCGATAGAATTCACGCGAATACGCATATCACGATTCTGTCGTTCGATCACGATAAACAAAATACCGAAAATGATCAACGCCATAGCCACCGTCTGATAGTTATAAAACAATTCATTCAGTACATCATCATACAAAAGACCGATCACAGCTGCCGGAACACAAGCAACCAGGATCTTAAACCACATCTGGAATGTATCCTTTTTGATAAAATACTTTTCCTTTACCGAAAACGGCCACAGCTGATTCCAAAACAGAACCAAAACTGCCAAAATCGCTCCCAACTGAATCACTACCAGAAACATTTCCAGAAATTCTTCCGAAACATTCAGCTTCACGAATTCATCCAACAGGATCATATGTCCGGTACTGCTGATCGGAAGCCATTCTGTAATTCCCTCAACAATACCAAACAAAACTGCTTTTAAGATTTCAATTATTTCCATATATTTACCTCTTTATTTTTTGTGCGCATCCCGGAAATTATCCGTTTTACTTTTTCAAACTTCTATCAGTATAGTATGACTGCCGTAAAATTACAAGAATTTCTTATTTCTTCTCTTCCCGCAGTTCCGGCAGCACCGTCAGCAGCATCGTAATATAGCAGGCACATCCGCCGATCAGGTTAGAAATCGGTTCCGCCCAGAACACACCGTTTACGCCAAGTCCCATCCTCGGCAGCAGCAAGGTCAGCGGCACTACAATAATCACTTTTCTAAAAATCGAAAAAAATGTAGCATGCTTAGCCTTGCCGAGCGCCACAAATGTACACTGTCCGCAGAACTGCAACGCCATAAAGAAAAAGCCGAAAAAGTAAATATGCATAGCAGGAATACCCAGCTCCAGCATATCGCCTTCTCCGTTGAAAATACGGATAAACGGTTCCGGCCAGATACGCAGCACCGCCCAGGCAAGCAAGGTGTAAGCAATCCCGATTACCGATACAAATGCAATTGCCTGCTTTACTCTTTTATATGCGCGTTCTCCGTAATTATACCCCATTACCGGCGACGCGCCGTTCGTAAGCCCGGATACCGGCATATGAAAAATCTCACGCACAGAATTCAATACCGTCATGATGCCCACATAGATATCGCCCCCAGATGTCTTCAAGGTCGCGTTGCAGGCAATCTGTACAAGTCCGTTTGTAAAAGCCATCACAAATCCGGAAAATCCCATTGAAACAATACGGCCAATACGGCTCCATTCAATCCTCATCGCTTCCGGGCGTAGCCGCAAAGATGTTTTCCTTCCGGTCAAAAATTTTAATACCCACACCGCTGATACCATCTGTGAAAGAATTGTCGCAACCGCCGCGCCGGCCACATCCATATCCAGCGCAAAAATAAAAATCGGATCAAGGATGATATTCAGTACCGCCCCGATCAAAACCGTCAGCATCCCGACCTGACCGAATCCCTGGCTATTAACAAAAGGATTCATGCCCAATGCAATCATCACAAAAACGGTACCAATCAAGTAAATACGGATGTAAGTACCCGCATAAGGAATCGTCTCCCTGCTTGCCCCGAAAGCAAACAAAATCGGCCGGTAGAACACCAGACAGAAGACCGTCAGGATCGCGCCTGTGATCAGCAGCATAGAAAATGTATTCCCCATCAGGGCTTCTGCCTCTTTCTGATTTCCTCTGCCGCGTTCAATTGCGCACAAAGGTCCGCCGCCGTTTCCAAAAAGCAGCGTAAACGCGCTGATAAGCGTGATGATCGGAAAGCACAGTCCCACACCGGTCAGCGCCATCGTGCCATGCCCCTCGATGCGGCCAATATACATACGATCCACTACATTATATAGCAGATTTAAAATCTGCGCCGCGGTCATCGGAACCGCTACATCTAATATATTTTTGTATACACTTCCCTTTGAAAAATCTGTCTGTTTCACCTGCATTTGAAACCCTCTTTGCTTCTTTTGTACTATTTACAGTATAACACTTCGTACATAAAAGGAAACCCCAAAAAGGGCTTTCTTTCACTAAAACCACTTTCTTTCTCACAACTTCCATGCTATCATCAAAATGAATATCTGTGGTAACCTGCATATCAATTTGGCAGAAATTGTATCACAGCTTCTATATCATATAAATTTATATAAAAATCCAAAAAGGAGGATGCCGGCGCTATGAATCATAATACAAATTATACTTCACCAAACGTTGCTCCCGAAAATACAGCCGCAGAGCTTGAACATATCTTTGCATACTATGCTGGTCAGCGCGACAAAAAAGACCAAGATGTCATCGTCCAAATGTTAAGAGAAGTCCAGGACGTAAACGGTTTCCTGACCAATGATTTAAAAGAACGGGCGGCACAAACTGCCGAAGTACCGCTCTCACTGATTAACCTTCTGATCCGGACATATCCAAGTCTGAAAGAAGCTTCCTATACACACGTAATCACCGTTTGTTCAGGTGAACGCTGCGCGAAGAAAAACGGTCGTTTGATCGCTGATCTTATTCGCAAGGAACTTAATATTGGAAAAAACAATCTTTCTGCTGATGGCACATGTCTGTTAAAAACGCAAAATTGTTTAAAGCAATGCAGAACTTCCGCAAACTTTATCGTTGATGATGCACTTTATTCCAACGTAAAGCCGGAGAATGTGCCGAATATTTTAAAACAGGCACTGTCAACGCAAAAATAGAAAGTCAGACGAATGCTAAGAAAGGATAAGCTGAAGAAAATTCATTTTGGCTTAATTTGGGCTTAATTATTCACACATAAAGACATTTGAAAAGGAACTGGAAAAAGAAGCACTTTATTTAAAATATAATGCTCAATAACAGACAAGAGGACTTGTAAGGTTTCTGACCTTTCAAGTCCTTTGCTGTATCATAGTGCTGTTGGCTGCATCTGTTCCGTCAAGGAATGCCCCACGGCGTATCGGCTACGCCTTGTTCCTTGACCTCACCATATTTTCTCTATTGCTTGATATCACAAATTTTCTTCAATCTGATAGACTCTCATTCTTTCACATACTCTAAAAAACAAACAGTCCTATCAAAAACTATCTGGGCGCACAACTGGAAGTTGTTTTATTGTTTAGTGCTATTCTTTTTTCCAAATAGAACGAACAACCACGGAATAAAGAAACGCAAATAGCCAATAGGCACAGTAATCGACATTTGCTCCTTCAAATAAAGGCTAAGTGATGATGGAAAACTCATCCATTCTAAAGGTGTCCCCAAGCGCATAAAAACTACGGCGGCAGGGCCTGTTGTGCTTCCCGAAAGAACTTGAATTACCAATAGCAAAATTCCATATACAACAACAATAGATGATGAAACAAAGATTTCCAAGCGAGTTTCATTGCGTAGCAACACAATCCCGCCAAGAAGCAAGAATACAATCAGCAGCACGCCACTCGTCAAAAGAGAGATCTTGCTGTCTATAACCCCCGGCTCAATCATGCCAAAATGTAACACAATTCGGATATAGCACGGATTATAGAGTAGTCCTGCTATCAGCGAAATCAATGGAACTCTCCAAAAGCTTCTTTTGAAATTTTTTAGTGTTTCCATTTTATTGCCCCTCCTTTACAAATTCTAATTTGTTTATTTCTCATAATATCATACGCTGTAATTATTTACACCATTATAATCATAAAAAAGTAGACAATATCTCTACTAGCTACGTCATTCCTCTAACATTGTCATTGCTAAAGAACTATGCACCAAAATCGTTTTCAAAACTTGCGGTTGCATTCCGCTTCAATAGCTCTTGTGGCAAATGTATGTCTGAACACATGAGAAGTTATTCGAGGAAATTCATTTTGGCTTAATTTGGGCTTAAAGGTTGCACAAGCCAAAAATCTATGCTATACTCTCCCTCGTTGCAAAGCCCGAAAAACCAAGGTCTATAAGGCTTTCCGCCGATTTCCGGCGTTAAATGAATCGTGTGTTCGAGACCTTCCACACGTAAAACAAAACTAAAGGAGAAAACTAAATATGAAAAACAAAAATGTACTGTACATGACACAGGCAGCGATGATTGCTGCCCTCTACGTGGTTCTGACACTGATCGCCAACGCTCTCGGACTGGCGAATCATGCCGTTCAGCTTCGTTTTTCTGAAGCTCTCACGATTCTGCCGTTTTTTACGCCTGCGGCAATCCCCGGATTGTTCGTCGGCTGTATTATCAGCAATCTTCTGGCAGGCGGCATCATGCTGGATGTCGTATTCGGCAGCATCGCCACGCTGATTGGCGCATTCGGAACTTATGCACTGCGCAAAGCGGCGCAGGGTACCTTTGCCCGCAGGGCGATTCTAACGATTCCGCCAGTTCTGGCAAATACGATTATTGTCCCGATCATTTTAAAATACGGCTATGGTCTGCCGACTTCCTTTGCCTTTAACGCAATGACAGTCTGCATCGGAGAAATCCTTTCCTGCACCGTATTGGGACTTCTGCTGATCTGTGTTCTTGAAAAATATAAAAATGTGATTTTCCGCGACCAACTCGCATAAATCACAACGCTTACAGGCTTTTGCATCAAAAAACGGCTCTGCGCCGCATTCTTCTTCTGAATGCCCGCAAAGCCGTTTTTCTTCACCTTATTATACCGAGCCCTATTGCTGCGGTTTGTCCAAAAATCCGATAAAGACATATCCGGATTCCTCAAACAATTTTTCCCAATCTGTGTCCGCAAGCAAATAAGTTTCTTCCGCACCCGGTTCATAAAAACGAATATTGGCCCAATTATCATATCCCAACAGAATCCGTACGCCTTCCGTAGTATCTGCAATCACTGGATTTCCCTCACTGATAAAATAAAGAACAGATTCCGTATTGCATCCGGTCAGATCAAATACCCATTTATCCGGCAGCTGTTCCCGTAATGCAGCAACATCCATATTTCCGCTTAATATGCTCTGCTCTACCTGTTCCATCGGTATCTCAGAAACATCCTTTCTGTTTCCTCTTTCCCAGATATACTGTTGTTCCTGATTGACCACCACGCCAAACTGCGAATCTGCACGGACAATTGCTGTATTCGCATTCTCATAAATGCTGTCCAACCGCCCCTTCGCATAGACATAGTAACGTTCTTCCGTATGCTCCTTTTCTGGAATAGTTACTTCTTTCCACTTAGGCTGCACCACCATCTTACCGCGTACTGCCTGCGGGGTTTTTCCAGCAAAATCTTCTCCCACCAACAGCACCATCTCCGTCTGCTTTCGCTTGCTCACCTGCGTCGTCAAACCGACGGAAGAATCTTCCCCTGAATTATCAATGATATGATCCGCCGCCATCTCTTCCCAGCTGTCACCCGATTTTCTCATACGGGTCAGTGTCAGCAGCTGATTGGAAATTTCTGCATCGGTCACATAAATACCGGTCTCGCCGTATTCTTTCACAATTTCTCCCTGCTCGTTCATAATAAACAGCGTTTTGATTGGAAACAGCTCGTTGCCTTCATGCGAAGAATCAATGTCCTGTTCCTCCGCGATACCGTAAACAAGAGCATCCTCCAGATAACCAATCATACGAATCCGTTCATTCTCTCCACAGGTAATCTTGCTGACTTCCTTCGTATTCAGATCATAAACATTAATTGTCCTGGAATCATAAGCCTCATTTTCTTCCAAATAACAGAAGTAACGTCCGGAACGAGAGCCAGCATAACAATCCGGTTTTAAATTCTCCACCAGCTTATTCATTTCCAGCGTCATCAGATTGATCTCATAAACGTCTCCGTCAACTAACAGGAAGAACGTCTCCTGGTCATCCGTTACATAAGAAAGCTCCTGCACATCCGATTTCAAAAGATCGTAAGATCTGCTGGTATCCGCAAACAGCAATTCCTCAATGCCTCCTGATGATGCGTCATAGTAATAGACGGCCGCACCGGATTCTCCTTCATGCCGTCCGCGGTTCATATAACCCGCAACTACAAAAAACATATTTCCGTTTGTGCTCAAATTCAGCACCTTGATCTCATGCTGTCCATAAATATCGCGATAATCGCTGTTGTCTTTCTGACGGAAAGTAAATACCTGCGCCATCTTACCGCTGGAAACGTTGTAGCACCACAACTCACCGCCCAACACAAAGGCAAAATATTGCTGATCGGCGTCTGTTACATAGGAAATATCCCGGTCACAGATACCAAGATTTACACCCGTATCTGTAATCACATTGTTATCCGGGTTAAAAATCTCGTTTGTCGAACGCTCAAAATCCAGCAGCATCACGGTCTCATCCGCATAGCGCAGACGGAAATATTCATTGACCGTATACAGTTCTATCTGTCCTTCTTCATTTTGAGCGCTGATCAAATATTCCTGTACAATCGTTGCCGTTGTCTCATTCAATTCTTTGATCATCGGAATCGACTTATAGTAAATCTGTGGGTTTAGTTGGCCCCATGCAAGCTGATCTGTTGTCGTGTGAATATCCATATAGGAAAGATTTACTTCCTGAACATCCCTCTCCGGTTCCAGATAAACTGCCAGACTATCCGCCCCCTCTTTATTCAGGCTGCGATCGGAAAATGAAATTACAAAATCCAGATATTCCTTAGTATGAAGGCTGTCCTGCTGCACTACACGTGTATAGTAGTAAACATCGCGTTCATCGCAGCGCAGCTGAATTTTCAGCACATATTCCTGCTCCATACGCAGCTGATTCTGTAATACGAACGACGCGTCTATCGAATCCTCACCGTAAGTGATATCTGTCACCTTTGTGTTTTCCAGCGACGTTTTGCCATCCGCCGTAAACACTTCAAAATAAATATCACTCACCTCTTCCCCAAACGTTTCCACACGGATGCTCACATCTCTCTGTGTAGAAATCGGCGTCAAAGTATCACGCACCGCCGTCACTGACATCGGCTTTACATAACCATGCAGCGGATTCATCGCCACATCGCGGTAAACCATATATACGAGCGGCAAAGTCGCCTGCGACATTTCTTCTGTTCTGGTCTTTGTTTCATCGTTGATCGTCAGCGCGAAAACGCCTGCGGCACCGGCAAACACCAACAGCAGAACTATGATTCTGATCAATATTTTTTTCATTTGCCACTCTCCTTAAACAACGTATCCAGCAGCGGCTTTGCATTCCACGCCTGCATACATTCCCGCAGTCGCTTATCTGCACTGCCTTTCTCTCCCTGCTCTATGTTTACTTCCCGCATTTGCCGCGGCAGAATCCGGCTGTTCTTTCTCACCGCGCGAATCAAAATATTTTTCGGCGTGTGTTCCATATCTATAAATTCCAGGATCTGCACCTGATACCCCTGTTCTTCCAACAGATTTGCCCGAAAAGCATCCGTCAGAAGCGATGCCATACGTTCTTTAATCAGACTGTATTTTAAAACCGGCTGCATCAGTTCGCTTTTGATCTGCCTATTCAATTCATGCTGACAGCACGGCACGGAAAGAATTACCTTCGCTCCCCATTCCACGGCCTTGTAAAGTGCATAATCCGTCGCCGTATCACACGCGTGCAGCGTCACCACAACATCCACCTGATCAACACCCTCATAAGAAGCAATATCCCCCGTTAAAAACTGCAGATTCTCATATCCGTATTTCTTCGCAAGTGCACTGCAGTGTTCAATCACATCCTCTTTGAGATCCAGCCCGATCATCTGCACATCATATCCATGCTGCTCATGCAGAAAATAGTACATAGCAAATGTCAGGTAAGATTTTCCGCATCCAAAATCAATGATCGTCAGCCTGCGTTTTCTGTCAAGCGCCGGAAGCACATCCGCCACAAACTCCAGAAATCGGTTGATCTGCCGGAATTTATCATAACGGGAACGAACGATCTTCCCCTCCTGCGTCATCACGCCCAAATCTACCAGAAACGGAACAGCCGTTCCCTCCTCCAACAGATAACGCTTTTTTCGATTATGTTCCAGCATCCCCTGCTGTCTTACCTGCTGTATTTTTTTTACCTTTACCGTCGCTTTTCCTTTTTTGCTGACCAGAGTGCTGATCGACGACGCCATCGTGTCCATTTGCAGCTGCTTATAATCGTTCTGCATCCATGTCAGCATTTGTGCCTCTATCTCCGCCGCAGTATAATTTTTATGAAATTCCCGCTTTCCATCCGAAACAGCCGTCTGAAACAGCAATTCCCCGCCGATGCGGACCGGACGTATCTTTACCTTATCAAAACTGTCTCCGTGCCGCTTGCCACTGATCGTGGCACGCAGCAGGTTTTCATTTAAATTTTCTGCAAGTACCTTTTGTAATTGTTCCATTTGTTTCTCCTGAATTGACTTCGTATGTCTATATTAATCTTTTTCCCCTAAAACCTCAACCATAAATTTCAGATTTCACACCGGTCAGCGGCGGCATCTGCGATGACGGCACCTTCTGCGGTGCATTTCCTGAAATAGCAGCACCTGAATAAAATCATTCAGCCAATTTTGTTGCGGCGGGTAACGCCTGCGGTTCTCCCGGTTCATCACAAGCATATCATCCTGATCAATACTCTCCTCTATCGGATAGCGATCCTTCACTTTTTCATAAATGTCTGCTGTCATTTTGCGTACACGTTCTTTGTCCGGTATAGAATCAAACATCATGCTGCCCTCATATTCCAAACTGTCACAGACATTTTCTACCTCAGACAAAATAATTTTCGCCATATCCGGATACATTTCTTTCAATTTCTGCCAATCGTATTCATCTGCGTCTGTCATCGGCACGTCCTCATATCCCGCTGTCGCCGTCCTCTGCTCCATCTGCTGCGTCTCATCGAGCAGTTCCATTTTACGCTGTGTTCCGAACGGAATCGCCTCCGGTACAGGTACGGTTTCTTTGATCAGTTTCGCAAGCATTTCATCCGCATCTGTGTGCAAATCGCGCTGCACAGGCGGAACATCCTCCCGTACAAAAGCGCGTTTTTCCTGTTCTCCCCTTCGCAGCCACTGCGGCGGAATCTGCCCCTCATTCATCATCTGGTCGCAGTTAGGATAACAAGGACACTGCCTTACACAATTGCACGAATTATGATTTTTTCCCATAAAAGGCTCCTGTTTCACATTTCTATTAACATATGCGAAACCCCTTATTTGGTGAGAAGCGCTGCCGGCAATACGGGCAATATAAAAAATATACCTCGGCATATTCCTCAAAACGTTTTATGATATAGGAAAATGAGATCTGCCCATATTGAAAAACCATCCGGCAGGAAAAAACCTCCGGATGGTCTCCTTTTATTTCTTTTTCCACAACGCGTGTAACGACTGGCCGCTCACAAAGATTTTTTCATAAATCCGGCTGCACATTTTTTCCAGTTCATCCGCACACTTGGTTCTCATCACAAGCTGACCGATACGGTCAGAACCATTCTGCACCTGTCGAACTTCTTCCCCGACGAGATAATCCAGCGAGATTTCCATTCCGTCTCTGCGCATTTTTGCAAGTCCCGCCTCATCGATTGCCGTTACCATGCCGTTGATCGGTGAAAACAGAAGCCTTGACATACACGGCGTCTGTCCTTTTGCCGTAAAATCAGGCGCACATCCCAATGCATTTTCCAGAATCTTTTCATAAAAAGAAAAACCGCTGTAAATTGAAATCAGTTCCGGAATTCCTGTCGCGCCCGCACGTCCGCCGATTTCCAGAATCCAAGCCTGTTCACCGGATACCAGCACATCTGCGTTAAACGCACAGTTATCAAGTCCGGTTGCCCGCACGGCAAGTTCCATCTGCCGACAGATTTCCGTATAAAGCTTCGGTTCACAAGAAAGCGGAAATCCATGTCCAGCCGGAATCGTCGTTCCTCCGGTACGCAGCACAAATTTTTCATGCGGCAGCATCAAAACGATCTCACCGCCTGAAACAAAGCCGTCCACGCCTATTTCGTGCCCTTCCACAAATTCCTCCAGCAAAATGTAGGGCTGACGCGTCACCTTCTGCGCCTCAAAATAAGCGCACTCCAATTCTTCCACATCCATTATCTTTGTGATACCGCGGCTTCCGGAACTGTCTACCGCTTTCACCATCGCCGCCTTTGCCCCCTGTGCCTGCATCTGAGCGAATACTTGTTGTGCTTCCGAAAGTGAATACGTCTTATAAAACTTTGCGCTGGAAACACCGCCTCTGGCAAATGCCTCCTTCATACGACATTTATCTGTCACCGTCAGGGCTGCTTCGCACGGTATTCCGTTCAGGTGCAGTTTACGGCATACATATCCGACTGTATACATGGCAACATCCGTACCGGTCGTACAAATACCGTCAATCTGCTCTTTCCGGGCTGCCTCCAGAACCGCCTCCGCGTCCGTTGTATTCAGATAATAGCATTTATCCGCCAGCTTAAAGCCCGGATAATGCCCCTGATAGCTGACCACAATCGTATAATACCCTTTTTTCTTCGCTTCCAAAATCAAAGGGACCTGATAAACTCCGGCCCCCAATATCATTATTTTTTTCATGGTTCTTCTCTGTCTCCGACTTTTGAAACATTATATGCTTCCCGGATAATATATTGCGGCGTATTATTAATACTCAAAATAATTTTTCCGAGATACTCTCCGATAATTCCCAGCACCAACAGAACAAATCCAAAAAACAGCAGCATCGCGCACATAATAGATGCCCAGCCCAACTGCTCGCTCGGTGCGATAATCTGACGGATCAACGTCGCCAACGCTCCGACAAAACCAGTGCAGGAAAAAATAATTCCCAGACACGAAGAAATACGCAGCGGTACAACGGAAAAGTTAAAATATGCCAGCCACAGCTTCACCAGCTTGCGGAACGTGTAGTTGGAACTGCCGACTTCACGCTTGTAATGCTCGATCGGAACATTTGCAATATTATTCGTCACCCGGTAGAAAATCGCATCAACATACGGGTTGAAATTTTTATACCGGATCACCTCATCCCGCACAAGGCGGTTAATCACCCAGTAATTACTGGAAACAATCTCTTTCGGACGCCCCAGCAGAATACGGGAAGTCACCGCGTTAAATTTGCTCGAAAGATTTTTTAAAAAAGAATTTTTGCGCACCGGATAAAGACCATACACCAGATCATATCCCTCCGCCGCTTTTCCCAGCATAATCGGCAGCTGCGACGGGTGCGTCTGCATATCGTCATCCATACCGACAATCAATTCCCCTTCCGCATAATGGAGCCCCGCCATAATCGCGTTATGCTGTCCAAAATTGCGTGCCAGATTAATCCCTTTTACAAACGGATATTTTTCACAAAGCTTACGAATCGTACCGATTGTGTTATCTTTCGAATAATCATTGACGAGCACAAACTCAACCGTATACTGCGGCATTTTTTCAAATTCTTTTATCGTCAGATCCACCAGTTCTCCGATGGTGTGTTCCGAATTGTAACACGGAACCACGATTGAAACCAACATGGTCATTTCCTCTTTCTGTTCTTATAAAACTTAAATTTCAGCAAATATCAGGGAACATCATCTTTCGCCCCTAACATTCTGAGTATACTATATTCTGAAAAAAAGGAAAAGCAAAAGTTGACAAAAAAATAAAATAGATGTTTAATGATAACATGCTGTATTTGCTCGGAATCCTGTAATGACCAAAGCTTTCTCAGGATTTTCAAAATCTGCGTACAGCATAGAAACGGAGTTTTATGGAACGAGCAAAAAATTATATTCAGCTCCATTTAAATATCTGCCTTTTTTCTTTCACTGGCGTATTTTCAAAATTGGCAGCTGTATATTACAATAAAGGCGGTCTTGCCGAACCCCGCGTTTATTTGTTTGCTTTTTTAATGCTGCTCAACTGCGGCATCTACGCAATTGCCTGGCAGCGTGTGATCCGTAAATTTTCTCTTTCGACAGCCTATGCAAACAAAAATGTGTATCTGATCTGGTCACAGATCTGGGCGTTTTTCATTTTCCGGGAAAATATTTCCCTGCAAAATATCATCGGTATGCTGATCATACTGGTGGGAGTGTGGATGGTGCAGAAATATGAATGATTATTTTTTTATCAGCCTGATGATCCTCGGCACGTTTTTCGGCGCGATTTCTCAGCTGCTTTTAAAGCAAAGCGCCAATATAAAACACGATAATATCATCCGTGAATATTTAAACTGGCGCGTCATCACCGCCTACGGCATTTATTTCGGTGTACTGCTTTTAAATACCTACTGCTTCACACGCATCGAAATGAAACTTGGTCCGGTTATCGACTGCTTTACCTACGTTTTTGTACTGCTGCTCTCGCATATGATCTTAAAAGAAAAAAGCAGCAAGGGAAAATGGCTCGGAAACGCAGTGATCCTGTTGGGGATTCTAATTTATACGACAGGATAAATTTTAGTGTCAGCTGATTTTAGATACAGATTTTTTTAAGCAAAATAAAAGTGCTCCGCTGCCGAAATCCGGTATGCGAAGCACTTTTTGGTATTCTGTCATTTTTCTGTTTTAAGGAGCTTTCCCATTAAAGTTATCACTCTTCCCAACCACAAAACAATCTACATCTTACACTTACTGTGGAAACTGGCCTGTGGGTTACGATACTGCAGTTCTCTGTAAAAATTCTTTTTGTCCTTTACCGCGCACATCATCTCATTATTTCTGCCTTTTAGTACAATACGATCCATCGGCGCCGCCGAAGAAGCGATCACATTGTGCGTCTGATAGACTTCTTTAATATCAAAAATACGAATGGTATCTTTGAAAAACCCGAAGAACAGATTCACCGATTCCTCCGTAATTTCCACATAATTACGAAAAGCCAGCGGCAAAAAAATGAGATTGCATCCTACAATTCCAACAAACAATGCTGGCAGATTATCTCTTGAGAAAACAAGCTCATAGAGAAAAACCACATTTGTTAAAATAATAATCCCCCAGAACCATGCGGCAACTTTTCCTTTAAATCTCATAACACCACCCCTTTTTGAGATCATGAAATGCAACTTGTTTTTTCTTTCAATATATCACTTTTCTCTCAAAAAGTAAAATAATTCTTTTAAAATTCATAAATTTCATATACAGTATATGTATGATCAAAATGATAGCCAAGTTTTTCCGCCAATGCTATCGACCATAAATTCTGCGCATCCCAGCTCGGATACCAACCGCGTGCCAGACATTCAAGAATCAATTTCGAAGCGCATACATATGCCAATCCTCTGCGGCGAAAATCTTCTCTGGTATCAATTTCTATTTCAATACCTCCTTTGTAACTGATATACGAAGATGCTCCGGCAACTACTTCTCCATCTTTTAAAATTACCGCACCCAGCCCACAGTTCTGATACTGCTCATAATCACGGTATTGTGACACAAAATCCCGACACCAAGAAATCTCTCTACATTTAAAAAAACACTCTTCGTCCATCATTTTTAATGTATATTCCGTAGAAAGCGCATCTACAGTCTCCTGCAGTCTTTCCGTGTCAAAAACAAACGGCTCCTTTTTGATCGCATAACGAACCGTCTTTTTCGCCTTCTCCTTATAACAGCTTTCAATCATAGGTTCCCACGCTTTTGTCTGCGGAATCATGATAATAAACTTATTTTTACAGTTCTCTGGCTTATAGGAGACAAGTTCCTCCTTCGGTTCCCCTGCCAGAAAACAAAAATCACCGATAAGCGCCATCGCGCAGCGCGGCTCCTCCGTTTCATCCGCATATACCTCCCCCATCACATTTTGCAAACAGGACCATATTAAGGTTTCCTGCCAGTTGCCAAAAAGGGCGGCGGCCATTTGCGGATTTTCTAATTTATAGATCATAGGTTCTCCTTTCGCCTCTTTTATATCATGCTATTAGATAAAACTTTTTCCTTCAAAAAAGCAGGTGAAAACGCTTTGTTCCCACCTGCCATTTTCTCAGACTTTAAACCGATAGCCGACACCCCAGATCGTTTCAATATACTGCGGCTTCGCGGTATCAAATTCCACCTTCTCGCGAATTTTTTTAATGTGCACCGTTACAGTTGCGATATCACCAATTGACTCCATGTCCCAGATTTCTCGGAACAATTCCTCCTTAGTAAACACATGGTTCGGATTTTCCGCAAGAAACGTCAGAAGGTCAAATTCCTTCGTCGTAAAATTCTTCTCCTCACCATTAATCCAAACACGACGCGCTGTCTTATCAATCTTAATACCGCGAATCTCCACCATGTCGTTTTCCTTTACATTTGTGCGGATCAGACGTTCGTAACGTGCCAAATGCGCCTTTACGCGCGCCACCAGCTCACTCGGGCTGAATGGTTTTGTCATATAGTCATCCGCACCGAGGCCAAGCCCGCGGATCTTATCAATATCATCCTTCTTCGCAGAAACCATCAGCACCGGAATATCTTTCTTTTCACGCACCTGACGGCAGATTTCAAAACCGTCCATTTCCGGCAGCATCAGATCCAAAATCAGCAGATCAAAATCCTCTCCCAACGCTTTCTGCAGACCAACATCCCCGCGCTGCTCAATCTCCACTTCAAAATCACTGAGTTCCAGATAATCCTTCTCCAGTTCAGCAATCGCTTCTTCATCTTCGATGATTAAAATTCTGCTCATCTTTTTTGTTCCTCCTGTTTATTCTACCGTTACTTTCCGAAGCACAAAGTACATGATCGTACCTTCGCCCGCTTTACTGCTCGCCCATATTTTGCCGCCATGATCCTCCACGATCTTTCGCACGATCGAAAGTCCGATCCCGCTTCCGCCCATAGAAGAATTTCGCGACGCGTCTGTGCGGTAAAAACGATCAAAAATATATGGCAGTTCTTTTGCGCCGATTCCTTTGCCGTTGTCTTCAATCTCTACCTGTACAAAATCACCGACATCCTTCACGCGAATATTAATCCATCCCTGCTGCTTATCCATATACTTCACGGAATTACCGACAATATTGTTAATCACGCGCTTCATCTGCTCGGTATCGGCAATAACCTCTACATGCTTGTCAACATAGTTGGAATACGAAAACTCAATTCCCTTCGATTCCAGATCGAGTCCAACCTCCTCAAAGCAGTCTTCAAAATAATTTGCCACATTAATCTTATTAAAGGTATACGGAATACGATTCGTATCAATCTTGGAATAAAAGGTCAGTTCATTGATTAACCGGTCCATGTCATTCGCTTTATTATAAATTGTGCGAATGTAACGATCCATCTTCTCCGGAGTATTCGCCACGCCGTCCATAATCCCCTCCACATATCCTTTGATCGCTGTGATAGGCGTTTTCAGATCATGCGAGATGTTACTGATCAGTTCCTTGTTTTCCCGGTCATACTCCAGCTTTTCCTCTGTGGATTGGCGCAAACGGCAGCGCATTTCCTCAAAATCGCGGCAAAGATCACTAAACTCATCTTCTCCGGTAACCTCCAGCGTAAAATCAAGGTTTCCCTCTGCAATATTATGCGTCGCTTTCCGTAATTTCATTAATGGCACATTAATGCTGGTATAAATCCACGCCATCAAAAGTACTGCCGTCAAAATAAGAATCAAAATCGCCGCTATTCCCATATCCTTTAAAAACATGCGGATTTCCGGAATCATGCGCGCTGCCGGCGGCAGTGTACTGGTCTTCCCGTTTTCTTCTCCTATGATCAATTCTGATTCTTCTTCATATTGCTGCAGCTGATTGCCATATTCCTCCAGATAATCCAGCTGCGGATTTCCGATTGTCAGCATAACAATCAGAAACATCAACGTCGGCATGCCAATAATCGTCAGAAACGCAATCATCAATCTAGTTCTCAACTTCATAAAAAAACTCCTTTGCGGTATGCATCAGAAGCAGGAAATATTTGTCCTTACCTTAATACTATACCACAAAAGAGTTTGCGTCGCATCTAAACAAAGCGCTGTCTTTCTAAACTTTTTATAAACTTAAAGATATTTTTTAAGCAGCTCCACTTTATCCAGTTTTTCCCACGGAAGATCAATATCATCTCTTCCAAAATGTCCATAAGCCGCTGTCTGTTTGTAGATCGGTCTGCGCAGATCAAGCATCTTGATAATGCCTGCAGGACGGAAGTCGAAATTCTCACGCAGAATTTCTGTAATGCGTTCATCAGAAAGCTTTCCTGTTCCGAATGTATCTACACGCACAGAAGTCGGTTGCGCTACACCGATCGCATAAGAAAGCTGAATCTCACATTTATCTGCCAGTCCTGCCGCCACCAGATTCTTAGCTGCATAACGCGCCGCATAAGCCGCTGAACGGTCAACCTTTGTACAGTCTTTTCCGGAAAATGCGCCGCCGCCGTGACGCGCATAGCCGCCATAAGTATCTACAATAATCTTGCGTCCAGTCAGTCCGCTGTCACCGTGCGGTCCGCCAATCACAAAACGTCCGGTCGGATTAATAAAAAACTTCGTATTTTCATCAATCATTTCCTTTGGAAGCACTTCATCAAATACATATTTTTTGATGTCCGCATGGATTTGTTCCTGTGTCACATCCGGGTCATGCTGAGTAGACAAAACCACTGCATCCAGTCTCACCGGCTTGTCGTTTTCATCGTACTCAACGGAAACCTGTGTTTTTCCGTCCGGGCGAAGATAGGTCAGCGTACCGTTTTTACGCACCTCTGTCAGCTTCAGTGCCATTTTATGTGCCAGCCAGATTGGGTACGGCATATATGCTTTTGTCTCGTTTGAGGCAAAACCGAACATCATACCCTGATCGCCTGCGCCGATTGCTTCAATCTCGTCATCCGACATCGTATTTTCTTTCGCCTCCAGAGCCTTATCCACACCAAGCGCAATATCTGCTGACTGTTCGTCTATAGCTGTAATCACACCGCAGGTATCTGCGTCAAATCCATATTTTCCTCTGGTATAGCCGATCTCACGCACGGTATCGCGCACAATCTTCTGAATATCCACATACGCATTTGTGGTAATCTCGCCCATAACCAACACCAGACCGGTTGTTGTCGCTGTTTCACATGCCACACGACTCATCGGATCCTGCTCCAGAAGCGCGTCCAGAATCGCATCAGAAATCGCGTCGCACATTTTGTCCGGATGACCTTCTGTTACGGACTCGGATGTAAATAATTTTCTTTCCATTTCTTTCCTTCCTTTCTTTTGTTCCTATCATATCAAATAGAATTTTTGTCTGCGGTATTCTGCCATTCTGCCGCAGTACAATTCTCCCAAAGTGTTTTGTCACATATAAGTATTTCGTTCCTATATATCACAAAAAGAGCCCGCCATAAGCGGACCCTCTATCTCCTGTGATAGTTCAGTCCTCTTATTGTTCGACTAATCGCTCAGGCTGGCACCTTCCGCTATGGGGGTTGCCGTGGCTTCACAGATCCTATGTATCTCCACCACTCTGAATAAGAGACTAACTCATGTTCAATTTTATTTACGCCAGTAACAATAACGCGATCTGGCGGTTTTGTCAAGTACTTTTAGCTGACTCTCAGAGTAAATTTCCGAATTTCCTTTTCGCTGGACACGCGTTCAATCTCTGCACCCAGACTGCGCAGCTTTTCTTCAAAGCATTCATAGCCGCGCTGAATATAAACGATGTCGTCCACAATCGTAATACCCTCTGCTGCCAAACCGGCGATCACAAGCGCTGCACCCGCGCGCAAATCCGGTGCGCTGACTCTTGCACCCGTCAATTTTTCCGTGCCGTAGATTACAGCTGTATTACCTTCTACCTTGATATTAGCGCCCATACGAATCAACTCGTCAACATATTTGAAACGATTTTCAAAAATACTTTCCGTCACAAGACTCGTTCCGCTAGCCAATGCAAGCGCAACACCAATCTGCGGCTGCATATCTGTCGGATATCCCGGATACGGCAGTGTCTTTACATTTGTGCTTGTCAGACGTTTCGTCGCAACGACACGAACCGCATCGTCAAATTCCTCTACCTGACAACCAATTTCCATTAATTTAACAGACGTTGCTTCCAGATGCTTTGGAATTACATTCTTTACAATAACATCGCCTCTGGTAGCTGCCGCTGCAAACATAAACGTTCCCGCCTCAATCTGATCAGGAATAATCGAATATTCTGTTGCGTGCAGTTTTTCCACACCGCGAATACGGATTACATCCGTACCTGCACCCTTAATATTAGCGCCCATACTGTTAAGGAAGTTTGCCACATCTACAACATGCGGTTCCTTTGCCGCATTTTCAATGATCGTGCGACCTTCTGCCATAGAAGCCGCCATCATAATATTAATCGTCGCACCTACCGAAACCGTATCCAGATAAATATGGCTGCCGCGCAGATGCTCTGCTTCTGCAACAATTGCGCCGTTTGAGATACGTGTTTGCGCTCCAAGCGCTTTAAACCCTTTCAAATGAAGATCGATCGGTCTGCTGCCGATATTGCATCCGCCCGGAAGCGGCACCTCTGCTCTTTTGTATTTGCCAAGCAGCGCGCCGAGCAAATAATAAGACGCTCTGATCTTTTTAATATATTCATAACCTACGCTGACACTTCCGATGCCGGAACCATTGATCAGAACCGATGTTCTGCTGATTCTGGTCACATTTGCGCCAATCTCGTTAATCGCTTCCAGCAGTACATTGATATCCTGTACATCCGGTAAATTGTCAATGCGTACTGTATCATCCGTCATAATGGCTGCAGCAAGAATCCCCAGCGCTGCATTTTTTGCTCCGCCAATCTCTACTTCGCCGACGAGCGGAGTACCACCTTTTATAATATATTGTTCCATTAGACACCTCTGAATTTATTATTTATATCCCCTATAACCTGTAACATAAAACATAACGTTACATCCCCTTGTTTACCAACAAACATAACCAACATAATCTCGTCAAAATGCTATAAATACACTCCTTCAAACAAACCCAGGAATCTGCATTTATTGCACATTGAATCTGCTTTATAACGAATATTATATCATACATCGCAGATTTGTAAACCAAAATTAAAGCTATGAAATATTTTCTAAACATTCTGACACATTTTTACATCAATATCTTGTGTTTATTTTCGTCATTTCCAAAACCAAACACAAGATATTGTCTTAAGAATATATTAATGCTTTTTTCTTCCAGAGGCGTTTTTCACCTTTTTCTTTTTGACTGAATAGCCAAACGTCCCGATAAAATTTCCAAGACCATGATATTCTCCGTGAGAATACGTCAGCAGTTCGGCTTTGTTTAAATGCAGCTTTCCATTTTCATCAAGAAGCGATTCATCCACATGTACAGCCAGCACTTTCGCTAAAAACATATGATGAGAGCCAAGTTCCAATACCTGCTCCACTTTGCATTCAATATTCACCGGGCTTTCAGCAATGCAGGGCGCTGCAATCTGTACGGAATGTTCTTCCGTCAGATGCAGTTCCGCAAACTTATCCATATCACGCCCGGAACGCACACCGCAGATATCTGTGGCCCGCGCCAGCTTTTCTGTAGTAAGATTAATTACAAATTCTCCTGTATCTTTCATAATAGAGTAGGAATAACGCTCCGGCCGTACGGATATATACACCATCGCCGGATTTGTACAGACCGTGCCTGTCCAGGCCACCGTAATAATATTTGCTTTTTCATCGGGTCTTTTACAGCTCACCATCACCGCCGGCAGCGGATAGAGCATATTGCCCGCTTTCCATATCTGTTTGCTCAAAACCAATTCTCCATTTCTACTGCTGCAGCACGGCAAACAATGCCGGAATCAACTGCTTTTTGCGAGATACGATCCTAGGCAGCACAACGCTTCTGCCATCCGTTTCCTGTCGGAACGCATCACTGACCAATTTTTCACTGCCTTCTCCGAAATACAGCAATTCTGTTGACTCATTCATAATATCCGTCAGCATGAAAAACAGCATTTTTAATCTCTGTTTTTCCAGCACACTTTTCATATACTCAAAAAGCTTGTCCTTTGCCTCTTCTAGCTCGTTGTGCTTCATGGATGTAATCTGTCCAACCCCGAATGTAATCTCATCCTGCTCAAATTTCTTAAAATCCTGATAAAAAATTTCTTCCGCTGATTTGCTCTTCAGATTGCTGCCTGCCGCAAACATTTCTGCCGCAAATTCTTCACATTTGATACCGGCAATCTGTGCCAGCATCTCCGCCGCATACTGATCCAACGGCGTACAGGTCGGGGAACGGAATAACAACGTATCCGAAATAATTGCCGCGCAAAGCAATCCGGCGATTTTCTGCGGAATTTCAATATTATTCTCGCAAAACATCTGATAGACGATCGTCGCTGTACACCCAACCGGCTGGTTTCTGAAAAATACCGGCATCGGTGTCTCCAACGATCCAAGACGATGATGATCTATGATCTCCAATATTTCTCCGCTCTCGATATTATTCACCGCCTGTGAGATCTCATTGTGATCGACTAGAATCAGACGGCGTTTTTTTATTCCCAACAAATTTCGTCTGGAAATTGTACCCACATAACGCCCCTCTTTATCAAGTACCGGAAAATCACGGTGCCGCATACTCGCCATTACTTCCTTAATGTCGTCTGTAAAATCATCCTCACTAAAGGAAGTAATCCCATTATCTTTCATGAAAAATTTAACCGGCATACTCTGATTAATCAGATGCGCAACCGTATATGTATCATAAGGCGTTGCAATAATCGTACAATTTTTCTCTTTGGCCAAAATCTGAATCGTTTTCGTCACAACTGCGTCCCCGCAGATAATCAGGCAGGACGCTTTCATCTCAATTGCGCAGAGCTGCGTCTCATAACGGTTTCCAAGAATCACCATATCATTTTCCTCAATATAGGATTCCATTACCTCCGGACTGGATGCCGCCACCACTACTTTTCCTTTGTCAAAATACTGATTCTCATCCCCTACATAAAGCGTACCATCCAGCGTCTCCAGGATATTGCAGTACTGCGTCTTTGCTTTGGAAAGAATCGCATTGTCAGAAACCGCCATATAAGATCTCGCGATATCTCCAATACTAATCAGCCCTTCCAATACGTTATTCTCTTTTATAATCGGAAGCGTGTTGCCTTTTGATTCATTCAAAAGCGTCCATGCTTTTTTCAAAGAAATGTCACTGGATACCCCCGTCGTACGGCGCATTTCCATGTCTCTTACCCTTGTCTTGACATTCGGAATATACCCCGGCGTTTCCACCCGAAAACGTTCCAGCACATACTGTGTTTCCGTACTGATATGCCCAGCGCGTTTTGCCTCATATTCACCGGTTCCCATCTGATTTTTCAGATATGCATAGGAGATCGCCGAACAGATTGAATCCGTATCCGGGTTTTTATGTCCAATTACATAAATTGTATTTTTTGTATTATTTCCCATTGTATTCCCCCTGTGGTCAACATTGCAGATATTTTCTCCTAAACGTGAGGAGTGCCCCCGGCGTCTGGTACACCGGAGGCAATTATGAAAAAATTTATCTATTAAGCTGAATCATTTTGATTATCTTTAGTCTAACAATGTTTTATGTCTAAACTATGAACAAATCATAAACTTACAGTTATTTTACATAAATTTTTCCATATCTCCCATCTTTTTTAGTCATTTTTTTACAATTTTAAATTTGCAAACAACGAGCCAAGCGTTGTAGAAACTGCTTCACTCTGCGGCAGCTCAATTTCCTCTTCCTGAATCTCTTCTGCTGCCACATCCTGCAGCGCTTTCATGCTCAAGCTCAATTTGCCATCCTTAACCGCGATTACTTTTACCTTTACCGTATCGCCCACTTTTAATACCGCCGCCGGTGTTTTAATCCTCTTTTCACTAATCTGGGAAATATGTACCAGACCAGTCAGTCCGTTACCCAGATTTACAAATACGCCGTACGGCTGCAGAGTTTCCACCACGCCTTCCGTCACTAGCCCAACTGTCACATTGGAAATTCTGGTCTTCTTCTCTTCTGCTTCACGTTCACGCAAAATCTCTTTTGCAGAAAGCACCAGTTTTTTATCTTCTTCATCCACATTAATTACACGGACCTTGATTTCTCTGCCAAGCCATTCGTTCGTATCTTCCACATAATTCAAAGACAGTTTCGACGCCGGGATAAATCCGCGAATACCTTCCACATAAGCGACCACACCTGCATTTACCGCGCCTGCCACCTTCACTGTAATGTTTGTCTGATCCTCCTGCAGCGCTTTTAACTTGTCCCAAGCCAACACATCATTTGCTTCTTTTCTGGAAAGCATAATCTGTCCCTGTCCACCGTCTCTTCTAACAACTGTTGCAGAAATCTCATCTCCCACATGCACTTCTTCTTTCAGATTAAAAGTCGGATCATCGGAATAATCCTCTCTGCGGATCACTCCTTCGGTATAATATTTCAGATCCAGTGTAACCTCCGTATCTGTCACCGAAATAACCGTTCCAGTGATGATATCACCCTCATGAATTGTTTTTAAAGAAGCAGTCAGCTCCTCCTCGAAATCTGCCATTGTTACTTTGTTTTCTTCCATGGTGCATTACCCTCCTGTTTTTGCGTTCTGCTAAAAGTATAACACCACAGCGTGTTCTTTTACAACTCCAGTTTTTCCTTCAAGGCAAATTCCTCCGCCATATCAAATGCCAGAATCTGATCGGCGTCTGCCAAATAGAATGTATCCTCAATATAAAGTCCGCGCGTATCCTCATACCAGCCGTAGCTGCCGTCTTCGCCCTGGTTCATGTTATAAGTCAGCAGGTTAGCAAAGCCCTGCTCCTCATCATAGGTAAACACCAGATAATTCGCATCACACGCAAATCCAAACAGATTCTTTTCTGGATTGATCATAATTGCCTTATAATTATAAAGTCCCGGACAATTATTCGCATCCTTTAGTACAAATCGTTTCTCCTCCCTAACATTTTCCGGATCGGAAATATCGAACATGGACAACTTCATACCAGTTGTAATGCCCGTTTTCGGATCGGCATCATAGCCAATGCCAAGCAGCCTGTCCTTTCCGTAAAAATGCAGGTAAGAAGAAAAACCGTCAATCTTCAAAGCACCGATGATCTGCGGATTTTCCGGATCAGAAAGATCTACGGAAAAGAGCGGATCTGTCTGGCGGAAGGTCACAAAATAGCCGGTATCGCCCATAAATCTGGCACTGCGTATGGTCTCATCCGGCGCGATGTCCGCGATCTTTCCGACCAGCTTCATCTGCCCGTCATAGACATAAAGCGCATTTGTTTCCGTGCTGTCTGTCAGCGTGGTAGCCAGCACACGCAAGTAACCGTTATATTCATCAATGGAAAATGTATCGTTGAGATAGCCTTTAAATTCACAGCTTCCCACACCTTTGATCTCACCATTTTTATAGGAAAATTTTAGTATTTCCGTCATATCACCGTTGCCAGTGTGCCAGCTGCGGCTGCAGATATAAATACTTTCGCTGCTGACATAGAAATGTTCCACACCAGATACAACTGCCTTACTGTTTTTGATCTTATCCGGTGTGCCGGTGTTTACAGAGCCAATCACCAGATAGGATGTATCCTGCAGGGTTTCCGGTACATAAATCTGCTCCGCCGTCATACTCTCGCCGTTTACCAGCGGCATGATGCGGCTGTCATCCTGAGAATCGCCGATCTGCGGACAAAATTCCGTAAACAGATAAATATCATTCCCAGTCTTGCGGCTGCTCTTGTAATACCCCTCCTGCTCCGCGCTTCCCAAAAGCTTCGGTGCCGTACGGTCAGAAATATCGTAAGTCAAAACTCGTGCGTAATCATAATATTCGGTTGTATATACGTCTTGCGATTCTTCTTTCATCGCCGAGCGGCTGCCGCCTGTCACAAGAATCATCGTATCGCCGTCAATATACAAATCTCGGATCGATTCGCTCAAATTGTCTGACTCCACTGCCGTGATCTCCGTCAGCTCCGTACCGTCTGCCTGCACGATCCGTACAGAACTGCCGCGGCGGATAATATACAAATACTCCCCATCTGTTTTCACGATATCACTCTCATCCACAGCAGAATCTCGCAAATTCGTCTGTGAAAAATCGCTTCCCCCGTAGCCTTTTTCCGTACTGCCCATATCATACTCCGCCGCCGAATCCTCCGCGATTTCCAGTGTCTGTGGACCTCTGGCATAATTCAGCAGCATGTCATTTTCATCCATGTAATCCTTCAGTTTCGCATAAAGAACGTCGCTGCTGCCAACATTCTCCAATCCTTCGGCTTTATCTGTCATACGGTTCTTTTTCGCGTTTTTGTTTTCTTCCACGGTTTCTTTTGACGCTTCCGTTCTATCTTCAGCTGTTTCCACAGCCGACATGCGCTCTGTCTCCGCTTCCATTTTCTCAACTGTCCTCACGGACACAGAATGATTCTCCTTTTCCTGCTCCGTCTCTGTCTCTGCTACCAGAACAGCCTCTCCCCTGCCGTCCGTCATTCCCTGTGTCACTCCTACCCGATGCCCGGCCGCAAATACAAGTACCACCGCTGCCGCAGCTTCCAACGTCCGCAGCAGATATCTGCGCCGTTTTTTCTTTGCAAATGCTTCGGATACCACGTTTGTTTCCCTCTCACACTTTTCCTGCGCCTGATCACGCATGCTCTTCTCTTCCAACATTTTCTGAATATTTTCCGGCGAAAGAGACTCCGGCACTGAAATATCATCCGCTGACTTTCCAATCCTATCCAACCATTTCTTTTCGTCCATTTTCTGCTCCTCCTCAATGTAATCCGAATCCGCCTGCAGATTTCTGTCTGCGGCGGACGTTGCAGCAAGCGCTTTGATATGCACGCTACAAAGTAAGATACCGCTCCATCTTTTCCAAAGCCCGCTTCTGCCGCGAACGCACCGTATTGTCGTTCATCTGCAGCGCCTCGCCAATTTCACGGCTGCTGTAACCGCCAAAAATACGCAGCGAAAGAATCATACGTTCCTCATCATCCAGTTTCGCATAAGCATTTCTGACATCCAGATTTTCCTCCGTATCCCCGGAATCCGCACAGAAATCTTCCGGCAATTCCTCCGTCCTATTTATATATTCTTTTAATTTTCTCCGGCATTTATTTGATAAAATCCTGAAAATCCAGCTGGAAAACGCTTCTTCCTGGCGCAGCGTGCCAATCTGTGCCCAGGCATCCACCACCGTATCGCTCACCGCATCCTCCGCATCATGGCTGTTTTTTAATGTATACAGCGCCATGCGGTAAAGGCTCTGATAAATACCACGATATAGTTCTGCAAAGGATGCCACGTCCCCCGCTTTTGCCTGCCTCACTAACATTATCTGTTGTTCCATCGCCATTCCTCATTTCATCCTCTGTTTACTCGTTACATCTATATAGTGTCAGATTTCACGCGAACTGTTGCATGAGATCTGTATTTTTTCAAAAAGTTCGTTTTTTTATATCTGTTACTCAATAAAGTGATACCAATATCCAAACGTCGACTCTGTTTCCCTGTGTGTGTCCTCAAAATTCTGCTTTGAAACTTCCAGCCCTTCCATCCCGTTCTGCACTGCCTCCTTGAACATTGGAAAGCCGTACATCCGCGCCAGCTGGCGATTCTGCATGTCACCGTACACACCCGGAATTGCCAACACGAAACGGCCGTTTTTATGGCGCCCCACCATTAAATGATGATATTTCGCCGCAGCCTGCCGTACAAACGGGCTCTGCGAATAACTCCACTGTGATTCTCCCAAAAATGGAATATCCTTCGGCGCAATCTGAAGACATTCACAGATTTCCTCATCCGCAAACACCTGCATCGCCGGATAATGATAACAAAACTGATGCCACCGCCCCGCAAGCGAATGATCCGGTTCTTTCTCAGCCTGTACGCATGCCTGCTCCGCTGCAAGCTCCGGCACATTCTGTTCTTGAATCGGCAGTGCTTCTGTCAACTGTCCTTCTTTTTGCTGCTCTTCTTCCACATGCTTCTCTTTCCGCGGCAGTTCTGTAACAAATTGCTCCAGATCAACCGGTTCGTCATCCCAGATTGTTATGTACGTCTCATTCTCCAATCCAGTCAGCCAGATTCCGCACACCTGCTGCGTCGTATATACCGTATCTGCAAAGCTCTGCGCCGGGGTTGCCGTTTGAAAATCACAGGACTTTCCTTTTTCTGCTGTTTCTCCCAGCATCAGTCCCAGCAAGTACGCCCCTTCCCGCACAAAACCATAAACTTTCAGGGGCTGCCTCTCCTGCCCGCTTCGTTCCAAATGCATCTGCAGACGGCAGATATTTCCCCGGATTTCCGCCTTTACATACCCGCAGTTCCTTCCTTTTTTTCCATTCATATAACGATAAATATAAGAAATAAAACGACGATATTCTGGCATCTACTCACTCCATGTTTCCATTTACATAAGTATATGCCAGAATATCGTTTTCATGTCTTACTATCTTTTCTTTGCACTCGTTTTCTTTGCGCCTGTTTTCTTTACACCCGTCTTCTTTGCAGATGTTGTTTTCTGTACCCGTTTTGCATAGCGAAATACTGCCGTGCCATAAGCCGGAAGATCAAACTCCAGATAATATGGTTTTCCATCACACTTGCCTTTCTTTGCGCGAATGGAAACCGGAATTTCACCGCCATTGCCACCATACTGTTTTTCATCGCTGTTAAGCACCAGTTTATAAACACCGCTCTGCGGTACGCCAACCCGATAACTTTCACGTGCCACTGGCGTAAAATTAATCGCAAACACCAGATTGCTCTTTCCGTCCGCAGAATGACGGATAAAACTGTACAGGCTTCTGGTATTATCATCTGCGTTAATCCACTCAAAACCTTCCCAGCTGCGATCCATGCTGTACATTGCCGAATCTTCCTTATATAAATGAAGCAGCGTTTTCACGTAATGCTGGAACTGCTGATGTTTTTCTTCTCCAAGCAGATACCAGTCCAACTCGCGCGCCTCACTCCACTCCTGAAACTGCGCAAATTCCTGTCCCATAAACAGCAGTTTTTTGCCCGGATGTCCCATCATATAAGAATAACCCGCCTTCAGATTCGCAAACTTATCATCGTAAAGCCCCGGCATCTTATTGATCATCGAACACTTCAAATGGACAACCTCATCATGTGACAGCACAAGAATAAAGTTCTCAGAAAACGCGTAGGTCAGGGAAAAAGTCATTTTGTTATGATTATAGCTGCGGAAATACGGATCCAACTTCATGTAATCAAGAAAATCATGCATCCAGCCCATATTCCATTTCAATGTAAAACCAAGACCGCCGTCCTTCGGATGTCCCGTCACCATCGGCCAAGCCGTCGATTCCTCCGCGATCATCAGCACGCCCTGATTTCTTCCCTGCACTACCGTATTTAAATGACGGAAAAATTCAATTGCTTCCAGATTTTTATTTTCTCCGTATTTATTTGCCACCCACTGTCCGTCTTGGCGGCCATAGTCCAGATACAGCATCGAAGCCACTGCGTCCACACGCAGACCATCCACATGGAAGTGTTCTACCCAAAAAAGCGCGTTCGCGATCAGGAAATTGCTTACTTCATTTTTACCATAATCAAATACTTTTGTACCCCAATCCGGATGCTCTCCTTTACGCGGATCTGCATACTCATATAATGCCTGACCATCAAAATCTGCCAGACCGAACGCATCTTTGGGAAAATGCGCCGGAACCCAGTCCAAGATCACACCGATGCCGTTCTGATGAAAATAATCTACCATGTAAGCAAAATCTTCCGGCGTACCATAACGGGAAGTCGGCGCATAATAACCCGTCACCTGATATCCCCAGGAACCGTCAAACGGATGCTCGGCAATCCCCATTAACTCCACATGGGTATAACCCATCTCTTTTACATAAGCCGTCAAACGTTCCGCAAATTCGCGGTAATTATAGAACCCCTCCGGATTTTCTTCCGTTCCCGAATGCTTCATCCAGGAACCCGGATGCACTTCATAAACAGACATCGGCATTTCGTCAATGTTCTGTTCCTGACGTTTTTTTATCCAGACGCTGTCATGCCACTTTAATTTTGAAATATCTACTATCTTAGAAGCTGTGCCCGGACGCAGCTCTGCATAATTTGCAAACGGATCTGCTTTATACAGTTTCCGGCCATCCTGCGTTGTAATCAGGTATTTATAAATCTCTCCAACGCCAAGCCCCTCCACGAACACCTCATAAAATCCCAGCGGTTCCAGCCGTGTCATCTCGCAGGCAGTCTCATCCCAGCCATTAAAATCTCCCACTAGATGAACGCACTTCGCATGCGGCGCCCATACAGCAAAATATACACCTTTTTTACCGCCGACTGTCGTCGGATGCGCACCTAGCTTTTTATAAATATCATAATGTGTTCCCTGTCCAAACAGATAATGGTCCAGATCTCCTAAAAAAATCTCCTCCCGTTTTACAGAAAGCTCTTTTTTCTCTGTCTCTTTTTTGATATTTGTTTTCATACCATTCTCCCTCCCACAACTTGTTTTACATATTTATTTTATAGATTTTTGCACCAGATGCTTCCAGATGTATCGAAACCTTCCCATTTTCAACTACCGTTTCCACACCGTCAAGAAAATCTGTCAATGTTCCCGCGTCAATCGGCAGTGGAACGGAAATGTCCGCCGGATTTTCATCATTATTAACTGCTACAAGGACTGCTTTATTTTCCTTTATTCTGGCAAACGCATACTGCCGATTTGTTAAAAGCAATTCTCGATATTCACCGTCTGCCAGAACTTCATTTCCCTTACGAAGCTCACCCAGCTTTCGGATATGCGCCA
This sequence comes from uncultured Marvinbryantia sp., assembly GCA_937915375.1. Taxonomy (GTDB): domain Bacteria; phylum Bacillota; class Clostridia; order Lachnospirales; family Lachnospiraceae; genus Marvinbryantia. Next base: position 69,823 of record CALDMO010000013.1, read on the forward strand.
AAAGTGTAGGATGCTGATTATTTTTCAAACATTCCTGCACACGCAGCGCCGGACGCAGCGGATCGTCATTTCCTCCTTCTTTACGGCCACCAACCCCGAATTCACTTCCATAATAAATAGAAGGAATCCCCGGTAAGGTATATAAAAGCGTATAAACCGGAATCACATGCGCCTTGTGATTCAGTTTTGTCATAATGCGATCCACATCATGATTGTCCACGAAAGAATACAGCTTTCTTCCTCTGTAAATACCTCCGTTCGCGTCAAACTCACGGCGGATCGTATGCGCAATCTCAAAGTAATTATGATCGTTATGTCCGGAATACAACCCCTTATGCAGCTCATAATTTGTCACAGAATGCAGCACTTCATCATTCGCCCAGCGCGCATAATCTCCGTGGATCACTTCACCCATCAGCCAGAAATCCTCTTTGAGCTGAGCCGTCATCCAGCGCATTTCCTTCATAAAATCAAAATCCAGGCAATCCGCACAGTCCAGACGAATGCCGTCAATGTCAAACTCCGCGATCCAGAAACGGATCACATCAAACAAATAATCTTTTACTTCCCGTTCATACAGATTTAAATTTACCAATTCAAAACAATTTCGCCACGCTTCATAGCCAAATCCGTCATTATACGGATTATTCCAACCAAAATTGATACCTTTATACCATTTACAATAGCGGGAATTTTCCCGATTCTGCTGGATATCCCGAAACGCAAAAAACTCCCGTCCGGTGTGATTAAACACACCGTCCACGATCACTTTCATCCCAAGTGCATGTGCCTTTGTCACAAACTGCTTAAAGTCCTCATTATCACCCAGACGGCGGTCTACCATGCGATAGTCCCGTGTATCATATCCATGTGTCGTCGATTCAAACAATGGTCCAATATAAATTGCTGTACAGCCGATATCCTGTAAATGCGGTAGCCATTCCCCCAGTTCGTCAAAACGATGCTCCGTCTGCTCCTGTTCATTTCTTTTTGCCGCTCCTACCATACCGAGCGGATACATATGATAAAACACTGCTTCTTCATACCATTTACTCATCTTATATTCTGCCTCCGTTCTATAGAAATTTTTTGTCATACCTCTTTAAGAGAAAATACCATGCATAAACTGATGGATCAGACTATATTTTTTCTCCTCAGAAACCAGGATCGGTCCGTCCGCGTTATTTTGATACTCCATAAACAAAATATAATGATTGATCAGCCCTAAAAAACCAATGGCAAACTGTTCCTGCCGACCGTTCATATTACCAAGCAGATATCCGGACTGAGCAAAAAACTGCACAGTCATATCATACATTGCCTTCAAATATGGCCCAATTGCCCGATGCGTGTCGCTGTCTTTTGCCGAATAGCTCATGGACATAAACAACATATATGCTTTCTGATTCCCATTTACAAAGTTTATCAGTTCTGTCGTAAAACTATACAGCATTTCTTCCATTCCGCCGTATGTCCGACAGCTGCCCATCCCCAACACTTTTTCTGTCAATTCCCGACTGCGCTCCGCCAGCATTTCTTCCAGCAGTTTTTCCAGCAATCCATACTTACTTCCAAAATAGTGATAAAGCGTCGGCTTCGTAACTCCCGCACTCTGGCAGATTTCCTGAATGCCGACTGCGTCATAGCCGCGGCGAAAAAATAACTCTAACGCACATTCCAATATCTTCTGACGATTTTCCATGACTGCCCACCAGCCTTCCTGAACCTGTCCTTTTCCCAGTATAAATCAAATAAATTTATAATTATTTTCTTCCTCTATAATATGAAACCAGTATACCGAACGGTATACTGGTTGTCAACTGCTTTTATAAGAATTTATTTCACTTTTCACTGTATCAAAAAGGACGCGCCTTACGGCACGTCCTCCTGCATACATTCTTATTTAATTTTCTTGAAATTCTTACCCTGCAGAATCACACGGTCATGCTCATCATAACGTTTTCCGGAAAGACTGGTAATCATCTTGCCTAATCCGAAACGGTTTGCATGCCGGATTGCTTTATCCACAATATCTTTTACATCCAGAATTGCAACCGGCTGTTCCGGAGACTGCATCATACCGATGGAATCATACAGCGCCTGTGCAGCCGTCTCATCCAGTACACATTCTTTCTGGATTGCGTAATATTTACCGAACTCTACCAGTTCATCATTCGTCAGCATCGGAACATTGATTGTGATGTCAAATTTCTGCGCAAACTGTGGATTGCGAGCCAACAGATCCTGCAGATAGCGTCTTTCATCTTCCAGCATCACAACCAGACTGTCTGTCTTGAAATCCATTGCCATAGAAAGCTGTCCAACAGCATTGTCGCTCAAGTCTCCGGCTTCCTCAATAATCAGAACGCCTCCAGCCATCTTATTCACAGTAGCTGCAATGTCCTTGTTATTCAAATCTTCTGCATAAATCTTAGCAACTTTCGCCGTCGGTTTTCCTTCACTGCGGCTGACAATTTTCGCGATCGAAATTGCCAGTGTCGTTCTGCCGTTTCCGGCATCTCCTACCAGCAAAACATTTCCTCTGGATGAAGTTTTATCTGCCAGAGAACTTCTGACAATCTGTGTTACCGCCAGATTGATCTGTTCATTCATTCCTCGAATCTTCGCCCAAAAACCGAGCATCTCTTTTTCTTTTTCATCCAATGCTTCTCTAGTATAATCATTCGGATTAATAACAGACTCCGCTACCCTCTCTGCCTGCGCTTTCGGTATTTCCTGCGCTATCGGCTGCTTCGGAGCTTCCATCTGTGGTGCTTCTTGCATTACTGGCTGTTTCGGCATTTCCATCTGCGGCGCTTTCTGCGCTGCCGGCTGCTTTGGCGTTTCCATCTGCGGCGCTTTCTGCGCTACCGGCTGCTTCGGCATTTCCATCTGCGGCATTTCCTGCATTACCGGCTGCTTCGGCATTTCCATCTGCGGTGTTTCCCGCACAACGGCTTTCGCTTTCTTAGCTGCGGCTGCCGCATATTCACGGATAGACATATCACCGATTTCCTGTTTTATTTTCTGAGAAATATCAATTGTCGGCGCGCTCAGAAGTTCATCCTGTGCAGCTGTTTCTGCTTTCGGCATTACCGGCTCTGCTTTTACATCCGGTACCTCCGCTGCTCTTGGCTCCTCTATAGTCGTACCTGTGAGCACATCATCAATGCTCACCTGCTTCGGAATTTCTTCTTCCATCTCCGGCACATAATTCTTTCCCGCTGCCTGCTGCATTACCGGCGCACTCTCCAATTCCGCAACATTCGGCGCTGTTTTCAAGCCAGACAAAATCTGTCTCATACTGTTTGCCAGCTCACTCTGCAGATCAACCGTTCCCAGATCCTTCACGGGTGCAGATGCCTGTTCTGCCTCTTTCTCCAGCGGAACTGCCTGTACCCCTGCGGCAATCTGTTTTTCCGTATCCATCAAAATACTATCCGCGATCACATCTCTCTCAGATTTCGGAAGATCGTTTGTAATAGCCTCGCCCAAAGTCGGAACTGCTTTTTCTACAACCGCCTCCTTCGTTTCCATATCAACGATCTCACTCGGATTGTCATAAATTGTCTGTTGCTCCGGTGTGAGCGGCATATATTTTTTCTTTAATTCCAAAGCCTGTACCACATATTTTCCATTGTGGAACCACAGTGCCAGATCATCACATTCTGCCACGCATTTTTCAGCCATTCCCGCCTGATCGTACAGCTTCGCCAGTTCATATGCCCACTGTTCCGTATACTCGCGGCTTCTAAACTCCTCCAGAACACCGATCTGCTCCTCAATAGAAGAACCGCGCCCTTTATAAATTTCATATTTCAAAATATATTTGCTATTATCGTTCGGTGAAAGATTTACATACTCTGTATAGTATTCCACCGCATCGTCAAAATCCTGTGTCTGTACACATGCCTCAGTCAAACGATACAGAATTTGTCTGCTGTTCGGTGAGCGGCGGTACGCACGATACAAAATAGCCTTACTATCCTCTGCTCTGCCGATCGCCTCATATACTTCACTGACCATACAAAGAGTGCGTACACTGCGCACCCTCTTCCACTCTATCGTATCCGCAATTGCTGCGGCTCCCTCATAATCTTCTTTATCTACTAATTTATTAATTTCTTCCAGTTTTGCCTGATATTCGAATTTATCCACTTTTTACACCTCTTATTAGTATCCGTTTCCCCTTAATTATAATCAGTAACAAACTATTGACAATCTTTCACATAGTCGTAATAATTTTACCATATCAAAATACGCTTGTCAAAGGAAACACCGCCATTTTTCGTGCTGTTACAACATTTTTCGGAATTTTTAAACATTTCATAATATCTTCCCAGCCAGAAAAACACTCGCAATAATTCCAGCAAAAGTTGCAAGCAACGCACCTGCTAATGTGTGACGTGTATGCTTCACCTTTGCCGCCATAAAATAGACACTCATCGTATAAAAAATTGTTTCTGTACAGCTCATAAGCAATGATGCGATCAGGCCAAGTGTTGAATCTGTTCCATACTCCTTAAAAATGTCAAGCGCAAGTCCTGTCGCCGCACTGGAAGAAAACATCCGCACAATCGTAAGCGGCACCAGTTCTGCCGGAAAACCGCAGCCGGAAAGCACCTTTCCAAATATATCCGCCGCCATATCCAAAAAACCAGATGCTCTCAGTATTCCCACCGCTGCCATCAGACCGATCAACGTCGGCATAATCTGTATAACTGTACGAAATCCTTCTTGTGCCCCCCGAATAAATAATTCGTAAACGTTTTTCCTCATAAGAAGCCCATAACCGATAATAATAAAGATAAGGAGCGGGATCAAAAATGTAGAAATATACATCAAAAACTGCATGTAAAATCCCCGGCGATCCATTTTTGTACAGATTATGTGTAAAACATCAAAATATAACCCTAAAATTTTTCTTAAATCGTAGGAATGTGTATTGTTTTCTAAAAAGAAACGTGTAATAATGTGCTACATCTAATATTGCTTTTTACACATTAAAGGGGAGATTTTTTATATGACATTTTTTTCGAAGGGGTTCTGGAAAGAATTTTGGGTAAAGTACCGGCATTTGTTTCCGTTGCTTATCTACATGATTTTTTATATGAGCGTATTCACCTATGTGGAAAACAGGCCGAGTCACGGAATCCATCTGTTAGTTTCCAAATATGACAGCCTGATTCCTTTCTGTGAATATTTTATTGTCCCATATTTACTTTGGTTCCTGTATGTAGCTGCCACGGTTACTTTCTTTGCACTGGCAATCAAGGACCACAGTCAATATTGGGCGCTGGTTACGAATCTTTGCATCGGCATGACACTTTTTTTGATTATTTCTCTGCTGTGGCCGAACGGTCATACACTACGGCCAGCACATTTTGAACGTGAAAATATTTTTACCGATCTGGTTCGCCAGTTATGGAGCGTAGATACCTCCACCAATATTTTTCCAAGCATTCATGTATTTAATTCTGTTGCAGTACACAATGCGATTGCAAATTGCCCGGAATTAAAGAAAAATCATCCGTGGATTGTACGTTCCTCTCTTATCCTTTGTATTTCAATCGTGCTCTCAACGGTATTCCTGAAACAGCACACCGTAATTGACGTTGTCGGCGCTCTGATCTTAAACGCAGTTACCTATTATCTGGTATATCAGCCGAACATACAGTTCCGTCGGCAGGAAAGCCATTCCCATTCCAGATGGCACAGAACACATTAAAATAAGTTTTATAAGACAATTTCAGCCGGGGACAGCTCCCCGGCTTTTATAAACTACATATCTTTCGCTTTTTTAGTACATGCCCGTGCCGCTCTCATAACTGCGCTGCGCATACCGTCCTCTTCCAGTACCTGTACAGCTTCGATCGTTGTTCCTCCCGGAGAGCAGACCATATCTTTTAACGCCCCCGGATGAAGTCCTGTTTCCAGCACCATTTTCGCACTGCCAAGAACCGCCTGCGCCGCAAAGGTATAAGCCTGCGCGCGCGGCATCCCATCCGCAACCGCCGCATCCGCAAGCGCTTCGATAAACATAAATACATAGGCCGGAGAACTGCCGGATACCGCCGGAATCACATCCATCAGTTTTTCCGGAACTACTTCCACTTTTCCAAATGTCCCACAAAGATCACAGATCATTTTCTGCTCGTCCGCTGTAATCAAATCACTGCAGCAAAGCGCTGTCATTCCCTCCTTTACAAGAGCCGGTGTATTCGGCATTGTACGCACAAGCTTTACTTTCTTGCCAAAAGTTTCTTCCATCCAAGCCAGCGTTTTACCGGGTGCAATGCTGACAATCATCTGCTCTTCACATACTGTATCCGCAATCTCTTTTATCACCTCTTCATAAAAATGCGGTTTCACTGCCAACACCAGTACATCGGCAAATTCAGCTACTTCTCTATTCGTCTTTGCAGCACAAATCCCCAGTTCATCGTGAATCTTCGCCCATGTCTGCTCTGATTTTGCCGAAGCCATAATATCTTCAGATGCAAATTTACCGCTTGCGATCATCCCTTTGATCATTGCTTTTGCCATATTTCCACAGCCGATAAAACCTGTTTTCATGATAATTCCTCCGTCCATTCATGGTTATTTGCATTTATCATGCCACTAACAAACAGATTTTGCAAGAATAGATTTTCTATTTCTCAATGCACAAAATCGGCGCAGCCCCAAAGGACTGCGCCAATTCTATATTGTAATTCAATTTTTAAGATTTGCTGATTCTCAAGCTTTGCCAGCGCTTCCAAGAACGTTCTGGATCTTGTGAGCAACCATATCCTTAACAGCCTGACGAGCCGGTTTCAGATACTGGCGCGGATCGAAGTGATCCGGATGCTCAGCAAAGTATTTGCGGATATTTCCTGTCATAGCAAGACGGATATCGGAGTCGATGTTGATCTTGCAGACAGCAAGTTCTGCTGCATGACGAAGTTCTGCTTCCGGAATACCAATAGCATCCGGCATATTTCCGCCATACTGGTTAACCATTGCTACGAACTCCTGCGGTACGGAAGAAGATCCGTGCAGAACGATCGGGAATCCCGGAAGACGTTTGATGCACTCTTCCAGAACGTCAAAACGCAGTGGCGGCGGAACAAGGATACCATCCTCGTTACGTGTACACTGAGAAGCTTTGAATTTGTATGCGCCGTGGCTTGTACCGATAGCGATTGCCAGAGAGTCACATCCTGTTCTGGAAACAAATTCTTCTACTTCTTCCGGACGTGTATAAGCTTCTTTACCAGCTTCTACAACAACTTCGTCTTCTACACCAGCCAGAGTACCAAGCTCTGCCTCAACTACTACGCCATGAGCGTGAGCATATTCTACTACCTGTTTTGTCAGAGCGATATTCTCTTCAAAAGATTTAGAAGATGCATCGATCATAACAGATGTGAATCCGCCGTCGATACAGCTCTTACAAATTTCAAAAGTATCGCCATGATCCAGATGCAGAGCGATCGGAATATCCGGGTTCTCCTGTACTGCTGCTTCTACCAGTTTTACAAGATACGTATGATTTGCATAAGCGCGTGCTCCTTTAGATACCTGAAGGATAACCGGGCTCTTTAATTCGCCGGCTGCTTCTGTGATACCCTGCACGATTTCCATGTTGTTTACATTGAAAGCACCGATAGCATAGCCGCCGTCATAAGCTTTCTTAAACATTTCGGTTGTTGTTACTAATGCCATTGGAAACATCTCCTTTTCTTTATATTGTCTTTCGACATAAGAACTGTTTTCACAATTCCTATTTTACTCATAATCAGTATAACATAGTTTCTTCCATTTTCCTAATAAATTCTGCAAGAAATTTAAAATTTTTTACATTTCTGGTAGGCAAGACGCTCTGTTCCGTCATCAGTAAGGATTTTTCCACAGTAAATAAATCCATTTTTCGTAATAATATGCTGCATCACGGTGTTATCCTCATGTGTGTCAATCCGTAGATTTCCATTGCTTTTCTCATACGCCCATGCAAAACAAAATGCCGCAATCCCACGCACACTGCCGTCAGAGGCAATCCGATGAATCGTACCGTAAGGCTCGTCGCTGATCCATTCTCCATCCCAGATCTCGCGATAGGTAGCGTCTTCCCCAAGAATAAACGCAAATACTCCGGTGATTTTATCGTCTGCCATGCAGACATACAAATTGTCTGCTGCAATATCATCCTCCAACACATCCCGATACGGATAGCCGTTTTTCCACTGATTCGGATTGCCGGTCTGCTTTTGAAACTCGCGTGCGTGAGCATAAATGTCAAGTATCATCGGCAGATCGTCGTTCGTTGCCGGACGGATCGTTAATTGTTTTTCTTTATTTTTTAATTCTGTCATTTTTATAATCTCTCTCACTCTAATCGTATTTATAGGTTTTTTTTTCAAAACAAATTTTATCATTTCCATACAAAACCCTCAATGATATTTTATCATACATTGAGGGCATGTATCAGGTTTTTATTTTATATGCTTCATCACTTCTCATACAAAAACTTCTCCGGCAGCGTCACTTTAAAATCTGCTTCCAGATCACGGAAATTCTGTGCTGTAATCGTCTGCAGCTTATCCGGCCGCATAGAAAGCATTTTTACCAGAATCTCCGCCGCTTTTTCAACGGTATGCATCAATCCAAAGGTCAAGTCAAAATCTTCTCCCGAACAGAACATGCCATGATGTGCCCAAATCGCCACATCATACTGCTTCATCAACTCGCTGGTCGCCACCGCAATCTCACGTCCTCCCGGCACCATCCACTCTACCACCCCGATGCCGTCCGGAAACACAACCGGACACTCGGTTGCCATCTCCCAGAGTTCCCGTGTAAACACCTCATCTTTTAATGGAAGAACAAATGTCAGAGCAATTACATTCGTGGTATGCGCATGGTAGATCACGCGATGTCTGCCGCCGCTCGCGATCATTTTCACTTCATGATTCATCAAATGACTCGGCAGTTCACTCGTCGGTCTGCCGCCATTTTCCAGACCCCAGCGGATCCGATAATATTCGCCTTTTTCATCCAGTTCAATGATCGCTATGGAATCTGCCGGATCTAAAATCACATTTCGGAAAAACTTGCCGCTTCCGGTCACCAAAAAGTATTCTCCTGCCAGCTTCGGCACCGATGTACCGATTGCTTTCCATTCACGGTCATCTTTCAGAAATTCTTTTACTGAAGCAACTTCTTCTTTTTTGATGCGGTAGCTGAGATTACCGCCGTTTCGCTCATGCCATCCCTGTCTCCAGCCATCATTGCACATACGGATAAATCCTTCCATAAACGGTACAGCTGTGATATTCATACTATTCTCCTCTTTTCCAAATTCTTCTTATCTTTCATCTTCAAAACAATAATTCTTATCTCCTATCAACAGAGACTGGCTGCGTCTGCTCAGTATATTCTCCTCATACTTCCGCACTTCCGCAAACCATCGTTCCCCTGTCGGCACACCCTCCGTCTCACAGAAGTAATCCCATACATCACCGAATGGATATGTTTTTAATTCTTCCTGCTGCATCATCACTTCCGTCAAACGGCCTTCCTCCTGATACTGCGTCAACTTTTCATTCGGTGTTAAAAGCGCGTACAACAGAGCCTTCTGAAAATTGCGCATACCGACTACCCACGCGGAAATACGATTGATACTGGCGTCAAAGAAATCAAGCCCTACTTTCACACGTTCAAGAGCATCATTACGGACAATTTCTTTCGCAATCTCCTTCGTCTCATCATCAAACAGCACAACATGATCAGAATCCCAGCGCACCGGTCTGGTCACATGCAGCGCTATCTGCTCATGAAACAGCAGCATCGAAGAAATCTTATCCGAAACCATTTCTGTCGGATGGTAATGACCGTTGTCCATCAGCGGCAGAATTCCACGGCTCAAAGCATAATTTATGGTAAATTCCGCCGAGCCTACCGTATAGGATTCCATCCCAATGCCAAACACCTTGGATTCCAGACATACCAGTACGTTTTCCTTATCATACGGAACGGAAAGAATCCGGTCAAGTGAATCTTTGAAACGAGCGCGCGGCGCCAGACGATCCGCCGGAATATCCTTATAACCATCCGGAATCCAGATATTCATTACACACGGCTGTCCCAGCTCTTTTGCAAAATATTCTGAAATACGGATGCATGCCTGACAATGGCGAACCCAAAAGTCGCGTACTTTCTGATCCGTACTGGATAACGTCAGATTATCCTTCACCATTTCATGAGAAAACAAAGTTGGGTTAAAATCCAGCCCGATGCCTCTCTCTTTCGCAAATTCTACCCATTTCGCAAAATGCTTCGGCTCAATCGCGTCGCGATCTACATGCTCGCCTTCCTCAAAAATCGCATAACAGGCATGCAGATTTAATTTATGTTTACCCGGAACCAGGCTAAACACCTTGTCAATATCCTCCATCAATTCCTGCGGCGTGCGCGCCTTGCCCGGATAATTTCCGGTCGTCTGAATACCGCCGGTCAGAGGACCGTCCTGGTCAAAACCGACCACATCATCTCCCTGCCAGCAATGCATGGAAATCGAATAACTTCTCAAAATGTCCAGCGCCTTTTCAGCATCTACGCCAATTTCGGCATAACGTTCCTTTGCATATGCAAATCTTTCATCTATTGTCATGATTGCTCTCCTTTACCTTCCTTTTTTATTCATCTCTATATTGTTGTCTTTCATAAATTTCCAGTATCATTTCCCGCACGTTTCCTGTTTACTGATAACCGGTAAAAACGTCTTTACTGAAAATGACGTAAACACGCAGCGTCTTGCATCTGGCAAGCTTTCCAACTCACCGTCGCGAAGCATCTGCGCCATCAGATTGCCGATCGCTGTTGCTTCTGCCGGTCCGGCATAAACAGTCTTTCCCGTTGCATTTGCCGTCAGCTGATTTAAATATACCGCATTAGAACCGCCGCCGATAATATGAATACTGTCATAATGGTTCCCTGTATTTTCTTCTATTTCATATACCGTCTGTCCATAGCATTCCGCCAGACTCTGATAAATCACTGCTGCCAGCTCGCCCGGTGTTTCCGGAATCTGCTGTCCGGTACGTCCGCACTCCCTCTGAATAGCTTCCGTCATATTGTCCGGCGCTAAAAAACATGCCGCGTTCACATCCACACGCGCTGGAAATGCCCTTTCCGCTTCCGCCATATCACAAAGCTCCGCAAATGAATAGTGTTCGCCCAGTTCATGCCGCACTGATTGAATCATCCACAACCCCATAATATTTTTCAGATAGCGGAACCGATATTCATAACCGCCCTCATTCGTAAAGTTTACTGCTCTGCTCTTTTCATCACATAGCGCCTCTTTTTGCTCCACGCCCATCAAAGACCAGGTTCCGGAACTGATATACAGACCTTCCCCCTCTGTCTCCGGCATTGCCATCACCGCCGAAGCCGTATCATGCGTCGCACACAGAACAACGCTGCAGTCATATCCCACCTGTTCTTGTATTTCTTCTTTCAAATTTCCCACTGGCGTTCCCGGAAGAGAAAGCGGCAGAAAAATTTCTTTCGGATAGCCCAGTCTCTCCAAAAGCTCCCCATCCCACTGCTTCGTTTGCGGGCTGACTAACTGCGTCGAAGTCGCGTTTGTATACTCTGAACATTTCTTTCCAGTCAGCAAGAACTGAAAATAATCCGGCAGCATCAGAAACGTTTTTGCCCGCCGCAAAAGTTCCGGCTGCTGCTGTTTTACAGCCATCAGCTGATAAATCGTGTTAAAGCTCTGCTTTTGAATCCCAGTCCGTGCATATAGTTCTGTCTCCGGAATCTTCTGATAAACCAGTTTATCCATACCGTCTGTACGACTGTCACGATAACCATATGTATCCCCTAACAGCTGATCTTTCTCATCAAGAAGTACATAGTCCACCGCCCAGGTATCAATCGACATACTTTCCGGAATTTTGCCTAGTTTTCCACATTTTTTCATACCGTTTACGATTTCGGTGAATAACTTTTCGGTATTCCACAGCAGCCTGCCTCCGCAATTTTCCATCTTGTTCTCAAAACGGTACACCTCCTCCAGCCGCATCCGTCCTTGCTCCATCCATCCAAGAATGTGCCGTCCGCTGGAAGCCCCGATATCTACCGCCAGATAATACTTCTGCACAACCTCTCCCCCTTGCCTGAAATCCTCTCTCTGAACCTCTAAAATATCCCGGCAGTTTTCACCGGATATATACGTATCATAAAGTTATTATATAATCTGCCAAAAACAGAAGTAAGGTCCTGACTTTCAAAAAATCAGGACCTTACTTGCAAAAATCTTCCTTTATTTATTTGTTTTTCTGTCTTTCACAAACTAATTGTTTGCCAACGGACGGAATGTAATCTTAGAAATCTCAATACCATTTGCGCCGTAATACAACTTCGCATAATGATTTCTGCCAAATCCCATTCCAATCTCGCGTTCCACGGTAATGCTCTTTCCTTCTGTTCCCTGAATAGAAATCGTCATCTTATGAATATTGTCAAGGAAAACAGAAACCGGGAGCTGCGCCAACGCGCTCAACTCTGACTTCATTTCAAACGTTACGCTATAATCTCCGAATTCTTCAATACGGAGCGCAAATACATCCGCCCCTCCGGCTACCGGATGAAGTGCGCTGCCGTCAACCACAATCTCTTTCGTCACCGGATCCGCTGTGTAATTGCGAATATCTACCGCAGCAACCTCTCCTTCTTCCGCGGAATCCATCACTTTCAATTCCTCCGGATCAATCCGTCCGTTCAAATGCAGAATGGACGGACTGCGCATCAGGAAAGAAAGAATGTTTTTCGCATTACGCTGCAGGTCACTTCTGGTAATCATGCCTTCCGCCAGTTTTTCCGCTACATCATCGTTTTCCGGATTGGACAGAGAATCGGCAACTACCATATAAATATCATTCTGAGCCGCTACCATCGGCGCTTTTATATGCTGCTCTGCCTTTTCTCCCTCATAGTTGGATCTTGCCCACCAGTCTGTCATAACAATACCGTCAAAGCCCCACTCTTTTCTGAGAACAGATGTACAGAGATCATAATTTCCGGCTGTCCACAATCCATTCACTGCTCCGTAAGTTGTCATCACAGAACGAGCGCCGCCCTCTTTTACCGCAATTTCATATCCGCGCAGATATATCTCACGCAGCGCGCGCTCGGACATGATCGAATTACAGGTCGTTCTTCCAAATTCCTGATTATTTGCACAATAATGCTTAATTGTACTGCCGATACCGGATTTCAGCATTCCTGCTACCTGTACCGCACAAATTTTTCCGGTCAAAAGCGGATCTTCGGAAATGTATTCAAAATTACGTCCGTTCAGCGGATTCCTGTGAATATTCATGCCCGGTCCCAGAAGGGAATCAATCTTATTTAAACGCAGTTCTTTTCCCGTCATGGTGTAAAGTTCTCCAACCAGATCTGTGTTGAAAGTACAGCCAAGACATGTGCCGTTCGGCAATGAAAATGCCTTGGTACCGCAGTCCATACGGATTCCGGACGGTCCGTCCGCACAGCAGCCTACCGGGATTCCCTTTTCAAGAAGGCTGTCTGTCACACCGCCGAATGCTGCCGCCGTTCCCGGCGTTACCTTCGGGCTGCACATACCTTCACCGCGGAACATGCAAATCAAATCTTCATCACTTAACTGACCAACAAACTCATCCAGAGAAATCTTGCCGTCCAACACATCCACCAGTTTGTAGCCTTTATCTCCCGTATACGGAATTTCCGCCATACGCTCCGCGGCGCGGCGTTCTTCTGGATGCACCGTGCGCAGCGGCGCTTCCTCCCATACCATTTCAAAAGTTCCGTCCGCGTTTTCTACTGCTTTCAGACGTTTAAATTTATCTACCGGAGCGCTTACCTCACGAAGTTCTTCTACTACTGTGAAAACTTCCTCATATGCACCTGCCTTTTCTGCGCTTCTGACATCTGCTCCCGCATAAATCTCATAACTGCCTTCTTCCAGCACATAGCAGGATTTATGACCGGTCACACCCCCATCATCATAAGATGCCATAAAATATTTCGGAACCGTGATCGTCACCGTTTCCGTCTCATTTGGTGCAAGTTCTGCCGTCTTTGCAAACCCGATCAGCTTTCTGGCCGGATTTCCCAACTTTCCGGTCGGTGCTTTTACATACACCTGCACGATTTCTTTTCCGCTTACCGCTCCGGTATTGGTAACCACAGCCTGAACCGTGATTTTTTCCGCCGTATTTTCCGTCAGCTCGGCTTTGATTGAAAATGTCGTATAGGAAAGACCATATCCAAACGGATAAAGCACCATATCTTTCGCAAACGTCTCAAAATAACGATAACCCACATAAATATCTTCCGCATAGATATTTTTCTCCGGATCTCCGAAATTCTCTGTAGAAGGATAATCCGAAATTGTTTTCGCAATGGTATCTGTCAGCTTTCCGCAGACATTTACTTTTCCGGTCAGCACGTCAACTGCTCCGTTTCCGCCTTCCTGACCTCCCTGCCAGATATAAATTACCGCCTGCGGGTGATATTTTTCCACCCAGCTCATATCAATAATATTCCCTACATTCAGCGCCACAATTGTACGCTTGTTTGCCGCGCAGACCTTTGCGATCAACTCTTCTTCCGTTTCTGACAGACAGTAGCTGCCCGCCTCTGCCTTGTTGTCCTGGTCCTCTCCAGCGGTACGGCCGATGATCACCAGCGCCGCATCATCTTTTTTCGCCAACTCCAGCATTTCCTCTGTCACCGGCATTTCTTTCTGCGACCACGGCACTTTACCCCAGCCCTCGCCTTCGTCATACGGATTTTCCTGCAGCCATGCTTCATAAATCTTCAGCAGTTCTTCGTCAAGAGAAATCTCTTTACACGCTTTTAAAGCGTCGAGAATACCAACCACATATCTGGTATTTACCAGACCGCCGGAACCAAGTCCGCTCTTATAGTAACGAAATGCAGTACGTCCGAATACCGCTACCTTATCACCAGAGCGCAGCGGCAGCGCCTGATTTTCATTTTCCAGAAGCACACAGCCTTCCGCTGCCGCTCTTCTTGCCAATTCCGCATATTTTTTCAAGTCTAAAGCATACTTGTTCATGTCCTAACCCCCATTTTTCAGATGCATCTTTTACATCTATTGTTTTATTTCTATCTGCGTTTTTCCCAACACCAATCAGAAACTCACACAAATATTCTGACATTTATCATAGCGTGATTGTGCACTTTTTTCAAGACAGGAATATAGATTTCGCAATATATTATGAAAATATTTTTTAATTCTGCATAAAACCGCAAGAGTCTGAATGCTGGCAAAGATTTCGTCTTTTATGGCAAAATTACTGCACGGCATTTGAAAATAAAACACACCTCCCGCCCAATGTGCTATACTTGTTTTGTGTCTTTATAAACCGCCTCAAAATTCTCATATCTTCACGAAAAGGAGCCCTATGAACACGGAACTTCTCACTTATCTGGAATCTATTACTACGGAAGAACAGGCTATTCTTGATGGACAGCTTAATATCCGCAGAGATTTATATACTTCCAAAAAAGATTTCATAATCGACAGCCAAAAGCTGTTGGAAAAAGGCCGTCTGATTGAACTGCGACCGCATACACGCTTTGCGCATTTTCCGCGCCATCGTCATGATTACGTAGAAATGGTTTATATGTGCAGCGGATCAACTACGCATATTATCAATGATTCCGACCGCATTACTTTGCAGGAAGGAGATCTTCTCTTTCTCAACCAAAATGCGACACAGGAAATCCTTCCTGCCGGACTGCACGATATCGCCGTCAACTTTATTATCCTGCCGGAATTTTTCGACCGCTCTCTTTCCATGATCGAAGAGGAGAATATTCTGCGCGACTTTCTGATTTCTACACTTGCAAAAGATTCCTCTCCGGCAGCCTATCTGCATTTTCAAGCGAAAGATATTCTTCCGGTGCAGAATCTTTTGGAAAATATGATCTGGACGCTGATCCACAAAAAATCCGGCACCAATACCATCAATCAGACAACGATGGGGCTTCTGTTCATGAACCTTTCCACATTTGCAGAATCCATTAATCAGAATGCTGCAGGACAATATGAACAGAACATGGTCTTTTCCGTTCTGAAATACATAGAGACGCATTATAAAAATGCGTCCCTCACCGATATCTGCACAGAATACAGTCTGCCACCCTACTATATCAGCCGCCTTTTAAAAAAATTTACCGGCTCTAATTTCAAAAATCTGCTGCAGCAGCGCCGCCTCCAGCAGGCTGCCTATCTTCTGTCGCAAACCACTCTGTCCGTGGAAGCTGTGATGGATGCAATCGGATATGAAAACAGCAGTTATTTCTACCGAAAATTCCGGGAAAAATATGGCTGTTCCCCAGCAGAATTCCGCGAGAAATAATGTCACTTTTCCTATCGGAAATCCATTTCATCCTGCTCTTCAGGGCTTTTTATGCTTCACCGGCAGTAAAAGTCCCGCCTTTGCCAACGCCGGTCTTAAACCATTGTAAAGCGCCGCCACCAAAATTACAGATACCACCGCATTGACAAACGTTGTCGCCGTACTCCATTTTGCCAACACCGAAGCCATCTCCTGCGGCTGTCCTAGCACAAACTGCTTATAGAAATATCCCACCAACGGATCAGCCACTACATTAAAGCCCAAGCCACATATAGATGCAATCGTACTCCATTTGAAAATATACTTGCGATCGCTGCTCTCACTGATTTTTGCGATCCGATGCGCCACAAATCCAGTGATTAAACCAATACAAAATTTCAGTACAAACGTTTTCGGTGCACTAATAATATAAACTGGATCCATCACATCCGCAATCGTCATACCCACCGCGCCGGCCAGTCCACCATGAAAACCGCCCAGTAAAAGCGCCGCCAATACACAGAACGCATTCCCGATATGCAGAGAAGTCGCATCCCCGCCCGGCATAGGGATCTTAATCTGCAAAAATGTAAACGTCACAAAACAAAGTGCTGCCAATAAAGCAGTCTGTGCCCATCTTAATACTGTAGAATTTCTGTTTTCCATCATCATCACTCCTCAGTTTTTCATCTGAGAATATTCTAGCATTAATTTGGATATATGAAAACATCCACTTTTCAACATTTTAACCAGTCCAGTTATTCTAACACGTTCTAAAACGAGCGTGATTACTATCTGGTTTTCTCCTGCGAAATCGTATTTACCATAGTAAACTGCATAACTTTCTTTCCATGTAGAAAAATAATTTTAAAACTACTTGCATTCTTTTTGAATCAGGTGTATCATTGTCACATTGCAGTACATAGTTTTCATTACTATGTGTAGATATATTCTTAATTCAAAATGTATTTTTCTATACCGGACACACAAATTTATTTCAGAAAGAAGGCTGTTTCAATGAAAACATTACACACATCCGAACATTTTCTTAAAGATCCCGGCAGCGCCATCACCCACTTTATCGGCATGATGATGGCTGTATTTGCTGCCCTGCCGCTAATGCTAAGAGCATGCAGCCATCGCGAACCAGTTTATATGCTTTCTATGGCCGTCTTTATTATCAGCGTGATTCTGCTGTATGCTGCCAGCACACTTTACCACTCTTTGAATATCTCCGAACGCGGTAACCGCATTCTGCGAAAGATTGACCATATGATGATCTTTATTCTGATCGCCGGCACGTATACACCTGTCTGCCTGCTGGTTTTAAAAGGCGCAATTGGAACCAGACTATGTGCGCTTGTCTGGGGAATCGCCATCATCGGCATTCTGATCAAAGCGTTTTGGATCACCTGTCCGAAATGGTTTTCCTCTATGCTTTATATCGGCATGGGTTGGATCTGCGTGCTGGCCTTTACACAGCTGATTAATGCTTTAAGTCCGGCAGCGTTCGGATGGCTTCTGGCCGGCGGTGTTATCTATACAATCGGGGGCATCATTTACGCCTTAAAGCTGCCGCTGTTTAATGCACGGCATCGAAATTTTGGTTCCCATGAAATTTTTCATCTATTTGTTATGGGCGGAAGCGCCTGCCATTTTGTTGTGATGTTTTTCCTGCTGGGCACAATGTAGTACCGATTTCATACAGTTTTTCTTCACAAAACCTGCATTTTTGCGTATACTGTAATAAATAGTGCGCAATCCGAATTTATTACAATCTTTATTGGAGCAATCCCAGAATACCATACCGCTTTACTGATTGCGTAAAAGGCAAAGCTGCGGCATTCGCCGCACTCTGCCTATAGATGCAAAGGAGTCCTATGAACTATACATACATTTTAAAGTGCAGCGACAATACCTTTTACACCGGTTGGACGAATGATCTGTCGAAACGTCTGTCCGCCCACAATGAAGGAAAAGGTGCCAAATATACAAAAGGACGCACTCCTGTCGTACTCGCTTACTACGAATGCTTTACTGAAAAAAGCGCCGCTATGAAACGCGAATATGAGATCAAACAATTATCCCGGCAGGAAAAGGAAGCGCTGATCGCCTCCCATCCAGCCGGGACAATTCTATAATTTTTATTCTGATTTTCTTTTTACAAATACGCTTCAAAACGTTCCTCTATCGCATTCTCAAAAACAACCGCCACAATACCGGGACCTGTATGTGCTCCAATCGCGCAGCCGATCTGAGACTGCAGGATTTCTTTTACATGCAGCTCTTCCAGTAAAAATTTCCGCGTGGATTCTGCAATCGACACATCCGCGCCATAAACTACCCCCACAATCTGACGTTCCATTTGAACGCCCTTTTCCTTCACCAATTCATGACAGCGCTTGATCGCTTTTTTCATCCCACGCACTTTTTCCGTAGCAACCAGCGCTCCGTCCTCATTGACCTGTATAATCGGCTTGATATCCAACACGCTTCCGATCGCCGCCGAAGATTTGCTCAGTCTGCCGCCTCGCGCCAGATATTCCAGCGTCGATACCGTAACAATATGCTCCATATGTTCGCAGAAGAACTGTGCCGCTTCGATTAAAAGCTCCTTCGGCGCACCATTTTTCTGCATTTTCAAAAGTTTATACACTGGCAGACCAAATCCCAGAGACGCACATTTGGAGTCAAGGATCGTAATCTGAAAATTCGGGAACTCATTTAAAATTTCTTCTTTTGCCAGATTTGCCGCCTGAAATGTTCCAGCAATCCCTGTAGAAAAGCAGATATAAAGAACTTCGTCTCCCCGCTCTGCAAATGGGCGGAAATGTTCCTGAAACATATACTGACTAATATGATACGTTTTGATCTCTTTCTTATTTTCCTTCTGAATCTGGTAAAACTCCTCCGGAAAAATAGTTTCCCCGTCAAAATAGTCTTTTTCATCAATCATCACCGGTGTCGGGATCACATGAAGTCCATACTCCTCCGCGACTGATTTCGGAATATCCGATGCTGAATCTGTTATAATACAAAATGCCATAATTCCCTCTCCTGATCTCTTTTTATAATATACATTTAAACATTTTTACCTTAACACATCTTACCACGGAATGTCCATACATACATCCCCTCGATCTATTACAATCTGATACCCCAACGCCTCCACACGCATTTTCAGTTCCGAAAGTCCCTGCGCCGACTCTGCGCCTTCAGAAATTTTATTATCATACAGCTCATACCATCCTCTAGTCTTACGCGGCGAAAGATTTGGCATCACTACATTGGCTCCCGCCTTTAAGCCCAGTTCTCTTCCCTGTGGATGAATTGTCCCAAGCGCCGTTGTCGCCGGAAGTAATACATACGGAAACATCAGCCGTAGGATTGAAATCATACGAAGTGTCAACTCCAATGTCCCGCCTTTCTCCTGGGCAAACGGGGTATCTTTATGCGGTACGAACGGCCCGATACCGATCATAGCCGGACGCAGATCCTGCAAAAAACGCAGATCATTAATTAAATGCTCCGTTTTCTGATACGGCGAACCGACCATAAATCCAGCTCCCGCCTGATAACCAAGTTCTTTTAATTCCCACAGACACTGTTTTCTATTTTCCAACGACAATTCCTGCGGATGAAGCTTCTGATAGTGAGCCTCGTCCGCTGTTTCATGCCGGAGCAGATATCGTTCCGCCCCTGCTTCGATCAATTTCTCATAGCTTTCTTTCGAGCGCTCGCCCATAGAAAGCGTAATCGCGCAATCCGGATATTTCCTGCGAATCGCACGCACAATCTCACACAAACGCTCATCGGTATAATATTCATCCTCACCGCCCTGCAGTACAAAAGTTCGAAATCCCAATTCGTATCCCCGGTCACAGCATGCAAGAATTTCCTCTTTTTCCAACCGGTATCGTATTGCTTTTTTGTTGCTGCGTCGAATTCCGCAATACAGACAATCATTTTTACAATAATTACTGATTTCAATCAGGCCACGAATAAAAACATCCTCTCCGTAAATCTGTCTGCGCACCTCATCTGCACGCGCAAAAAGCTCTGTATCATATTCTGATGTCTCTATCAGTTTTTTTAATTCTTTATCCGACAGATCTCTGTTTTGCCAGAGCTTTTCTACCAAATCTGACATACTCTTTTATCCTTTCCATGTAAACCTCGCACCGTGTACAAGCTCACACTCCGCAAAAAGCGCGTTCACTGTATCCAGATACATCGGCATTTTCTCCGCCTTACGAATTTTCTTTTCATATTTTTTTGTATCTGCAAATGAATGCGCCAGATAACACCACAATTCCTTCATTTTAAAAAGAGTGTTGCGATCATTTCCGAAAAGTTCCCGGTACTCCTTCAGCAAATAATTATGAAATTCATATACCTGCTCTTTACTCATCGCAGCCTGCCCAATAATCTCTCCAATCAAGCCCGGATTTGCCAGTATTCCGCGTCCTAGCATCACTCTGTCCACTGTCGGAAATGCCTCTTTAAATTTCTGATAATCGACTGTCGAAAAAATATTTCCGTTATAACAGACCGGATTTTTGCTGACCTCCAACACTTCTTTGAATTTCGCCCAATCCGGTTCATTATGATAGTAGTCTTTCTGGATCCGCGGATGAATAATCAATTCTGAAATCGGATACTGATTAAAAATTTCTGTCAAGCGTCCCGCTTCCTCCCTGTTTTCCACACCCAGTCTGGTTTTTACGGAAATCTTCATCGGAACCTGCGCAAATATTTTCTCCAAAAATGCATCCAGTCGGTCCGGCTCCGCCAAAAATCCTGCCCCTTTTCCTTTTGCAACAACAGTTCGAGAAGGACAACCCAGGTTTAAATTTACTTCCTCATAACCAAATTCCTGCAGTACCTTCGCTGTTTCCACAAATGCCTGCACATGATTCGTAAGAATCTGCGGCACCAGAGGCACTCCTGTATTATTCTCCGGTTTTACATCCCGAATTTCTCTTTTATGAAAATGCACCTCCGGCCCCGCCGCAATAAATGGTGCAAAGTATTTATCTACATTTCCAAAAAAGCGTTGATGGGCATTGCGGTAAATATATCCACCGATTCCTTCCAGCGGTGCAAAATAGAAATTCATCGTGCTTCCCTCGCTTTATTTTTAAATTTTCTTATAACATAAAAATAAAAAAGCCCTACAAATTATAGGACTTTTTAAGAGGCGTAGACCGGATTTGAACCGGTGGATACTGGTGTTGCAGACCATTGCCTTACCACTTGGCTACTACGCCATCAATTATTATTATTTTAACAAAACATCTTTTCTTTGTCAATCTATACCATAAAATTATTTTCTACATAAAACGACAAATGACTCCAAGGGGATTTGAACCCCTGTTACCGCCGTGAAAGGGCGGTGTCTTAACCGCTTGACCATGGAGCCTCTTTTCTTATTGTTCATCTGTACTTTACAAATGAATAACTCCCCGAGTTGGGCTCGAACCAACAACCCTTCGGTTAACAGCCGAATGCTCTGCCATTGAGCTATCGAGGAATATAAAAGGTATGTACCTTCAAAACCGCATAGGAAATAGCTTTCCATCCTTTACCCGGACCTGA
>CALDMO010000014.1 GCA_937915375.1 uncultured Marvinbryantia sp.
CTACACGCTGTCTCTGACCACCGGACAGAGCCTTCGGTTTACGATCTAATAATTTATCCAGGTCAAGAATCTTAGCTGCTTCTTTAACCATTTTATCAATCTGATCCTTCGGAACTTTTCTCAGTTTCAGACCAAATGCCATGTTATCATAAACAGTCATATGCGGATACAGAGCGTAGTTCTGGAATACCATCGCGATATCTCTGTCTTTCGGCTCTACATCATTTACAACTTTATCACCGATCTTCAGTGTACCTTCAGAAATTTCTTCCAGACCTGCGATCATACGAAGTGTAGTAGATTTACCACAACCTGACGGTCCTACAAAGATAATGAATTCTTTATCTTCAATTTTAAGATTGAAGTCTTTAACCGCTTCAAATCCGTTCGGGTATCTTTTGTAAATGTGCTCTAATGATAAACTTGCCATTATACTTTTCCTCCTAATTATTTATCTCTTCTTCAGATTCTGCAAACCACAGGCTTGCTCGATGAAAAAAGTATACTCTATTTTCGAAAATGATGCCATACCACTAATACACAAAATTTTTTCGGAGTGCTTGTCACATATGCCTATCGAAAATTGACGCCATCCTGTCATTATACATTCTGACGAATACATTACCTTTTCCTGTACAATTTGCCGGATTCCTCTATTTGACATCATCCCTGTGTCTGTGTATAATCAGATTCGTACTATCCTCATTTTTTGCATCTTATATATGCAAAAATCTTGTAAAATGGAGAACTCAGATATTTGTTATGAACTACATTATTTTCGATTTAGAATGGAATCAATGTCCCGATGGAAAAGAACGCGAAAAAAAGGAACTTCCTTTTGAAATCCTGGAAATCGGCGCAATCAAATTAAATAGCGACCACCAGGAAATCGGCCGTTTCCACGAATTGATACGTCCTGCCGTCTATCGCAGTCTCCACTTTAAGACCAGAGAGATTATTCACATCTCCCCTGAAGAACTAAAAAAAGCAGACTACTTTCCGGATGTAATAGAACGGTTCCGCAAATGGTGCGGTAAGGATGCTCTTTTTTGTACATGGGGTTCGTTGGATCTGCTGGAGCTTCAGCGAAATATCCGCTATCACAAGCTGAAAAACTTCTTTCCGTTTCCACTGAAATTCTACGATATCCAAAAAATTTTCAGTCTTACATTTGAAGACGGAAAAAGCCGCCGCTCTCTGGAGTATGCGGTGGATATGCTTCAGATAAAAAAAGATGTTCCTTTTCACGAAGCGCTCTCCGATGCCTACTACACCACGGCCGTCATGAAACACATGAAGAATGAGCAGGTTCTGCCTTTCTTCTCTGTGGATTATTTCCGCGTCCCGCGCAAACGCAGTGAAGAACTTCATTTTGTTTTTAAGGACTATGATAAATTTGTTTCCCGCCGTTTTAACACTCGATCAGAAGCAATCCGCGATCGTGTCGTACGCTCCTGCAAGTGCTACCTCTGCGGTAAAGCAACGGTCAGAAAACTGCCTTGGTATTCCAACGGCGGAAAGATTTACCGCAGCCTTTCCTATTGTGAAGAACACGGTTATATTAAAAGCAAGCTTCGTCTAAAGAAAACAGAAGACGGCACCGGTTATTTCTGCATCCGCACCTCAAAAGTCATCAGCGAAAAACGCGCGGAGGAACTTCTCCGGAAATATGAAGAACTAAAAGCAAAAAAGAATAGCTAAAACCCGCAATAGAATTTTTCTGTCGCGGGTTCTTTTTTACCATTATTTTGTTGCTTTAAAATTTCTGATCAATTCTTCTACTTCTGTCAACAGACAGTCCAGTTTACCGAAAAACGCGTCATTATTGGTCGGATTATCCAGTTCTCCCTGAAGATTCTGAAACAGTTCCACAATCTCATTCATACGCTTCTTGCCATTGCCGTCCTTGTAAAGCAAATAACGGCTTCTCTCGTTTTCTTCCGGCGTCATTTTCTTGAGAACCACTTCTACATTTGGCTTCTCACCAATATAGCGATAGGTAATAGACGGTGACGCATGATTCAGCAGATTCTGCAGATAGTAGATATCATTGGTATTTTTATAATATCTCCACGCAAAAGTTTTACGCATTGTCTGCGCGCCGATAGAATTTAAGCCCATCTCTTTACCGACGCTCTTAAACACACGATAAGCCTGCTCTCTCGACAAAGCCGCCGGTGAGCTTGCATGCCCCTGAATCAGATATGCTTCCGGGTCTTTTCCCTCTGTAAACTTATCAATGATCTCTCTCAAATCTTCTGGAATTGTAAAAGTTCTCTTAATATTTTTTGTTCCAATGGAAGCTTCGATCTTATCTTTTCCCCGAATGTCTTTATTTTTAAATTTCAGAATTTCCTGCAGCTGCATACCGGTTCCAACACCGATTTCAAATAAAATATAATATTTGTCATCCACTTCACGCAGCGCTTCCTTAAATTTCTGTAATGTTTCTTCGTCTTTAATCGGTGATACCCAATTCATGTATTTTCCTCCCTAGTCTTGTTAATAGTATTTTTCATAAAAGCAGCTCATCTGCTTTGTCAACAGCGTTATTCCTCTTCATTTTCCAGAGAAACTTCAATATATTCATCTTCTGCTTCTGCAGATTCCTCCTGCACATTTTCTTCCATAAAGACAGACGATTCTTCTTTTTCTTCCGGTTCACTGTCCTGCTCATCATAAAAATACATGCGCTCCATCTCTTCCAGTTCAGTTTCTTCCTCCCATTCGCGATGTCTTTTCTTTTCCTTATCCAGCTGTATCTGCAATTCCTCCGCACGGAGTTCTGCTTCTATCTGTGCTGCTGATTTTTTCTCAATCTCTTCTTCCAACCGACGGCGCTGCTCCATTTCTTTATGACGAAGCTCCATCAGCCGTATATATTTTCTATGACGATTAATCGCTACTAAAAGAAGCGGAACAAAAATCAAAAGTAATACCGCGCCGATAATTACCGCAATCACTGTATTCTCTTTAATGAATACATCCATTTTCTGATACAGAGATCCAATTCCACCGACAATCGCTGCAAAAAAGCCTTTTACATTTTCCAATACACTCTCGCCTTGCTCTTCCGTTTCTGCATCCGTCTCCGCCACGGTTGCAACCGCCTGTGTCTCGCTTTCCGGTTCTGTCCATTCACCGCTGTAACTAAATGGAACGCTGCCAAGCAATTGCCCTTCATAAGAATAAGACAATGTATTTTTACCAAAGTCCATTGTTTTTACAATCGCCGACTCATCTACACCCTGAGGAACCGTTACTTTAACTGTTTCTTCTATAGAAATCGGACCGGACTGAAAATCTGCCTGACGGATGTTCTGAAGCTCAGTCTTGTCCTCAATCCCCACAATCTGAATATCCGCTGCGTTTGCAGTTGAAAGCTCCACATTATCAAAACTATCAAAACCGTAATCGAGCAGAATCTTTGTATCATCATAGGAAACATACAGCCCAGGTGCCTTTAAAACCACTGTAATCAGACGCTGATTGCCTCTTTTTGCCATCGTAACCAGTGTGTTCTGCGCCTGATCGGTAAAACCGGTTTTTCCGCCGATCACATCTTCATAAATCATTCCCTCCTCGGAAATCATTTTATGATGATTAATAAAATAGCGTTTTTCATCAACCAGATTCGTTTCCGGAAAATGATACTCAACGGTCTTTATAATCTTGCGGAACATCTTGTTATTAAATGCTTTCCGGCTGATCAGCGCCATATCCCGCGCCGTCACATAATGGTTATCGTCATGTAAGCCATGCGGATTCACAAAATGCGTACCGGTACATCCCAACTGTTTTGCCCGCTCATTCATCATTTTCACAAAAGTTTCCACATCACCGCCGATATGCTCCGCAACCGCATTAGAAACCTCATTGGCCGAAGCGAGCATAATCCCATACAGACACTGTTCCAACGTCAGTTCTTCTCCCTCTGTCATTCCAAGATGAGAGCTGTTGTACTCAATGCTGTAAACCGCATACTCAGAAAACTTTACCGTATCCTTTAAATTTCCCTTTTCCAATGCCAAAAGCGTTGTCATGATCTTGGTAATGCTAGCCGGATATTCTTTCTGATCAATGTTTTTTGCATACAGAATAGCTCCGGTATCGGCATCCATAACAATCGCCGCTTCTGCGTTTACCGCCGCTCCCTGCGGCCAATTTTTTATATTGTTTGACTGAGTTTCCAGATAGTAGCCGGACGAGTGTTCCGCCTCTGTTTCTGATATTTGTTGCTCCTGCATCTGCTCCTCTTCCGCAAGAACAGGCGCTGAAACAGCACTAAAAGATATTGCCGCTGCTGTAAGCAGTGACAAAAACAGATTCCCCTTTTTCATAAAAATCTCCCCTAACGCTCTGATTCATTCACACATAAAAGCTTTCCATTCATATCACTTATGATACCAATAGTTCTGACGTTTTACAAGTAGAAATTAAAATATTTTTTCAATTTTCTGTTTTCTGCTTTATATGTCATAAGTTGTAATCCACATTCAAATTACAACCCCTATAATACAGAACTTTTTGTGATATAAGAAAATAAAACTTTCCTATTACCATAGAAGAAAAACGGAGCCGCTCATTTTTTGAGCAGCCCCGCTTTTATCCATTTTACATATACCCTTTTCTCAGGAAAGTTTGAGTACGATTGTACCGTATTTCTCCAATGTAAACCTGCCGCTGACCGTCTTGCCAGTATACAGATCTGTACCGTCTTTTTTCAGTACGATCTCCGCCGGTTCTGTCATATAATTTAAAATAAACAGATATTTTATACCGTTCTTTTCGCGCACTGCAATTTCACAAGTAGATGGAACTTCCACAATATCTTTGTATGGAGAAAGCACGCCCAGCTTTTCCAGAAAGATTTCCGCAGATTTTTCGTTCCACGCACTTCCATAATAATATGCTTTTCCAGCGCCATACGTATTTTCCACCAGAGCGCCGCAGCCCGCATAATAGTCTGAAGTATATGTGCCTTTCACCTGTGCCTGCTCGCCTGCTGCCTCCAAAAGATCCGCAAATACACTTGCTTCAAATTCGGTTCCGTCCCAGTCAACCGTCACAGTGCCCGCATCTGGAGCAATAAAAGAATATTCCGGAATATCTGTTCCAGTCAGCTCTGCGAGCAGTCCCGGCAGTTTATCCATCACACATTTACCGGAAATATTCTTATAACCGCTTCTGCATCCGATCACCAGCGTACCGCCTGTTGCCACATACTCTTTTAAGAGTGCTGCGCGTTCTTCTGTCATAATCGTTGCATGCGGGTAGATCAACACTTTATATTTTCTAAGATTTTCCAGTGTCTGATTTTCTGTCAGATATACGAAATCCATCGGTGTATGTGTTCTCTGACCTGCCGCAAAAAATGCCTTTGCACTGGCAGAATCCACCCTGCCATGCCATACGTCAATTTCCGCATCAAAAACATTATCGTAATCTTTCAGGATGCCGACCTGCGCCTGATAACGCGCGCCTGCCACTTCTTTCATTCCCTGCAGTTTTTTATGTACGTCACGTACCTCACGGATGCGTCGGTTTTCACGGCTGGAATAATCCAGAATACCATGCCAGTAGATTTCCGTGCCAAATGTACACGTTCTCCAGCGGAAATAGCTCACATAATCCGCGCCATGCGCAATAGACTGCATCGTCCAGAGCGTCAGCTGTCCTGGTCTCGGTGTCGGCGCTTCCATACGTGTGTTCCAGCCGTTTGCGCCGGACTGCTGTTCCATAATACCAAAAATCGGAGAAACAGAACGCACTTCGGACAGATTTCGGCTCCATTTGCGATCATTAAGATCATTCTTATCCTTATAGGCGTCCAGACAGTAGGCAAAATTCGGGTAAGAATCATACGTATAAAAATCCAGACTTTCCTCTGTCATCTTATGATTATCCAAATGACCGAACATACCATTTGTAGTGATAAAATCCCCCGGCTTAATGTACTTTCTCAGAATATCACTCTGATCCTTTGCAAAGCCTCTGGCACTCACAGAAACAAATCTCAGATAGTCCAACACCTCATGTGGGTTCGTAGAGTCACTGTACGTTCTGCGCGGTGCGTGAATCTCCTCCCAATCTGTGTATGTCTGATTCCAGAAGGTTGTTCCCCAGGCATCATTCAATGCATCCAACGTACCATATCTGTCTTTTAAGTATACGCGAAATGCCTTGTGATCGCTCTCAGAATAAAATACATCTTTCTCACAGTTGATCTCATTATCCAGCTGCCAGCCAATGATACATGGACGCTTTGCGTAATGCTCAGCAAACTTCTCCGTAATTTCCTTAGAGAATTTCTGATATACCGGAGAATTATAATTATAGTGTCTTCTTGTACCATGACGGTATAAAATGCCGCTCTGATCCGCATTTAATACCTCCGGATATTTTTCTGTCAGCCAGGCCGGCGGCGTTGCTGTCGGTGTACAGAAAATCACTTTCATAGCAGTTTCTTCTACTACATCCAGAAAACGATCGAAAAATTCATAGGTATAATTTCCCTCTGTCGGCTCTACCTTGCTCCATGCAAATTCCGCGATACGGATCACCTCAATGCCAGCCTCCAGCATTCGTTCCAAGTCTTCTTTCCACATCGTTTCCGGCCAGTGTTCCGGATAATAGCAGGTTCCAAGAACCAGCCTGTTTCCATCTAAAATCGCACTCATTTGTCATACCCTCCCATAAAAATAGGTTCTTAAAGCTATTTAAGCACTTTTTAATTTTCTTATCAAGTACACATATTAAAACTATTCTTTTACCGCACCTGCTGTCAGTCCATCCATAAAGAATTTTGATGCACACAAGAAACAGATCAAAAGCGGCAATACCGCGCAGGTACTTGCTAACATCAGCGCGCCGTAATCCGTTCCACGGTCAGATACCATTGAACGCAGCAGCAACGGCAGCGTATAATATTTATCTCTTCTTAAAATCAACAGCGACTGCATAAACTCATTCCAAACATTTACGAACTGCATAATTCCAAGAGACGCATATGCCGGTTTCAGAATCGGCGCAATTACACGGAAGAAAATTGTCCATTCACTGCAACCATCGATACGTGCTGCTTCCATCAGAGATTTCGGTACATTATTCTGACAATACTGTCGCATCCAGAAGATACCAAATGCATTTGCGCAGCTCGGAATGATCAATGCCTTAAAATCATTCAGCCATCCGAAACGGCTCATCATGATAAACCACGGAATAATACCAGCCGTTGCCGGAATCATCATAGTTCCCAGCAGGATTCCGAATAACTGTTTCTTTCCCGGAAAATCATATACGGAAAATGCATAACCACCAATTGAGCAGAAAAACAAGCACAGAATTACATGCGAAAACGTAACAATACAGCTGTTAATAAACGCACGCGGCAAGTTAACCGCATCTACCATGTTTTTAAAGTTCTCCACCAGATTCGTTCCGAAAAACAGCTTTGGCGGAAATGAATAAATCTCATTTGTTGCCAGCGTTGACATAACAAACATCATGTAAAACGGCAGCAACATAATAAAAGCAATCATCAAAAGAACCACATAGAGGGAAATTTTCTTTCCTGCCGGATGTATCTTTGCAAGCACAATCAATACAACCGCAGTAATCAGAATGAGTAACAATAATGTTTTCATTTATTTTGCCCTCCTTTTCTTCGTAGTATCTTTTTCAGCCATTACCTTATTCAGGAAAATGGAAATAATCACTATCATAATTGTAATTACATAGGCAATTGCAGACGCATAGCCATATGCAGTACCACCCTGCGGCGCCTTATTCAGCAGATACATCATCAGTGTCAGACCGCCGTTATTTACACCGCCGCCCCAACTGCTGTTCGTAAGCACAAACGGTTCTGTAAACAAGTTAAACATACCAATGCTGGACTGAATCAATGTAAAGAGAATAATCGGTTTTAACAGAGGAATAACGATAGAAAATACAATTCTGCTGTTTGAAGCACCGTCAATTCTCGCCGCCTCATAAATATCGTTACTAATTCCCTGCATACCGGCCAGATAAATAACCATATTCCAGCCAATCCATTTCCATGCAAACATCACGATAACCGCTACTTTAATCAGACTTCCGTCTCCGGCCAGCCAGTTAATTGGTTTTTCTCCAAACAGACTCAGCACCCAGTTAATCAAACCATAGTTGTTTCCAAACAGATTTTGAAAAATAATAGTGATTGCAACAGCGCTTGTTACCATCGGCATAAAGTAAATCGTTTTAAAAATGTTCTGGCCTTTTACCAACTTGGAATTCAAAATATATGCCAGCACCAGACCTCCGAGAAGAATCGGAATATGCGCAATAATACCTATAAACAGTGTATTTCCCAGCGCTTTCCAGAACAGGACATCTTTAAAGAGATTTATATAATTGGTCAACCCCAAAAAATGCATGGCACTCATGCCGTCCCAACGGAAAAAGCTCAGGAAAAATCCGGCTATCATTGGAAACAGACCAAAAATTGAAAACAGGATGTAAAATGGAGCAATATACACATATGCCACTCTGTTCTTTTTCAGTGTTGCAAGAAAACCTTTTTTCTTCACTTTCAAGCGTATTCACCCTTTCTTATTATTTTTGATAAAAATGCATATTATATGTGTTCTTTCTATATAGAAATAGCCGGATATTTCTATCCGGCCACTTCCGTCTGGCTTTAACCTTCAAGATGAAAAGCCTTTTATTCTTCCCAAACACCTGCATCCTTCAGAATCTGGATCTGCTGTTCTCTTAATTCAGCTGTTGCTGCTTCGATATCAGCTGCCAGTCTTTCACGGATCTGTTCCGGAGTTTCTCCTGCATCAGCGCCTGCATTAAAGGAGCTGTACAGACAACCTTCTGCTGTAACATCCATAATTGTATTATTTACTACCGGAACCTGTCCTGCAATTTCTGTTGCAATCGCATTCGGTGCCTGTCCTCCGAAATAATCATCCGGGTCTGTATACAATTCCGGTGCTGCATCCCAAGCCGGTTTGTATGCCGGGAAGTAGTCGATTGCACCAAACATTGTATTCTGAGCCTCTGTTGTAGCCATCATATATTTTACAAATGCCCAAGCCGCTTCTTTATTATCAGACTGTTCCGGAATCACAAGGAAAGAACCGCCCCAGTTTGTCGGAGCCATCCCTGCCGGAAGCTTTGTTGCTCCCCAATGACCTGCTCCATCCGGGTCAATATCTGTTTTAAAGAATCCGGAGAACCAGGAACCAGACGCCACACATACGCAGCTTCCGTTCGCATAGGCTGCATATGCTTCCGGACTCCACATATCTACGTTCATATCCCAACCATTTTCACGAATTTTCAGACATGCTTCCAAACACTCAAGATCTCCTTCTCTTTCCAGAATCAGGTTCAGATCGTCATCATAGTAATCACGGTTAATAAACAGCCACTGATACGGATATGCTGCTGACGGCAGGAACCATCTCTGTCCAGGAATAGAAACCTTTTCCGCTACTTCCAGAACGCCATCCCATGTGCTCATCAATTCTTCTACTTCCTTTGGATCTGTCGGAAGTCCTACTTCTTCAAATACATCTGTACGATAGTAAAACAGTGTCGGACCCAAATCCCACGGAAGAGCTACCATCCTGCTTCCATCGGAAGAAACTGCCTGATCCCACTTAAATTCTACAAAATCATCTTTTAATTCCTCTACACCAAAATCATAAAGATTGGTCAATGCCGGGCTGTCTTTATACTGTGCAATATAAGCGCCCTCCACCATTGCTACATCCGGTGCTCCATCGCCTGCTGCCAAAGATGTCTGCAGTGCCTGATGATGTGCGGTTGTATCCTGAAATACAAATTCTACTTCTACATTCGGATACAGCTCATAAAATCCGTCCAGAGCCGCCTCAAAACCATCATCACCAGACGGCCATCCGCCTACTTCAATCAAACCGGAAATTTCTTCCGATCCTTCTTCTGCATGAACGGTCATTCCCGTCATGAGAGAAGCTGCCATTGCTGTTGTCATTGCAAGAGCCAGAACACGTTTTGCTTTCATAAATTTGTTCCTCCTTAAAATAAATATGTTTTTATTACTCAAACTGCATCCCATCTTTTGCAGCTTTTTCATCTTCTTAAGTCCCGGACGGTTTCTCCCTCTAAAATTTTTAAAGGAATCCGAGTGATATGTTTATACTTTTTTTCAATCAGAATATTCATCAATACTTCCACACATTTTGCCCCCTGTAATCTTGGGCTTAATGATAAAGTTGTAAGCAACTGATCCGTATATCTCCTAGCATAAATTCCATCAAATCCAACTACAGAAACATTTTTCGGAATTTGGTATCCCAACAAACGCATCTTTTTATAAAATCCCAACGCCATCTCATCATTAAATGCAATTACTGCTGTTGCATCGCATTTTTGTTCTGTAAACAATTCTGCTGCCAGCATTCCTTTTTCAAAATAATTTTCTGATGTCGTTGACGGATCTGATCCTTCTGCTTCTTCTGGAAAACGATAAATCCTTTCATCATTTGCCAAACTTCTGCGGTCAATCCCAAAGTAATACTCTTTCAACTGATCCTTCAATTCATATTTCATAAACTCACGCCAAGCGTATGTTCTGGCATTCGGTGCCTTAAATTCATAAGGTGAAATCATCGCAATCTTTCGATGATCCCTATCCCACAAATATTGTAGAAGCATCGTACATCCTTCAAACAAATCACATTCTATCATTGGCACTGATTTTTTAAATGAAGTCGGAGATCCATACGAAGCAGTAACAACCGGCAAATAATAGTGACTTCCTACATCTTCTAAATATCTGGCAGTCACTTCTTCATTTGTAAGAATCAAACCGTCTACCATCATATTTTTTACACTTTCAAAATCCAGATTGCCATGAATAACTACCATATATCCGTATTTCTTTGCCTCTTCCAACATTCCCTCATATACTTCAATATTAAAGGCATTTTTCAAATCCTTGCAGTAAAACATAATCTGTTTTGTTCTGCGTTCCATCAGAGACATTGCTACCGGATTCGGATGATAATTCAACTCTTCTGCAATCTCTAAAATTCTCTTTTTTTTCTCTGCTTCCACATAACCACTGTTATTTAAAGCCCTGGAAACAACGGAAATTGATACGTTTGCTTTTTGGGCAATATCTTTTCTGGTTACCATATATGCTCCTTCTACTAGAATAACTAAAACTCTTCCGTCCATCAAAACTTCTGCATATATAAAAGCACTGCTGTTTCATCCGAAGCAAAGACGCTTTGCACAATTTCCTTTCAAAAAACGTTATTATTTGAAGAATTTCTATATTTTTTACATATTCATAATAATAAAATAAGTACTTTGTATCAATTCCAGAAGTTGTGGTCGCGCGACCACATGGAGTTTTTACTAGAATATACTAAATTATAAAAATCTTCTCTAAAACAGACAAAATGCAGCTAACACATTCTGTGCCAGCTGCATTTTAAAAAATTATTAAATTATTTTTATTCGTATTACTTTGTCTATACCCTCACAATCACTTCCGCCGGCATTTCTTTTTCCAATTTCAGCGGTATACATTTTTCGCCTGTACGCACCTCATAATCCCCGCGCACGCCTTCTATTTCCACACATCCATTTGCGTCCGTGCGGATTTCACAATCTGTCCACCATTCGTCCTTAATCATCTCTTTCAGCTTGTTATAAACCGGTTTCACAGAATTGTCCTTACGGATCACACCGCTTGGCGCTCCCAACCAGGCTCCGTCTGCAAAATCCCAGCCAGTCACAGCTTCCACCTGTGGATGTGCAAACAAAATACGATACATTTCTTCCCATTCCCGCATCTGACGTTCTTCACCTTCCGGTGTGGACGGCCATTCATCTACCTGCCAGTCATTAAGGTCTTCAATATAAGACGGCATAATATCTCCGGAAATCAATGTATTCTCCGTAAAATGCAGCGGCAGCCCAAAATGCTCATAGCGTTTCAGAATTTCATACAATTTTTCAGCACCCATATACCCCTGATGCTGATGCGTTTGAATACCAATCGCATTAATTGGCACACCTGCATTCAAGCAGCCATCAATCAGAATTTCGTAAGAGGTTGACAAATTAAAATCATTGATCAGGAAAATACCTTCCGGATTTGCCTCTTTTGCAGCTGCAAATACTTCTTTCACAAGACCAACTCTGCCCAGATCATTACAGATACGGGTAATCGCGTTATCATATTTATCAAAAATCGGCATAATCACCACTTCATTGATGACATCCCACATGTCGATCACACCCTTAAACTGCGTTACATCGCGATGAATGCGCTCCAGCTGTTTTTTCAGAATCGTCTTATTGTCATACTCCATCAGCCATTTCGCGCACTGCGTATGCCAGCATAAAGGATGCCCCTTCGCCTTTACACCGCGCTCCTGCAAAAATTTTGCAGCATTCATACGGCTTACCGTCTCCGGTTTTCCCTCTTCCGGTTCAAAATTTCCCCAATAAAACGGCAGTGTTCCATAATTATACAAATCAAGCCATTTTTCCACACGTTCTTTTAAAAAATCTCTGTTTTCCAAAGGTGCATGTGTAAACGGCAAACGCTCATTCGACATTTCTGTAGCATAAGGCACTACATCAAACGCTCCGCAGCCAAATAGAAATTCATGGTTTGTCTGTTTCAGAGAAAGCACTGTATCTGCCAACGGCTTTCCTTCCTGATTCATCACTCTCAGCACACATTTTGCCAGACGATGTGACGGCACCTTATTTTTTATCATGTTACCCTCTCCTTTTCCTTATAAAATCCCGCAATTTTGTTTCTTTATTATAAACTTTTCACCAAAAAATACCAGTCAGACGACCGGTATTTTCTTATCATATATTGCCTTTTTATTATTACAAGCTACAGCTGAAACATCATTACCAACACCGTCATGACCGCCAGACTAATAACAATGGAAAGAGAATTACATGCACTCGAAAGCTCTGTATCACAATTCAGACGGTCCGTAAAAATCAAAGAAGATGCAGACATCGGAGAAAATGCCAGCAGTGTCAATGTCTGACGAATTTCTTCTGAAAACGGAAGCAAAAAATAAAACACTGCCGCAATCAATGCACTGCATCCATATCGAAATACCAGAAGACGCACCATTTCTTTTCGTTCCTCTGCAACAAGATGCAGTTCAAACATCATGCCTATCATAAATGTTGCCAAAAATGCATTCGCGTTCGCAATCATTCCCGCCAGTGTCAGTACCGGAGCCGGAGTTTTTATATGCAATACAGAAAGTGTCAGCATAATTACGCTTGTAATCAGCGGTACGGATTTCATTGCCGTTGCGAGCACATTTTTGATTTGAACAAAAATCCCGGTTTTTTTATTGTTTCCGGAACCACCTCGATCAAGTTCTGTGCAGAGCGCATAGGTTCCTCCACAGCACATCAACGTGTTCCCCGCATCAAAAAGCGATGTCGTCACAACTCCGGTCGGTCCAAGAAAATTCTGGATAAACGGCAGCGAAAAACATCCTATACTATAGGCAGAATAATTTATCATGCGAAACTTCTGCATCGTCAGGGACATTTTTCTGCTTCCGATCCGCGCCGATAAAATCATTACAATGTTTGCTCCAAATCCCAGAAACACAACCAGCAACAAAGATAATGGCATCTGCGTAGCCGAAAAATTTACAATAATTGCCGCCGGAAGCGTAACATTAAGTACAATTTTTGTGATCAGGCGATAATCGTCTTTCTTAAAAAAGCCAATACATTTCAATACATATCCCAATACAATAACCATCAAAAAGCTAACTGCTTTTATTAGTATCTCCGTCATTTTCTCTCCCTCTGTAACGTATCGTAAACCCTGTACATGCTGAACACACAATACTTCCCCATTAATGATTACTGTTTATTTTATCATAAGCACCGTTGAATACAAGCCTGCTCTTTTATTTTCCAATAAAAATTCCTCCTGGAATTCACAATTTTTTCACACTTTTTGTTAGCACTCTCTATTGACGAGTGCTAATTTTAGTGTTATAACATAGTCAGAACAAAGGAGATCGAAAGAAAAGAAATCAAACATTCCTTCTCTTCCGGGCATCCCCTGTTCCAGTAAATAATAATCTATTTCTTACAGGAAAAGGAGCGATGACTTATGTTAAGACCGAGTATTTTGGGTGAAAGTTTATTTGATGATTTCTTTGATGACTTTTTTGCATTCCCTGCTTTTGATGACAGAGAAATTCAGAAAGCACAGAAAAAACTGTATGGACATCATGGTGTCGGCATGATGAAAACAGATGTCAGAGAACATGACAATCATTACGAAGTAGATATTGATTTGCCTGGATTTAAAAAAGAAGATCTTTCCTTGGAACTGAAAAACGGATACCTGATGATCACAGCTGCCAAAGGCCTGGATCAAAATGAACAGGATCAAAACAATGGTAAATTTATCCGTCGTGAAAGATACGCAGGCGCTATGAGCAGATCTTTCTATGTAGGCGATGAATTAAAACAGGAAGATGTACGTGCATCCTATGAAAACGGAGTTTTAAAAATCTGTGTTCCGAAGCTGGAAAAAAAGGCGCCTGCTATAGAAGCAGACACCCATATTTCCATAGAAGGATAAGCCTGATACAGCCGTCTCGAAATGAGGCGGCTATTTTTTATTCTCATTCTCTTCCCACCGGATTTCCAAATGAATCAAAAATGTAAGAACATCACGAAGTTATTTCACCTAAAAATGTGATTTTATCACAGATAATTTTTCAAAAAGATGTTATTCTATTATCATAATTAAATAATAAAAACAAAACACAGGAGGTATTCTATATGAGATTAAAAGATAAAGTCGCAATCATCACCGGCGGAAGCCGCGGTATCGGATACGCAACTGTTCGTGAATTTATAAAAGAAGGTGCTACTGTCATTCTTACCGCCAGCTCAGAAAAAACAGCGGCAGATGCCGTTTCCAAATTAAAAACAGAATATCCGAACGCTGATATTTCCGGCATCAGTCCAAACCTAGGCAATCTCGCTGAAGTACAGGAAGCATTTAAAAAAATTGCCGAAAAATACGGCCACATTGATATTCTCATCAATAATGCAGGAGTTTCAGACAGAACACCATTTTCCGATTACACAGAGGAGCTTTTCGATAAAGTAATAAATCTAAATATAAAAGGTGTATTTACTGCATCCAAAGCAGCTGCTGCACATATGGAAAAACAAGGATACGGCGTCATCTTAAATACTTCTTCCATGGTCAGCGCATATGGACAGCCTTCCGGATTTTCCTATCCAACCTCAAAAGCAGCCGTAGATAATTTTACTATATCGCTCGCACGTGAACTTGGTCCGAAAGGAATCCGTGTAAATGCTGTTGCTCCAGGTATCACAGAAACAGATATGATGAAAGCTGTACCAAAGGAAGTAATCGATCCGCTGATTGCACAAATTCCGCTTCGCCGTCTCGGTCAGCCAAAAGATATCGCAAAAGCCTTTTCTTTTCTGGCCTCGGATGACGCATCCTATATCACCGGCATTGTTCTGCGTGTAGACGGCCTGGCAAGAACGTGACAAAATCACAGAACTTTTCAAAATCTCTGTTATAATAACAGCATAAACAGTAAAAATAATAAAGAAGACACAAGGAGGAAACAATTATGTCAGCTCTTAAAATAACAAAAGCAACTTTTCAGGAAGAAGTAATGAACAGCGATAAACCGGTTCTGGTTGATTTCTGGGCAAGCTGGTGCGGACCATGCCGCATGGTCGGTCCGATCCTTGATGAAATCGCCGATGAACGCACAGATATCAAAGTATGTAAAGTAAACGTAGACGAAGAACAGGAACTTGCAGCAGCTTTTAACGTTTCCAGCATCCCGACTATGATTGTCATCAAAGACGGAAAGGTAGTCAATACCTCTCTGGGAGCAAAACCGAAAGCACAGATTCTGGAATTACTGTAATCTGATTATTCCTGCAGCTTCCGAAGCCGTTTTTCATCGGTAATTTCTACTATACCGCGCGTCAGATGTACCATACCTTCACTCTGAAAATAACGCAGCATCCGTGTTACAACCTCACGCGCCGTACCAAGGTGATTGGCAATCTTTTCATGTGTAATTGTAAGGGAAGCGGTTTCTTCAAGGGCCGCTTCCTCAAGCAGGAAAGCAGCCAACCGCTTATCAAAGCTTTTCCACATTACCTGCTCTATCAGCCACATCACTTCTGAAAAATGGCTGCTCATAATATCATTTGTATAATTTGCAATCGCGGCAGATTCTTCCATCAAAGATTTATAAACTCCCGGCTGAACAACCCAGATTTCAGAATCCTTCTCCGCTTCAATCGTAATATCAAACTGAATATTTCTCATAATACAGGAAGCCGACAGCAAACAGAGATCTCTCTCAAATAAACGATAAATCGTGATCTGCCGTCCTTCCTCCGACAAAATATAGGCTCGCAGCTGTCCGGACTGGATCAATAAAAGTCCCATACAGTCCATCGAACCGTTATGAAGGATCGTTCCCTTTTTTACCATGCGCCGCGCACTTGCGCTTTTTATTTTATCCTGCTGCGCAGGCGTCAGTTTTTCCCAGATGTGAGGAAAAAATTCCGAAAATTCCATATGGATTCCTCCTTTTCTGGTTTCAGTATAGTAATATTTAAGGCGATTGTCAATTCATTGACATCCCCAATAAAGGGCGTATAATACTTAAGTAGATAGAAATTTTTTCACAACAATATCCATTCGAAAGGAGAAACTATCATGAAAATCGCAGTTACTTATGAAAACGGACAAATTTTTCAGCACTTCGGTCATACCGAAACCTTCAAAGTATATGAAGTAGAAGACGGTAAAATCATCTCTTCCGAAGTAGTGAGCACCAATGGCAGCGGACACGGTGCGCTGGCTGGCGTTTTAAATAACCTCCATGCAGACACTCTGATCTGCGGCGGTATTGGCGGCGGAGCACGCGCTGCTCTGGATGAAGCAGGCATTAAACTGTACGGCGGTGTCTCCGGAGACGCAGACAAAGCTGTAGAAGCATTCCTTGCCGGCACTTTAACATATAATCCGGATGTTACCTGCAGTCATCACGACGAGCAGCACCACGATGGCTCCTGCGGCAGCCATGGCTGCGGAGACCACAGCGATGGTCATTCCTGCGGCGGTCATTGTCATTAATACTAAAAAATCCCGCTTTCGGGATTGTAAATCTGCGGCGGCATTTCCTTTTAAATCGGAAATGCCGTCCTTATTTATTTTCAAAACATCCTTTATATTGTCATCCGATTCTACCATATACCGAAATTGCATCCATTAAATGAGCCGCCCGGTACCCTGGTTCCCCGTCTGCTCCTGCCGTCACCAGAATATATTCCTTCTCATAAATCTTCGCAATACTTGCCAGGCAAAGCCCCGCATCCTCCGTATATCCGGTTTTCCCTCCCAGTAAACTTCCTCCGTTTACCCGCATACTGTCCAGATTTTCCGTTACCGTACTGTAAAAGGTAAAACCTTCCGGATGCATATTGGTAGGTGCGACAGAATAAAACCCGCTGGTAAGAATCTCATAAAACTGTGGATTCTGAATTGCATATTTTAAGAGCACAGCAATATCCTCTACGGTTGACACATGTTCAGCCCCTTCTAACCCTGTACAGTTTGTAAAATGTGTATGTTTCATTCCAAGTGCCTGTGCCTTCTCATTCATCAGCTCTGCAAAAGCTTCCTCTGAACCGGCAATCCTGTTTGCTACCGCAAGACAGCATTCCGCCCCAGACGGCAAAATAATGCCGTATAAAAGATCACGATAGGTAACTTCTTCTCCCGGCTGAAATCCTGCCATCGATGCTTCCTGTTCATATAAATTCTGAAAATCTTCATTCGAAAGCACCACGTACTCGTCCAAATTTTCTATCCTTTCCAAAGCCAGAACAGCTGTCATAATTTTCGTCATAGATGCCGGATAAATTCTTTCTGCAGCGTCCTTTTCCGCAAGGACCTGACCACTCTGTACATCAAGAAGAATCGCGTTCGGGCTGTTGATTCTTTCCAAGATATCATTCCTGCTTCCAGTATCATGCAAATCCTCGCCTTCCGAAAACGTTCCTTCTCCGTATATTTCGGAAACTCCTACCAGCACGTCCTCTGTTTTATACATCTTTGTTTCCTCTGCCGCCCGGATCTGTTTCATATACACATAACTGCCCATACAAAGAAACGCACAAAGCGCCAGGATTACCCCCGCCTTTTTTCTTCTTTTGGCAGCCCTTCTTTTTCTGATCCGTACATTCGTTCCGCCCCGCATTTCCATCCCTAAGGTTCTGTTTTTCATCCCTATCACTTCTCCCCTCATCCCGTTTAACTGCAAAAAAAGATTCCTGCCCGCAGCTTTTCTATAACATAAAAATCCCCCGTTCTGTCTTAATTATACAGAGCGGGAGATTCCCATATTTTAATATTCAATTGTTCAATTCCTAAGATTTTCCTAATGCGTCACCGGAAGTGTGACAATAAATGAAGTTTCCTCTTTTTCACTTTTTGCCGTAATAGTTCCCTGATGCAGCGTGACAATTTCTTTCGCAATTGCCAGCCCAAGACCGGAACCTCCGCTGTTTGTCGTTCGAGCATCATCCAAACGGAAAAATTTTTCAAAAATCGTTTCCAGCTTCTGCGGAGGAATCGTCGCTCCCTTATTCAAGAAAATAATCTGCAGCTTTTCATCTGTTTCCTGCGCAGAAATCACAATCTCTGTATCCCGATAGCTATAAGCAACCGCATTTTTCAAAATATTATTAAATACGCGCGCCAGCTTTTCCGGATCAGCGTAAATCATCAGATTTTCGCTCGCTTCCAAACGGATCGTATTTCTATGCTCCTTTAAGATCGGATAAAACTCATCCGTCAGCTGCAACAGCAGATAATGCAGATCAACCGTCTCTTTTTCCAGTATGATCTGCTGCAAATTGTAACGTGTAATCTCAAAAAATTCATTGATCAGCTGCTCCAATCGCTTCGCTTTTTCCAGCGTGATACCGGTATATTTTATCCTTTGCTCCTGCGGCATATCCGGCACTTCCTCTAAAAGACTTAAGTACCCTATCACAGATGTCAGCGGAGTTTTCAGATCATGCGCCAGATACGCAATCAAGTCACTTTTGCGCTGCGCCTCCGCCTTTAACGTCTGCTCATTTCGCCGGATATCCGCCTTTATCTGCGCCATGCGCATAGAAATTGCCTCATACTCTCCGGAAAAATCTTCTTCATCCGCATTTGTTTTCAGCATATATCTGCGAATAAACTCACTCGTTTCTTCAATCGTCCGTTTTTTCTGGTAATGCATTGCCAGGAAAACAATAACTGTCCAGAAAATAATATTTGCCGCTAAAAACAAGACTGCATAATATTTTATCATGCCCCAGTCCGGCTCCGTGATGATACATCTGTCCTCCAGAGTACTATACGACGGTTCATAGGTAATCATCATCGTATTCATCACCCATTCCCGAAAAACTCCGTTAAACAACTGATCACCCACATAGATCACTCCTGCTGCAAGCAAAATTCCTCCGCCTGCGATTAGGGCAAGCAGCAACAGTTTTTTCCTATTAGTTTTCAATTTTATATCCGCACCCCCATACCGTTTTTATATATTTCGGGTTTTCAAAGGAGTCATCCATTTTCTCCCGCAAATGCCGGATATGGACCGTAATCGTATTATTATTTTTGCTATAATATTCATCTCCCCACAGGTAATGGAACATCTCCTCAGAACTTACAATCGCTCCTTTTTTCTCAAGCAGCAGCTGTAAAATAGAAAACTCTGTCGGCGTAAGAGACAATTCTCTCTCATTCAGAGTACACTGATGCGTCCTCTTATTTAGAACCAGTCCGTGATGCACCAATATATCTCTTTCCTCCTGCATCCCGGCATTGTATCGCTTGTACCGGCGCAGCTGCGCCTTCACTCTGGCAACCATCTCAAGCGGCAAAAACGGCTTAGTGATGTAATCGTCCGCCCCCAATGTCAGACCATTAATTTTATCTGTTTCTTCCCCTTTCGCTGTCAGCATGATCACCGGATAATTATGTTCCTTTCGTATTTCCCGGCATACCGAAAATCCATCCATCCCCGGCATCATAACATCCAAAATAGCCAAATCCAGCTTTTCTGTTTTTACATATTCCAATGCCTGCAGTCCATCATGTACCTGAATAACCTCATAATTTTCATTTTGTAAATAAAGCGCAATCAGATTCGCAATTTCCTGCTCGTCATCCGCCACTAAAATACGCTCACTCATGGTTTGCCTCTCCTGTAAATATTCTTTTTATAGTTTAGCATATCCGGCGTATTTATTTATTAACAAAACATTAAATGTCTTCCAAAAATACCCCTGCAATGCATAAACAATGCAGGGGTCT
The DNA here is from genome assembly GCA_937915375.1 of uncultured Marvinbryantia sp. Taxonomy (GTDB): domain Bacteria; phylum Bacillota; class Clostridia; order Lachnospirales; family Lachnospiraceae; genus Marvinbryantia. Next base: position 20,456 of record CALDMO010000014.1, read on the forward strand.
TTGACCGAATCTCTTTTTATCCTCAGATAACATGATATTCTTTCAATAATTTCTCAATATCTGTATTTTTGATGGCATCCAGCAACTTTGTCAGAACAATCCTTTCTTTTAATCCAAGCTTCTTTTCTGTCAGCGCTGATCCATCACGTAATTTAACAACCGCATTTAGCAGATCTCTTACGTCATACGTACTGCCCCAAACTTCCGGCACTCCGCGGTCAACATTCAGCAGTGTATAAACTGCTTCCATTCCGGTACGCATAGAATACTCTGTTGTAAAAATAGTATCCCGCTCCGTTTCCGCGAATTGTCCAATAAAAGCAAAGTTTTTTGCTCCATCAGGTACAATCTTCGGACGGTCTGTATCATTACGCGGCATGAAAAAAGCATCAATGTAAGGCATCATAACCGGAACGGTATTCGCGCTGTTTTCCGCCATTTCCTCAATTTCATTTTCCGGCACTCCAATATGATACAGCCATTCCATACAAATTTCTTTTCCTGTGCATTCTCTCATAGGCTTTTTAACGTAATCACCCGGTTTGTCATTAAACAATGCATAAACCCATACAAGACAATGATCCTTCGGCTGAGAACGGAACTGAGGCTGACGGTTAATCGTCCAGCTTAACAGCCAGCTGGAATCTTTTACAGTAACAATACCTCCTGTAACTACTTTTCCTGTAAACGGACTGCGCTTGCAGATATTTGTAATATAAGGAATTATTCGCTGATCAAGCGTTTCTACAGTAGCGCTCATCCAGTTGCATAACTCACTGTTATAGCAGAATTTTTCAGGATTTCCAAAATCAGAGCTTTGCGCAGCAATACGTTTCCACATATCCCAACCACCGCCTGGTTTAATTTCCGGATCATAAAGCGCAGGTGTATTCTGAGATCCCATTGATGAATTTTCCACACAACCGCCATTCGTAATAAATACCAGATCGTTTTCTGTAAGATCAATAAAATCAGTTTTATTATCCGCAATAATCTCTATACGGGTTGCCTGCTTTCTGTCCGGTTTAATATCAAATTCCACATTCACAACTTTTGTATTATAATGAAATACCACACCGGCATTTTCCAGATATTTTATCATTGGGAGAATCATACTCTCATACTGATTGTACTTTGTAAACCGTAATGCTGTAAAATCAGGAAGACCGCCGATATGATGAATATATCTTTTGATATAACGTTTCATCTCCAATGCGCTATGCCAGTTTTCAAACGCAAACATCGTACGCCAATACAACCAAAAGTTTGACTCAAATACTTCCTCGTCAAAATATTCATCAATTCGTTTATCAAATAATTCCTCATCCGGAGTAAAAAAGAGTTTCATAATTTCCATCTGGGCTTTTTCTGAAACTGCAAATTTTTTATCCGTATGGGCGTCCTGTCCGCAGTTAACCGTAGCACGGCAAAGAGAATAATTCGGATCTTCTTTATTCAGCCAATAGTATTCATCTAATACACTAATTCCCTCTGTTTCTATAGAAGGAATGGAACGAAACAGATCCCACATTACCTCAAAATGGTTATCCATCTCACGTCCTCCGCGCATTACATATCCTACTCCCGGGTATTCAAATCCATCACACGCACCGCCCGGAATCGGATCTTTTTCAAACACATGTATTCTCTCTCCACGCATCTGTCCGTCACGAACGAGGTAACATGCTGCAGTAAGCGCGGCCAGTCCGGTACCAATAATATAGGCTGACTTATGCTCTACTCCCTCCGGCTTTTTCGGGTGAGCAAATGCTTCATAATTTCCGCTTGCATAATACATAATCATACCTCCTAAGCTTTTATTTTATATATTTTCTTGAAACATATTTTGAATATACATCGAAAAAAAATAATTCACAAACAACAATAAAGTGCTGCTGTCAAAAAAATCGACAACAGCACTTTATTGTTGGTATTCCTAACAAATCCCTTGTTTTGTTGATATTTTAATAAACCTTACCTATCTGACACTTCTCAAGCATACGGACAACGTCTCCTTCTATCAGACTGCTTAATCTTGAAACTATTTTTTCCGGTGAAGGCTTCATATCCTGCCTGATCCAATCCAGCATCATTCCCACAAATGCGAATTTATAGAAATCTGCAATAAACTTTTTATCATCCTGTCTGACGTTCATTCCCTGTGCACATTCCTCTACAACATTAATAATCAACTGATACACAACCCTGTACAAATATTGCATGATCTGTTCCTGACTCACATGGCGGTAGACATTTAATATAAACGGTTTGTTTTCTTCTATCGCATGAAAAATATTCAGAAACCCCTGTTCCCATGTATCATAAGTCGTATTTCCATTTGCGGCTTTGCGCGAATCCTCCTCGCAGGACCATTCGATCAAATCATAAATATCCTTAAAATGATAATAAAAAGTTGCTCGATTAACACCGCATTCTTCCGCAATATCATTAATCGTTATTTTCGTAACCGGTTTTTTTAACAGCAGTTTTTTTAAGGATGCTTCCAATGCTCTTTTTGTAATATCTGACATGTCACATTCCTTCCTCTTCCATACATTCCCGTAAAATGACTCTAAGAAAGTTTCTTCTCCATAAACAATTCCATCGGCTGTGCAAACTCAGGAACCGTAATAATCAGCCCTCCACAGTCCCGATACCCCAGCTTCCGATAAAAGTGTTGTGCATCTTCATCTACCTGTGTAGAAACTAAAAGCATACCATAGCCCTGTTTTTTCATATCCTCTTCCCAATGCTCCATAAGCATTTTTCCATAACCTCGCTTCGTTTCTACTTTATTTTCAAACTCTGATTCCGGTAAATGTTTATCCAGCCGATACCAAAATGGCTTGTCTGTCATTTCCATATATCGTATTGTTATCATTTTCCTAATCCTTTCAACCTTTCTTTTCATCTATTTTAAATCATATTTTTATATTTCAATACCCTTTTTTGATTTTCTTTTTCCAAATAATTTTTCCTTCTTGACATTACAGTTACTGTATAGTTTATGATGTTCAGGAAATAAAAAATCAAGGAGAAAGAAAATGGAACAACAAAATATTTACCGAAAGCCCATTACATTAAAAAACATAATGAAATTTGCCCTGCCTACCATTGCAATGTCATTATTTATGTCCTTTTATACGATGGTTGACGGATTATTTGTATCCAATTTAATTGGCACAAACGCTTTATCCGCCATCAATTTATCCGCACCCATCATCTCACTGGTAACGGCAATTTCTACGATGTTAGCCACTGGCGGAAGTGCCGTTATTATGAAAAAAGTAGGCGAAAAAAAGCCGCAGGAAGCGAATAAAAATTTTACATTTTTAATTATTGTAAATATTGTTATCGGCCTTGTTATGTGCCTCGTAGGATACCTGTGTATGAACCTGATTTTTTCAAACATGAATATCTCTGCTGAGGTTTTACATTATTCACAGAATTACCTGGGACATTATCTGTTATTTACGATCCCTATCCTTTTAATGAATAATTTTTCACTGTACTTAATCGCATCCGGAAAATCATCTGTCTCTTTTATTTGCTCGGTTGCCGGTGGTATCGTGAATATTGTTCTGGATTATGTTCTTATTAAAATAATCGGAATGGGAACAAGCGGCGCTGCCATAGCAACAGGACTGGGATATTCCATCACAGCAATCGTAGGCTTTATTATTTTCAGCAACAAAAATAATTTACTTCATTTTACGAAACCAAACTTTGACTTACCTGTTTTGGCAAAAACTATCTCCAATGGCTGTTCCGAAATGGCAACCGCACTTGTCACAGGAATCACAACACTGATTTTTAACTGGACCATGTTAAACTATGTAGGAGAAGACGGAGTCGCCGCTATTACAATCATCATGTATATCCTAATGTTTGTCAGTTCCTTATTCAGCGGCTATTCTTACGGAGTTGCTCCTATGATCAGCTATTATTATGGAGAACAAAATCATGAAAAGCTGAAAAAACTAATTCGAAAAAGTCTGCAGATCATCGCTGTAATCTCAGTGATGTCTCTTACGCTTTCACTGATCATCACCAAACCGCTGGTTTCTGTTTTTGCAAGACCTGATAACCCAGTCTTTGATCTTGCCGTTACCGGAAACAGAATTTGCAGTATTGCATTACTATTTATCGGATTTAATATCTTTTCCAGCGGAATGTTTACGGCTCTTAACAATGGCATTATTTCAGCTGTCCTTGCTTTTTCCCGTTCTTTTGTATTTATGGTTGCCTGCCTGCTGTTATTGCCGTTGCTGTTTGGTGTGACAGGCGCATGGCTTGCCACTCCAGTCGCGGAATTATTAGCAATTTTATTAGCATGTTTTATGTTTATAAAATATAAAAATCGATATAACTATTAAAATCTTACTGAAACGCCAGGACATCTTTTCAGATATCCTGGCTGTTTTATTCTGCTTTCACCATAATTTTGGTTATATAATCCTGCTCCTCTGATATAGCAAATTCATTAAGCCCTATTTCATATGCATATCCGACCAGCTTTAAACCATTTTTCTGTGCGAAAGAAATGATATTTTGATATGCAAAGGGCAGTGTATCCCATTCACCCTTATGATAATAGCAAATATACATTCCTTCCGGTTTATAAAACGTGTGTTTAGAAGAAGAACTGCTTAATGCCGGCGTATATATACAGTCATAACTCGAAAAATTATTCTGTAATACCTTTTCGGCCGCAATCATTCCTCCAACACCCATCCGAATTTGTTCCAAGCTCCATGAATCCTTCATATAAGAAAATGCGTTAGAAATATCTTCCGAAAAGTCATAAGGCAAAATTAACAGCCTTTCCTTTCGACATTCTACCATCTCTATTTTAGATTTCTCTATGGTTTCACAAAGCTCCGCCTGAACCCTTTTTGTTTGAATCGTCTGCTTAATACTTTTTAATTTTTTTATCTGAATTTCCAGCTCTCTCTCTTTTTTATTTGCAAGCTCTATAAATTTTTTCTGATTAGGCTGATTGATATAATCCTGTATTTCATCAATACTCACATTTAATTCTTTCAACATCCGTATATATTCAAAATCAATACTTTGCGACAGGTCATAATATCTATATCCATTTTCTCCTTTGGTGTTAGGTGAAAACAATCCGATACTGTCATAATAATGCAGTGTTCTTTTATTTACATTATGCAGCTTTGCGAATTGCGCAATTGTCAGTTTTACATTCCCTTTTTTCATAGCTATCCCTCTTATTAACATTACAGTTACTGTATAGTTATCATATATTGTTACTGTTTGGACTGTCAACAGAGAAATCCTGAAAATTATCATTCTGCGTATCATCGCTGCGTATCATCTTTCCAAACTATATTTTCAAACTTGACATTCTATGATAAACTTAACATTGGAAAGGAGATTTTTATGAAACAGTATACATTGCCTCATCAGCACAATCAATCCATGCCTCAGCTTCTAGAACATATTCCTGAAACTGAAAATTTTGAAACTACCGCAAATATCTTTAAACAATTAAGTGACCCGACCAGAATTCGTATTTTCTGGATTTTATGTCATTGCGAAGAATGTGTGATGAACATTTCCTCTATGATGGAAATGAGCAGCCCTGCAGTTGCTCATCATTTACGTTTACTCCGTTCAAGTAATTTAATTGAATCTCACCGTGAAGGAAAGGAAACCTATTATAAAGCCAGTAATTCAAAAAAAGCACAGGTTCTTCATCATATGATCGAACAGATCATGGATATTTCCTGCATAAATAAAAGCGAACCTTATGAATAATCTGTCCTTCTTTCTTATACGCGTCTTAAAATACCGGAATTACTCTTTTTTCTTACTGCCAGTTACGGGAAACAATACAAAGCGATTACAAAGAAGGTGATTTTATCATGAAACATGATTTACAAAAAAGTTCCGAAGAATTACTAGAAAAGAAAATTTTACTGCTTTCTTTTCTATCTGGTGTTGGTTTTGTCATTGCCGAATTAATCTATGCCATATACAGTCATTCCCAGTCTACACTTATGGATGCCTTATATGATGCTTCTGAACTTGTTTTTATTATTTTACTTTTATTTTTGACTCCTTTATTTCATCAGCCGATTTCTGAAAAACATCCCTATGGTTTTTTTCAGCTGGAATCCTTTTTTATTTTAATCAAAAACATTATGCTGACCTCTGTGACCATCAGCGTTTTAACAAGTGTTATTGAACGGCTTTTTTCAGGCGGCAGTCAGATCAATAAAGGCCAGATTTCCTTATTTCAGCTGATTCTTGGTCTTGTCAGTTTCTTAATCCTATTAATTATGAAATTCATGAGCCGTAAAGTTTCTTCTCCTACGGTAAAAGCGGAAATATTAGGCTGGAAATTGGATGTGGCATACAGTCTTGGAATGTCCTTTGCATTCTTCATTGCCGTACAGCTGCAGCATACCTCCCTGGCTTATTTATCTCCTTACTTTGACCAGATCATTGCCATACTGATTATGCTTTTTATGATTCCAGAAACAATTAAAATGCTCATAGAAACTTTCCGGGAACTGTTTCTTTTCTCACCGGATCAGCAGACTGTTCACAGAATCAAAGAAATATCTGATCAGATTTTAGAAGACTATTCCTTTACTCCTATTTTCTATGATATTGCCAGAACCGGCCGTAAAATGTGGATTTCCATTTACTTTCGCCCAGATACAGATATGATATCTGTAAAAAATATCCAGAATATAAACAGGATTTTAAATGAACAGCTTGGAAAAGAATTTCAGAATATTTCCTGTGAAATTATACCTGACACCCATAATTAACCCTTTCTTAATACCCAAAAAGATTTATATAAATCACTTGCATATTTTACAATTATTCATGAAACCATAAAAAAACAATCCGTTCCATATAACATGGACAGATTGCTTTTTTATATCGCTGAAACTTCTCTTTTTCTTATAATTTATGAACTCTGAGCGCACGGATCGCATTTAAAATTGCAATAATCATAACACCTACATCTGCAAAGATTGCAAACCACATATTTGCAATTCCGACTGCGCCAAGTCCAAGGCAGGCAAATTTAATTACCAGTGCAAATACAATATTCTGATATACAATTCTAAGACATTTTCTGGAAATATTAATCGCCTTGGAAATTTTTAATGGATCATCGTCCATTAGAACGACATCAGCTGCTTCTATTGCCGCATCTGACCCCATTGCACCCATCGCGATTCCAATATCCGCGCGTGTTAATACCGGTGCATCGTTAATTCCATCTCCTACGAATACCAGTTTATCTTTCGCTGATTTTTTAGAAAGAAGTTCTTCCACTTTTTCTACTTTATCGCCCGGAAGCAATTCACTGTATACCATATCGATTCCCAGGGATTCCGCAACTTGATCGGCAACGCTCTTTGCGTCTCCTGTAAGCATTACCGTCTTCTTAACACCTGCATCTTTCAGCTTTGCAATGGCTTCTCTGGAATGTTCCTTTACAATATCGGAAATCACAATATGACCTGCATAAGAACCATCAACCGCCATATGGATAATTGTTCCAACCTTATGGCAATCGTAATATTTCACGCCCAACTGCTTCATAAGCTTACTGTTTCCGGCAGCAACTTCATGTCCGTCTACTTTCGCAATGATTCCATGCCCGCTAATTTCCTGAATGTCTGAAACTCTGCTGCGGTCAATTTCTTTTCCATATGCTTTCTGCAAACTTTTACTAATTGGATGTGAGGAAGCACATTCTGCCAAGGCCGCGTATTCCAGCAACCTCTGTTCTTCCATTTCATTATGATGAATTGCGCTTACTTCAAACACACCTTTTGTCAAAGTTCCAGTTTTATCAAATACTACATATTTCGCCTGCGACAAAGTTTCCATATAATTAGATCCTTTAATCAGAACCCCTTCTTTGCTCGCTCCGCCGATCCCCGCAAAAAAACTAAGCGGAATACTGATAACCAAAGCACAAGGACAACTGATTACAAGGAACGTAAGTGCCCGATAAATCCATACTCCCCACTGCGCCGTCTGCCCTAAAAACAGCATCTGCACCAGTGGAGGCAGCACTGCCAATGCTAACGCGCCATAACATACTGCCGGAGTATAAACCTTGGCGAATTTAGAAATAAAGTTCTCAGATTTCGATTTTCTGGAGCTGGAGTTTTCCACAAGTTCCAAAATCTTTGATACTGTTGATTCCCCAAATTCTTTTGTTGTCTTTATTTTGAGAACACCTGTCATGTTGATACAGCCACTGATGATTTCATCTCCCTGTTTGATATCACGCGGCAGACTCTCTCCCGTCAAAGCGCTCGTATTCAAACTGGAAGCTCCTTCTATTACGATACCATCCAATGGAACTTTTTCTCCCGGCTGCACTACAATAATACTGTCAATTTCTACTTCATCCGGATCTACTTTCTCTAATTTTCCATTCTGTTCTACATTCGCATAATCCGGACGAATGTCCATCAATGCACTAATATTTTTGCGGCTCTTTCCAACCGCGTAGCTTTGAAAAAGTTCTCCAATCTGATAAAACAACATAACAGCAATTGCTTCATTATAGTCTCCGCTTCCTGAATAGATTGCCAATACAAATGCACCGACTGTAGCAACTGCCATCAAAAAATTTTCATCAAAAACCCGTCGATTGAGAATTCCTTTTCCAGCCTTTTTCAAAATATCATAACCGATTATTAAATAAGCTGCTAAATAGAGAATCAACTGTATAATCCCTGTTATTGGAATCAGGTTCAATGCAATAACCATAACAGTCGCAATGATAATCCTGGTCAGCATCTTTTTTTGCTTTTTATTCACAACTTCTTCTCCTTCTTATTTTATACATCCGAAATTCTCCGAAATACTTTTTAAAATTCAATTTCACAATCCGATTCTACTTTTCTGCAAGCCTTCAATACATCTTTCATAACCGCCTTTGGCTCTTTGCCTTCCTCAAACTCTACAATCATCTTCTGTGTCATAAAGTTTACCGTTGCATTTGCGACACCTGCCGTCTTTTTCGCCGCATCTTCCATAAGATTCGCACAGTTCGCGCAATCTACCTCAATTTTGTAAGTTTTTTTCATGTTAAATACCTCTCTCTTTCTATTATTATAACGTTTAAAAGATTGTTTAATCTTTATATTTATAATATACACGCTCACATGAGAAATGTCAATTACAAAGATATATCTATTTTCACATTTTGTCCGTAATTTGACGTTCCCACCGGGAAACGAACCCAGAACTATAGTTTATGGGCAGTCTGGAAATAAGGTTTTCTAACTCACCCACATCAAAATAAGAGCATCCTTGATAGAATCAATGTTTTCAAACCTTTACTTTTCTATCAAGGATGCTCCTTTGTAATTAATCTATCTCTTATCATCAGGTAAAAATCCAATTTCACACTCTAGGCAAATCGATATTTTTCCCCCTTGTCGATACTTTTCGACATATTTTGATCATTTTTTACGATTATCCATATATTCATGAGCAAGAATATCCTTCAAGACTAGCATCACATCCAGTTCACTGTAACCATATCTTTCCTGAAGTTCAGTAAACATCGCACGGATTCTTCCAGCATACTCTGGAATATCAACTTCAGACTGATATGTCTTAAGCACAGAATATTTCGTGCTCCACGCCTTCGTTCAGTCTGTCTTGCTCTGATTCTCCTCTGTGGTATTACGAATAATCTTTTCTATAGTATCCATTTTCTTCTTTTTAGGCATGATTTCCGGTCTCCAAACACCATCTGGCAATTCTTCCAATCAGATCAGCATCAATTTTTCCATACGGAATACGTATGGTACCTTTGTCTGTTTTATACTTCCCATTAAGCTCTTCTGCAAAAAATGCTACAGCATCCGGACCCGGATAAAATCCAATATGTTTCTTCGATGCGGCAAAATGGCAAATATTATGGTCTTTCCAGTAAGTAGGCATACTCCAGGAAATCTTTTCTGTTGTTTCCGGCAAGGACTCTTTCAGAATATTCTGCATCGTGTAGAGATCCAGTCGTTTATCCTCATCCTGTGTCCGAATGTACTCCTCTATTGTCTTCGGCTTTGCTCCACAATAGTGAGACTGATTGGTTTTTTTAAATTGTCGTCCACATTTCTCGCAGGTCCACATAATATTTCCACCTAATAATTCTCCATCTCTGTATATATCATACCAGTTCCTATCCTTAATTCCTGATAAATGCCTGATCTGACTTCGGAACTCCGGCATCATCCGTCACATATCTTTCCACTCGCATATGTAGGTCATATTTCTCTCGTAATTTCATGATCTCTGCCATCATAGGCGAGCCATGATGTACATCAATAGCCTCCTGATTCTCCCAGCTGTCGATCAGCAGAACGGTCTCCGCGTCGTCCATTGGGAAGAAATAATCATATTTCAGGTTCCCGGCTTCTTCGCGAATCGCTTTCACCACACCGGTAGAGACCATTTCTTCTGCAAATTTTCTGGCACTTCCATTGGTGCCTGTATAATAAATATTGATTGTAATTGCCATGCCGGCTCCTTTCGATCTGTAATTCTGATAATCAATTAAACGGCAAATTACTTCCAATTCTTCCAGATATCTGGCTGATATCCTACGGTTGCCTGTTTTCCGTTACGAACTACAGGTGTAATCAGCACCTGCTGGTTCTCTAACAGTTTTTCGAACTTATCTTCGTCTGCAATATATTTGATCAGCGCCAGCGTATCCTGCTCTTTTGCCTTCGGATTAATGAGCTTATCCATGCCTCCGACTGCCTGCATTACGGATATCAGTTCACCCTTACTCATGGATTTCTCCTTCAGGTTGATAAACTGCACCTTGATATTTCTCTCTTTAAAATAACGCTGGGCTTTCTTTGTATCAAAGCACTTTGTCGTGCCAAAAATCTGTATGTTCATGTCTTTATTCTCCAATATAAGTAAAGCGCCTAAATACTTTTCCATCACGTTCAACTGTCTCATTCCACATGGAAGCCGGCCTTACCCAAAGACCATGCTCTCCATAAAGTGCCCGGTATACCACCATTTCTTCTGTGGTCTCGCTGTGCTTTGCGATACCGATCACTTCGTATTCGTTACCTTTGAAATGGCGGTAACGGCCAAGTTTAATCCCATTCATCTTATTAATTACCTCCATAAGGTGCTCTTTCTTCTACCACCATCAGAGTCTCACTCTTACGCTCACTAAACTCCGGATATAATACCTTCGCAGTTTTCTTTGCTGTAACCACTCCCACAAGTCGTTCCTTCAGAAGAGTATTTCTCTTGGTCACGGTTACATTTCGAACGGCATAGGCTAAAGCTTTCTTGGTGCCTACCATAACCAATATCTTCTTTGCTCGAGTTATTCCGGTATAGACCAAATTTCTCTGCAACATAACAAAATGATTCATCAGAACCGGCATAACTACAATCGGATACTCGGATCCCTGCGCCTTATGAATAGTGGTGGCATAAGCATGTACCAATTCATCCAGTTCGGTGACATCGTACTCAATGCTGCGATTATCAAAATTTACAAGAAGTGTGCGATCCTGCAGATTCACAGATTCAATGATTCCGATATCACCATTAAAGACTTCCTTATCATAATTATTCTTAACCTGCATGACCTTATCATTCGGTCTGTAGACATATCCACTTCTTCGAAGACCATCTCCCTGAGGATTCAAAGCTTCCTGTAGTGCCATATTCAAGTTGGTAGCACCAACCACACCTCTCTGCATCGGTGTGAGTACCTGGATCTGACTGACAGGTGTCTTATAATACCTTGGCAGATTCTTCTGCACCAGATCGACGATCTTCCTCACTGCCTCTTCCGGATCCTCCTGAGTCATGAAAAAGAAATCCGTATTTTTTCCATTGGAAGTATCCGGCATCTGACCAGCATTAATCTTGTGAGCGTTCATGATGATTCGGCTGGTCTGGGCCTGTCGGAAAATTCTAGTCAAACGGACAACCGGAAATACTTCAGAATCAATGACATCACGCAGCACATTTCCTGCGCCTACTGATGGAAGCTGGTCAATATCTCCCACAAGGATCAATCGCATATGTGGAGGGATTGCTTTCATCAGAGCATTCATAAGTACAATATCGATCATGGAACACTCATCCACAATCAGAACATCACCCTCTAAAGGCGTCTCTTCATTTTTCTGATATCCTTCCGGTGGCTTGAATTCCAGCAGTCGATGGATGGTCTTTGCCTCCAGTCCAGTGGCTTCCGTCATTCTTTTGGCAGCTCGACCTGTCGGTGCTGCCAACAATATATTCAGTCCAAAGGTACGGTATGCAGCAATAATACCCTGAGTCGTTGTGGTCTTTCCTGTACCGGGACCACCGGTAAGCACCAGAACCTTGGCTGTTGCCGCACGGCGGATTACCTCCACCTGCACCTCATCATATTCCATATTTACAGACTTCTGGATCTTATCTACATCCACAGACAGATTCTGATTACCGGTCTTCTGTCTGGCCTTCATAAGAGATATCCAGAGTCTGTCAGCCGCCGGTTCCGCAGCCAGCTTTTTCAATTTATTTGCAACGCCTACTTCCGCAAAATAGAACGGAGGCAGGTAGATACATTCCTTTGCAATTTCCTTTGCAGCATCTTCCGGAACCACTTCACCTTCCGTAAACTGAAGGGCCATCACCTTTTCTCGGATCAATTCCTCATCTTTAATCATCTGATCCATAGCCATAATGATACTTGTATCTTCCGCTTCTAGAAGTTCTGTGGCCTTCTTAATCAGCTGAGCACGTTCCGCATAAACATGTCCTTCATCTGCCAGCTCACTTAAGGTGTACATAATACCGCTTCGCAGACGGATAAATGCTTCTTTTCCAATACCAAGTTTTGTAGCAATGCTGTCAGCAGTCTTGAAGCCAATACCCCAGATATCATCAGCCAGACGAAATGGATTCTCCTTCACCTTCGGAATACTCTCATTGCCATACTGGCGATAGATTTTCGCAGCAAATGCGGTGCTGACACCGTGATCCTGCAGGAAAAGCATGACATTCTTGATTTCTTTTTGACGTTCCCAACTCTCCGCAATCTTATCGACACGTTTCTTTCCGATACCGGGAACCTCCAGAAGTCTCTGCACATCAGTCTCAATGATCTCCAGTGTATCCGTGCCAAACTGCTGCACAATCTTCTTGGCAAACTTCGGTCCCACACCCTTGATGAGGCCGGAACCAAGATATTTCTCAATACCAAAAACAGTTGCCGGCATCGTCTCCTCCCAGCTTTCTGCCAGGAATTGTCTGCCGTACTTCGCATCCACCTTCCAATTGCCATCGATCAGAAGAACTGATCCGACATTCGCATCCAGAAGATTACCAACAACTGTCACCAGTTCATTATAATTCTTAACAGCGCACTTTAAGACAGAATACCCATTCTCAGGATTCTGATAGGTAATACGTTCTACCACGCACCGGATCTTAACCATTCTGTCTCACCCCACCTTTTATACTATTTCAAGCTTAAATCATCAGCCACAACGTATCGCTCACATCATTTCATAAATGCTCTAATCTTTTCAAATTGTCAATTAAATAAAAAACCATTCCATAATCATGTTTTTTATGTTATTCATTATAAATGATTTTAATTTCTTTTTGAAGGTTTACTTTACCGTCTTTGCGTGTGGTTTTATCTCTCCAATTAATAAAAGAGCACATGAAAATATGTAAAAATATTAACACATCTTCATGTACTCTTATCAGCGTTCCCACCGGGAATCAAACCCAGAACTACCCACCTAATTGCCTTATCAAGTTTCTGTTCGTAGGCTCAAGAACTTTGCTACACCACTTCCTTCATCCATACCATTACTGGCACCGACTTGTGGTTCGCTACACTTGGCGGTAAATACCCGTGACTGGACTTACACCAGCAAGATTAGTGCCATGCTCTGCACACATAGAAAAGAGCCTGATGGAAATCTCCCATTCCATCAGGCTCTAATAAATTTTGAAATAATTACCTGTTTTTTTAGTAAGCTCTCTTTATGATTTCATTCATATGCTGTGTAGCTTCAAAACGAATTCGCTCTTCATCTAAAGTAAGTACTTCACGGTTTTTCATAACAAGCTTTCCGTTGATGATTGAATCCATTACGTCATGTCCATTTGCAGCATCCACGATGGTGTTTACAAGATTCTGAGTTGGTGTAATATGTGGCTGCTCAATGTTTACAAGAATCAAATCTGCTTTCTTTCCTTCTTCTACAGATCCCAGAATATCACCATGTCCGATTGCATTTGCCCCACCCTGAGAAGCCATTTTCAAAAGTGTAGGACAGGTCATGACGACCGGATTAAAAGAAGGAAGTCCCCAATAGGCTATCATAGAATAACGCAGAGCTTTCATTTCATCAAAAATATCCAGATTAGAAGGAGCTGCTCCATCACAGCCTAAACCAACACTTGCACCAGATTCGAGAATCTGAGGAGCTTTCGGGAATCCATGATTTGACAGATTGGCTCTTGGACAATGGATCATTTTTACACCTCGTTCTGCCATCAACGCAATATCATGTTCAGACAGCATAACATTGTGTGCGGTCAGAAGATTTGGTCCAAGAATTCCCATTTCATCTAAAAATTCAGCAGGACGTTTTTGATAATTTTGCAGGCAAAAGCTGACTTCATCTTTATGTTCGCATAAATGTGCATGAATACCTGTATGAAGTTCTTTGGCATAATCACCTACCATGGCAATGAGCTCTCTGGAACAGGTCATCACCTGACGAATAGCAAACCAGATATCCACACGTCCATCGCCAGCTCCCTGATATTTCTTATACAGCTCTTTTGTATGCTCCATAGCTTCATCAGCAGTTTCTTTCATTGCACCTGTAATTGCATTACCCATATCCATTGTGGATTTTGCTATTGCTGCCCTCATACCGGATTCAATAACGGCATCAGCCACACGTTCCATATGTACACCACCGGAATCAGCAAAAGCAGTGGTTCCATTTTTGATCATTTCCAGACATGCTAATTGTCCACTGACGTAAGAATCTTCCGGGAGAAGATTGCTTTCAAAAGGAACCAGAAAACGAGTCCATACCATAGGGTATTCATCGGCAACACGACCTCTTAGAAGCTGCTGACAGGTATGAGTATGACCGTCTATCAGACCTGGCATAACAAGCTTGCCTTTTCCATCAAGTGTTTCCGTGGCAGTACTATCAGCAAATTCATCTGCTGAACCGATTTTTTTAATCCAAGAGTCTTTGATTCCTACTGAACAGGTGGATGAAATTCTCATATCAGGATTCAAAACCTGGCAGTTTTTGATTAAAATGTCATAATTTTCCATAATCTACCTCATTTTATCTCATATGATTGTTAAATGGCTCCTGTTATTTTCAAAACAACGTCTGCAACAAGCGCTGAGAATATAAAGGTTCCGGTAATTACAAATAAAGTGATCAATACCAGTTTCCATCCCATTTTTGCAAACTCTTTTAAATCTTTTCCGAGAGAAATACCGGCAAATACACCCAGTGCAGTAGCAGGAGCTAAAAATGCAACAGGAGTTGTTGTTTCAACTATGATATCTTTTACCGGTGAAACAGGGCATGCAAGAAGCAGTCCAAGAAGGGACACGTATATCATGGATGGAAGCTTGACAAAACGGCTCATAAAATTACTTATAGTAAGACCAACGAGAGAAATGGCACTCAGTAAAAGAACACCAATAATAGAATCTCCTACGGGCATTTTATAGCCAATTACATTTGTAAGTATTATAACAACAGATACCATAAGAAGCAGTCCCAGCTGCTGTACGAAGTACTTTCTGACCATTTATTTAACCTCCTGATTTTTTTTGCGTCCGATTTTAGGCTCTAAAAATGCATATAATTTTTTGGCAAGAGGAAGACCTACGAAAGTGCCCATGTAAATTCCGGTAATACCGGTCAGCATATCACTGGCACCGCCCATGATCATAATATTTTCAGCCTGCTGTGGGTATATTTCTCCTAATGTTCCGGCTGCAGCTGTCATCATGGATCCACTTCCTACTCCACTGGCCATACCAAGAGCGATAGGATCGAAAATATTCCAGGAAGCTACAACGCTTGCAAGAATACTGATAAATACAGTTCCGATTACAGAACCTACGATATAAACGGCAAAAGTTCCTTTTGTTTCTGGAGCATCTGGTCCAAAAATGTCGGTAGTTAATCCAAGGTTTGAATCACGGTTAATTGAGTAACATGCACCAATAGATTCCTTTTTTAAACCAAGAAGTAATGCAAGCGGCATAGATAAGAGGATTGTTCCAAGATTTCCAAATTCCTGAAGAAGCAATGCAGGGCCGACTGAAACCAGTTTCGCAAGGTTTGCACCAGAAGAAATGCCCATTTTTGCCATAAAAGGTGCCAAAACCACAAGAACCAGACTTCCGCCTATTTTACATTCATCACTTTTGAATAATTTAAAAATGTCCGGTCCTAAAAGCCCTCCGAATATGACGGCAAATACCATTGGAAACAGAGTAAGTGTACCAATGCCAATGTTGAGTTTGAGTGTTCCGATCAAATCGCAGATTACGGAAATAACCAGAGCGGCAAGGTAAATTTTCCAGTACTTTTTAATGACAATCTTTAGTTTTTCCATATAAGAAACTCCTTCCTTTTTTTCTGCACAGGTGCGCAGTAATTTACGTAGTAAATATAGCATAAGAGGTAATTTCTGCGAACATAACAAAAAGCGATGGGAAGCCATCGCTTTTTTCGCTATATCAAGAAAGGTATTTTACAGAGAAATCGCCTCGTTCTGCATTAAAAGTTCTACAAACTGGCTGGCTGTATCAGAAAGAATATGTTTTTGCCGGAAAATCCATCCTATTTCAAGGCGGACTCCATTTTTGACAGGAAGAGAAATAATGTCACTGTAATGATCGTCAAAAGATCTGTAGCCGCTTCCAATAGCAAAACCATGGCAATAACGCATAGCAGAATAAGATGCAGCCCGGTCGGAAACATGGATTATTTTTTTTACCTGATAATTAGGAATGATAAGATCGGTATAAGCAGGATTGGTGTCAGGTGAACGATCATAAGAAATAAAAGGGTATTGTATTATTTCTTCAATATTAATTTCTGTGTTATTGGCAAGTGGATGATTTTGGCACAGGTAAGCGTGAGCTGTCTGATAAACAATGTGATTAAAAATAATACCACGATTTCTTAATTCCTGGATCATCTGTCCCTTGCTGTGTTCTGTGAAAAAAATAATTCCCAAATCGTCAAGTCCCCGTTCTACACGATCCAGTACTTCAGATGTACGGCATTCATAAAAGCCGCAGTGATAAGAACCATAGTTTTCATTTAATCTGTTGATGACCGAAACAAAAGAGGCCATGCCACAAATATGGTGCTGGGCAGAAACAGACAAACCTAAAGGCCGTTTTGGAGAACCATTAAATTTTTCATCCAGATAGTCAAGCCGGCTTAAAATTCCCTTAAATTCAATCAAAAGTTCCTCGCCGCTTCTGGTTAGATGCACACCTGTGCTTTCTCTTATAAATGCAGTAATTCCATATGTATTTTCTATTTCCTTAACAGCGCTGGAAATACTTGACTGAGCTGTAAACAGGCGTTTAGCTGCTTCGCTGATGGAGCCGGACTCAGCTACAGTGATAAAATATTTTATTTGCTGTAATGTCATGTGAAATCTCCTTTTCCTGTCATCTTAATCCGCTTACGGTTATAAACCAGATCCACCATTCCGGGGGAAGATGAGATATAGGTACCAGAGCCTTGTCGGATCGTAACAATATTTCGGGATGCGAGAAGCTTCATGGCTTCCCGGGCAGAGCTCCTTCCTGCATTCAGACGCTCAGAAAGAATGGTTTCATTCGGTAATTTATCTCCTGGCTGTAAATTTTCTTCTAAAATAAGTGCAATAATATCCTCTGCTATTTTTTGTGGAAAGCTTTTTTCTTCTGATAACAAATTCATCATATGATTTGCTCCGTCAGAAACGGAGCAAATTCTGATAGTTATAATTCTTGCTTTTTATGATAAGGTTTTTTTGATTCAATGTCAAAATGACAAAATATACAAAAACAGATATATAATTTTAGATAAAATTTCAGTATTGCATTTTTAGTGAATTGAACCTGAATTATTCATGGAGCAATTTCTAACCTAAAACTTGCACCATGAATTGAAAAAATGATCCATGCAGCCATAACTTCTCTCAATTCGTCAGAAAAAGGGCATAAAATCCCTATGACGAGTTTTGGGCAATTATCAGGCTGTCAAGGTTCGTTGACAGTTGCTATTCCAGCTGTACATTCAGCTTACCTATTGCAGAAAGGATGTCATAAAAGTCCATATGATGTAGCCATTACCAGATTATAATCTGTATACCCACTTCCTAGAATATCCTTTAATTTCTCTTGCTCTTTTCTCCATTCGATTAATTGATATGAAACTGTTTTAGGCAAGAACACTTTTCTTACACTACTATCAGTTTTAGGTGTTTTTAAAACTAAAACCGTTTTGTTTGTCTTGCTTCTTTCCGGGAAAGCAGTCATAACATATGTACCAGTAGCAACAACATAATGAGATCTATAGGAATAACTGATTTTATCCATTCCCCAAAGTAAATTGCAATAGCTGTACTCGTTATCGCCACTATGATACTGAGGATATCCCAGCAATACTTGCTATCCCTGATACCTTATTCTTTCTACCAGCGTTTCCTTTTTCAGATTACTGCTTAAAACACAGGAAAGCACAATTTGTAGAATACCAACCAGAAGAATCATAACAAGAATCGGGATAAGAGGAACGTGATAAACGTTCATTCCAAAAATCCCATTATGCTTCGCATAGGAAAACAGTGCATAGCCAAGGGGCAGACCGGCAGCAAGTGCGACGCAGATGGTGCCAACCGTAAAAATCAAGCCCTGTATTTGTAAGCTCAGATTCAACTGCTTATTGGTCATGCCTACCGCTTGCAGCACACCGTATTCCTGCTTCTTCGTGGTGATATTGATGATCATGGTGTTTGCCAGATTCATAAACCCAATGAGACCGACAATTGCCATGAACAGATAGCAGCCAAGCTTCATCATACGGCTTGCGTATTCTGCGGTTTGCAATTCTGCGTGATAGGTGTTCAGCTTGATATGAGAAGTATCGGAGAGCAGGTCATTCAAGCTTTGCTCTACAGATGCCACATCTTTTTTAGCACAATCCACCCACAGGTATCCATAAGATGTCCCTTTCGGATTTACAGAGCGATATACTTCTTCCGGAATGACCAGATAAGTGTCCGCGCTTACAAAGGAGCCTGCGATTTTTCCATGATAGGTATAGGTTCCGCTTCCGTTATCAAAGTTGAATGTAATCGGTGCACCCGCAGAATACCCGTCAGCTTCCATCCACATGGACCAGCCAAAGAAAACATCCCCGTTTTTGACAGCCTGTGCATAGTCCATGGAACCGATATCGCCATCCCCGCGCATCATTTCAAAATCCTCTTGATTTACGATTGCAACCGGAAATTTTGTTCCGTTCAAATCTGCAGAGACGATTTCTCTCGTCAGTACATCCGTTACACCGCGGATGGATTTGATTTCTTTAATCAAAGAATCATTCAGTGGGTTGTTCTGTAGGATTGTGTCCAGATTATTCTCCGAATAGGCTTCATCATAATTCTGGGAATAATCCAGCTGCAACTCAAATTGTCCATGGTTGATTGCAATCCGCGCCTCGTGCTCCGTGTCAATATTCCCAACATAATTAGAGATAATTACAAACAATACACAGGAAAGCCCCATGGTAAGAATCGTAGCAATGGTTCTTTTCGGATTGCCTGTCACATTTGCCATTGCCATGGAGAAAACGGTGACATCTTTTCTGCCTTTTCGTCTGCCCTGTTTTTGCGTTTTGGAGCCGTCAAGATACCGTGTCGCTTCGATGGGTGAAATCCGGGAAACAATTTTCATGGGTTTGCGCAGAGCCAAAACGACCGTAAGAAACGATACAAAAATGCAGATGAGCATAATTGTCAGTGAAAACAGAGGCACCTGATGGTTCTTGATTCCGGACGATACCAGATTTCCCTGCTCCACCAGCCAGTTGAAGCTGACTTTTGCAATCAGGAAACCAAACAGCAGCCCCAGCGGTATCGAAGGAACCGCCAGAAGAATGCCCTCACGAAAGATCAACTGCTTCATCTGCTTTCTGGTTGCACCCAGCGCCTTGATTTTTCCGTACTCCTGAACCTTCTGGGCGATCCCGACCTGGAAGATATTATAAATGACCACAACGGAAAATAGCACGATTCCGAGGATCAGGGTTCCACAAACCACAATCATTTCATAGCTCGGCTGCAATACCCACTGCAGGTAGAGGTCATTGATGATCACGTTTTTCTGGTCAATGCCGCAGGAATCCGCGATTTCTTTTATAACAGGCGCAACATTATTCATAGATACATTTGCAGAATCGCTCAAGGTAAAATAGATATTATATTGCCTGTCACCCTCCGCAACACGCTCATTATAAAAATCCTGCGAACCGAATACAACATAGGAAGCCTCGATGGTATATTCATCCCGGTCATATAAAATCCCGCTGACAGTAAATTCCACCGGTGCGTATTCCGACTGCATGCCGGAACGGTACTCCAATGTTACGGTGTCTCCGACCTTTACATCATGGTATCCCACTGCATCAAAGAAAGCGCGTCCTGCGGCAATTTCCTGCGCCTTTTCCGGATAGGTACCTTCCTTCAACACATATTCCTGATTATAGGGAAGCATTTTCCTGACCGTTTCATCCGCACTGACAAAGCCGCCATTTTCATTTCCTTTCAGGATGCCCTCCGTACACATGATGCCGATATCAGATATCTCAGCTCTGCGTTCCACTTCTTTTAATTGCGTACCATCTGCGGCGATAAACAGGCCGTAGTTGCTTCCGTATGAGCTTGCCGCCTGACTTTTCTGTAAATGAATTACCCCATTTCCCACAGTACTGATGATAACAAGCAGCATCGTGGTCAGACAGATTGCCATCATGATCAGTATACTTCTTGTCCTGTTCCTTTTGTCATTGCTATATGCAATCCTGCGTATTGTCTTCATCTGAAATCCACCACCTGTCCGTCCTCAATCACCAGAATACGGTCAGCGAC